>JANXDU010000003.1 GCA_025059195.1 Candidatus Bathyarchaeota archaeon
TTTTAGGGCTTCGCGGGCCTTCTGCAGGACCAGAAGCCTTTCTTGGTAGCTGCGCACCACTTGTTCGATGGCTGTAAGTTCATGGAACGGGTTAGCATCCAAGACAATGCTTAGGTTGCCAACAGTAATTTCGCCTAGGCTTTCGGCAGCTGCTTTTTTCCCAGCCAGTTTCATGACTACTTCGCGGATTTTCTTGGATTTTTCAGCTAAAGCCCTAATCTCGTCTAGGCGGCGCAAATACTCGCCGAGCGTGCTTTTTGTCTCGGCAATCTGTTTTTCCAGGGTTTCGGCTATGTCCTCAGCCGAAGCATACTCCTTTAACTCCACCACCATACCATTTTACACCTCCAATGTTAAGGAAACAATAGAGGGAAGTTGAACGGAAAACTAACACCCCACCCCCAATCCCAAACGCGAAAGGCAAAGAAAGGCTAAGTTTGTGGAGCGTTGCCAACCCAAGTTATCTTTGTACCTTGAGTGGTAACCAGCTCGATGTTATATGTTCTGCCGTTTTGCCAACCAACGTTCGTGATCGTAATGTCCTTATACTCTCCGGCCGGAATTGTACGGGCTGTAACATCACCATGAACGGACTTCTGTAAGCCGTTAACTTTTGCTGTTACATCAATTGTGAACGACGCAGTTCCAGTGTTCTGAATTCTGAGCGTAACATTATTGCTTGAGCTGCCTGTTACACCGTTAAAGCTGACTAAAACTATGTTGTATGATTCTGTTCTCATGAATGTGAATGTTAGGGCTCCCATCCATGCGGCGACGGCGATGCTGACGGCGACGGTTACGGCGATGAGTATGATAGATGCGACTACGGGGCTTAGGGCTTTCCTGCTTTTCAGTATTTTCATTTTCTTTCATATCCCTCCTTTTTGTTGTCGTGTATGTAAGGGGAAAATGTAAATTTAAATCTTACGACTTAATACACCATATTAACCATTTGTAAAACAAAACAACACCACAAAACTAGAGAGGCTAGACTCCTATTAACTAAAACACCAACCAAACCAACATAAAAATAATATAAAGAATTACAAGAAAGCCGCGCAACATAAAATTTTACTAAATTAGCAAAAACCATGGATGGGCAAGCATATTAAACACTTTCAAGGATACCAACCTATAAACTGAAATCCGCCAACCGAAGATTCAGCGGATAGTAGAAGCTTCTAGCCTTATCGGGCTACTTCTCCAACTTGTCAAAGAACTCTAATAGAAGCTTTGCCACTTTCTCGCCCAACTCAGTCTTCTCATACTTTTTCTTCAATGGGTCTAGGCGCTCGCTTTTCGCCAAGCCAAGCTCTTCGATTTCAATCATCCTAGCCCTAAAAGTGCCGTCGCTCAACGTTAAGCCATTCTCCCGCATAAACTCTTTGGCCTCCTTCCACTTTCCCCGCCCCATGTAGAGCAGGAAAATGCAGTCAATAGCGTGGTCCTTCTCCAACATAGCCTTAATCGCCGAAAGCTTAGGATCCGTCAATATACGTCGAATCTTCTCCTCTTCTCCACTCCCAACCATCTAAACCCAACCTTCCCATGTTTTACGCTTTCTGTTATAGGCTATTCTGCTTAAAAGATTTAACCTATATTACGATTCATGACTTATTATTGCGGAACATAAATTAAACTTCCCGAATCATTCCGTCCTAAGAAAGAACCCTACCAAGCAAGCCCTAAGAAATAAAAGGCCAAAAAGTTACAGCCAGAAGAATTGTTATTAAGGCGCCCATTATGTCCAATAGTAATCCTGCCTTGGCCATTTCTTTCACTTTCACTTTTCCAGTGCTGTACGCAATTGCATTGGGCGGCGTGCCCACAGGCAACATGAAGTCAAGGCTACAGCATATTGCCACCAAAACCGCCGAAATAACCGGGCTTGTTTCAGCAGCTAGGCTTACGGATATGGCTATTGGAACGAAAACGTTGGCGCTGGCCGTGTTGCTTGCAACCATGGTGAAAAGCAGTGCAGAAAAGCCTAAAACCGTAAACAACACGAGCAGTGAGCCTCCGCCAATGGTTGCAGCCAGACTTTGTCCAATTCGGTCTGTTAAACCAGAAGCATCCATAGCCGCACCTAAACTCAAACCTCCACCAAAAAGGAGAACAGTGTTCCAATCCACTTTTGGAATGTCGTGCTGATTTAAAACACCCATAAAGAAGAGGATAACCGCCGCAGATAAGGCCACCAAACCCGCTGAAAGTCCATGCCCGCTCCACCCTAAAAGAGCCGCTAAAGGATCTGGTAAGCTGCTGGTGATCCACAAAAATGCAGCCAAAATGAAAACAGCCAAGGTAAACTTTTGTTTAGCATTTAACGCTGCTACCTCTTTCTTCGGTTTCTGAACACTGACCTCCCCGACCGGAAACAGTTTAAAGAGAATAACCCAAATCAAAAGAACCAAAATAACCGTTATGGGCAGCCCATACAAAATCCACTCAAGAAAAGTCAAGTTATAGCCAGCCAGCTCGCGGAGCATTCCAGCCGCCACCATGTTGGGCGGCGTACCAATAAGTGTGGCGATTCCACCAACACTGGCGGAGTACGCTATACCCAGCACCATCGCCTTGGAGAAATTTTCCTTGTCTTTTTCTCTATCATATTTTATTGTTAAGCTTAGGGCTAAGGTCATCATCAAAGCCGCGGTTGCGGTGTTGCTCAGCCACATCGAAAGAAAAGCCGTGGTAAACATTAAACCCAAAACAAGCTTTTTGGCGTCACTCCCAAGGTGCATAACTATTCTATAGGCTAAGGCTTCATCCAAGTCCTGCTTCTCAAAAGCTAACGCCAAGAAAAAGCTTCCCAATATTAGGACAACGGTCGGAGAGAAAAACGGCGCCAAAGCCTTCTCGAAAGTTTGAATCCCCAGAATAGGCTGAGCCACTGCGATTATAAAGGCCGTTATGCCCATTGGAAGAAGCTCCGTAACCCAAAGTCCAGCAGCAAAAATCAGAAGGGCAAAAGTTAACCGCATTGGTTCTTCTAGGGGCGCCGTAAAACAATATGCTGCTAAAACCGAAGCAACGACCGTCACCAACTTAGCCGTCTTCCTAAAATCCATCGAGATTCCTCAATGCCGCATCATAACTCGCGGATTGAAACTATTTCACAATTTTCCGCGCATAAAAGATCTTTCAAAAGCCTTTCAACTTGAAACTTGTCTTCAACATCCACTGTCATATGCAACACGCAGACAGACGGATAGCGTTTCTCAACAGCCTTTAAAAATGGCGGAACCATTATTGAAGCGCTGAAATCTGCCCTCAACTTTGTTTCACTCAACTTCCTTCCAAGCTTTAAAACAAGGTTCCTTTCTATGATGTCCCCACGGATAATAACCTCTAAAGTCTTTAGCTTACCCACCTTGCATCAACCATGAAACCAACAAGCGCCACCATAAATAAACTTTTGCAATTCGGTTGACTGGTAAACCCTTAAGCCTACGAAGAAACATGGGCAATGAAGGTTTCAGGGGTGTATTGCAATATGCCCCTAGCTTGATAGGCAAACCCACGGGCGACGAGAACTTTCACGATTTTTTCTGGGAACAGACGATGCTTTATCAACAGTTCAAGGGCGTGTGTGTAATTGCGGTTTAGCTCCCGAACCGCCAGCACCTGTTGTTTATGGGATAAGGCGTAATCTTTGCATTCTACGAGGTATGCCAACGTCATGTCGGGCTTGATCGCCAAAACATCACAATGATTCTGCCTTGTGAAAACTATGAAGCCCTTTTTGCGGAAGGCCTCCGAAACTTTGTCCTCAAGCACCGTACCGCTCATTCCAAGCCCGATCCTAAATGCTGGAAGCATTTGTTAAGTGTTTTTCGGTCCAATTGGACTAGGAAAGTTTAAATAAAAAGCGGGTTACTTCTAGTTTGCTATAAAGAGGCATGGATGGCGTTAAATGGCAAGTCAAACAGCCAGAGAATTCCGCCACATACTGCGAATAACAGATACGGACATAGATGGTACTCTAAAAGTGCCCTACGCCCTCAAAAAGATAAAAGGCGTGAGCCTAAGCCTAGCCTACGCCATATTGGCAAAGGCGGGAATAGACCCGCACATGAGAGCAGGTTTCCTAACGGAGGCGGAAGTTGAAAGAATAGAGGAAATAATGAAAGACCCGATGAAGCATGGACTGCCAAGCTGGCTTCTGAATAGGCGAAAAGACTTGGAGACTGGAAAAGACATGCACCTCATCAGCGCAGACCTAATCTTAAGGACAAAGATGGATATTGAAAGACTGAAGGAGATAAAGTCTTGGCGGGGATATCGACATGCCTACGGCCTAAAAGTTAGGGGGCAAAGAACAAGAACGACGGGTAGGACGGGGAAAACCGTTGGCGTTAAAAAGAAGGCGGCAGCTAAAGGCGGAGGCGGTGGCAAGTAGCTATGGGCGACCCTAAAAAGCAGAAAAAGAAGTATGAAACTCCCCGTTTCCCATGGCGGACAGATGTTTTGCAAGAAGAGCTCAAACTTTTGGGACAGTATGGTTTAAGAAATAAACGCGAACTTTGGCGCCACAAAACCATGCTTTCAAAGTTTAGAGGTATAGCCCGCTCCCTCATAGGCAAACCGCTGGAAGAAAGACAGAAAATGGAAGAGGAGCTCTTATCTCGTCTGAAAAAGCTCGGCATGATTCATGAAAAGGCGGTTTTAGACGACGTTTTAGACTTGACGGTTGAGGATATTCTTGAACGCCGTCTCCAAACAGTGGTCTTCAGAAAAGGTTTAGCCAAAACAATCCATCAAGCCCGCCAACTCATAACGCATGGCCACATAGCCATAGGAAACCAACGCGTAACGGTGCCAAGCTACTTGGTATCAAGAGAGGAGGAGGATAAGGTTAACTACGCGCCTGATAGCCCGCTGGCTAATCCGAGCCATCCGCTGCGCCAAATAATTGCGGTCACCCCTACAGCTGCAGCTAAAGAGGGAAAAATAAGGGGTGAAAAGTAAAAATGAGCGGCGGTAGCGGTGGGGGGGCGTCAACAGCCAAGAAAACTGAAAAGTGGGGGGTAGCCCACATATACAGCTCCTACAACAACACCATAGTGCACATAACAGACCTTTCAGGGGCGGAAACTATAGCCCGCACCTCTGGAGGAATGTTCGTAAAAGCCGATAGGCTGGAGTCCTCGCCATATGCGGCCATGCGTGCGGCCGCTGCAGCAGCGGAAATAGCTAAGGACAAGGGAATAACCGCCATCCACATAAAAGTGCGAGCACCGGGCGGATCTGGGCCAAGAACACCGGGGCCCGGCGCACAAGCAGCCATAAGAGCCCTCGCAAGGGCTGGTTTCCGCATAGGCCGAATAGAAGAGGTTACACCTATACCCCACGACGGCACCCGCCGCCCCGGGGGTAGAAGAGGTAGAAGGGTTTAAACGTTGGTTCCCGCGTTGAGCTTCATTCTTTTTATAGAAAAATTGAAATAATGCACCAGTATTCTATTCAACGGCATCTACGGTTAAACCACAAGCTTACGGTGGTTAACATAAAGTGGAAATAAAAGTGCTGGAGAAAGATGAGCGCAGCATGCGTCTCCTCATAAGGGGAGTGGACACGCCGTTTATTAACGCTTTGAGAAGGAACGTTTTGGCAGAAGTTCCATGCATGGCAATAGATGAAGTTGTAATCATCGAAAACTCATCCGTACTTCATGACGAAATAATAGCCCATCGGCTTGGGCTTATACCACTGAAAACAGACCTCGACGGTTACAACCTTCCAGAAGAATGCCCGTGCAAAAGCGAGTTTGGATGCAACCTCTGCAGGGTTACCCTCACATTGGACCGGGAAGCAAAAGAGGGAACAATAACGGTTTATTCCGGCGAGCTTATCTCTGAAAACCCGAACATTACACCCATAAGCGACAAAATACCGATTGTTAAACTTGCGAAGGGACAAAAGTTAAGGCTTGAAGCCTACGCAAAGCTTGGTAGGGGCAAAAACCATGCGAAATGGCAACCCGTTTCCACGTGCTCATACAAGTATCTGCCAGAAATAAAGGTGGACTACAAAAACTGTGATGTTTGCGGAAAATGTGTTGAAATCTGCCCTAGAAAAGTTTTGACGAAAAAGGAAAAAGAAATAGTGGTCCGCGACTTGTTGGCTTGTACCCTATGCCAAGACTGTGTGGACGTTTGCCCAAAGAAACCGCCTGCCATACAAGTTGGGTGGGAGGAAAACTCCTTCATATTCAGCTTGGAATCCACGGGGGTGCTTCCACCGGAAAGAATAATGATAGAGGCTGTGAAAATCTTAAAAAAGCAGCTTAAGAAATTTGCATCCCAAATCGAGGTGCAAGGGCCTTGAAGAAGGTTAAAACAACAAATCCGGAGCTTATAGAGCTTATACGCTTCTTAAAAAAGCAAAGTAGGGAGAAAAAGGCGAAAATATGGAAAGCCATAGCTGAGAAACTCGCGGTTTCGAGGAGGAGGCGAATAGCCGTAAACATAAGCCGAATAAACCGGTACACACGGAAAAATGAAACCGTTGTTGTTCCGGGAAAAGTTTTAGGAGCGGGCGAACTGAGTCACCCCGTAACCGTGGCGGCCTTCGCCTTTTCAGAAAACGCCAAACAGAAGATAAAAATGGCTAGGGGTAAATATCTAACCATAGCGGAACTTGTTAAAAAGAACCCTAAAGGTTCAAACGTCAAAATTATAGGGTGAACAAAGTGGAACTGGAAGATTTTACGGTTATAAACGCTGAAGGCCTTATCCTTGGGAGAATGGCAAGCGTTATCGCCAAACGCTTGTTAAAAGGCGAGAAAATAGCGATTGTAAACGCTGAAAAAACCATAATATCCGGCAAGAGAAAAAGCAGGGTGGCGGAAGCAAAAGAATTCCTCGAAGTAGGCTACCCGGGAAAGGGACCTTTCCACTACAGAAGACCCGACAGAATATTAAGGAAAACTGTTAGAGGTATGCTTCCCTACAAACAGCCTAAAGGAAAACAAGCCTACAAAAGACTTAGAGTTTTCATAGGTGTTCCAGATGAGTTAAGAAATGCGGAAATGGAAACTATAGAAGAAGCTCAAGCCAAAAAGTTAACATGTCCTTACCTCACCCTTGGAGAGTTTGCTAAGGAAATAGGTTGGAGGGGAGAATAAACATGCCAGCGGCAAAGAAGGTTTTAGTTATCAGCGGGAAGCGAAAAACAGCCATAGCAAGAGCCATAGTTAAACCTGGAATTGGCAGAATAAGAATTAACAATACGCCTCTAGAGATTTATGAACCGGAAGTCGCCCGCCAAAAAATAATGGAACCCCTATTACAAGCCGGAGACGAAGTTTGGAAGCAGCTGGACATAGACATAAAAGTTTGGGGAGGAGGCTACATGGGGCAAGCAGAAGCCGCCAGAATGGCCATCGCAAACGCCTTGCTGAAATGGACAAAAAGCGCACAACTGCGCACAGCGCTCATTGAATATGACAGAACAATGGTTGTTGGAGACCCGCGGAGAAAAGAACCTAAAAAGTTTGGGGGCCCCGGCGCAAGAGCAAGAGACCAGAAAAGTTATAGGTAAAGGAGGATTGCGGCGTGATCATACCCGTAAGATGTTTCACTTGTGGTAAACTAATTGGGGATAAATGGGAGGAGTTTGCGAGAAGAGTTAGAACGGGCGAGAACGCAGGCGACGTGTTAGACAGTTTGGGCATTAGGAGGTATTGTTGCCGGCGCATGCTGCTTTCCCATGTTGAAATTATAGATGAGGTTTTACGCTTTTTTGAGGAAGCTGAAAAAAGAAAGGAGGCTAGAAGCTACTATTACCAGCAGTAGCCATGGAGAATCAGGCTATGTCCACAGTTATTGAAGACGTAATTGCCAGAAAAGTTTTCAATAGCAGGGGCGAAGAAACAATAGAAGTTGACGTAATCACGAATTCTGGATTTGGAAGAGCTTCAGCCCCTGCTGGAGAAAGCCGAGGAAAAGCAGAGGTGGTTTACTATCCGCCTGGGGGAGTTGACGAAGCGATTAAGAAGGTTGAAGAACTCGTTGCCCCAGAGCTTATAGGGTTAAACGCCGATTTTCAAGAGGAAATAGATAGAACACTTCGTGAGATAGACAACACGAAAGATTTCAGAATAGTTGGGGGAAACACAGCCTTCGCTGTTTCTCTGGCAAACGCTGAAGCCGCAGCAAACTCTTATGGCTTACCCTTATTCCAGTATTTAGGCGGCTATGCAGCCCGCGAGCTTCCATACCCCCTTGGAAACGTTATAAGCGGTGGAAAACACGCCAGCGGCAAGTGTCCAGACATACAGGAGTTTCTCAGCCTTCCTCACGGGGCGGAATCCTTCTTGGAGGCTGCTGAAGTGAACATTAAAATTCACAAAAAAGTCGGAGAGCTTCTGCGGAAAAAGGATAAGCTATTCAATAATGGGAGAAGCGATGAAGGCGCGTGGACAGCGAACATCACAAGCCTTGAAGCTTTGGAAATGCTAACCCGTGCATGTGAGGAGGTTAGCAACGAAGTAAACTTCATATGTAGTCCAGGCATCGACTTGGCCGCGTCAACTCTTTGGGATAGCAAAACCAAGAAATATGTCTACCAAAGAGAGGGAAAAGAGCTGGATTCTGGAGAACAGCTGGAGTTTATTAGACAACTCGTCGAAAAATATCATTTAGCCTATGTTGAAGACCCCTTCCACGAGGAAGACTATGAAAGCTTCGCGGAACTAACAAAGAAATTGAAAAACTGTGTAGTGTGCGGAGACGACTTATTCGCTACAAACAACGAAAGGCTGGCTTACGGAATTAAGATGCACGCAGCTAACGCTATCATAATAAAAATTAACCAAGTGGGCACCCTGACGGATGCCGTTGAAACCATTGAGACAGCCAAAAGAGCTGGCTACATACCAGTCATGTCTCATCGTTCCGGAGACACTTGTGACTGGCACATAGCCCATTTGGCTGTAGCCTTCAAATGCCCAGTCATAAAGACTGGCGTGGTGGAAGGCGCTAGAATTGCAAAAATAAACGAGTTAATAAGGGTGGAAGAGTTTTTAGGGGACAGAGCTAAAATGGCTGAACTCCAAATCCTATAAAATGGGGGATAGAAAGTTGTCCGATAAAGAGGAAACGCCAAAAGAAAAGTTTGAGGAGGAAACAAGCGTTAGCGCTGAAGAAGAACTTTTACTGCCGCGGGACACCATGCTATCTGCTGGAATACACATTGGAACAAGAATGAAAACAAAGGACATGGAACAATTTATATATCGCGTTAGACCCGACGGCCTCTTTGTCCTAGACATTAAAAAAACTGATGAAAGAATACGGGTTGCAGCCAAATTCTTGGCGAGGTTTGAACCATCCAAAATTGCCGCAGCGGCAGCGAGGCTCTATGCCCATGAGCCTGTTAGAAGATTCTGTGAGGTAACAGGCGCCACTCCCGTTGTGGGACGTTTTATACCGGGCTTGTTGTCTAATCCAATGTATCCGAACCGCATTGAACCAGATGTTTTGATAGTTTCAGATCCTAGGGCGGATTCTCAAGCCATTAAAGAGGCAGCCTCCGTAGGCATTCCAGTGGTTGCCTTATGCAGTACCGACAACGATTTTTCAGGAGTTGACTTAGCGATTCCAACAAACAACAAGGGGAGAAGGGCCTTGGCCGTCATATATTGGCTTTTAGCCAGACAAGTGCTTCGTGAAAGAGGAGAACTTCCGCTAGATAAGGATCTTCCGCTGACCATTGAAGATTTTGAGGCTAAAATCTCTAAGGAAGAGGAGGAAAGCTAGCGTAGATGGCGAAAGTTCGGCACCCCTATCAGGCTGGAGCCTTCTATGCAGGTACGGCTGAAGCTTTGAAAAAGCAGATTGAGAAATGCTTTCTCCACGAACTTGGCCCGGGGAAAATTCCGTCGGTTACCGAAGCGGGGGCTAGACGCATAGTTGGGCTTATCTGTCCTCATGCGGGGTACATGTATTCCGGGCCCGTTGCAGCTCACGCCTACTGTAGTTTGGCCTTAGACGGTAAACCAGACATTGTGGTTCTTTTTGGGCCAAACCATACTGGTTATGGAAGCGCCTTGGCCATCATGGATGAGGGTGTTTGGCGCACTCCCCTTGGCGATGTTGAGGTTGATGGGGAAACAGCCTATAAGATTGTGAAGGAGTCTCGTATTGTTGATGTTGACGAGTACGCCCACCTTTATGAGCATTCAATTGAGGTTCAGCTTCCGTTTCTGCAGTATCTTTTTGGTTCGAGGTTTAAGATTGTGCCGATATGCTTTCTAATGCAGGATTTACATTCCTCTATGGATGTTGGGCAAGCCACAGCCAAAGTTTTGGCTGGAAAAAACGCTGTGATAATAGCTTCCTCCGACATGTCCCATTACGAGCCTCATAAAGTGGCGGAGCGAAAGGATAGGCTGGCCCTTCAAGCCGTGGAAGGGATGGATGAAACGAAGTTTTATTCAATTATCGAAGAGCATCGAATCTCCGCATGCGGTTATGGCCCCATAGTGGCCTTAATTACGGCTGCTAAGGCTTTGGGGGCGAAAGAGGCAAAATTATTATGCTACAAGACCAGTGGAGATGTTAGTGGCGACTACTCAGCTGTGGTTGGGTACGCCGCCGTGCAATTCACGAAATAGTGGTTGATAATGGGGGTAGCCGTCGCCTCAGCTCCCGCTAAAGTGATACTTTTCGGAGAACACTTCGTCGTTTACGGCGAACCAGCCATAGTCATGGCGATAGACAAGAGGGCCTATGCAAAAGTGGAAGCCCGCCAAGACAAAAGGCTATTCATACACTCGCAAAATCTAGACTTGTCAGCTTTTTTCGAAAACGGCAACGTCAAAGTGGAAAAGGGCGACCCTAGAGAGGCGAAAATAAAGCTTGAACCTATAAGGTGCGCTGTGGAAAAAGTCTTAGGAAAAGCTGGAGAAAAAGTTGGCTTAAATGTGGAAGTCACCTCAACAGTGCCCGTTGCCGCTGGGCTTGGCTCATCCGCGGCGGTAGCTTCAGCTGTAGCTGCAGCATGTGGTGCAGTGTTAAACGTTAAGATGTCGAAGGAGGAAGTTTTTCGCATAGCCTTTGAAGCTGAGAAAATCATGCATGGCACCCCCTCCGGAGTGGATCCGGCAATATCAACTTTCGGCGGAACAATGCTTTTCCAGCTGGACACGGGCTTTAAACCCCTTGAAGTTAAGGCTGAAGTGCCGCTTGTTGTTGGAAACACTGGTGTTGAAAGATCAACCCGCGTCCAAGTTGCAAAGGTTCGCGGGTTGAGGGACAAATATCCACAAGTTGTTGAACCGATGATGCGGGCGGCTCGCGAAATAGTGTTGCAGGCGATGGAAGCGCTGAAAAGAGGCGACCTAGAAACTATTGGAGAATTAATGAACATAAACCATGCGTTGTTGTATGGCCTAGGAGTTTCAGATGAATCGCTGGAGTGGCTTATAAATGCGGCTCGAAAGGCTGGAGCCCTAGGCGCCAAACTGACGGGGGCGGGCGGTGGCGGGTGCATGATAGCCCTTGCAACAAAAGAAAGGCTTGAAAAGGTTTTAGAAGCTGTTCAGAGGGCTGGAGCCAACGCCTTCGTGGCTAGAAAGACCGATGAGGGGGTTAGACTTGAGTCAAGCTAAGCCAACCATTCTGAAAATAGGCGGCTCGGTTATAACGGACAAAAGCAAAGAGATGGAAGTGCGCATGGACGCCATAAGCCGCTTAGCTGACGAAATATTTGAAGCAAACCCCAAAAACCTAATAATTATCCACGGTGGGGGAAGCTTTGGGCACCCTTTGGCGCGAAAGTACGCACTAAAAGAGGGGTTCAAGGATGCATCCCAAATCGTAGGTTTTGCTGAAACCCACCATGTTATGACCGTGCTTAATGGACTTTTTATGGACGCCCTTATATGGCGAGGTATCCCGGCTGTAAGCATCCCGCCCTCTTCTTGCGCCCTGACGAAAAATGGGAGAATAGCATGTTTTGAGGAAACGCCTCTAAAGAGGCTTTTAGAGATGGGCTTTACTCCAGTTCTTTACGGGGACACCGTCCTTGACACCGAGTTAGGCTTCACGATACTCTCTGGGGATCAGTTAACCTCCTTTCTGGCCCTGCGCTTTAACGCCGAAAGGATTTTGATAGGCGTGGACGTGGATGGACTTTACGATGCAGACCCAAAAACCAACGTCAAAGCAAAAATGTTTGAACACCTATCTCTAGAAGAACTCAAGAAAACCCATGGGCTGTTGGGCGGCTCAAATGGTTGCGATGTGACCGGCGGCATGGCCAACAAAATTGCGGAGCTTATACCAGCCGTAGAGCGCGGCATCCCCGTCTTAATTGTAAACGCTTCTAAACCTAAATACCTCTACAAGGCCCTTAAAGGAGAAAAGGTGAAAGGCACGCTTATAGAGAAGGAATGATTATTGGCTGAAAAAACACGGAAACGGAAAGCAGACCACATACGAATAGCAACAACCCACAATGTTCAAGCGAGAAAAAACACCACGGGCTTTGAGGACGTCCACTTTGTTCATAAGGCCTTACCGGAAATCGACAGGGAGAAAATCGACTTATCAACAAACGTTTTTAACCATAGATTTTCGGCGCCAATAATGGTGGGCGCAATTACCGGTGGAACAAGCGAAGCTAGAAAAATCAATGCGGCAATAGCCACCGTTGTTGAGGAACTTGGCCTTGGAATGGGTGTCGGAAGCCAGAGGGCTGCATTAGAAGATAGACGCCTCGAAAAAACCTTCGCTGTGGTTAGAAAAAAGGCTCCAACAGCTTTCATTGTGGCGAACATAGGAGGAGTGCAACTTACTCGCGGATACGGCTTGAAAGAAGTGGAAAAAGCCATAGAGATGATTGAAGCAGACGCTGTCGCAATACATTTAAACCCGCTTCAAGAGGCTGTCCAACCCGAAGGCGAGACAAGCTTTCAAGGAATCCTCGAAAGAATTGGGGAAATTGCCAAAAGCCTCGACAAGCCAGTAATAGTGAAGGAGACGGGCGCTGGAATAGCTGCTGAAGAAGCAAGAGCGCTTGAGATTGCAGGTGTGAGGGGCATTGACGTTAGCGGCGCCGGCGGCACAAGTTTCGCCGCAGTTGAGTTTTTCCGTGCAAAAGGTGGAGGGAACCTCCACCGCCGTAGACTGGGGGAAGTCTTTTGGGACTGGGGCATACCAACGGCTGTGAGTATAGTTGAAGTTGCCCAAACAGTTAAAATTCCAATCATAGCCTCTGGAGGAATACGCAGCGGACTAGATGCGGCTAAGGCATTAGCCCTTGGAGCAAGCTTAGCCAGCCTCGCCCAACCAGTTTTGCAGGCAGCAGTTGAAGGAGGAGTTAACAAAACAAGGAGAATGTTAAGCCTGTTTATTGAAGAGTTAAAGAACGCCATGTTTCTAACGGGAGCTAAAACCCCACAACATATGCATCAAACACCCGTCGTTATAACTGGAAAAACCGCCGAATGGTTAAAGCTAAGAGGATTCGACGTTGAATCCTATGCCAGAAGGAGTAATGTCGCCCATGAGCATTGAAAAGCTGCTAGAAGAAAAAGCTCCGTTAATAGATAAGGCGATTGAGAAGTACATTCCGAGATTTTTCTCTAAAAAAGCCTTAATCTTCAAAATAAACCCGCCCAGATACGCCTACAACACGGAAGCCTTAAACAAGGCGCTGGCTGAACCCATATGGGAGTTTTTGGATAGAGGTGGAAAACGCTGGCGCCCAACGCTATTCCTGCTGATATGCGAAGCCTTGGGGAAAAACCCTGAAGATTACATTGACTACGCCATCATTCCAGAGGTTGTTCACAATGGAACCTTAATGATAGACGACATTGAAGATGCATCTGAATACCGCAGAGGAAAACCTTGCACCTACAAGATCTACGGTTTGGACATAGCGGTAAACGCTGGAAACACCATGTACTATCTGCCGCTTCTACCGTTAATGGAAAACCGCGATAAAATAGGCGCTGAAAAACTGGCGAAAATATACGAAATTTATGTGCAAGAAATGATAAATCTAAGTCTTGGGCAAGCCATGGATATAGCGTGGCATAAAGGACTAGCAAACGCCGACCAAATAGGTGAAGAAGACTACCTGCAGATGTGCGCCTACAAAACTGGGACTTTGGCGAGGATGGCGGCCAAAATCGCCGCAGTACTCGCCGACGCAGACGACAAACTTGTAGAGAAACTTGGAGTTTTCGCGGAGAGCATAGGTGTAGCCTTCCAAATACAAGATGACGTCTTAGACTTGACTCAAGGAGAGTTTGCAGAGAAAAAAGGCGGCCGAGGACAAGACATAACAGAGGGAAAACGCACTTTGATGGTGATTCACACCTTGAAAGTTGCCAACGCCCAGGATAGGAAGAGACTTATTGAAATTCTAAGAATGCATACTTCAGACCAAAATCTTAAGGACGAAGCAGTGGCAATTATGCAGAAATACGGCTCAATAGATTACGCTAAAAATTTTGCAAGAAAAATTGTTGAGGAAAGCTGGAAAAGTGTAGAAAAGCTTCTTCCACCCTCAAATGCAAAGGAAAAGTTAAACGCTTTTGCTAAGTTCCTCATTGAAAGAAAGATGTAGCTGCAGTGAGAAACGATGGCCTTGATGGAAACATCCAAAGAAATAGAAGAGTTAATCCGCAAATTCGCCCTATTAAACGCTGTCAAACATGACGGAAAAGCACAAATCGGGCCGGTTATGGGCAAGGTCTTAGCCGAAAAACCAGAACTGCGCACAAAAGCGAAGGAAATAACTCCGCTTATAAACAGGATAGTTGGAGAGGTTAACACCCTTTCTTTAAGCGAGCAAAAACGCATTGTCGAGGAGAATTGGCCGGAAGCCCTTCAAAGAGAGAAGGTTGAAGAAGAGAAAAAGCTTCCGCCGCTGCCCAATGCCGACAAATACCCAAAGGTTGTGACACGTTTTTCGCCCAACCCCGACTGTGTTCTACATTTAGGCTCAGCTAGGGCAATAATTCTTTGCCACGAATACGCTCGCATGTACCGTGGAAAGTTCATCTTACGTTTTGAAGATACGGATCCAAAGCTGAAAAAGCCAGTTTTAGAGTTCTACGATCGCATTCGCGAAGATCTTGCGTGGTTGGGATGCATACCTGATGAAGAATACATACAAAGCGATAGAATCCCAATTTATTACGGGTATGCGGAAAAACTTTTGGAGAATGGCAACGCCTATGTTTGCGCTTGTCAACCTCAAGCTTTTAGGGAAAAAATATTGGCTAAAAGGCCGTGTCCATGCCGCGACTTGCCATCGGAAACTCACATGGAGAGGTGGCGCCGTATGTTAGACGGGGAATACGGCGAAGGCGAAGCAGTGGTGCGCATAAAAACTGATTTACAACATCCAAACCCAGCTGTTAGGGACTGGCCAGCCTTACGAGTCATAGACACTGAGAGGTCCCCCCATCCGAGGGTTGGAAGCAAATACCGCGTTTGGCCCCTCTACAACTTTGCATGCGGCCTTGACGACCACTTGATGGGAGTCACTCACATCATCCGCGGCAAAGAGCATTTAACAAACATGGTCCGCCAAGAATACCTATACCGCCACTTAGGATGGAAGTATCCGGAAGCCATACACTATGGTAGGCTTAAAATTGTGGGGGCGTATCTTAGCAAGTCAAAAATTGTTCAGGGAGTGAGGGAAGGCTTCTACGAAGGTTGGGATGACCCGAGGCTAGCTACTTTTGTGGCGTTAAGAAAGCGTGGAATCACACCAGCGGCCATAAAAAGGCTAATTATTGACGTGGGCCCAAAAACTTCAGATGTTGTTTTAAGCTGGGAAAACCTCTACGCCTACAACAGAAAAACACTGGACCCGGAGGTAGACCGCTACTTTTTTGTGTCAAATCCCATTCAGCTTACTGTTCATGGAGTTCCAAAGACTTTTACGGCTAGAATTAGGCGGCATCCAGAACATCTTGAAAGGGGTTTCAGAGAATACACTATAAAACCCACAGAAAAAGGAGAGGCTTTTTTTTGGGTTTCAAAAAACGACTTGAAAAACTTGGCAACCGGAAGGATTATCCGCCTCATGGAACTGTTTAACGTTAGAGTTGAAGAAGTTAAGGCATACGCTGTTGAAGCGTCTTTCCTAAGCGAAGCCTACGAAGATGCAAAAAGGGCGGAAGCCCCTCTAATACACTGGGTTTCCATAGGGGCGGATATGCCGTGCAGAGTTGTTATGCCAGACGCCACAACTGTCGAGGGAATAGCTGAAAAAGCGTGCGAAAGCCTAAAACCAAACGACATAGCGCAGTTTGAAAGGTTCGGCTTCGTGAGAATAGAAAAAACGGACGGAAAAATTTTAGCCTACTTCGCCCACAAGTAGAGGAGTCTAAAATGCGCAAACAAGACAAAGTAATCTTATGGCCCGCATACTTTGATTCCACAAAAACCAGAGGGGAGGGAAGGAAAATACCAAAAAATTTGGCTGTTCCGTCACCCAAAATTTCAGATTTAAAAGAGGCGGCTGAAAAAATAGGCCTCGAACACGAGCTAGTTCCAGATGCTTGCTATCCCAAAACGCCTTGGCTAAAAACCGGTATGCTTCTAGTGGCAAAAAAAGAGCCGAAGAACCAAATCCTTAAAAAAGTTGCCAAACAACTGCAGAAAATCCGAGCTTCACAGTTGTAAAATAATTTCAGTCGGCTTCTTCCTTACCTATCAAAACAGCGTTTATAACGCCATTTTGACCCGGACGGGATGTAACCCGCGCTAATCCAAGACTAGTTTCTATAATAGTGCCTTTTGTTATCACCCCCCTCCTGTCGTAGTCAACGTTCGCCGGATTTTTGACAACACGGAGGATTTCAGCTTTTTCGGTTTTTCCAGTTTTCAAGTCGCTCACGCAAGCATATTTTTCGCTTAAAACTCTAACCTTTAAGTTGCCTCCCCTTCTCCTTTCAACTTTTCTTTTTGGTTCGTCGAGAACGGTTTCAACTGGAAATGAACCTTGTTCAAACTTACGTTTCCCTCGATATGGTTTCTTTTTCCCTCCCGTTGGTTTCTTTTTGTGTAGGTCACCGTGCCAAACAGACATTTAAATCCCCTTTAGGCTTGTTTACTATGACTATAATTTGCATATAAACCTATCCAAATTTCAAAAAGTTAAATGTTCGAATTTGAGCTTCGAGATCATCCCGAAGCTTTTCTGTTACGTCTATCATACAGCGGATAATGATTATGAAAAAATGGTATTTTTCGTCGTTTATAGACCCCCTAAGATGCTGTACTAATTCCGTCGCTGCTTGGTTTCTCGTATCACTGTTCTCTGCTTCCACGCCGAACATCCAGACGCCCGGCTTCCAATAGAACACGCTGTATCCATCTGCTTCCGCCGTAAACCAATCTGAAGTCTTGGTTCTAAATTTAGCCAGTCTATATTCCTCGTAAAGGGCGTTAAGAACTTGCGATGCATCGGTTAGACTTGGCGCTCTATATATGTTTACGGTCACTCCGTCAATTGAGCGGTATAGTCAATTGGAGTTCCGTCTAAATATTTTGTGCTCGTGTAATTGCTTATTAATCGCTCTTTGATAAACACCGACGGAACCAGTTGCACTGTTGTTAGGTTCGAGGATGGGTTTACCTTGATACATCCACTGGAGGCTTAACTGCACCAAAAAAGTAGAAGACGGCAATGATGATCACCACAAGAATGACGGCCGCGATTATCAGAATTTTCCTTTTTGAAAACAGACTATGAGTGGCCGTCAATAGTATAAATGGTTTAAGTTTAAAAAATTGCGACCAACATGCTAAAGTTCAGGTGTATCTTGCTTTGAAAAATCTTCAAAAATACGCTTCAACTCCCTTTTCATGGCTGAGATGTCGTGGCTTAAACCAAAATAGTCTGCAAAGTAGTCTGTTGTCTTTAAAATGAAGGAGCGCCCCTTCCGTTCCACTGCAATTAAGCCCATTTCCTTAAGCAGTTTGATGTGGCCATAAGCGTGGTGGCCCCGCACCTCCACAACCCGCTTCTGAGGCACAGGTTGTCTCAAGGCTATATAAGCCAGAGTTTTCAGTGGACCCGTTGAGAGAAGCGGGCGCTTAACAAGTTTTCTCACGTGGGGGGTGAATTCAGCTTTAAGTTGGAGGACATACCTTTCATCCTTTAACTCTAGGATCTCTAGGGCGGTGTTTCGGTTCGCATATTCCTGCATAAGAGTTTTCACAATTTTTTTCGTTTTATTTTTCGATCTGGTTTTTAGCACCGAGCAGAGTTCTTGGAGGGTTAATGGGCGGCCAGCAACGTATAATGCTGCCTCAATTAAGGCTAACTCGTCTAATGTTTTCTCCAAATTGCCTTTAAGCTCATTAATATTACTGGATGTCCCCTTCACCTCTTGCAGTATCGAGGCCTCCAATTGTTATGTAAATTTCCTCGGTTTCTTCATCTTGCCATAAGCTTAATCTTTCACTTTGAGCCAGGAAGAGTAGAAGGATGAATGTACGTATGGCTTCAAGCCTTGTCATACCCTTTATTAGAGTTGAGAATTGGATTATTCCTGAGCCTTTCACCATTCCCGAAAGCGACTTGTAAAGTCTCTCCATTTGAAGCTCGATTTCCATCAAGTAATAGTCTACTTGCGGAAGGACCTCCGAGGGCGGCGGAAGAATCTGTTCAGGTATAGTTTTCTGCACTTTGAAAGATAGCTCACTTTTTATGACGTCATCTAAAACCTCCAGTAAATGCCGTATAGTGGTAGACGTTAACTCATGTCTGAGAGGCAGAAACAGCGGGGGAGGCAGAAAATCTTGGGAAGGCTTTGGCGGGGGCGGAGGTTCTTCAAGCTGCAACAGCAGCTTTGACTTCATAAGGTATATGAGGGCTGAAGAGTCTAAGGCAACTCCCGAAGCCCGAAAATCTATTTCCCCAGTTTTCTCCATTTCCTCCAAGAAAGTGGTGAGCAGAAAAGCTATGTTAATGTTCCATGGAGTCACCCGTTCAAGCTTGTGGAACTCAAAAAGAATGTTCCATGGCGGACGGAGATAAAATGGCTTTTTAATGGCTGAAGCCATTCAGCTTGGCACCTCGAGAAACTTGGCTGAAACAACATTTGAAACACCGTTTCGTCCGTAAACTCCATACACTTTCTGTGCCTTGTTAACCATTTCAGCCTTCAGCGTAATAATGATGAACTGGGCTTTCTCGGATTCTTCCAATAGGAGGTCGGCGAGTTTTGAAACGTGGAAGGGATCTAAGTGGGCGTCCACTTCGTCCATGATATAAAAAGCGGCCGGGGTGAAATCTTTTATGGCAAATAAAAAGGCCACGGCAGCTACGGAGCGTTCTCCACCGCTGGCACCGCTAACAACTATTGAAGGCTTGTTTGGAAACTGGACAATCATGTCTATGCCACCGACGAAAGGGTCTTCCGGATTCTCCAGTTTAAGGGTGGCCAGGCCCCCTCCAGTAAGTTTGGAAAAGTATTTTTGCAGGTTTTGGTTTATTTTTTCGAAAGCGTCGAGGAAGACTTTGCGTTTTTTGCTTTCAATTTCTTCCATGAACTTAATTATTGCCTGCTTTTCTCTTTCGAGCTCGTTCATTCTAAGGGACAATTCCTTGTAACGAGCGATTTGCTCAGCGTAATGTGATAACGCAAGCTGGTTTACGGCTTCTATTCTCTCGAACTCGAACTTTAACATTCTCAAAGTGGCTTCAGCTTCTTCGATCTCTTTTGGTGTTACGTCTAACGGTTTTTCATAGCCGAATTGCTTCAGCTGGTTTTGCCACTGTTCAAGCTGAATTAGGGATGTTTGAATGTTCAGCTGATACTGGTTCCATAGGCGGTCTGTTTCTTCATATTCGGCGTCAAGTTTACGGAGAACTTTGTCAATCTCGTCTATTTGAGAAGTGAATTTCTGTGCTTCCTCTTTGGCAGATAAGACAGTTTTGGAAAGTTCGTCGCGGCTTTTTTCTAAATCCGTTAACTCTTGTTTCAGTTTTTCTCTTTCTTGCAGCGCTTCTTCGACCTCTTTTTCAACCTTTTCGAGTTGTTGTTCAACTTTGGACAGCTGGATTCTAGCGTTTTTGTATCCAGTTCGCAAAACATTATCGTATTGCGACTGAAGGGTTGAAATTTCAGTTTGGACCGCGCCTAACTTCTGTCTTAAAGTGTTTATCTCTTCCGAGATTTTTTCCCGTTTAGCCTCCATTTCTTGGATGTTTGCTGGGTCAACCATCCGCCTTAAAACAGCCAATTCGCCTTGGAGTTTACGGGTCTCCCTTTGTATAGCATTTTTCTCCGCTTTGCACGTCCAGATCCTCGCCTTTTCCGCCTCGATTTCGCTTTCAACTCTTTTAATGTTAGCGTCTATCCGCTTGATGTTTGCCTTCGTCCTTTTTATGCTTCTTTTAACTCTAGCGATTTCTCTATCAAGCATGGTTATGGCTTCGGACAAACGTGCAATTTCAACCCTAGTTCTATCTATCTCCTCCTCCAAAGAGGCTATGTCGTTTTCCCTTCTCAAGAGATGCTGCCGCAAAGCGGTGACAGCTTCTTCTAAGCTTTTAATGGCGGTTTCACTGGGAATTATCGCTGAAAAATCTATTGGCGCTCGGTAATAACCGCTTTCCAAGGCGCCTCCCGGCTCGTATAAATCGCCGTCAACCGTAACCGCTCTATAGCCTTCATTAGATAAAGCCAAAGCGGTCTCGTCCTCCTGAACGACCAGCGTGTCGCCGAAGATGAAGTATACGGCAGGCTCGTACTGCTTTGCGCATTTTATGAAGGAAAAAGCGGCGCCGTTAACGCCCTTAACACTTGGGATTTTAATAGGCTTCGAGTTAGAGATTCCCTCTAAGGGTATTATTTTTATGCGTCCAAGTTTCATCCTTCGCAAGGTTTCGGCACAAGTGAAGGCGGCGTCAAAATCCTTTACAACTATGGCGTCCAACCATCCTCCAGCGGCAACTTCAATGGCTTGCTGGTAAGCTTTGTCGATTTTTATTAGGTTACGCAGTCTGCCATAAACCCCGGGTATAACGCCTACCTCGCCTAGTTCCTCTATACTTCTTAAAGCTTTTTCCTCAGCGGCGATGGCCTCCGCAAGTTCCCTCTGAGTGGCAAACTCCACAACTGCTTCACGGGCTGAATCGGCTATTTTTCCAGCTTCAACCATTTCCCGTTCTATAGCCTCTTTTTGGGCTATTCTCTTTTCAAGCGTGCGCTCTAAGCTTTTAAGCTGATTTTTCTGTTCTTTCTGAACCCTCCCCAGCTCGGCCATGGACTTTTCAAGTTCACTGAGGGTTGAGGCAAACCGCTCTTTTCGCTCGTTTAAGTCTTTTAGCCTTCGTTCGCGGATTTTTATGGCTGTCTGGCTTTTGGCTTGTTCAGACCTTAAAAATGCAAGTCTTTTGTAATTTCTGTCAAGCTGCAATTCTATTTCCCGTATCTTTTTACTATTTTCGCCCAGACTTTCCCAAAGCTGTGCTGCTTCCCGTGCAAGTGCGTCGTGCTCTGCTTGCTTTGCGTTTATCTCATTTAGTATGCGCTCATATTCCGCCCTTAACTGTCTTATTTTCAAGCGGTTTTCACGGATCTCATTTCTAATGGAGTGGTACTGTTGGAGATCGTTTTCCCTAATCTTTCTTAGGCTTTCAAGGTTTGTTTTCCCAGAGCTTATTTTCGACGTTAATTCGGTAATTTTAGATTTTAACTCACCTATCCGCATTTGAACCTCTAAAACTTGAGAACTGCCCTCCTCAACTATTTCTGAGCTTAGTTTCCGCCATTCACTTTCAACTTCTCTACGCTTAAGCCTATATTGATCGCGAACGGCCTTAACCCTTTCAAGTCTGCTCCTAATTTTCTCAGCTTGAGCTTTGTCTCGTTCTATTTTCCCTTGAATTTGAGCAATGTCATGGGAAAGTTTGACAGCTTCAAACCGTTTAATCTCGTTTTTGAGGAAATTGTACCGAAGAAGCTCGTTTCGTTCTCTTTCCAAGTCCTCGACGCGCCTTTGAACTTCATCGATTCTCCCCATGGCGGTTCGTATGGAAAGGTCTGCGGCTCGCAGCTTCTCTTCAGCCTCAGCTTTTTCAGCGTCGTATTGAGCTATCCCAACCAAATCTTCAATTATTTTTCGCCTTTCAATGGGAGAGACGTCTGCCAACCGAGTTATGGTGCCCTGCAAAATTATGTTTTGGCTTAGGGAGCTTATTCCCGCCATAGAAAGGATTTCCATTAGGTATACTCTTGAAATTCTCCTTCCGTTAAGTCTATACACACTTTGGCCATTTCGGTAAACTTCACGGGAAATTGTGACGGTGGCTGTGTCAACGGGTATGCGTCCATCCGAATTGTCGAATTGTATGACGACTTTAGCCATTTTTGCCTTTTCTAAACCAGCCTTTTCGGAGCCTTGGAAAATAAGCTTTGCAGCGTTTTCTGCCCTAAGCCTTTTAACACTTAACTCGCCTAAAGCAAAAAGAACCGCGTCAACAATGTTTGTTTTCCCGCTACCATTTGGCCCCGTAATAGCTGTAAACCCTTTGTCTAAGAGAACCTTAACCGTTTGAGGTCCAAAGGATTTGAAGCCTTTAAGCTCTATTTTTTTGATATAGGGCATTAAACCGCGCCCTCACCCCGCACGAAACCATCGATGTGCATTTTGAACTCAGTTCTGTACGATTTCTCTATAAAAGTGTTACATTGACATGTTTTAACGGTTATGCACTTTAATACGGTTATTTCACAACCTTTAACCCATATCTTGTAGCCATTTTCTTGACAAACTCTTTAACAAATCTTTCTTCGCCGCAAACGAGTAGGCATCCGTCGCTTTGCTCTTCAGATGTAAGGTTTAGCTCTTCAGCTAAAGCCTTTAACATGTTAAGAGGCATTTCATCTGAGGGTTTGATGCGAACCCAAAGTTGCCCCCTCGGCAATCCCGGGACAAACCTTGAAACACTTTCATCCTCGTCCATTCTTCTGCTGGCTTCCTCCAGTTTCCTAAGCCAATCGTTAACATACTCGTCTCCAAACCTTTGCCCTTCTGAGATCAGATAGGCTTCCACGTTGTTTAGGCATTCCTCAATCTTTTGGTTAGTTTCAAGCTTCGAAGGGTCAGCTCTCAAAACATTGATTAAAGTTCGTGCACACTTTAAATCGTTAAAAACGTTAGAGGGAATATGGGCACCTCTTTTGCGGAGGTCCGTTATCATTTCTTCGAGGATTTTCCAAATAGTCAAGTAACCCATGCACGGCCCCCTCATTTATTTGGTTGACGTTGTATAAATGGATATCATTAAAGGATTAGGCTATTAGCGGTGATCAGTGTTGTTAGGGCCTCGCCGGCGGCTATGGGATACCAAAGTTTATGAAAAAGGTTTTTAGCATGACGGGTGGAGACTTTCCGCTGCAAATCCCTTTTATTTTCAACTATATTTCTCACGAAGGTTTCTTGAGAAGGTACCAGAGAAACTATACTATTTTCAAATCCCTTCGAGAAGACATTTTCTACGATGGGGAAATCAAATAAGTTATAAGTTAAGTCGACCATAAAGTTAAGCTGACGTATTGGAGCGAGTAAAATGATGGAACAAATTGTGGTCTTAGGTTTTGCTGGGAGTCTAAGACGAGGGTCATACAATAAGGGGTTGTTACGCGCTGCCGCTGAGTTGATGCCGAAAAATGCTAAACTAGAAATTTTTGACCTGGAGGGAATTCCACTTTATAATCAAGACTTTGAGAGTGATATGCCTGCTAGAGTTAAAGAGTTTAAGGAGAAAATAAGGCGGGCTGACGCCATTCTTATTGCAACTCCGGAATACAACTATTCCTTCCCGGGAGTATTAAAAAATGCTATTGATTGGGCTTCCAGACCTCCGGGGGGCAACGCTTTTGAAGGAAAACCAGTAGCAGTAATGAGTGCCTCCATCGGGATGTTGGGAGGTGCTCGCGCTCAGTATCATCTAAGGCAAGTTTTAGTATCCTTAAACATGCACCCAATAAACAAGCCCGAGGTAATAGTGCCCTTAGCAGGGGAAAAATTTGACGATAAAGGAAGACTGATTGACGCGAAAACCCGTGATAAGATTCGAGAGTTGTTGGAAAGCCTTATTGAGTGGACTATAAGGATTAAGGGTTTAGAAGGGAGGCCGTAACCCACAGCTGCAGAATGCTTCGATGGCACCCTCGTAGTCGTTTATACTAAGTTCAATCTCATAAAACATCTCGAAAAATTAATCTGGAGGAAAATAGAAATTTATTGAAATTGGATTGTTTGGGGCTATATTTGTCCCAAACCCGTTTTCGAAGTAGAATGGAACTAGATAAGATTAAAACTGGGGAAATTTTTAAGGTTTTAGCGGTTGAGCTTGCTGCTGAGGATGATATCATAAGCTATATACAAGCAGCATGGTAGCCGAACTAGCGAAGGGAAAACCCTAGGAGACACTTCAGAGGCTCTCTAGTCAAAATGCGCTGCTTAAGAATAAGAAGCGGAAAAAAGTTTTACAATTCTACAACAAAGAGAAGCGAAAAATCGATGATGAAAAGTTAGAGTTTAGTTGCCTATGGAACGGAGTGGTGGAACCTCTATTTTTTAGCCTTTGTTTTTACTGGTTTCATTGGAACCTCGCAGCAAATCAAGTCGCATTCAGCGCATCCGCATGCTTCATCCACAACAACCACAAGCCCACATTTTTCACACTTGTATTTATCACCTTTCTTAGCCAAAAATTCACCTCCCACCATTGCTTAATGAGTTAATATTGTTTGAGTTGAAATATAAGGGTTCTGACGTTGCCAAGACCAAATTTGGATGATTTAGATAGCTGTATAGGTTAAAGAAAAATGGAGTGAAGTTTCAAAGCATTTTATGTTCAATGTATTGATCTAATGTAGCCCCTCTGAGTTTTTAACACACCGCTGGATTCCCTCAAGCCTACCAAACTGTAAAGGTTCAAAGCCAACACCATGTAAGTCCTTTTCTTTCTTACGCCTTTATTTTGGAAGTTCTAGAACTTTCTGAACTTCTCTTTTGACGCCCCGCACACTGGGCACCTACCTGGCGCTTCGCTTTCCACAGTATATCCACATACATCGCAGATATAGATTGGGCCGAGTTTGATATCTTTGCCTCCTTCCACTGCTTGCTTGGCTTTTTGAAACATGCCTGCATGCACTTTTTCTGCTTGAAGCGCCCAATCGGTTGTTTTCTGAGCCCCCTTCTCCTCTTGAAGTTTTGCTACAGCATTGTACGCTGGATACATTTCATTTACTTCGTAGATTTCGCCGTCTATGGCTACCTGTAGATTATCAGGAGAGCTACGAATCATGCCCAACACATTGTAATGGTTTGTTGCGTGCACTTGCTCGGCATAAGCTATTGCTCTGAAAAGTCTCGCGACGTTAGGATAACCCTCTTCCTCAGCCTTCTTAGCAAAAATCATATAGCGCATGTAGGCTTGGCTTTCACCGGCAAAAGCGCTTTTTAAGTTATCCTCAGTCATTTTCCTCATTTTCACACCCACGCTTTATTCTTATTTCTCTCAAATTTTCTTAAAAATCTTGCATGTGAGTTAGGTTATTTTTATAGGAACTAAATGTGGGCGAGAAAAGGCCGTGTTTTCATACGATATAGCTTCTAAGGTCGGTGCTTTGTCTAAGGCATGTGTGGTGTTTGCTTAAAATTTCATTCAAAGTTTTCCTTAAATCCGTTTCAGCCATAAATCCCACAATATGCATCAATGGTCTTCCACCGCAAAAGAACATGAGAGTAGGTGTGCTCATAACCCCCAGATTAAGCGCCAACTCCTGGTTCGACGGCGACTCCAAAATGTTTAATCTAGTAAATTTAATTTTTCCAGAGTATTCATGGGCTACTTTTTCAAAAATGGGTGTTAACTCTCTACACCATGGGCACTGGGCATGCCAAAAATAAACCAACGTTAAAATTTTTGAACGGATGACTTCCTCATCCCAGTTGGCCGGACTTAGATTTATTATTTCCATAACCAGTACCTTAGGCTTGAAATTGCTATATAAACCTTAATTGTCCCAAAACTTATGGCAAACAAAACCTTCATATTTTTTCAATGTAAATAACTTACATTAAGCTTTTTGGAGAGTGTGGTGAAGATGGTTAAGATAAAAATAAGTGAGGATATATTTTGGGTAGGCATAGTTGACTGGGACGTCAGAGATTTCCACGGTTACTTGACCGAACATGGAACAACATACAACGCTTATTTAATAGTTGACGAGAAAACGGCGCTAGTAGACACTGTAAAATATCCCTTCCATGAAGAACTGGTTGAAAAAATCAACGAGATTATAGGCCTAGAACAACTTGACTATATCGTCATAAACCATGTCGAAATGGACCATTCAAGTGCCTTGCCTTATATAATCAAAGAAGCGAAAAACGCAAAGATAGTGGCCTCAAAGAAAGGCAAAGAGAGTTTAACTAAACACTACGGTGAAAACCTAGCCATAGAGGCAGTTAAAACAGGTGACCGCTTAAAGCTTGGAAAGAGAACCCTAACGTTTATCGAAGCGCCCATGCTTCATTGGCCTGACAGCATGTTCACCTACGTTGTTGAAGACGCTATTTTAATGCCCAACGACGCCTTTGGTCAGCACCTCGCCACCTCGGCTCGCTTTGACGATGAAGTTGATGAAGCGTTGCTAATGAGGGAGGCGGCAAAGTATTACGCTAACATTCTCATGCCCCTCTCAGAACTGGTCAAAAGTAAAATTCAAGAGATCATTGACATGAAAATTCCCATAAGAATCATTGCACCCAGCCATGGGGTTATTTGGCGTTCTAATCCCGTGAAAATTGTTGAGGCCTACAGAAGATGGAGTGAAGGTGTTCCTAAAGACAAGGCTGTGATAGTTTATGACAGCATGTGGGGAAGCACGGCAATGATGGCTAGAGCCATAGCTGACGGGATAGCAAGCCAAGGGGTAGAAGTTAAATTCTTCAAATTGCGAGAATCCGATGTTACAGAAATTGTAACTGAAATTCTGGAAGCTAAGGCTGTTGTAGTAGGCTCTCCAACTCTTAATAACTCTATGTTTCCAGCAGTAAGCGCCTTCCTAACTTACGTAACAGGATTAAAACCAAAAGGAAAACTTTGGGCCTTTTTTGGTTCCTATGGATGGGGAGGTGGAGCAGTAAAGCAGATGATGGAAATTACTAAAAAAGCCGGCTTTGAAGTTTACGAATCGCCGCTGGAGGTTCGCTATGTGCCAACAAGCAGCGAAATAAAGGAGTGTTTAAACTTTGGCAGAAGCATCGCCCAAAAAATGAAATCGTATTAAGTTTGCAGCCTAACCGCCTCATTACACCTTTTCAACGAATATTTAACCCTAATAGTTTCAGGTTTGTATTCTCTAAAACTTTCAATTGCAAAACTTACGTCCGTTGTAAATTTTTGTAGTTCGTAGATGAAATCTTCAAGGTAGTCATATACCCCACAGCTACTGCAGAACGAACCTTCAAAATCCAAGATAAGCTCTTTTCCGCTTAACCTAACCAGTTTTGCCCTTGCTTCCGGACTTCTATATTTGTTGTATTCATCTATAGCCTTAACAACGGAGTCCTTGAGAGATTTTGATTTCATAAATTGTCGTTTAAAGTAATAGTAAAGGATATTTAAAAACTAAGTGCCTGGTCATGCTGTTTCCGAAGCGTGGATGTAGAAAAAGAGCAGTGGTGGCGTGCCCTTTATTTGCCTTGAAGTAAAAGTGGTTCAACAACGTGCTACGCTTGTTCCTTTAACTAACTCTGCAAGGGTGAGATATTATATCCTTGGGGATGCTCAATCTCCAAAGCCTTGTTAAGCATTTGTATAAGCTCTTTTTAGCATTCTCTCCTCCTTCGCACATAACTTTACTAGCCGAACTACCTGTATGTGTTTTATACAGAACTTTGTTCCAAGAAACTCTGGCTGAAGAGTTTTGACTTAAAAGGTGAGCTGAATTACGAGGTCTGAACCGATCTTCTTCAGCTTTATTTTTCTAAGCGGCTTTTCTGTTGTTTTATTTAATGGCCTGCCATTTTTGACATCAAATTTTGCGTAGTGAAAGCCGCAAGTTAACACGTAGCCTTCTAGTTTTCCAAAAAATAGCGGATAACCCATATGTGGGCACCAGTTATCATAAGCGTAAAAATCACCATCAATGTTTATCAGTAAAATTTCAAGGTTATCTACTTTTACTAGTTTCATCCCGTTTTTAGGAACTTCTTCAACACGTGCCACCTTGATGTATTCACGCATTAATCTCACTTTCTCTATTTTATGCAAATAGGCTGTTCAAGAGCATCATTATCGAGAAGCCGCCTATTAACCCAAAAGTGGCTTTTCTTCCAAACCCTTTCTTATGGCTTTCAGGGATCATCTCATCTATTATAACAAAAAGCATGGCCCCTGCTGCAAACGCCAAACCCCAAGGCAGGATTGAGTGCGATAAGGATACCAAAATTGCGCCTAGGAGACCCCCAATAGGCTCAACCAGCCCAGTTAAAGTTGCATATCCAATAGATTTTCTCTTGCTATATTGTTCTCTCAAAAGTGGCAAAGCTACGGCTAAACCCTCTGGAGCATTTTGCAGTCCAATAGCGCCAGCCACAGCTAAACTGACCGCCACATCGCCGGAACCGGAGCTTATGCCTACCGCAAGCCCTTCAGGAAAATTGTGAATGCTCATCGCAATTATAAAAAGCCAGAGTCTTGAAAGCCTTGATGGAGGCCCCTCCGGCCCGGCAACGGGATGGAAATGCGGTACAAGCTGATCAACGGAGTGCACCAATACTGCTCCTATGATAAAGCTGACCACAGTTATCCATGGACCGCCTAACTCGACCGCAGGAACTAAGAGGCTAAAAATAGCCGCTGCAAGCATGACTCCCGCTGCAAAACCAAGCATAGCGTCAAGCGTATCGTCAGAGAATTTCTTCTTAAATAGTATCGGAAGCGCTCCTACTCCTGTAGCTAAACCAGCCATCAAACTTGCAGTGAAACCGAAATAGATCGTATCCATTTAACAACCCATTTCTTGATTACAAACTGTAAAATAAAGAGAGGAAGTTGCTGTATGCTTTTATCTTTATTACTCTATGTGTCTGAACTTTTGTGTATATGGGCCTTCGCCTGGTTTTCTGCGCCTGAAGTGTCCAGACGGCCTTCCTTCAAGGAGTTCCTGGAACCAAGCTTCATGCTCAACTTCTTCGTGGAGAATGGCCAGCGACAAGTCATATGTTCTATGGTCTTTGCCACATGTCATGTTGCAGATTTCCGTATAGACTCTAATGGCGCATCTTTCCGCTTCTAACAAGACTTTAAGTATAGCCTTCAAGTCGCTTGGATCTTTCGGCAAATAGGCTGCTTCACAAGCGGCATCATCATGAAGCTCTCTTAAATCTCTATAGAGCTCTCCGCCCAGCTCATAAACGCGCGGCACAATGGTTTCAAAATGAAGCCTGTCCTCTAGCCTTGCGTCTTCCACAACCTCTTTTATTGCTTCACCTTCCAATCCAGTGCAATGCATTCTAAGCAAAGTGTAGTAGTAATAGGTCGTGAATTCAGCGGCAGCAGCCTTCTTCAACTTATCTATCAACAATTCAACGTCAACGCCCGCTTTTTCAACCATCTCTCTGCCAACATTAGTAGAATATCTCTTACCTGCCATATTTTCACCTCCTCCCATCTTTACTTTTTTAAAAAACAATTTATCATTTGCCGAAACTTTATTTAAGAATAATTATTACCTAATAACTAATCATGACCACATTTTTCCACGAGAAAAAATCGTTAAATTCAATAATTGAAGCGCTTAGAAAAAAGGGATACAAGGCAACACCGCAAAGAATAGCAGTGTGTAGGTATGCCCTTCAAAGCCCAACGCATCCAACGGCCAAAGCCATTTACCAAAAAGTAAGGGAGGAATACCCAACAATAAGCCTTGCAACGGTTTACAAAACCCTAAAAGTTCTTAAAGAACTTGATTTAATCCAAGAGTTGCCGTTTTTCCAGGGGCAAACGCGATTTGACCCTAATGTAAACCCGCACATAAACATGGTCTGTTTGAAATGTGGCAAAATCATTGATTTAAACAACACTGAGGTAGGAATTTTTATCCAGAAATTAGCTCAGTCGGCCAAATTCCGTTTAAAGGGACAGAGATTAGACATTTACGGATTTTGTGAAAAGTGTTTTAAAGGCTAACTTGAAGCCATCCAAAGTTCTCTTTTTAGGGATACGCAAATAAAATCTTGCCTTTGTATATGGACAAAATACACCGCTAGCAACCACGGCCTTTATCTGACTCGAAATGTTTTTTGAATATTTTGCAAATGTCCTCAGGCTTTTCTATTATGGAAACCCCTTTCATTTTAGCTAGCTTCTTGACGTGTTCCACGTCTTCTTTTCTAACCATCAGTTTCAGCTCCTTACCGCTTGGAAGCTTGGTATAAACAACTCCTTCTTTGTAGTCTGAAGGCATTATGTATACGGGAACAAAAGCTTTCAAAGCCATGATTGCTGAGTTACTAATTAAACTATCCGCTATTCCCATTGAAATTTTCGCTACAGTGTTAGATGTTGCCGGAGCGATTAACAGAAACTCAAATTTTCCAGTTTGCAACTGACCAGCCAAGAATGGCGTATTAGAATCAACCTCAACGAAAACTCTGTTAAAAGTATCCTTCAAGGTATTGCCTAATCTATACCATTTTATAACTTGCTCTCCAGCCTTGGAAAGGTAGACGTTAATATCCACTAAATTTTGATATTGCACTTTTATCTTCTTCATAACTTCAATGGTTTCGGTTAGTCTGTCCCCGCTTCCAGTGATTCCCCAAGCCACCTTCTTTTTCTTCACTGCGCTTTCCATATTTGCACAAGCCATCATAATTTAATTTTTTCAAAATGTTTTAGGGCTTCTGCAAATTTTTTCACGGATTTCTTAAGGCTTTTAAATCCTTCCTCGTCGTTTTTAACAGCTTCTAAAGAGTCTTTTGACCAGAAAGTTGCACCTAAATTCGCTCCAAAGGCGCCCCCACTCACGGGGATAATTCCATTAAGAATATAAAAAGTCAAGATCTGCTGTATAGCCAGCTCCTGTCCTCCTATCCTATCGCCCCCCACGGCAATAGCCATGCCCACTTTATACCTAAAAACGTTAGGGTCAGCTGCAGTAAGAGCCCTGCACCTATCCATAACAGCTTTTAACTGCGCACTAACCCCACCGTTGTAGACAGGTGTAGCGATAATGACGCCATTGGCAGCCTTGAGAAGATCATAAAGCGTTGCCATGTCATCAGCAACCCTGCACTTCTTATGTTTTAAACAATAGTCACAGTGTGTACAAAAGCCAATGTTTTTTCCCCTAACGGTGAAAAATTCCGTCTGAAAACCCATTTCATTTAACAAATTTAGCGCTTTCATGGTAACGTACTCTGTGGCTTTTTTCCGCGGGCTTCCGCATAAACCTACTATCATGACTCATCACCTGAAACATCGCTGTCGAAGTATAAAAACATGCTAAATTTCAGCTGGAGGCACACCGGTTTTCTATTTACGCTAAAACAGCTACTCGCTCTTTACTAATTTAGTATCTCCAGTAACAGAAGCCACAAGTTTAGGTATAACCCGGCAGCTAACGATGAGACTAAAATAAGCGACGCCATTGTTTCCTTATGAAAATTGTAACGTTCACTTAAAATCATATTTGAAATAGCTACCGGTGCACCATGCATGACCAGTATTATTGTCCTTTCCGTAGGGGTAATTTTGAGCCAAGCGGCAATTAACAACGCTAATGTTGGTAGGACGACAGCCCTCAAAAGACTGAACTTGAATCCATCAACGATATTCACATATTTTCTTCCATAAAAGAAGACTCCAAGCATGAATATTGCCACAGTTGCCGTTGTTGCTCCCAGCATCCGCAACGGAATCGCTATAGGTAAAGGAATTTTGATCTTAAGGGTAGACAACACAAAGCCTATCACAATAGAGCCAACAAGCGGGTTCCTTGAAAGCTTTTTTACGACTTGTCCAACGCTTTCAGATAAATTGGATTTTTCCATGTGGTGTAATTCCAAAACGATAATGGAAATGGGAACTCCGATTATGGATATGGATGCCGCCGAAAGTGTTGCCAAGGCAACTTCGTTGGGAAAAGCCAGCATTATAAACGGTATTCCAAAAAATGCCAAACTGCCAAAAACTGTGCTAACTATCAAAAGATATAGGGTTTCCTTTGAGAACTTAAAAACCCTATAAAGGAGCAAATAAATGGCCGTCATTAGGACTATTGGAAATTGGCCGGTAAAAATAAAGATTAGCCTCTCAGGAGAAAAATCAACCTCGGCTAGATCTGTAATAAAAAGGGCGGGCAAAGCAAAATAATAGACATATGCGCTAAAAACTCGTTCATCTCCATGCTTTAAAAAGCCAAACTTTCTGGAAATATACCCAAAGAATATTAAGGAAAGGATGGTTACTGTAGTGCGAAGGGCCACATCTCCGCCCATTTGGATCAATTCTCCAGAAAAAGATGTCATTAGAGATTTCTAAAGATTTCCATGCTTAAACTTAAAATTACTGAGCTTTTTATGGTCAAACAAGCTCATTTTGCTTTGGCAAAGGTTTAGAATAACGAATGGAGAACTCGCATCAACCCTCAAAATACACACACCATAATTTTCTCCTTCCGGAAAAGGAACACTTTCATCAATACTTTTCGTAACCCCATCCACATTTCTCGAAAATAACCCCACCATTAATTCTTCGTAACTCACCTCCACCTTTGAAACAAAAATCTAACAACAAAGCCAACTCATCCGCCAATTCCCTCGGAATCTTACCATGCAAAAAGGTCCATGCTGATAAGGCATCCCAATTATAGTTTCCAAAGAAAAATTAGCCCTAAACGGTAAAACAGGCAAGACAAAGACTTAAAACGGAAAAAGAATGGAGTTTGCTGAGAAATCTCCGCAAGGAGGGGGTTCAAATCCCGTCCCGGAATCCTTGCAGAAATCATGTAGGCGTCAAGGCACTTCCATGCTAAAGATTCAAATAAAATGTCATCTCCTTCTCAAGCCTTACTGTGTGTAAGACTTGGTTTTTGTTAATAAAAGAAGGAAGTTTATCCTTAACTATCAGTGTTGGCTATGTTATTGTTAGCTGTTCAAGGTTTTTTGGATAATATGTGATGAGTTCGCATCCATCCTTTGTTATTAGCACCGTGTCTGAGTGGCGGAACCCGGCGAATCCAACCTCGTATATGCCTGGCTCACAGCTTACCACCATTCCAGCCATTAGCTTTTCCCTGTTCCCGATGTCAAGCCATGGAGGTTCATGGCCTTCTAGGCCTAGCCCATGGCCGGTGTGGTGTCTAACCATGTGGGTTAGTCCAGCTTTTTTGAAAACGTCCATTGAAGCCTTGTCAACTTCGCTGCATTCAACGCCTTCCCTCATCGCTTGGATGGCTGCTTCCTGGGCTTCAACCATGAATTGGAAGTAGCGTTTCTGTTTGGCGGAAGGCATGCCCACTATCATGGTGCGTTCAAGTTCGCAGCTGTATCCACCTATTTCCACGGCTGCCTCGGCTATTAGGACATCGCCGCTCTTGATTCTATGTCTTGTTCCAATAGCGTGGGGGATAGCGCTCATTTCGCCAATTTGCCCTCTAAACCCAGCGGAGACTGGAAAGATGTTTTTTAAAGGCTCGAAATCGACGCCTAAAGTTTTCTTCATTATGCTAGTGGTTTCCAGTGATGCTGCTAGGGCTACCTCCACGTCCCAAGAGCCTTCCGTAGCATATTCCTGTAACAGCGAAACCGCCAAGTTCGCCCACTTCGCGCTTTCCTTTATTAAGGCGATTTCAGCCGGCGACTTGATGAGCCGCATTTTTGGCACGAGATCAGCCATGTCCACAAACTTTGCTTCTGGCAGTTTCTGCGTTATAGGCGGCCCCTTATACCCCCACATGCCAGTGGCTCCAGCCTTGTTGTCTATACCGATACGTTTTTTGGCTAATCCCATTTCTTTTAGGAATTCGGCGAAATGTTCTATAGGGTGTTTTTCGCCGGGATAGTCAAGGTAGGTTTCAACTTTCTCAATAATCCTTGTTTTCAAGGGGACATGGTCTTTCTCCAGCAGAGGCCCCATGAAGGTTATTCTCCCGTCCAATGGGATGACTAAGGCCGCCGGCCTCTCAGTGGGTATGAAAGAGTACCCAGTTAAGTAAAATATGCTCGTAGGGTTTGTCAAATAAAGGGCGTCGAGGCCTCTTCGCTTTAAAACTTTTCTGACTTTTTCTATGCGTTTTTTATATTCGCTTTCACTTATTGAAAGCTCCATAAACAGTTCCCTCTAATATTAAAGCTGGTATTTCTTGCTGTGGAGTTAAATGCTTTTCCAAAATTTTGGTTAGACTTATTAAAGCTAAGCCAATAAAAGGACAGTTTGGCGGTTAAATTTGGCGAAAGCCTCTAAAAAACCTAAAGAGCTTAACCAAAAACTTTTAGAATCCGCCTTGAAGGGGAAAACTTTGATTGTTACTGGTATATGCTCCAGCAGCCCTACCGCGCCGTTGGCGTCCGCGAAGTTCAAAGAGCCTTAAAGTTTTCCAGTCCAAGCATAGCGGTTCATCACCTTGAAAAACTGGAGGAGCTCGGCCTCGTTAAGAAGAAGCCGACGGGCGATTACGTGTTGAAGGAAGAGGTTAAAATTGGAATTTTACAGTTTTTCACCCGTGTGGGCCGCTTCATGGTTCCCCCCTACCTGTTCTATTCGGTTCTTTTCACAATCATGCTAACCACTTATACTGCCTTATGCTTTTTGAGCCAAGTTTGGCCAAACCTTTATGCCTTCATGTTTGGGCTTATCGCCATTGCAGCCTTCTGGATTGAAACAATTCGCATTTGGAGGGCAAAACCATTTTGAGAACTGTTCTAAGATCTAGCTTTAAAAGGCTGAAAACCTTTAAAAGCCATGAGGCGAGGATCCCTTGAAAAAGAGTTTAGCTTATTCCTTGATTGCAGTGTTTGTTGGAATGCTGGTAGTTGTGGTTCCGCTTTTTCTTGTGCCAGCCGTAGACATGGGTTTGGAAGCCAAGTTTTTGCCTCAATTCATCCCGGAGAAGATGAGAAGCCTTGAAGAGATTTCTGGACTAGGCTTGGCGGTGGCTCTAGCCAAATATTACATTGTTAGAGCTAGGCTTTTTCATTGGCTTTCCCTTTGTTCCAGTTTTGGTACAATAATGTTCTAGACCCTTGGCATTACAGGCTTCATTTTATGTAAAATTTTTCGGTGAAAGCCTATAATGGATTAGAAGAAAGGTATACACTTCTCGTCTGGAAAACTTGCTAAAGAAGCTAAAAGGCAAGCCTATGTTGAATAACTGTTAAAGCTTGATCTTCCTTTGCACTTCTTTCTAAGGTTCTTTTAGGGCTTTTCTTGCGAAGGTAATGTATCCTGTGTGCGCCGTCATGAGTGTTTGTGGCCTTGTTTTACCTCGTTCTGTTTGTATCCCCCGCACTAGGCATTCGAAGGTTTCTATGTCTACAAAGCTGTGCTCCTTCAATTCTTCCACGGTTTTAACTGTTTGGTCTATGGTTGGACTGAAGGAAATAAAAGTTCCACAGGGCTTCAGCGCCTTGTGAGCATGGGAAACCACAAGCCATGGAGTCGCCATATCCAGTATAACAGCGTCCACGTCCTCCTCGTCTATGCTCACCGTGATGTCCTTGTTTTTAAGCTCAACAAAGTCCCTCAGGCCAGCTCGTTTAATGTTTTTCTCTGCAGTTTCAAGAAATTCGCTTCTAACTTCGTAGCTGTAGACGCGGCCATTTGGCTTAACAAAGTGGGCGAGGGCTGTGGTTAATGCACCTGTGCCGGTTCCAGCCTCCACAACGCGGCTGCCCGGGCCTATTCCGCTGAAGACTACGATGAGGGCGATGTCCTTTGGATACATTATCTGGGTTCGTCTGACACTCTTCATTATGTAATCGCGGAGTAGCGGCTTAAGGATTGTGAACTGGACGCCGAGGCTGGTGCCCACAGTTGAGCCATAGTTTTTGCCTATCAAGTCGTCCAGTTTTATGAAGCCCTTATGAGTGTGAAGTGTCTTTCCGGCCTCAACTTTGACGAGGTATGTTCGCCTCTGGTCTAGGTAAAGCAGAACGTATTCGCCTTCAACTACTTTTTGGCTTTGCAAGATTTTCCGTTACCCCGTTAGGGCGAGTATTTGAAGGGGTGTTTAGCGCGTTCCTTGTTTTCTATAAGCTCCTCTATGGAAGGCCTCCCCTCCACGGCTTTTCTTATGGCGTGGCGCATAGCCTTATAGTTGTTTATGTAGACACGTTGGCGGTCCACAGCCGATGGATGAACAAAAACGTTCGCTATTATAACTAAGGCCTCAGCAGCCTCTTTTGGTATAGTGCCATCCGCAACGCTGTCCACCACGGCTTTGGCTACCGCTGTTTGGGCTGGGCCGTACACCATGCCGGCCTGCCGCATGTTGGTTACCGTAACCGTTGGAACTATAAGCGTTAGAGGCTTAACGGTTAGGTTTGGCTCTAGTATGGCCAATAGTGGCTCGTGACCCGGTGCCGGGGTAGCCTTCGCCTTTACAAAAGCGGCGCCTACGGGGCCATCTTTTGTGCCGATCACGAGGTCTATGTGGGCTACTTCGGCACCCGTTCCAGCTAATGCTTCGCCTACACGAAGGTTGAAGTCCCTTATGATTTCGGGGGTTATGTCAATCGCCATAAACCGTTGCTCCATAGGTTTTTCTGCGATCTGGAAGGTTATGGGCTTCGGTTCTATTTTGCCAAGTTTCTCCAATTCGAGGCGAAGTTCCTCCCTGTTCTCGTAGGTTAGTTCACCGCCTACACTTAAGGGTAGCCTAACGGGGCCGACTTTTATTTTCATCATGTTTAGGGCTGCTTTTGCGCCTACTGGGCCGCTTCCAGCGATTATGCGGGCTATCTTTTGAATCTTGTATTGAAGTTCCCGGGCTTTTTGAAGCTCGCCATTTTTAATATGGTTATACACCTGAACCCAGACGTCTGGCATGAAGTTGGCGCTGGCGAGAATTGCGCCGGAACACCCCGCTGCTAAAGCTGCCACCACAACTTCGTCATGTCCGCATAATACATTGATTTTGTCCCTGACCTTTTCCAGCACTGCCAAAATGTAGCTGAGTTGTCCGCTGCTGTCTTTTAAGCCCACAATGTTTGGTATTTGCGCTAAGTCCTCCACCATCTGCCACGTCAATTGTACCCCCGTACATTGGGGAATATTATATAAGATTATTGGCATTTCCACCTTGCTTGCAATTGTGTCATAATGCTCATAAACTCCACGATCCGCGGGCTTCAGATAGAAAGGCGTGACAATTAGGGCGGCGTCGGCGCCCACGTCCTTTGCATACTTCGCCATGTCAAGGGCTTGATCTGTGCCGCTGGCTCCAGCCCCAGCAACTACCGGCACGCGTCCGTTAACCTCGTCCACCACGATTTTTATGACTTGTTTCCGCTCTTCCACTGTGAGGTTTACAAATTCGCCTGTCGTGCCACATGGAACAACCCCATGAACCCCCAGCTCTATGCAGCGGTTCACCAAAAAACGCAGTTGAACCTCGTCGATGGCTTTTCCATCATCCGTGAAGGGTGTAACAAGCGCAGGCATGATTCCTTCCGGTTTAAACAAGTTTTCACCTCTTAGAATACCATAAACGTTAAACACATTTAAGCCCTTTTAAAGTTAGTAGGTTTGTTCTATTGGGGGATAAGCCTTTGAAAACTATTGAGGAGAAACTTTTAATCAGCGAGAAGATGCTGGAAGAGGTTAACGCTTTCCTGCTGCGGAAAAACAACCCCCTCATAAACGGGGTTCTAGAAATCCTTGACGAGCATGGTGGAGCAGAGGAGATTAACCGCAAAGCCCGAGAAAACAGCAGACTAGAAAACCTTATGCAGCGCCTCGAAAAAATGAAGTCTCCATTTCTCAAGGACCTTGAGTGGCTTATTAAGCAACGTGACAAGGAAGCCTTCATAAGCATACCCGAATACCGCAGAAAAATCTTGGGGAAAAAGGCAGATTCCATAAAATTCAATGAGGCCTGTGCGGTTACACTTGAAATAAGTGCTTGCAACTTTTTCCCGTGGCTAGTTGAGGAGGCGAAAAGGGCGATTAAACACCGGGACCTCATGCCAGCCCGCTACATACGCGTAAGGCCTATGAAAGAACAGGTGGAAGACGGTGACATTTTAGCTTTCGCGGCCGCCATGCAAGTGATTGGGGCTTCTTATGTGCAGACACTGGACACAAGGGGCACTATGCCTGGATCCGACGGCAAACCTATAAACATTCACTTGGGCGGGCCAGAAACAATCACGGGTTATTTCGGCGGCGTTGGCGTTCCAAATGAGTACGCCTTAAAATGGGTTGAAGAATACCTGTACTACTATACGGAGTATGGCGTAAAACAGATTTTAAACACGAATATTGGGACGGTTTTGCTGGGCTTTCTACTGCACAAGCTTGGAATAGACATAGAGTTCAAAATTTCAGTTTTCCTCGGAGCTGACAACCCCTACTCGATTTTATGGATTCTCATGATGGCGAAGCTTTTCAGCCGAGGGGACGGCACGACGCCGCTGGCTGGTTTTAACTTATCCAACTCCGTGAACAACCACACCATCGAGTTGGCAGCTTACACCCGCAAAGCCTTAGGCTTTGAAGACGCCGTGCGCATAGAACACCACATAACCGAAGCCTTCAAAAGCATCGTCCGCCAGCCCTACGACCGCCTAAACGAGCTATTGGAACTGGCAAGCCACGTGAAGAACATAAGCGCTAAACACGAGGGCGCGCCGCCAGAAGTGGAGAAAACCCGTGAACACCCTTCAGACATACTGGATTACTTTCTACCGAAAAAGGAAATAATCGAGAAAGGGTTAATGCCAAAACTGCTTGCAAACTACTTGGATAAGCACGACGCCGTGAACAGAACGGCGAAAGCCCTAACAGAAAAAGGCTTAGCCTTCGTAGCAGCCCAAAACCTCCATAAAAAGGATAGGGAAAAGAGCTACAGGTATTCCTTAGGCTTCCGGAACACCAGATAGGCGGTTGTGGCCACAAAGAAAACTGCAACAGCGGCCAAGAAGACCATAGTGGTCCGTGTGTTGTCAAGCTCGCTTTTAACACCTTTGAGCGCCTCATAGTCTTGCTGAAGCTGCCACAAGGTATGATTAAGATTCAATAACTCATCACGAGTCAAGTTCCTGCCAAAACATTCTCTGAAAGTCTGGTTCAAGTTGGCAACGGTGCTGTTCACGTCCCTAATTTGATCTTCAAGGGATTTAATTTGATCCTTAAGGGATTTAATTTGATCTTCAAGGAACCTGAGGTAAACATTCTCTATGCGTGTCATGGCAAACCCCATAGTTCCCTGAAAGGGGTATGGATTTTCACGCCCAAGCTCATCAACAACCGTTGCATCATAGTTTAGGTAGATCTCCCCATAGATGATGCCGCAAATGTTCGCTGGCACGTAAACTCGATGGGGGTATACCACCCGGTTATCCTTGTAAATTAGGACGTTGCCGGACGCATTTTGGTATATTTCACGTTTTTCAGTTCCGTTTATGAATCCGTATACGGTGAGATTTATGGTTTTTACGTAAACCTTGGTGACGACGGCTGTTAAACTAAGTTTAACCGAGATGAAGCTAGCTGGTTGAGCCCTTGCCGTGGCATTAACTTGGACTTTTACACACGAAATTTTAGAGTCAAAGAAGGTTTCCATGCTGTTGGCTTGGGTTTGCGTTCTAGCGGTGTTTGGCAAGGCAAGTAACAAACTTAGGCAAACGAAAAATGTTATTATCTTTTTATTCATACCATCCCAGCCTAAATTTAAATTTTGGATAATCTTGCAGGTTTTATTTAACGCTTTTAAATTCTTCTTTTGTTATTTGCTGTTCTTTGACTGAACCTTTCTTAAGAATTATGTTTATTTCCGATTATTTTATTGAGCGTATAAACCGCTGGTACATGTATAGGAAGTAGATAAGGGCGAAAAAAGTGAGAGCCATTTCGAAGGCTAGGATGGCGGGGTTATTTTCCACAGCCATGAAGTAGCCATGTTGAAGTATATCTGTGAAGACTAGGATTTGAAGGAATATGGCCCCTCCTAGGCAGCTTAGGCCTAGGCAGTGGATGAGGATTTGGAGGCGGCGTAGCCTGGTTGTTGTTGCGGCTTTCATCTGTATCGTGTGTATTAATATTTTGTAAAACTTATAGGTTGCGAATCCCAAACCACGACGAAGCCTTATGATTACTTTTCCAAACCGAAACTCAAAACTCAAAATCACAAAAAACATGAGGGCTAGCCGCTATTGACTTCGGAACCAGTTAATAAATGTTAGAAAACTCTCAACGCGTTGATGGCGTCTCTAATAACCGCAACAGACTTTTCAAGGCGCATCCGCGTTTCAGGAAGCAACTCAAGCTCTAAAACTCGCTCAACCCCGTTTCTGCCGAGAACAACGGGTACGCCTATCGCGATGTCGGAGAACCCATACTCGCCTTGAAGATATGTGGACACACCCATCACTCGGTTTCTACCCCTTAAAATGGCATCCGCCATAATGGCGATAGCGGCAGCCGGCGCGTGAACCGTTGAACCTTTGAGGCGTATAACCTCTGCGCCCGAAGTTACAGTCAAATTTACAATTTTCTCTATTCGCTCTTTTGAAAGAAGACGAGTTATGGGGATTCCAGCCACGGACGCGTATTCCACCAGCGGAACCATGGAGTCGCCGTGTTCCCCTATAACAAGCGCGCGGATATCTTCTCTCGAAACGCCCAGTTCCAAGGCTATGTATGAACGGAAACGCAACGTGTCGAGAATGTTACCCATCCCAAAGACACGGTTCCTTTCAAACCCCGACTCTTTATAGGCTATATAAGTCATGACGTCAACGGGGTTTGTCACCATCATGATTTTGCAGTCAGACGCATATTTTATGACTTCCCGCACTATGGACCGCACTATGTCCGCATTCTTCTTCATTAAGTCCAGGCGGCTCATCTCAGGCTTTCGCGCTTCACCAGCAGTTATTATAACCAGCTCTGAGTCCTTCATTTGGCTGTAGTCGCTTGTACCTACGATTTTTCCGTCAAACTCTAGGGCGGGAGCGGTTTGCATCATATCCAGGGCTTCGCCCTTCGCTAGATTCTCAAAAACATCAATTAAAACCACATCGCTTATTCGATACCTTAGAATGTTGAAAGCGGCGGCGCTTCCAACTCGTCCAGCGCCAATAATGGTTATCATAAGATTTAGGTAGGCTTCCAAAAAGATATAGTTAACGCTTTAAAGCCTATATTCCCTACCTTTGTCAGTTATTATGATTTGGCTTTTAAGATCCCGCATGAACTTGGCGAAAAGCTCGGCGTTTTCCGTGTGCACCGGAAAAATCTTTTTGGCATTAATCTCTTTAAGGCAAACCTTCAGTCTTAAAGGCGTTATGTGGCCGGAAACATGCACGTGATATTGAGGCAAGCCGTAATGTCTAAGCCAGTTCACCAACCGTTCAAAGTCTATCTCCATTTCCTCGTTAAAAGGCTCGGAAGACGAGAATATATAGCAGCTGCCGGGCTTCGGCTGAATTTCCACCAGCTGCTCCAAATCGTACAATGACATGCTTAGGATAACGTTTTGTTGGCTCTTCGAAACTTGCTCGACGTCAACAACCTTATCGGGATAACGTTCAAGAATCCTTTTTTCCCAAGTGTACATGCGCTCCTTCGATTTTCGAAAAACCAAAACTCCTTCATCGTCAAGCCTTGGAATGCGAAGCTTTCGGTCGCTGCTTAAAGCTTCAATTAAGTATGCCTGCCTCAGTGAAACCGCCAAACAACGGTTGTTTTTCAAAGCTGTTCGATAAAAAGAGTTAAGCCTATCCACGTCCGTGTAGGCGAACTCCGCAAGCACTAAACCCTCTGTTTGGCTGATAACATGGTGAAGTTTGGCTTCAACCTCCCTTTCAGAGGAAACAGAAACATGCGTCATGTTGGTGGCTTCACAAATAACAGCCACAGGTTCCGCGGATTTTGCTCGCTCCACAAATTCCCGAGTCATATCATCTCTTGCACCGTGGTCTCGGAAGTCTCCGGTGTAGACAACAGCCCCCTTTGAGGTGTGAATGATGAAGCCATACGCGCCCGGTACAGAGTGGTCGACGTGCACGGGCTCCACTTCTAAACCGCCAACCTTGACGGTGCTGCCTGTTCTAAAAGTTTGAAAGTTTATACCTTCCACGTTGAACTCCAAGTCTGCTTTGCGGATTTCGCCAAAAGCTTGTAAAATGGTCTTTGTTGTTTCGCCGCAGTGGACGGGAATTTCCCTCTTCACAAAGGACAAGTAGGCTGAGTGGTCCATGTGCCCGTGGGAAACGAAGATGGCGTCCACGGCTGGTGGTTTTTCGTCAAAACGGTATACACCATCCAGTTTGGGCAGAATTCCCAACTCTTGGAGGCTTTTCTCGTTTTTAGGTGAAAGAAAAGGAGGCGAATAATACTGTTTCTTCAAAGCAAAAGACATTCCGAAGTCGAAGAAGACCGTCGCGTCCCCGTCCTTGAGGAGAATCTTGTTTCCGCCTATCTCGTTTACTCCTCCGTAAAAAGTTAGGGTTGTTTCATGCTCAACCATTCTTTCAACCCGCTTTTCTGCAAACGTTTGAAATGGTCAAAATCACGTGAGGGAGAGCAAACACGCTAAAAACTTTAGTGTATTTAGGCCTTCCAGCAGCCCTAACAGCCTCCAAATCTCCACCAGCCCCCAAATAGCCTTCAATAAAAGCCTTCGCAACAACCTCGACAAGCTTTGTTCCAGCAAGGGGCGGCACATAATGCCCAACATAGTAAAGGAATTCAGCGATATCCCAAGCCTTGTCGCCCCTCCGCGAAGCTTGCTCAAAATCCATCAAATAAATTTTGCCATCCCTTCCCACAAGAATGTTTTCGGGCTTAGTGTCGCCCAATGCCACGTCAAGCGTGTGAACCTTAGCGAAAACTTCGCCGACTCTGCGAATAAGTTTTAACTCCTCCCCAATTTTGTCCACCTCTCGGTTGAGGGTTCTCTTGACAACTTTCTCTAATGTTTCACCTTCCACGTACTCCATGAAAACAAGCCTTTCGCCGTGGTTTATGCCTAAAATCTTTGGGACAGCAAAACCTTTCGAGTAGAGAAACTGGTTTATGGAGCATTCCCTCTCAAGCCTTGAACGCCCCAGAAGAGTGAAAGTTCTAGTTCCGACGGTCCACAAAGTTAATGGAAACCATTTAAATCCAGCCCAGTCTTTGAAACTTTTAACAACAACCTTGCGTTCCCAACCTTCCGCGGAAACCCTTACCAGATAAACATCGTTTAAAACGCCGCCCAACTCTTCAACAGCTACCGCCGCGTTTTCGCCGACTTTAAGGATTTTTCTGACAAAGCTCTCTGTGTCCATCCTAGTGGCTAAGGGCACAAGTCCGTTCGCCGTTGGCACAAACAGATACATTTTCGGGTCCTCAATGTTAAATTCTGTTTTCAACTTGTTTCTTTCGCTTTCAAAAAACTGAAGCTCCAGAAAAGCATCCATACCTTCGGATAAGATGCCCAAAACTTTCGGGAAAGTTCTCAAAATAGACATAAATAGGGCTTTCTGCGCAGACTTCAACAAGTTTGTGAACGCAGCCTTTCTGCCATTGCGTTTCTCAATGAAAGTTTTTGAAACCATGAAAAAGCCGTTTACACGCTCCACAACTTTTTCCCTTTCTAACTCTTTCAATGCAAGCATGTATCCTTCCATAACTCGGTTGATATTCTGTTCACGCGACTCCTTTTGAAAGAAACGGGAAAGCGTATAGTAGATGGGTGGAAACAGCCGCGCCCTGCTAATCATAACCTCATACATGAAATAATCCGGTTTTATTCGAATTTCGCGGGAAAGTTCTGGAAAATCACATATAAGGTTCTCTAAAAGTTCTATGATTAAACGTTTCTTAAGTTTAACCTCTTCCGTCTTCAAGTAGTCCGTGTTAATCAGCGGTTTATATGGGAAAATGAGGTGAATGGCGAGAGCCTCACCTAAAAAGCCTAAATCCACATCCTTCTCGAAAATCTGCTTGTCTACCGCGTAAAAAATGGCGGGTTTTCCGTCAAAAAACTTAACGTAGTTCATTATCCTAGGTTTAAAGCCATCGACAACAAGCAAAACCTCCAACAACGTTTTCGCGCTATCGGATGGATGTAGCGTAAAATCCCCACAGACGCAAACGCTCGTTATTGCATAGGAGTTGGCAACCCGTCTACAAAACTCGTAAATCTGCTCTTCCAACTTGCTGCCGAACCGCTTTTGCTCGAAAGACAACTTTTCCACCAGATTTCTTCCCTAGGCTAGAAGTGTACTCTCCTAGAAAATATAGTTAACCACCTTGACGTTTGCCTAAAATTTTACCATACAACCTCAAAGCCTTTAAGGCTTTAACACCCTTTTCTGGCAGGTTGTATAATGGTATGGGGCTATCACCAATCACTTTATAAACAAGTTCGAAGTCCTCGCCGCCCGCTGGCACATCAACCACAGGCTTGTTGGGGTATTTTGCCGCTACTTTCGGGATAACCTTTGCATCTTCAGGTTCGAAAAAGCAGGATTTGAGCATGTTTATGACAAGCACTCCATCAACGTTTTCGTCCGCCAAAACAAAATCTAAAACTTTTCCGAACCTGTCCGACCTAGCATCCGCTATTAAGTCAATGGGGTTTGTCGCGTCCACGCCGGGATAAAGCCTTTCAATCCGGCTTTTTGTTTCCTCAGAAAGTTTAGCCATTTTAAGCTTGCTTCGCTCGACAGCGTCTGCCGCCAATATTGCTGGGCCACCAACATTACTCACTATGGCTACATTGTCGCCTAACATAGGTGGCTGTTTGGACAAAGCTAACGCTGCATTCAAAAGCTCCTCAACGTCTTCGACGCGGATTATCCCAGCTTTTTTGAAAGCGGCATCGAAAACCTCGTCGGAACCAGTTATAGACCCCGTGTGCGATTTAGCTCTATGGGCGGATTCTTGGGTGATTCCGCCCTTCAATACGAGAATTGGCTTCTTCTCAACAGTTTTTCTCGCCTCTTTTATGAATTGCCTCCCATTTTTCACGCCTTCCATGTATAGGCAGATAACTCGTGTCTCCTCATCCTCCCTTAAATACTGAATTAGGTCAACATCATCCAAGTCTATTTTATCTCCCATAAAGGCCATTTTACTCACGCCTAAACCGTAAAAACACGCCAAATCCAGTAAACAAGCGCCTACTCCACCGCTTTGAGATATGAATGCTATGTTTCCCCTTCTCGGTAAGACTCCTTTTTCGAAAGTTGTGTTCAACCCGTTAGCTGTGTTTATAACGCCCATAACAGTGTTAGGTCCCAAAACTCTAACGCCGTAGTCTTCCTTCACCCTTAACAGTTGTTGACGCTGTTCGTCCCTGTACCCGCCAGTTATTATTACAAAGGTTTTTACTCCAAAAGCGGCGCATTTTTCAATATAGACCAGGGATTTTCCGGGCGGCAACATTACAACAGCCAACTCTGGAGTTTCAGTTAACTCGTTAAGGCTACTTGCGCCTATTTTCCCCTCCAAATCGAGAACGTAAGTTCTTCCTTTGAAGAATCTCTTCATATTATAGGTGACATCTTTAAAAAGTCGAGGCGACGCCAATCCCACTTTTTCTTTGATCTTGCTGGAACCTATCAGCAAAACAGTTTTAGGCTCGAAGAGAGTCTTCACACTGGACATTCAGTTAACCTTCAAATTTAAAGGCTTGAAGAGAGAAATTCTGGTATCTATGCACATAAATTTAACTCTAAGTTAGGCGCGTTCTATCAGCTTAATATAGGCGAAAGCCGCGAAAAATGTGAAGACTGCCGAAAAAGTCATGACACTTATTATCATTTCCATTGAGAAGGGCGGGGTTCCAAGTAGAAAGGAGCGGATGAGGTTTGAAGCGTTGCTTAGGGGGTTAACCCTTGCAAAAGTTACTAGGGGCATTGGAAATCTGCCTTCTCGTCCAAGCTGTTCAATCAGCGAGAGCGGATAGAAAACGCTGCTACAGAAGAACAGCAAATAGTAGACCAAGCCTCTTGCCGTTACAAACTTGTCAATGCTTTTTGTGGAGACAGCTATGGCTATGCTCAAACCAGAAATTCCTACGGCGAGAAAGAAAAGCACAAGCAAAATTAATAGAAACTGGTATAATGTTGGGAAACCCACGAAGGCGAAACATGTTGCCAACAAGGGAGACATGTAGACCATGCCTCGTAAGCCTCCAGAAAGCACCCGTCCCAAGGCAAGTTCAACTCTGCCCATGGGCAGGCTTAGTAGGTACTGATGAACTTCTCTCCGTTTCTCCATGTTCACCTCCCTTCCAATCATGAAGGCGGAGGCAAACAAGCCTGTAACCGTCAACCCTGGAGCGAAGAAGTTGAAGTAGCTTTTTATTTGCTGGAGAATTTCGGGGTTTAGCATGCGGTTGTAGACTATCGCCATAATAAACAAGTCCGTAAGGTTCATGCTTACTAAGCCTACAAGCCACCACTTATAGCGGAAGAAATTTCTAAAGTCGTTTTCCAGTATATACACGATGTTTTTCATCTACCGCCATCCCCCGCCTTCTATGCTTTTGTCGTAAAGCACTATGCCCACGAACATGAAAAAGCCGAAGAATAAAACTATTCCAAGGAGGGGCAGCAGCGGGTTTTCAAAAGATAAAATCGACTCAACACCAGCACCCCAACGGAAGAGCTCAGCAGCGTAGGTGACTGGATTAAAGTTGGCTATCCACCCGTAAATCGGGTTTGCTTCCTTAACAAAGCTTAGGGGATACATGGCTGTGCTTAGACGCACTATTAACGCGTCTAAAACGCCCATAAGAATGTCGAAGCGATCGCTGGACTTTATAACAACGGCTAGCGTTATGCTCATTCCAGAAACTCCAAAGGCAAAGAGGAAAAGCGAAAACAAAGCCAACAAAAAGTTAAGCGGGTTCACTATGCCTATAACGTAAAGGGATATGCAAATAAGTGGTCCCACGTATATGAAGGCGCGAAGCCCTCCGCCGATGGAACGGCCAAGAACAAGTTGTCTTCTCGTGACGGGTAAACTGAGGAGATATTCGAAGACACCATGTTCAGCCTCCTCGTATATATCAAAGCCTATGAATACGGCTGCGGAGTAAAGCGTCATAACTGATAATCCGCCCACATAATAACGGAAGTAGTCTTCTACGGCAACCATACGGGAGGCTATAAGCCCAAAAAAGGCAATTTGGGAAGCGAACCAAATAATTCTCATAATAACCATGACTTTGTACTGGAAGAATAAGCGAACATCTCGCTCAACGACATAGAGAAGCTTTAGCGTAGTTTAGCGTCCCCCTTTCTGAGCTTCTTCAAGCGTCAGACCAGTGTAATGCGCGAAAACGTCGTCTAGGCTGGGTTCACTCATGCGGATAGAGGAGACAACGGCTCCCTCCATCATCAGCGTGCTCATAATCTTTGGCACCACTTCCTCAACTTTGTTCAAGTATAGACGCAGTGTAGAGGCTTTGGTTCTAATAACTTTGACAACTTCTTTAAATTGGTCAAGGCTTTCTATAATTTTTGGCGAAGGCTCAACCTCGAACTGAATCTCGACAACGTCTCCGCCTACAATGCTGTCCTTGAGCTTCTGGGGTGTATCGCAGACGAGAAGTCTACCTCTATGCATTATGCCCACCCGATCAGAAAGCACATCAGCCTCGTATAGCTCATTAGTTGCAAGAATAATGGTTGTTCCACTGTCACAGAGTTCTCGAAGCATTCTCCAAATCTTGTGTTTACCAACAACATCAATTTGAGCTGTCGGCTCGTCCACTATGGCTATTTTAGGCCTCTGAATTAACACTTTAGCTATTTCAACCCTTTTCCGCATTCCGCCGGAAAGCGCGTGAACACTTCTGTGGCGGTAATCCCACATGTCTAAGGCTTCTAAAACCTCTCGGACTCTCTGTTTGCGCTCTTGGGTTGACAGTCCGCAGACTTTGGCATGCCAGTTGACAACGTCCCAGGGGGTGCTAACCCACAGCAGTTTGGGCTCTTGAAAGGCTACGCCCAAAAGCTCGCGAACTTTGTCCGGGTTTTTCCTAACATCATAGCCTCCCACGTAGGCCGTGCCCTCAGTAGGCCTTATAACCGTTGCAAGCATCAAAATAGTCGTTGTTTTCCCAGCGCCGTTGGGACCGAGAAGACCTAAGATCTCTCCTTCTTCAACCTCCAAGTTGAGGTGGTCGACCGCTGTGAAGTTTCCAAATTTTTTCGTCAAGTTTTCGATTCTAATTATTGGAGGCATTTTCCCATTCCAGAGACAGAATACACAACGTCTAAACGTCTAATACTTAAAGTTTACGCACCAATAAATCTGACGCACATTTTTCAGCTTTTTCCATAACAGTCCGCTCGTCCAACGTCTGAACCCTTCTATTTTCCATGAGGATTTTACCATCAACTATAACCGTGTCCACATCGCTTCCACGGGCTGAGTAAGCTAAGGCTGCATAAATGTTGTTTAAAGGTTTCAAGTGGGGCTTTGAAAGATCAACGAGTATAATGTCAGCCCTTTTGCCAACTTCCAAGGAACCTATAACTCCGTCAAGACCTAACGCTTTGGCACCATCCAAAGTTGCCATTTTCAAAACTTGATAGGCAGACAAAACTTTAGAGTCGCGGTAAAAGCTTTTCTGAAGTAACGCTGCAAACTTCACGGTTTCAAACATGTCAAGCGAATTATTGCTTGCAGCCCCATCCGTACCCAGCGCCACGTTGACACCTAAATCAATAAGCTCCTTAATCCTCGCAACACCCAAACCAAGCTTCATATTAGCCACAGGCACATAAACGACGTTAACACGGCGTTCAGCCAGAATGCGCATATCGCTTTCAGACAAGTTTATACAATGAGCTGCAAGCACATGTCCATCAAAAAGCCCTAATCTGTGAAGGAATTCAACCTCGTTGAGGTTATACTGTCTTTCCAGTTCCTTAAACATTTCAGCGGATTCCGCAAGATGAATGTGAATGCCTAAACCAAGCTTCAAGGCTTTTTCCCGCACTCTTTTGAGTAATTCTGGACTGCAGCTATACGCAGCGTGGGGAGCCAGCATGGTTTTTATTCGGCCATCTGCAAATCCGTTAAATTTCTCCGCAAAATCCACGCTTTTATTGAACGTCTTCTCGCCCATTTCCCTACTCCCAGCCTCTATTATCCCCTCCGCTAGAACCCCTCTTATTCCACTTTCACGGACGGCCTCTGTAACAGCCTCTTCGTGGAAGTACATGTCTGCAAAACATGTTGTTCCACTTTTTAACATCTCCAAACAACCTAAAAGCGCTCCGGCATAGACATCTTCACGGGTCAATTTTGCCTCCAACGGCCAAATTGTCTCCTGTAGCCAAACGTTTAAAGGCTTGTCTTCAGCTAAACCGCGAAAGAGAGTCATTGCCACATGGGTGTGGCAGTTTATAATACCGGGCATCGCAACCATGCCCTTGGCGTTTAACGTTTTTTCCGCCTCAATTCCGTGCGTAGACGAATTTTTACCGAGAAGGATTATCCTTCCGTTTTTAACGGCTATAACTCCATCTTCAATGACACCTTCATCCTTCATTGGTAAGACGATGCATCCACGAATTAAGAGGTCTGCCTTCTCCAAGGCTTCACCAAAAACTTGTTACGGGATAGTGACTAATAAAAAGAACGTTAAAGCCTTCGCTTCAGCGTCTCCTTTCTCCCCACTATTCCTGCTTAGTTGAAGATTATTTAAGAAAAGAAGCTCGTGGTTTTATGCTCTCACCGTTTTTAAGAATGGGATGTAGCGCTGATTGCGTTTCATCTCCCTCTAAAACCATTCCTTTAGGTATTCCCGCTGCTCCTATTTTCTTGCATATAAAGTTCAATGAATCCTCAGTGAAGCTTAAAAGGTTCCTTCCTTCAGCTGTGAGCTTATAGACTTTCCTGGGTCTCTCATTGTTCATGTCCCACTCGCTTTTCACATAACCACTTCTTTCTAAGGCGTTCAAGAGGGGGTAGATGGTGCTTGGTCCAAAATAAACGCCGAAGGTTTTGCGGATCTTGGTTATTATCTGGTAACCGTGCATGGGTTGACCGCTGAGGAACTGGAGCACTATCAAGTCTAGGAGACCCTTCATGAGTTTAACTTGAACTTCTTTTGTGTTGTTCATTTTGCTTGCCCTCTTCTGTTGTTTTGTCTAACAGTTTTTTTGTTAGACTTACATACGATATGTTCATTTTTAGACATATCTCAAGACTTTATAGAGACTAAACAGTCATATAAAGCTTCACACACACTCAAAGCATAAAAAGACATAACAAAGCATACCCTCTCAACACCTCAAAAGCCACATAAAACATATAAATCCAACAAAAATAAGTCAAAAATAGAACAAGAAAAGGAAAAATCCATGGAAGAAAACCTCAAAAAGGAAATTGTTCAACACATAACCAAAAACCTACTTGACATCCAAATATTACGCTTAATAGACAAACAACCCACATGGGGATACAAAATAAAGAAGCAAATAGAATCCTTCTCCGGACTAAAAATACGCCACGGAACCTTATACCCACTGCTACGAAAACTAGAAAACAAGGGTCTAATAACAAGCCAAAAACAACAACTCGGAAAACGCACAAGAAAAATATACACGACAACAGAAAAAGGAAAGCTATACATAAAAATGTGCTACAAAATGTTGGTAAAGCAAATGCAAGACAAGATGTAAAAATGATTGAAGTAGCAATTGTAGGCGGAGGCCCAGCAGGAGCTTATTGCGCATACAATCTCGCAAAAAACGGAATACCCCCAACTATTTTTGACCACTCTCATCCGAGGGAAAAACCATGTGGTGGAATGATATCCCCCCTGGCCCAAGAGCTTTTTCCATTTCTGAAGGAACTCCCAATAGACCAAACCAAAAGGAGAAAAGCCAGTTTCGTGTCCCCTTTCGGAAAAAAATTTACTTTAACTTTCAGAAAAAATGAGGCTATCTGTGTATCCAGGCTTGACCTTGACCAATACCTGCTAAATATGGCTCTGCGCGAGGGCGCGAAGTGGGTAAAAGAGAAAGTGCTGAATGTAAGACGAAAGGGAAAATTATGGAAAATAAAAACCAACAAAGCCGTTTTTTTGGCTGAAAAGCTTGTAGGCGCAGACGGAGTGAACAGCCTAATTAGAAGGAAAGTCACATCACCGTTGAAAAGTACGGATAAAGGATTTTGCTGCGGATACTTCGCTGAACACTTGGAGGATGAAGAAATATCCTTTCATTTTCTTCCTCACAGAGAGGGGTATATGTGGATAATCCCGAGGAAGAATAATACGAGCATAGGGATAGGATGTTCAGAACCACGACTCTCAAAGGGCCTTTTTGAAGAGCTTAATGCGTTCATTAGAACGCATTATCCCAATATCAAAATTATCTCTAAGTGGGCTGCTTTAATCCCAAACATAAAAGAAAAAGAAACTTTTCGAATTCCAATCGCGGGACCCAATTGGTTGCTTGTCGGAGACGCCGCTGGCCATGTGGACCCCTTAAACGGAGAAGGAATACCGTACGCGCTTTTAAGTGGTGAATTGGCAGCTCAAGCAATAGCTGAAAACAATCTGCAACGATATGAGCTGCTTTGGAGGCAAGCTTACGGGTCAAGACTACTATGGGGCGTCAAACTCAGAAAATGGATGTACAAGAAACATGTTTTAGAGTGTTACTGTCAATACTTAAGAGTTTCAAATTCGCTGTTGGCTAGGGCCTAAAGCACAAATATCTGAGCATCTACAATTTCAGTTATGGTTAAAAGACCGCCCAATAAAGGGTTTTCTGGTGAAAAGCTTTCTAAGTATGTAGCTGGGCTGTTCAGGGAAAGAGGAAAAGAAGCCTTAGAAATTGCACGAAAAGTGGTCATGGGTGAATTGGAAAAATTAAACTGTAAAGAGGTCCGCGAAGCCCTAAAGTACTTCATAAATGACTATTGGAAGGAGACAACGAGGGCTGCCTTAATTTCAATAACATGTGAAGCTTTGGGTGGGGAACATCACAAAACCGTACATATAGCTGTTCCGTTAATTCTGATTAGCGGCGCCATCGACATACACGATGACATAATTGACAGAACAGAGATCAAACGTACCGGCCTAACTGTTTACGGAAAATTTGGCGGAGACATTGCCTTACTTGTCGGTGATGCGTTGCTATTCAAGGGCCTTTCTCTCTTTCCCCAAGTTTTAGGACATATCGAACCGGAAAAACTGTGCACTATTGTTGAAGTGTTGAAGAGTTCTTTCTTTGAGTTGGGCGACGCTGAAGCGATGGAGACCTCTCTAAGAAGGAGGAAAACAACATTAGCGGTAGATGAATACATGGAATACGTTAAGAAAAAGGCAGCTGAGGTTGAAGCTTACATGCGAATAGCCGCAATAATGGCAGATGCGTCGACAAAGGAAATTGAGGCTATAGCACGATATGGGCGTATACTAGGCATGTTGATCATAATAGGCGATGATAACTCAGACACTTTGAATCCAAGGGATCTAATAAATAGGATTAAACATGAGGTGCTGCCCCTTCCGTTGATTTACGCCCTTAACAAGGCAAAAGTTAGGAGGAAGCTAATACCAATTTTACGGAGGAAAAAATTGACAGAGAGAGACGCTAAAAAAATTCTTGATATAGTTTTCGCGGAAAACATATTTGATGAGATAGAAAGGGATTATATTGCAAAGCTTATTGATGAGGGATTAGAAGCGCTTAAAACTATATCTTTAGATTCAACAGTACTCAATGATGTTATTAAGTCAACATATCCCAAGGATTAATCTAAAGGAAGGGGTATAGTTCCCAGAGCCTAACGGGCACTTTCTTCTCCTTTCTCTTCATAGCGATCTGAACTGTATTTTTGTTGTACAGATATATAAATAATTTATGCTTGATTTTCGACCGATATGGTTAATAATCGTTCTGAAGCTATAAACTGGCTTGTCTGGCAGTGGGAGTGTTTTGGAAGGGTATAAAAGAGATTTACGTGAATTAAGTTTGATGATGTTTCTCTTAGTTGACATGTTCTTGTGGTATTACCTAACCCTCAATACTATTGCTGTAATAGCGGAGGAGCTTGGTGTCGAACATATGGGGCTTTTATTTGCACAGCATGTGGGGGTGCTGGTCGGAGGTTTTTTAGGGATAGCTTTCTTAAAGGACGGGCTTAGGGGATTACTTTTATGGACTTTTCTTGGAACAAGTGTATCCTTCCTGCCATTGTTAACACCAGATATTGTGTATTTACGTTTCCAGGAATACTTTTTTGTGCTGGGGCTTTCGCTTGGCTTAGGAATGCCGTTATGTTTAGGCTTTTTCGCAAAAAGAACCGCCACTGAAAACAGGGGATACATTGGCGGCATAGTTTTGGCTGTCTCTATTTTCTGTGCCACTCCTATGGTTAGTTTAGTTCGGTTATATGGTTCGCAGACGTTGCTTCTTTTTTTGGGGGTATGGAGAGCGCTTGGGTTTGTCCCACTTTTAATTTGGAGTAAAGTTCCATGGGAAAAGCCGACTGTTGAGAACACTGAGGAACCCACTCTTTTGTCGCGTAAACTATACCTTTATTGGGTTCCATGGGCAATATTCAACATCATCGATGGCCTGGAATGGTTGCTTCTGAGGAATTTCGTAAGAGCCATGTTCTCCGCGTATCTAACTTCGCTGCAGTGGGTGGGTTTTCTTTTCTTAGGGACGTTTGCATTTCTTGGAGGCTACTTGAGCGATTTAGTGGGACGAAAACCGGTGATCATTTTGGGTTTCTCTATGATTGGTGTTGCCTACGCGGTTATAAGTATGGTTCCAAACTCTTTAGCCGCTTGGTTCTTATTTTACATCTGTAGTGGTGTTTCGTGGGGCTTATTCACCACGATTTTTATAGTAGTAATTTGGGGCGACCTGGCTTCAACAAGCGCGAAAGAAAAATACTACCTTGTTGGGATCACTCCATTTTTCATGGCGGCTGCAATTCAAAAATTTTTTGCTGCGCACTTAATGTTTCTCAGCGAGACAAGCGCTTTTTCTTTGGCAGCTGTCTTCTTATTCGTTGCCGTTTTGCCAATATTGTTTGCTCCTGAGACTTTGCCTGAGAAAGTGCTTAAAGAAAGAGAGCTTAGAAACTATATTGAGCGGGCTAAGCGGGTTAAAGAAAAGTTTACCAGAGGTTAATTCAGCTTTTCTTGTTGGTGATAGGCTTGTTCTTTCACTTGATGGTGACAACCGAATGTGATTTGGAGTGTCTTTACTGTTTTGGTGAAGCCTCAGAGGATTTTGGCGATGATTTTGGCGGTTTTAGTGTTGATTACTCGTTGCCTAAGCGTTTAAGTTTTGATTTGGGTTTGTTGGAGCGTTTTTGCAGCTTGGATTCAGACTGTGTTTTGATTTTTTATGGTGGGGAGCCCCTATTATATTTGGATGACGTTAGGCGGATTATGGATCGCGTTAAAGTCAAACATTTCGTTGTTCAGACTAATGGTTTGCGTCTTGCCAGCCTGGAACCGGAATACTTGAACCGTTTCAGTGTTATTTTGGTTTCCATCGACGGTGACGAAGTTCTAACAGACTTTTATCGTGGGAGGGGTGTTTACCGCAAGGTTATGGAAAACTTGAGGAGGATCAAGCGTAATGGTTTTCAAGGGGAGGTTATCGCGCGGATGACTGTTATGGAGGAAACTGATATTTATAGGCAAGTTCTATGGTTGCTGAACAACAGCGAGTTTCCTTTTTCATCTGTTCATTGGCAGCTTAACGCTGGTTTTTGGAGCGACTTTGAAAAGCGAAAATTTCGGAAGTGGAGCGAAGAAAGTTACAATCCTGGAATCCGTCGCCTTGTCAGGTTTTGGGTTGACTACATGGAGAAGCACGGCGTTGTTCTGCGCTTGTATCCATTTCTTGGGGTTGCCCAATCTCTTTTGAAAGGTGAGGAAAACGCGCCTTTGCGCTGTGGTGCGGGATGGATAAACTATGCCATCCAGACGGATGGCTACATAGTGCCTTGTCCAAGCATGTGGGGGATGCGGGACTTTTACTTGGGGCACATAAGTATGGCGCATCCACTTAGGTTGAGAAAAATTTTTGTTGGCGAGCCTTGCACAAGTTGTAGGATATTTAATGTTTGCGGGGGTAGATGTCTCTACGCGAACATGACGAAGCGTTGGAAGCCCGAAGCCTACAAGACGGTCTGCGAAACCGTTGAAAACATGGTTAAAGCCATAGCCAATGAAATTCCAAGAATTAGACGACTAATCGAAGCTAGAGTAATAAAAATGGAGGACTTCGAATTTATGCAGTACATAGGCTGCGAGATAATCCCTTAAATGCAGAGCCGGCAGCGTTTTCACTTTCTGGTTTGAACTATGTTTTCTATAGTTTGAGTGAAACGGCAGCTGTCACAGAGACCGTCCTTGTCTGTTGCGTCTCTTCTGCCACATTTCGTACATTTGATAGAGTTGGTGTCTTTATTCTTTCGGAAGATTCCTTTCAACATTCTTATCCAGAGTTAAATGTTGCTTTATCATTATGAAAATATGGTTTGTGAAAGTTAAATATGGATTTTGACTCAATGTTCGTGGAGATTTGGATTGGCCAGCTTTATTGAAGTTGAGGGTAAAATATTAGAGGGAACTTTTGAAAGGAGGTTGACTAGGTTTTCGGCTTTAGTGAAAGTTGACGGGAAAACCTTACCGTGTTTCCTGCCTAACCCCGGAAGGCTTCGCGAGCTTCTGGCCCATGATGTAAGGGTGGTTTTGAGGGAGGGCCCCATTGCAAAGGGTGGAAGAAAAACCGTTTACGATATTATAGGTGTTTACAGCGGTGATGTGATTGTTTCTGTTGATTCACATTTTCCTAATAGGCTTGTTTTTGAAGCTTTGAAGAAGGGGGATTTACCGGAATTCCACGGTTATGAAGTTATTAAACCCGAACCCCGTCGCGGGCTTATGAGGTTTGACTTTCTCCTCCGCGGCGGACCGGCGGTTAAACCTTGTCTCTTAGAGGTTAAGTCTTGCACTCTCGTTCGGGAAGGAGTTGCTCTGTTTCCAGACGCTCCGACAGAGAGGGGCACTAAACACGTTTTAGAGCTTGCTAAAGCCTTAAATGAAGGGTTTAGGGCTGCCGTGCTTTTTATTATCCAAAGAAGGGACGCCAAAGTTTTTACGCCAAACGATGAAACTGACCCTAAATTTGGAGCAGCCCTTCGAGAAGCGGCAAAAAAAGGAGTGGAGGTCTACGCCTACTCGGCAAGCTTTACTGGAAAAAGGATGGTGTTAAACGGGAAAGTCAAAGTTATGCTTTAAACATTTGGCTTGAAGCTTTGGAAGGAGAAATTATAAAAACGAGTTTTATTTGAACATTTAACCAAAAAACAGGTGGAATGCAGCTTATGGTTAAGGCAATTCCAAGAAAGTTTGTGGCAGTTGACCCGGCTAAATGCACGGGCTGCAGCCTCTGCGAATACGTGTGTGTTTTAGAGAAAAACGAGTTTATTTGGAACCCCTTAAGGTCTAGGATTAGAGTTATACGCTTAACGCCCGCCTTCAATCTAGCTTTAACGTGTCGTTTCTGCGAGAACGCGCCCTGCGTGAGGGCTTGCCCAAGAAACGCTTTGGTTCAGTCCGAAGAAGGCTTGATCCTTGTGGACGAAGCTAAATGCGACCGCTGCGGCTGGTGTATCCAAGCTTGCCCCTACGGTGGGATTTCGCTCCACCCAGACAAAAATTCGGTTTTGGTCTGCGACCTATGCAAAAACAATCCAGAGGGACCCCAATGCGTCCAATTTTGTCCGGAAGAAGCCCTTGAAATCGTGGTGGAAGAAGAGGCGGTGGCAAAAAAGTGGGTTGCAGCCATGGAGAAGATCCCTGCCAATATTGAGAAGCTAACAAACCTTGTGAAGAGGCGGGAGTGGGCTGTTCTGTTTGAGGAGGCTGAGGAGAGGGCGAAGAAGCTTTCAGAAAAACTTGAAGCTATAAATAAAAGGTGGGGTTACAAGCTTAAATAGCGTCTATCTGGAGCTGGGTTTTTCGCGGCAGTCGTAGCAGTATTCAGTTTCAAAGTTCGTTAGGAATGTTTGCCGCAGCCCTTGCACTTCACCTTTTTAAGCATGCTCTCTTTTATTGGTTGAATAGCTTTTAGCGTGTCTACTGCCTCTTGGGCGCATGGGCATGGCTGTTTTACACCAAAGTCGTCTTCGCTTTTCATGGCTAAAGCGACCCGCTTAAGAAGCCGTACAACAGCCCGAAGGTTACGCTTCCAGCCCAAGCGATTACCATGTAGGTGGCTACAACTTTCCATTTGGCTATTCTTGAAACAGCCATGGCGTTGGCGAAGTCGTAGGGTTGCCCCATAAGCCAGCTCAGCAAAGCGCCCTTCGACATGCCTTTACTCCATAACTCTTGCCCCAATGCCACCTCAACCAGGGTCGGCGTATAAAGGGGGCCGCCAAGAACCGACGCTATCAAAACGCCCGTGACACCAGTCAAGTATGTTTCAACAACTTTTTCTGGGATAAAAGCTGAAAGATAACCCACCACTATGAGTCCAACAATAAAGAACGGGAGAATCTGTTTAGCAAGATATCCCGCAAATTTAAGCGCTGACCAAAGCCTCTCGTCCAAAGGTGGCTTAACAATCTCCACCCTAGCTGAAGACCTGGCGGAACTGGCCAATTGAAACTCTTTTTCAATAGTCTTTCCCCAAGGCGTAGTCGAGACGATTAAGCCTGCGATTATGGCTACAGCTACAGACACAAGTATGCGTACTCCAGCTATTTCCCACGAGATCATCTCACCAGTCATTAAAATGGTTAGGATGTTCGCCGCTGGCGCCATTAGAAGGAACGAAATAGCGGGGCCTATTCCAGCTCCAGCGTACAAGATTCCGCCGAAAAGTGGAACCATTGTGCATGAGCAAACCGTTAAGAAAGGCGCCATTAAAAGGGCTAAGGCATATCCGACGGCTTTCCCTCGTCCCATGTACCGTGTTATGGTTTCCTTTGGCACAAACTCGTAGATTAGGCCTGCAACACTAAAGGCGAAGAGGAGGCATATCCAAGCGTGGCTGAAATAGTCAGCAATGTACAGCGCTGGAATAGCCAAGTATACGAGGGGGGATTCCCATAAACCAAGCTTATCCAGTTTCTCCTTGAAAATCTCTTTAGAAGGCTTAGCTGTAACTCGGCTGTAAACCATAAGCCCCATAATGACAAACATGAAGGCTAGGATTAAGCCAGCGCGAATATTCCTTTTGGTTTTTTCTTTCATGTGCCTTTTCGCCTTCTACCTGGCTGCTTCCATGATTAACTTTTCAACCTCTTCTGGGCTTGGAACCCGCCCCATGATTTTGATGGTGTTGTTTATGGCTATGGAAGGAGAAACCAGCACACCATATTTTTGGACTATTTCCCTCGACATTATGTTGGCTTTTTCCACCTTCACCATAAAACCCGCTTGTTTGAGCTTTTCAGCGGCTTTTTCCACAGCCTTTTTTGCTGCTTGACAACGCACGCAGGAGGGCTCAGGTCCAATAACTTCAACTTTAACTTCCTTCACGCTTCTTCCACCTTGTAGGGTGAGAAAAGAATATAGCAATATTTAAATATTGTTATGAACTTTCTTTAAACGTGCATCCAGCAATGAAAAACCTTGACAAGTTTAGAGCCAAAATCTTTAATGCGCTCGCCGACCCTGTGCGACTGAGGATTCTTGAGTTTTTGCGATGTGGCGAACGTTGTGTCTGCGAAATAGTCCCCTATGTGGGGGTAGCCCAACCGCTAGTTTCTAGGCACTTAGCCATATTGAAGCGATGTGGGCTCGTCAAGGATAGGCGGGAAGGAAACAAGCGGTTCTACTCCGTGGGTAACCCAGCCATCTTCAAGGTTATCGACGCTGTGGACGCCAGTTTTATGGATGCACTTGTAAAGCATGTTGTTGAACAAATAGCTCTAGAGGAGGGTTGAAAATGGTTGTGAAGGTTGAAGTTTTCACGGCTGAACCGCCCTGTGCGGGCTGTCAAAAACTGTTAGAGTATGCGGATTTGATCAAGGCGAAGTATGGCGAGAAGGTGGAAGTGATAAAACATGTCGGGCCTTGCGAGGAGTTCAGCAAATACAGCCTGACCGTGGTTCCAGCCATAGTTTTCAATGAAGGCAAAATAAGGATTATGGGGGTTTGCCCAAGCCTCCGAACCATCGAGGCGGCGCTTAAAGAAATGGGGGTGTAAAGGTGCCGGTGAAAGTTGAAGTTTTCACTTCGGAGCCGCCATGCTCAGGCGGAAGACTGCTGCTCAAACTCGTAGAGAAAATCAAAGAGTCGTATGGGGATAAAATTGAAGTCGAAATTTATCGTGGAATAAACCCAAAACTGAAAGAGTATGGAATAACGGCAAGCCCAGCCGTAGTCATAGACAAGGACATACGCATAATAGGCGTGTGCCCAAGCGAGGAAACCCTCAAAGAAGCCTTAAGGGAGGCAGGCGTACAGTGATGGAGCAAAACCGAAGTGAGGACTTTGTGTTTTATTCACCCTGGTTTACATACTATCTCCCGGATTTTGCGCCGTTTTTCATGCCAAAAATCGGTTCTGGTTGTAGAAATCCTTGTTTTTCACAGCCTCATAACTATGGCTTTGTCCAAGCCCAGCCTGTTTAGTAGCTGAGCGCTCCAGTTCCGTCAATGATAATTTCTTTGCCTTGTTTAACGTAGCCAGCGTCTGAAGCCGCTGGGGCTACTCAAACACACACTTTACGGCTTTCGCAAAATCTGCAGAGAGCTTTTTGCACCTCTTCTGGAAACTCGTATTGAACGTCAAACGCATAGCAAAAGTTATGGCCCAGTTGCCTCAGTTTATCTTGCAATACTTTTGGAAACTCTGAAAACCTTGCCCTTTTGTGCCGACCACCGTCAGTTTTATGTCTGTGTCTTTAAAATTTTAGGGCCTTTTTCACGGAAAAGCCGGTTACAGAGGCTAAAGCAACATTTTTAACCCTTCTTTTCAGCTTACTCCTTAACCAATTTAAGGGTGGTTTCAGTGTGAACATATCGTTAAGTTTCCGCGTTTAAACTGTGTTCTTTAAGAAACTTTATAACATCTTCCTCTTCTATTCAACGGTTTCCAAGGGCATCTCTCTTCAAGGAGATGCCCGTTCCCCTAAGATTTCGCCTTCCGCGAAATCCAGAAAGACGTAATAAGCTGGTCCAGCTGGCAGTATCAGCCTTACGTTGGTTAGCTCCCTTTACAGTGAAAACTCGTCTTGTTCAATGTTATAGACCATGGCTTTTCCATATTTTAAGAGTTGCAAGCTTTAAAAGTGAGATGCAACCTCAATAAAATTGGCGGAATAAACATTTCAGACTTGCAGGGTTAAATGCTAATTGGAGGTGAAAAATGGATGTGTAAATGCTGTTGCTGCTGTGAGATAACGAGACACTATCACTATCACGAACACAAACACCCGCATCATGCAGGCTTCCTCTGGCCGATGATGGACTTGGAAGAAGAAATCAAAATGCTTGAAGAATACAAAGAAGCCCTAACGAAGAAACTGGAGAAGATCAACAAGCGTCTAGAAGTTCTAAAACGCTAAACCATTGTAGAAAGAAAGGAGGACGCGGCTAAAGCTTCTTGTAAACTATGTCTTTTTCTCTTACACGTTGTGCCACTTTTAAGCCTACGCTTTGCCCCGCTTCAGCTCTATGCACGTTTTTATGCTCAATTTGCATGGATTCCACAACTTGTTCGAAGTCCGTAGTGGGTCCTTTGATGACTATGCAATCCCCAACAGCTAACGGCGCTTTAAGCTCGACAACCGCCACACTAATTTTCGTGAAATAGTGGGTTACGCGTCCAACCTCAACGAGGTTTTCTTGGTCCAAATGCTTCATCTCCAAAGAATAAAGAGTTTTTCTCCATAAAAAACTTGTTTTAACCGAGGCATCTGCGGATTCTAGCTGCTTCCACAAGGCACTTTTGGGCGTCTTGGCTTTTCTGTTCGATGAAGGCTATTAGAAAATCGTTGACCATGTTTTCGTATCTTCGCTGTGTAAGGTTTTTAGGTCCAAGATTTATAGAGAAGCTTTGCTCAACAGCTTCAAGGTCTTTCATAATATTAGCCAATCCTAAACGCAGGTCTTCCTCATTTGCTCCAGCAATTTTCGCCACCTGCTTGTGCATGTCTCCAAGCATGTTTAGGTTACGCCAAGACAAAAAGCCACCGACAAACTCCAAATCATGTTTAAGGTTTACGTAATATTTGCTTAAGGCGCTCCATTCAGCCTCGTTTAGGTTGTGTATAGCTCTGAAACCGACGAATTCCGGCGGAATCCCCAGCGAGTAGAGGGCTGCCGCAAAGGGAATAGCCCTTGGAAGCGTAACTCTCCCGACGCTTCGACTGTAACCAAAAAGTCCAATGTGTAGTTTTCTGGCGCGTCTTTGAGGCACATAGTCTGCTACACGGTTAATTAGTGGAGCCAGATGCTCAACCACTTCTTGATAATCCGCCGTAAACTTTGCTAGAACACCTTTCAAAGTTTCAATTTCGGCAGGCTCCATAACTGCTGGTTCGCCGCATGGAATCTTATCATTCAAAACTTCCACGGTTTTCCTAACACTTTCCAGCGGGTAATCATATTTCAAGGCAGACTGGATAGTTGCGGTGCATACTCCTGCGTATTCTCTCATGAAATAATCAATGTTGTCTGGCGATAGATGCCCTCTGAAGGGCATGGTGCCAACACCAACAATGGGGTACAGCGGTAAACCAGTCGCAGTTTCCAGCCTTTTCAGTTTTGAGAAGGCTATTTTGCATAGGATTACTGCACACACAAGCCCATAGTTTAGGGCTGGGTCAGACCTAGCTATGAAAACGCGGAGGTATTTTGGCTTCACAACCCTCAAGTATGGCTCGACAATTTGGTCTATTTTTAGGATGCTTTCCATATCCTCTATTAAGGGGATAACCTCTATGCTTTTCGGTTTAAAGGGGCCAATCCAGTCCGTAACTTTAACCGAGCCATTTAGCTCAACGTTTTCAACTCCAGCTATGGTTTTCTCATAATACCTAAGCAGCCAAAAAAGCTCGTCGCTGGTTGTTGTGAAGGGCAAAATAACCTCAAAGATCGGGGAGACTTCCCGCTTATAAAAAGCGCTCGCAATGTCATGCGCCACTGGAATGTTAACCAAAGACTCTAAGAGAATTTTGCGCTCCGTAATTTCAACTTTCGGGTTCGGCACCCGATAGGTTAAGTACACGTTTTCGCCAATGACTTTCTCTTTAAAGAATTCACCGTACTTGCTTAGAAGCTTCCGAACGACATGAGTGTCCACGTCTTTGCCTTCAGAGTCCCACATAACTTCCATGCAGCCAAGCACATTGTAAGCGAAAAAAGCCTCGTCGATTTCAGCGTCTCCTTGAATAATGTCGCCGTTAACCCAGCTTGGAAGAGAAACGTTGTCCGGGTGCTGTGTGGACATGGTTCTCGGAATTTTCCTATCCACCGAATCCATTCCGAAGCCCTCTAGGCTACCGATGTTCAAGATTATAAATCTTAAGCTGAAACTTTGGTAAAGAGAACAAGTTGAAGCGTTTCCGTTATTTATTTTTCGTAAAAAATACACAGTAGCATGTTTAACTAATGGTTTCTCCTTCAAGGTATGTTGGGAAAGCCTTTGAAATTTTAATCCGAACAACCGTTCCGAGGAGGTTCAAAGCGCTTTTCACCACAACTGGTTTATAGGCGAAATTTCTGCCAACCCAAGAATTGGGATCTGTGCCCTGCTCATCAATAAAGACTTCGCCACTCCACCCAATCCATTCCATGTTCCTTTCAAAGGCTATCTTCGAAGCTAAACTACTCAACATGGAGCTTCTTTCCTTAATCTCTGAAAAAGGCGCGGCTCCATCCATCTTGGCAGCAAGCGTTTTTGGTCTTGCGAAAAATTTTGAAACGTTCACTACGTCTGGCTTAACCTCCTCCATTAGACGCAAAGTTTTTTCAAAAGCCTCTCGTGTTTCACCTGGAAAACCGCAAATAACATCCGTTGCTATCGTCATCTTCGGAAAGGCTCCACGGAAGGCATTTACAATTTTTTTGAAATCCTCTGTCGTATAGAATCTCCGCATCTGCGCTAGCACTTGATTGTCCCCGCTTTGGACTGGAATGTGGAGAAACTTGAAGACTTTCTCATCCTTGTATGCTTCGATAAGCTCGTCTAGAATTTTCAGCGCCATGTTTGGAGTCATCATTCCAACTCTGATCTTGAAATCGCCGTCAATGCTGCAAACAGCTCTTAATAGTTCTGGGAGGCTTGTTCCAATATCCAACCCGTAGCATGCCGTGTCTTGAGAGGTGAGCCAGAACTCCCGCACTCCGCTAGCCAAGTCCAACTTAACTCTCTCAACAATCTCATCCACGGTGTAACTTCTCAAACGACCTCTGGCAAAAACCACACAACAGTAGGAGCATGAACCCAGACATCCATAGTTTATTGGAATTATGCCCACGACGGGGTTAACCCGAACCCGTGGAAGGTTAAGGCTTGGCTTAGCCTTTTCCGCGTTATCCAAAGCCAAAACCTTTTCCCCTCTGAGCACAGCCTCAACAACATCAACAATTTTTTCTCCTAGGGCCGGTCCAGCTGCCCCGTCGAAGAATACCTCGCGTTGCAACCTTTCAAAGTTTATGAGGGGCAAACAGCCAACAACAACAAGCTTTTTGTCTTTAGTAGCAAGCTTCAAAAAGTTTATCATACGGTTTTCCGTGGGTCCTTTAACGGCGCAGGTATTGTAAACAACTACATCGGCCTCTGCTAAACTATTCACAAGGGTATATCCAGCTTTCGCTAAGCATCCGGCCATAACCTCTCCGTCAGCCAAATTTGTTGAACACCCGAAGCTTTTAAGGAACACCTTCGCAAGACCCATGGCAATACATTAAATGCTTCAAAAAGAGATAAAAACCTAAAGGTGCGCCCACAGCTAGTTTTACAGAATCTTGAAAGGGCTGAAGAACAAACCTTAAAAAATAAAGAACTAACATGTTTAAAACATGTTTAAAACATATTATAGAAATATAATTCCCCTCACGGAGCTCTTTCTCCCTCACCGATAGGGGGAATTTGAAGTGAAATTGATTACGCTTTATCTTCCCGAACCATATATTGAGGCATTAGATCAGCTCGTGAGTGAGCGACTCTACCCGAACAGGGCTGAGGCAATTCGTGTAGCCATCCGCGACTTGATAAACAATGAGGTTTGGCGGAAGAAGAGGGTCGGCTGAATGCAGTCAACAACGGGACAGCAGACTTTCCGTTATTCTTGGCAAAGCACTGTTGCTGAGGAAATACGCCCGCCGAGTTTTTGTCGTATGCTTGTGCTCGGCGTAGGTGGGGCTGGAAATAACGCTGTTTCAAGGCTTATGGAAATGGGCATAGTTGGCGCGGAATGCGTGGCGATCAACACAGATGCTCTTCACTTAAGCATTTCAAAAGCCCACCGGAAAATCTTGATAGGCGAAAAATTAACAAGGGGTCTGGGGGTGGGCGGAGACCCAAGCCTTGGAAGAGCTGCCATAGAAGAGTCCAAGAAACGTGTTGAAGATTTACTTACAGGGGCGGATATAGTCTTCATAACAGCTGGCCTAGGTGGTGGAACTGGCACGGGAGCTGCGCCTGTAATAGCCGAAATCGCAAAGAGGAAAGGCGCCTTAACCGTTGGTGTAGTCACAACGCCTTTCAGGATTGAGAAGGGTCGCATAGATTATGCGGCTTACGCCTTAACTGAACTGCGGAGACACTGCGACACCGTCGTGGTTATAGACAACAACAAGCTTGTTCAGCTTGCCCCTCACTTGCCCATAAACGAGGCCTTCAAAGTTGCAGATCAAGTTTTGGCAAACATGATTAAGGGAATCGTAGAAACCATTTCGGCGCCAAGTCTGATCAACCTTGACTTCGCAGACTTTAAAACCATTGTTAAGCGGGGCGGGTTAGCAGTTATCGGCATAGGTGAATCCGACGCACCGAATCGAGCAGAGGACGCTGTTAGAAAAGCCTTAAGGAACCCGCTTCTAGACGTTGACTACGCTGGTGCAAAAGGCGCCCTCATCCATGTTTGCGGCGACGCTCACATGACCATTGAGGAGGCAAACCGCGTTGGCGAAATAGTCACAGAACTAATGGATGAGAATTCCCTCGTGATTTGGGGTGCCAGGGTAAATCCGGAACTTAACGGCAAAATAAAAGTAACTTTAGTGTTAACTGGTGTTAATTCGCCCTATATTTTGAGCGGGTTCGGCACAATAGCGCCCCAATTATTCAACTTGGAACCATACGCGGAGCCAGAGAAACCTCTAAACATAGACTTAGGCCTCTACCAGCTTGAAAGGGATACGTAACCCCCAATTTTTTGCAAAAGGCTGATTTGCTTCATTCTTGTTAGGGTAGTTTTATAGCAAAATTTATGGGCATCAATTAAGGCGAACTGTGTGGAGAAAAGGCAAAGTGCCATTAGGAATAGGCCTCATTGGATGCGGCGCCATAGGTGCTATACTGGCAAAAGCTGTAGACGAGGGACGAGCTGGGGATGCTTGCTTAGTTGTGGTTTTCGACGAAAACCTCAAGAAGGCTGTGGACTTAGCGCAGAAATTAAAGAGTAAACCCAAAGTCGCCAGAAACTTTAACGAGCTTATTGAGTGTGAGGATGTGAAATTGGTTGTGGAGGCGGCCTCCCAAGAGGCTGTTAAGGCCTACGCCATTGAAGTATTAAGAGCCGGAAAAGACTTGATGGTTATGAGTGTCGGAGCCCTCGTGGACTCAAAGCTGACGAGCGAAATCAACCGTATAGCCAAGGAAAACGGCCGAAAAATCTATGTGCCGTCCGGCGCCATCGCCGGACTGGATGGCGTAAAAGCTTCAGCCATCGACAAAATAGAAAAAGTTGTCTTAACTACAAGAAAGCCTTTGAAGGCTTTAAGTGATAATCTCTACTTTAAAGAAAAGTTTGGCGGTAAAGTTGAAGAGCTAACTGTCATATACGAGGGGCCTGCACTGGAGGCTTGTAGGCTTTTCCCCGCAAACGTTAACGTGGCGGCAACCCTGAGTTTGGTGGGCGTAGGCGCAGAGAAAACCGTTGTACGAGTGGTAGCTGATCCAGCGCTTGAAAGAAATGTCCACGAAATTGAGGTTAAGGGAGAATTCGGCGATCTTGTAGTCCGTGTTGAAAACGTTCCATCTCGAGAAAATCCAAAGACAAGTTATTTGGCTGCTCTTTCAGCTATCGCAACATTGAGGAAGATTACAGAACCCATCGTTATTGGAACATGAGTCGCTTTTTGCCGGAAACATTTTCAATTTTAAATTTAAAATTTCCCTTTTAAGTTTCAGACTCAAGGGTGTCGGTTTGCCAAAGGGTTCGCAAAGTCCGTTTTTTATGGCTTTAGCCACCCCATCACAGTCAAATTCAGTTTCCACTATAGTGTATGCTGTGCCTATTTCTGGAGCGTAATGGGCGTCGCTTCCGGCCACTTGAGGCAAGCCAAGCTTGTTGGCTATTTCCCGCGCCTTTTCGATAGAGCGTTTGAATGGAAAAGCTGAAGCATTTATTACTTCAACAGCGTCGAATTTTCGGCTGGTTTTCTGTCCCAGACTCGCCTTTAAGACGGCTTTGGGATGACATGCGACGGCTAACCCTCCCAGCTCGTGGATTTTGTCCACAGTTTCTTCTACGCTTAGATTTTTCGGCACCGTCTCTTGGAGGTTAAGCCCAATTATGTGACCGTTTAGACTTGAAACTTCTGTGCCCGGTATTATGAGGAAATCCTTAACCTTCTTCACCATTTTTAGTGCAGCATCTACCCTATCATGGTCGGTGATGGCGACACCGTTTAAACCCGCCTTTTTTGCGTAAAAAACTAGCTCTTGTGGTTTAATTAGTCCGTCGTAGGAGTAGCATGTGTGCACGTGGAGGTCGACTTTGACTTTCAAAGTTTTCCCTTCGCCGCTGTCTTTCTAACTTTTTCCAGCATTTCATCAAGCTTCTTTTCATCAGCCTCTATCTTACGGAACAACGGTTTAGCCTCAGCTATTTTGTGGCCCACCGGTAGAGGTTTTAGGGCTTCCGTCCACTTTTGCTGGTGGACACTTCCGGGCAAGTTTAGGGTTTTCCAGAGCTCCTCCGCCGTGAAAGGAATTATTGGAGCGGAGGCTATGGCTAAGGCTTTTACAATCTGGACAGCCACGTGCATGGTCGTGGCGGCTTTGGCTTTATCATGTTTTATAAGGTTCCAAGGCTCCCTTTCGTTGAGATACTGGTTTCCAAGTCTTCCAATGCTTATGACACCGCTTGTCGCGGCTTGAAGTCTACACGCTTCAAAGTCTTCGGCTATTCTGTCCAAGTGCTCTTTAAGGCTTATGAGTGCTTGCTCGTCTTCTGCGTTCAATGCGCCGGGTTCTGGAATTTGACTGTTGAAGTGTCTGTTTATGAAGGATAATGTTCGGTGGACAAAGTTTCCAAAAGTGTCGTTTAGGTCTGCGTTAATTTTTTCCACGAAGATTTCCCATGAAAAGTTCGAGTCCTTTGTTTCTGGACGAGTGGCTATTAGAAAGTAGCGCCAGTAATCCGGCGGGAAAAGCTCCAAGGCTTCATCTATCCAAATACCTATCCTTAGGCTTTTCGAGGCTTTTTCGCCCTTGAACTGGAGAAACTCCGTGGCTGAAACGTTCCAGGGCAAATTGTAATCCTCGTGGGAAGCCAAGAGAAGGGCTGGTAGAATAATCGTGTGAAAGGGAATATTATCCTTCCCAATAAAGTATAAAGTCTTGGTATCCTTGTTGAACCAGTAGGTCTTCCAGCCTTCGGGGTCTCCGCGGTTTCTGAAATACTCTATAGTGGCTGAAACATAGCCCAAAACAGCTTCAACCCAAACATAAATGGTTTTGCCTTCGGCGCCTGGAAACGGGGCTGGAATGCCCCAGCTGACATCCCGCGTGACCGCCCTTGCTTTTAAGCCTTCTTTTATGAGGTTTAGGCTGAAGTTTTTGGCGTTAGCTGGCAGCTGCTTGTTTTCGCTTATGTACTGGGCTAGCTTTTCTGCGAACTTTGCAAGGTCGAAATACCAGTGCTTTGTTTTTCTGACGACTGGTTTGCCCTTGCATATCACACAATAGGGCTCCATCAGAACGGTGGGTTCTAATAGTCTGCCACAGGCGTCGCACTGGTCTCCACGGGCTGGCGAATGCCCACAATAGGGGCATTTGCCTTCAACAAACCGGTCGGGCAGAAAGCGCTCGCACTTCTCGCAGTAGAGCATTTCGGTTTCTTGGGTGAAGATGTAGCCGTTGTTATAAATCTTCATTAAGTGTTGTTGGACAAATTCTTTGTGTACGGGGCTTTCAGTTCGCGTGTAATTGTCGAAGGATATCCCCCACTTTTTGAAGAGTTCGGCAACCCTTGCGTGGTTTTTGTCCGTCAAATCCTTTGGTTTTACGCCAAGCCTTATGGCTTCCACTTCTATGGGGGTTCCATGCTCGTCGGAGCCGCTTACCATAACAACTTCTTCGCCTTTCAACCGATAATAGCGGGCGACAACGTCCGCTGAAAGTACAGAGCCTACCAAGTTACCAATATGCGGGGTCACGTTTATGTAGGGCCAAGCGGATGTGACTAAAACTTTTCCGAGTTCCGTACACCCCCAGTGGCTTAGGTGTTTAAGGCTAAATATGAGGATTACAGAACATGCTTAAAAACTGAATGGAAAAATGAGGGATTGGCTATTCTGTTTTCTCCAGTTCGCCTTCCAAAACCACTTTCGGCCTCCGCACGGAAAGGAATATTGTGGCAGCCAAAATTATTGTGCAAACAATCACCAGCACCGCCTGCAAGGTAACCAATGTTAAGAGTTTGTCCATGTTCTCTACCGAGCGATAGGACGGTTTTACAACCTCCAATGGGATGTCGCTCGTGCGCCTGTAAACGGAAGGGCCAATAGTGTACACGATTACAACTTCAATATCGCCTCCCAGCGCTCTGCCGTCAGGTGGCACGGTAAACGTGTAAGTCTTGCTCCAGTTTTTTCCCGTGGATAAAACGGCATCTATGTTTTTCTCGGTGTAGTCTCCGCCCCACACAGGCGAATACCACGGGCAGTAAATTGTCACGTTTTTGAGAACAACCTCGTCTGGACCGTGGTTGTAAACCCAAAACTTTAAAGTTACTGTCTCGCTGGGTAAGTATTGAAGTTTATCCGTGTAACCGTAAACTCTAACGTCGGCCGCGCACTCCACTGGGCGGGTTGATGCTGACGCCGCAATTGCCAGCACTGCCAAAACCAAGGACAACAGAATTTTCTTTTCCAAGTAATCACCGGAGTTAGAATATTTAATTGGCTGGTTTTTAAAACTTGTTGCGTTTACATCTAACTTTACCATTCTTATTCAGATTCCGACATCCGCTTTAGAAGGGCCAGCATTTCTGAAATAGACGCATCTGTCTTTACACCTTTCGGATTGAAATGCGTTAAAAGAGCCTCAAAACCTTCCTTTCTCAAAGTTTCAACGACTACTCTGACAGGTGGTACTGGTAAACGTGTTTTGCTGCATATTTTGTCCAAAACATAGTAGGTGGGTGGAGCGGAGGCTTCAGCCTTCACCAGCGCCAAAATTTTTTGGGTTCTCTTTTTTGATTTGAAAAGCCTTTTCTCGGCTTCTTTCTCCATTAAAGTGCAGAAGTTTTCGTCGGCTATTTTTCCAAGCCACAAAGGTCCAGCGTAATCCATTTTTGAACCGCAGTTTGGACATTTGCCGTCTCGTCCAAGTAAAGCGTTTTTGTTCATGGTCTCTCTGTGAAAGCAGCTGAAGCAGTGGAGAATGTAACCCAACTTTTTAAGGCTGTCGTCCGCTTCTTTTGCGCCATGCTTTAAGGCGACGTAAACGCGCACATAATGATCGGTGCTGTGACTGAAAAGCGGCGTTAAGCCAATCTCGTGCTTCGCTGCCGTGGTTACTGCGCATCCAACAACAAGCCTTAAGGCTATTTCGTGGCAATACTCTGTGCGGAGGGGTTTTCCACCATACTTGCGCATACACGCCTTAGGGTGCACCCCGCACAAGGGCGCCATGTCTGTGGCGGTTAAAGCTAGCAATCCACCGTCCCGAGCTGCTCTTATGGCGGAGTCCATAAAAGGCGTTGGAGAACCGAAGGGGTCCACATCGACGGCGTCAAACCTTTTGTGGGGCGCGGCGTGCCAAGCCAAGAGAAGGTTCGCGTCCATGTTTTTGACGGTTACTCGTCCGCTAAGCCCATTCAGTTCCACGTTATATTTTGCCAGTCTGTAAGCCTTCTTGTTTATGTCGTTTATCACAACCTTCTTTACGCCCTCCACCTCCCGTGCAAAACGTATCCCCCTAACACCACAACCCGCCAGAGGCTCGCATACGGAGATTTCCCGTTTTAAGGTTCGCTGATACGCCTGTAAAGCTAGGATGGCGACGTCTCGGTTTAACTCCATGATTGGATTGTAGAAAACAGGCGCCTTTGAGGGGGCGTACTCGCCGGGTTTTTCCACAAAAGCTGAAAGTTTTGGGACAAGCACTTGCGCTTGTCCTTCTTTAATTGTTTCTGTTGGAAAATCAATTTTGGTTATTGCTTTATTCATGCCTTTGCTATGCCCCATTCTAGCAGGGCGGAATGTATCATCTGTGAGGCTATGGCCGCTAATATGACCGCCATGATGCGGCTCGCCGCTTGGACGCCGTTATTACCTATGGCAGAAACAAGTAGAGGCGCGAAACGAAGCGTGAGATAAACGCCTACAGCGGCGATTAAGCCGCCTGTTAAAACGTTGACTATAGCGTGAGTGCTGGACAAAACAATCAAAGTGGTCAGCGTTCCGGGCCCCACGAGGAGCGGTGTGGCTAAAGGCACAACTGCCGCCTGTCTTATGTCTATGGTTTTTGACCTTGACATTCCGCCAAGCATGTCTATGGCGAGAATGAGTAGCAATATTCCTCCGCCGAAACGGAAGTTTGTGACGGAAACGTCGAGGGCTTTCAGTATGAATGGCCCAAATAGTGTGAAGGTTAATAGCAGCGCCATGACAATCATTGTAGTGGTGCTTGTTATTTTGAGCCTTTCATCATCTTTGAGTTTTCCCGTGTAAATGAGGAATGTTGGAATTGTACTTATGGGGTTCATTATCGTGAAAAGTTGGATGGATATGTTCAGGATTGCGGCGGGGTCTATTTGAACCCACTCTTTTAAGCCGCCAACCGTAAAGCGGAAGGAAGTCAAGAAAACCAGCAGGATTATGGTTAACAGTAGGGCTAGCCTAAAGACTTTGCCATGTCTGCGGACTATCCAATCACTTAACTGTTTCTCAAAGGATGAAACCAAACCCTCGTGTTCCTTTTCGCTGCCCATTTAGCTTTTAACCAGCCGACTGCATGGACTTTTAATTAATTTTTCGAAGAACTTTGAATATTAGACTTCTGGTTGGTTTATGGCGCACTAAAATCTTTTAGCTTAGTTAAAATAATGCATATGCAAGGGTGTTAAAAATGAAAGCTTTCATTTCAGTCGATTTAGAGGGCATGCCCTACATTGTGGCGCCAAGCCACTTAAACCTAAAAGGCGCCTTATATGAAGAGGCGAGGAAAGTGGCCACAAAAATAACGCTTGTAGTGGCGGATGAGCTGCACAAGGGAGGCTTCACAGAGGTGTTGGTGGCGGACAGCCATGGGCCGATGGTTAACCTTCACGTGGAAGATTTGCCCGAATACGTGGAACTCATTCGGGGTTTTCCACGACCGTTAAGCATGGTGGCAGGCGTTGAAGGGTGTGCTGCCGCCGTTTTCTTGGGTTATCATGCCAAGTTTGGAACAGCCAAATCCACCTTCGACCACACTTACAGCGGTGGAAGTGTAAGAAAGTTGGAGGTTAATGACGTTGAGGTCAGCGAGTTCATGCTGAACGCCTACGTTGCTGGCGAGCTAGGTGTTCCAGCGATAATGGTGGCTGGGGAAGCCCAGCTTTTAAAGGATGACGTTGAAAAGTGGGCGCCGTGGGCTGAAACCGTCGCCCTTAAAGACTCTTTAAGCCGAGTTGCTGCTAGAAGCCCAAGCATGGCTAAAATCGAGAAACAGTTGAGAGAATCTGTGAAAAAGGCGGTGGCAAAGCTTGAAGCCAAAGAGGCCAAACCCCTTATCGCCAAAAACCCCGTCAACATGCGGGTAACATTCCTCGTAAGCCATTTTGCCGATGTGGCGGCGCTGCTTCCAACCGCTAGAAGGGTTGACGCCTTAACAGTGGAGTATACGGCTCAAAGCATGAATGAAGCCTACAAAACCTTTGAACTGCTCGTGCTCGCCGCCAGTGGAGTCACTGCGCTCCTAACACAGCAATCGTAAAGGCGAAAAGCTTGCCTAAACGTGTACTTCTGTTGACTGGTAGCCCGGGTGTTGGAAAAACAACACTGTTGCTGAAAGTTATCGAAGCGTTGAAGTCCAGAGGCTACAGCGTCGGCGGAGTAGTAAGCCGCGAATTTAGAACGAGCGGAACCCGCATAGGTTTCGAAATTATAGATTTAGCCAGCGGCAAACGGGGATGGCTTGCCCACGTAAAACAGAAAACAGGTCCACGGTTGGGTAAATACCGCGTAAACCTTTCTGACTTAGACGATGTAGGCGTTGAAGCAATTTTAAAAGCTATAAAAGAATGCGACGTTATCGTTATAGATGAAATCGGCCCCATGGAGCTTTTCTCGGAAAAATTTAGAAAAGCAGTTCAAGAGGCTGTTGAAAGCGGCAAACTCGTTTTGGGTGTAGTTCATTGGAGAGCCCGAGACAAACTTGTGGATGCCGTGAAAACGCGTCAAGACGCGGAATTATTCACCGTCACATTTGAAAATCGCGGTAGACTTCATCAAATCGTTGTAGATGAGGCTTTACGTTTTTTGGTGGAAACAGCAAATAAAACACTGGCAAGAACTGGCAAGTAAAAACGTCGCTATATGGATTGCTTTTCCTATGTCGCCTACAAGTTTCACATATGAACAACATATTAAATCGCGGTGCCCCTTATCCATGTAACGCCAAAGCCTCAACCTAAAAACCTTTAACAGACAAAAGCCAAATATCCGTAGGCGAAGGTTTCGTGAATGTTAGTTGCGGGTGTTGATGATGCTGGACGCGGCTCCGTTATAGGGCCGCTGGTCATTGCTGGAATTCTAATCGACAGCGAAGATCTGCCTAAACTTGTGCAGTTAGGCGTGAAAGATTCGAAACTTCTTTCGCCTAGTCGAAGAGAAGCCTTAGCCAATGAGATAAAGCGTGTAGCCAAAAAACACGCCATAGTGAAGCTTCCTCCAGCGGAAATTGACAAGGTTGTCGAAAAGGGGAGAAAGCTTCATAGGCTTAATTGGTTGGAGGCACAAGCTATGGCCAAAGTTATAGAGCTTCTTCGTCCCGACATAGCTTACGTGGACGCTTCGGATGTTTTAGAGGAGCGCTTCAAACAGCAAATCCTGGAGTTTTTGCCCTTCAAAGTTGAAGTTGTCTCAGAGCATAAGGCAGACCGCAAATATCCAGTGGTTTCAGCCGCCTCCATAATAGCCAAAGTTGAACGCGACCGGGAAATAGCCGAACTAAAAGCCAAATACGGCGATTTTGGGTGCGGCTACCCCGCAGACCCGAAAACAATGGAGTTTCTGCGGTGCTGCCTCGAAAAATTTAAGGAATACCCAGAATTTATTCGAAAAAGCTGGAAACCGGCCAAAAAAGTCAGAAAGGAAAACGACTCCAAACAGACAAAGCTTGTTTAAAGCTTACACAAGTCTTCTGGACTTTTTATTCTGGATAGCTCCTTACCATCTAGGCATGGGATATCTTTATTCAACTGCAGCTTCCGCCCATTTGTTACAAGAACCGGGTGGGCGTGGACAACCTTGCTTAGGCTTAAAATTTCTTCAACTCTCTGATTCAGCATTGTTTCTTGGCTTTCGGCCACTCCGCCTATTATTTTTATGTTCTCCTCTGGAACCGTGACCACGAAGTCGAAGGGCGCTTTCCGGACAGCCACAATGTTGTATTCGGTGAGTTTTTTGAAAATCTTTTGGAGAAGCTTGTTCCGTGTAAATATTTTCCTAGCCCTTGTCATAAAGGTTTTCCGACGGTTTTTAGGCGCTTCGAAAATGTTAATTGGTTTAGCCACAGGAACTCCCAACGTGCAAAGGAGGTTGTAGGCCACCGTCACTGAAGCTTTTGCCATACCCCTTTCGTAACCGTAAAGGGTTCTCCTTGAAATGCCTATTTTTTCAGCTACTTCACCAACAGACAAGCTCAACTCTTGTCTCCGCTTCTTAATGGCTTCGCCGTCTATTTCCACATAGTATCCGCCCGGCCCTGCTTGGATGAGCGGGTAAATTCCCCGTAAAACAATGTTTTCGAAGGTTTTGGGGGTTATGGCTAAAACGTTGTATCTGGAGTAGACTGTATCGTCCTCTAAGGGTTTGTCGCGGGTTTTATCGCTTATGAAGAGGGATGCCGCTGAAACTTGTTCGGCTATTATCCTCAACTCTAGGGAATCGTAGGGTGAAACACATCCAATGTCTTGTTGAGCCTTTATCAAAATCAAAGAATCATTTTTTCTGGCAGCTATGTCAAAACAGCTTGGCCTAGAACAGCATCGCTGGGAGACGGTGAACCCCCCCTCCTTCAGTATGACTTCTGCCGCCTTTATCTGCTCCGTCTCCCGGTAAGTCATCGAATTTTCACAAAAATATTCAAAGCAGCCCGGGATATAAGCATATCATTTCCAAAAGAAAAAGGTCGCTTGGAGACTTTTTTAAATTGCCTTAAAGTACCTACAATGAGCCTGCCTAATCTTGCATCCTAACTCTAATCCTACGCGGCCAAAGTATGGGCAGAACACCCATATTGAACCGTCCCCGTACCTGACTACGCAGACCTTGTGGGGGTGTTCGTTTGCGCACATTAACTTTCTTAGTCCAACTATTTCATCTTCTGGCCTCTTTTCAATCAACATTAATCGTTGCGTCATTTTTCCACCTCAAGATATTAAAAGAGGAGGAGTTTGGATTATCACTAACTGGTGGTGAAAAGAGTTCATGCCTAACATTTATCGTGAACATTTGTCACCATCTGGCGGTAAATATTTATTGAGGAAAGTATATAGAAGCATCCAAAAGTATATACTGGTAGGTGTGCGGTTGAATGCTGGACCAGCTGGATATGAAAATCTTGAGGTACATGTGCGACGGTTTATACTCTTATGATGATCTAGCAAAACGTTGTGGGGTTAGCCGGAATACTGTTTATCGGAGAATATCCAAGCTTGAAGAGGAAGGAATTATAAAGAGGAGGATAACAGCGGTTCCAGATTTCAGTAAAATTGGATTTTCAGCCGTAGTTATAGGTATGAATTTGAATCCAAAAGATATTGACAAAGCCATTTCATTTCTAAAAGTTCAGCACCAAGTCAAGTTTTTATGGAGAACCTATGGACATCACGATGTTGTAGCGACGATATTATGCGATAAAGATGACGTTGGAACGTGCATATATAACCTTAGAAAAGCCTTGGAGGAACTTAACATTTCAGTGAGCAGATTTGATGTCTCCGTCAGTGTGGTTTGGGAAAAGATGCTCATTGCTCCTTGAATTTTGCCACTATCATAACGTGAGCCTTGTCGTATGGCTCAAGATGAACCACATCCACTATTTTAAAGCCTCTGCTCTCCAGAACCTTCAACTCCCGCCTATAAACTTCAGAGGGCTCTTTTGTGACGTCTATGCTTTGGGCTTTCACAGCTAGCATTATCCACCCACCGTTCTTGAGGTATAGATCAGCGTTGTCCGCCAGAATTTTCGCTTGTTCCGGTTGGGCTATGTCGCAGTAAATATCGTCCACTTTGCCGCGGATGAAAGGAGCATACCTCTCTGGGAAGCGGGCATCTTCCAGTATGGGCGTCATATTCAGCCTATACGGGCAAACGTTGTTTAAGAGTTCTCGAAGGGCTCTGGCTGCAAACTCAACGCAGTAAACATGGCCTCTTTCGCCCACGATGTCAGAAACGTGGCTTGCTGTAGTGCCTGAAGCTGCGCCCAAATAGAGAACTTGATGCCCCGGCTCTATTGGGACTGTTTTAATGCCTTTTAAGATGGCGGCTGCCAGCTTGCTTCTGAAGGGGTCCCAGAGGCGGTATTCAACGCCTTCAAACCGTACAAGTTTTTCGCCGTAAACAGTTCTGCCGGGCGCAAGGTTCCTGGTGGCAAGTCTCTCGGTTCCATCATCCAGTACAGCCACATATATTTGTGGGAATTCTGGGTGAAGTTTAACTTGCATGTTTCCCTTTCCACCGTTTCTTTTCATGTTTTGGCTTAGGCTTCTTTTCCGGAGCTTTCTGGGCTTTCGGCGGCTCAGCATATTTCTGGCGAATTTCTTCAATCCTCTTCTCTAAATCGGCTTTCAACTCTTCGCCTATGTATCTGCCTCCGAAAACATCTGTTCGGGCGGCTATGGCGAGTTTTCCAGCTAAAGCCCTTGCAATTTTGCCTCTCTGCCACTTTTTCGCTTCATGAAGGTAGGGATGCTGAAAGATTATTCCGTGCTTGGGCGGTCTTGTTCCAGTTTTAAGCGAACGGAACAAGGCTTTCTCCGCGCCGAGCACTTGTAGCGTGCTGGCGGGCATTTTAGCCAAATTTGCCAAGCCTCCAGCTAAAGCGATAAGACGTGCGCCCAGAAGGGCACCTGTCAGAGCCTTTACGTTTGGGGCAACTTCTTCCATAACATCGTCTATATACTTTTCCATAGATTCCCTTAGGTCATACAAGCCCAGCACCGTCCGGGCTAAAGCCTGTATTTGGGCTAGGTCTCGATCGGAGAGATCTGCGCCCATGGAGGATTTGGCAGCGTTATCTATTTGTTCAGCTTTCTGTCTTGGCAGCCCCTCTTTTTCAAGCCTTTCAGCATGGAAGCCTTCACGGTTTCCAAAGTTTACGACTAGACGAACGTATGTTTCGTGCTTTTCCAAGAGGCGGTCAAGCTCTGGAAAGTGGACTCCGTACCATTCACGGACACGACTCATGAAAAGGTTTATCGTCTTGTCCAAGTCGTCAAGGGATTGAATAGCTTGAGCGACGAGCAAGTCCCTTTTCTCAACAGCTCCTTTAACTTTTAGCTTGGCTATTTCCATGGATACGCTGTGCATCCAACGCTGAAACTCCTCGTAGTCTTTGACGAAGCTTGTTTCTATGGCATAGTTTTCAATGTTGGAGCGTAAAAGTTGTCCCGCCTCTGAAACCTTTAAAAACTCTGTTGAAACAGCAAACTTCTCTTTAACTTCAGCTGCCAAGGCTGGGTTTTCAAAAACAAAAGTTGTGTAGCCGTTGTTCTTCAAGTGGGCTATTAAGTCTGCAACTTCTTTGACGGCTTTCCCAGACTCGATTTCCAGCATAGTTTTCGCAGCTTCCTCCGGTTTTTTGGGAAAAAGCGAGCGGGCTACAAGCCTATTATCCTCGTCAAAGGCTAAAAGGCCAAACAATGCGGGAATTACTGTTGCCTTCATCATCTCTCCTCAGCAGCGTTCAAGACAATATCTATAGGCTTGCATAAATAAAGGATTCTGAGCTGATTAACCGCCTAGCTTGCCTACTCCCTTATTCGGCGGATTTCGAAGACAACAGGGTTTTCGGGGTCTGGACAAGCATTGTAGATTACGTCTTTGTCCTTTGCCCATGGAAATTCCACGCCGTAACGCATGGCGTAAACCTTTGGAAGCAACACCATAAGCGCGCTGTAGCATATATCGCCTTTAACGGATTTGCCGTTGAAAACAATTTTGTCGCCAACTTTGTGTCCAAAGGCGCAGGTCCCTTTCTGGCTTTTCACCGTAACCTCAACAACGGACATCACAACATGCCTCCACTCTTTTATTAGGCTCTGACGCTTAAAGGGTTTTCCAGCAGAGACACGTTTGTCGCAAAAGAAACGAAAGTTTATCTTTTGAAAGCGACAACATAACAGAAAGCCTCGTGGTGGAAAAGCCTTTGAACAGTGAACGTTTAAGGGTTGAATTGGCTGGGTTAAGCCTCGCCAATCCTACCATGTTGGCTTCTGGGATTTTGGGGTATTCAGCTGAAACCCTCAAAAGTGTAGTGGAAGGCGGCGCTGGCGCCGTTGTGACGAAGTCTGTTGGTTTGAATCCTAGAAGCGGCTACGTAAACCCGACGGTAGTTCAGGTTGCGTGTGGCTTGATAAATGCGGTTGGGCTTCCAAACCCGGGGATAGAAGCGTTTACACGGGACATTAGAGAAGCCAAAGCTGTTTTGAAGGTTCCTTTGATAGTGAGTGTTTACGGTTTTTCATTCGAAGAGTATGCGGTTGTGGCTGAAAAGGCCGTGAAGAGCGGAGCGGACGCTGTGGAGCTTAACGTTTCATGCCCTCATGTTAAAGAGACGGGCGTCGAAATTGGGCAAAATCCGGAAATTCTGGCTAAGGTTGTTGGAAAAGTTAAGGGAGTTGTGGGTAAACCCGTTTTCGTCAAACTTTCTCCTAATGTTGCAGACATAGCGGAAATGGCTGAAGCCGCTGTTAAGGCTGGAGCGGACGCCATAACCGCCATAAACACAGTTAAAGCGATGGCTATAAACATTGAAACAGCCAAACCCATTCTCAGCAATAAAAGAGGCGGCTTGTCCGGTCCAGCCATAAAACCCATCGCAGTTAGATGCGTCTACGACATTTACGAAAGGGTTAAAGTGCCAATAATTGGGTGCGGCGGAATAACCAGCTGGCGGGATGCCGTGGAGTTCATTCTAGCCGGAGCTTCAGCCATTCAAATTGGAACAGCTATAGCCCTAAAAGGGCAAGGCGTTTTTAGGTCTGTGATTAGGGGGATAGACGCTTACCTCAAAAGGAAAGGTTTTAGGAGCGTGAAAGAAATTGTCGGCTTGGCTCACCGTAACTAACAAACATAGAACAACCCGCATCTTAAACGTGGAAACAGTTAGCCCCACAGTGAAAACCTTCACCTTTATGGATGGGCTCTGCGCTAAGGCGAAGCCCGGCCAGTTCTTGATGTTGTGGATTCCCGGGGTGGACGAAATCCCTTTGAGCGTTTTCCACGTGGACCGTGAAAGGGCGTTAGTTTATGTGGCTGTCAAACGGGTTGGCGAGGCAACAAAAGCCTTGCACACCATGAAGGTAGGCGACTGGGTGGGGGTGCGGGGCCCTTTCGGAAAAAACTTCACCCTTAGAGGGGGCAAGGTGCTGATGGTTGGAGGTGGAGTCGGCATAGCCCCATTAACCTTCCTAGCCAAGGAGTTGGCTGACCGAAAATTTTCAAAAACCGTTGCGGTTGTAGGAGCTAAAACAAAGGAAGAGCTGATTTTCCTGGACAAGTTAAAGAGATTTTGCGGAGAAAAAAACGTTTTGGCAGCCACTGAAGACGGAAGCTATGGAGTAAAAGGTTTGGCCTCAACCCTTGCAGAGTCTGTGATGACGCAAGAAGGGTTCGACGTGGTTTACGCTTGCGGTCCGGAGCCCATGCTACGGGCAGTTTTAGACTATGCTGAAAAGGGAGGGTTTTACTTTGAGGCAAGCTTGGAAAGGCTTATGCGGTGTGCCATTGGCATTTGCGGAAGCTGTGTTATAGGCGGGTACCGCGTCTGCAGAGACGGCCCAGTCTTCAACATACACCAGCTGAAAACAGTTAAAGGCGAGTTTGGAGTTTGGAAGCGCGACTTCAACGGAAAAAGGATACCCCTCTAACGAGTGCAAGCAGAAAAGGGAGAAGTGTGGCTGGTGCCTCTCACACCATTCCACCCTTTGGCTTTCCTCTTCCTATACTTTAGGGATAAAAAGCGCATAGACCCCTTGGCTTTAGCGGTTTCAACAACCTTCATCGACCTTGAATCCCTCTATTATATTGTTTTGAGCGAGCCCTTAGACCACAGGCTTTGGCACGGTTTCACGTTGGCTTTAACGGTTTACCCAATTCTAGTGGCGCTAGGAGTGTATCTGGTGGAGCGGTTTTTTGAGAACTGGTTGTTGATGGTTTACGGGCGGGTTAAGCTTAGCCCCGTTAAGGTTAGATATCCATTATGGAACATTTACCTGCTAAGCCTTTTGGGCGGTTTCAGCCACGTATTTCTAGACATGTTTACTCATCCAGAAATGTTTTGGGTTCTATACCCCTTCATCCACGGAAATCCCTTCTACACTTGGCAAGCCGCTATAGCCGTAGACATCACTGTGGTTGCATTGTCAGTTTACTCGTTAACTCGTTGGCGGAAAAACCAAAAAGATAGTGATGCCAAATTTGGGCTGACCCAAACCGTAAACCTGATCGCTCCCTGACGTTGGATTCAAAAAGGTTATATTTTTCTTGGGTTATTTTGTTGTGTTTGCGGGTGTGTTGTGGTGAAAGGTGACCGCCAAATCAAAAGCTAACTTTGACACGCCGCTGAGCATGGATTATCGCCCGCTTGAAATTGAAGAGGAAATCCGCAGGTTCTGGGAGGAAAACCGCATCCAAGAGAGGCTAATGGAGTACCGCGAAAAAAGCAACATAGGCCTTTTAGGCTGGGTGGAAGGGCCGCCAACGTTAAATGGTATACCCCACGTGGGCCATGCCAGAGGCCGCGTGATGAAGGACTTGTGGTTTCGATGGAGAACCATGCAAGGCTATTTTGTGCCATTTTGGGCGGGATGGGATTGTCAAGGCTTGCCCGTGGAGCTTGAAGTGGAAAAGCTGCTTGGCGTCAAAAACAAGCGGGAGCTGCTGGAACGCGTCGGCGAAGAACGCTTCGTTGAGGAATGCAAGAAAACGATTATGCGCTACCATAAAGAGTGGGTGAAAGCCGACCGCAAACTCGGCCTCTTCATAGACCAGAAAAAGGCGTACTGGACCTATACAGACGATTACATAGAGCGGGAGTGGCAATACTTAAAACGCGCTTGGGAGCAAGGCCTCCTAGAAGAAGGCTACTATGTGGTGGCTTACTGTCCCGGCTGCCAGACAAGCCTAAGCAGCGCCGAAGTAGGCTATGAAGGCTCCTACGTGGAAGTGGAGGATCCATCCCTATACTTCAAGTTCAAAGCGGCTGACAAGCCCGACGAGTATTTCCTAGTTTGGACAACCATGCCCTTCACGGTTATAACGGACTTAATGTTGGCGGTGCATCCTAAAGCCGAATACGCCAAAGTGCAGATCGGCAGCGAAAAATGGATAATGGTCAAACAACGTGTTGAGCCAGTGATGCAGGAGCTTGGCGTAAAAGATTACGTGATAATTGAAACGGTTATGGGCGAAAGCCTAGAGGGCGTAAAGTATGATTACCCATTTAAGGATTTAATTCCAAAGCAGGCGGAGCTTGACAAGCATCCATTGGTGCACCGTGTTGTCTGCGAAGAATTCGTGGACGTGAACACAGCTACTGGTGTTGTGCACCTTTCGCCGGGCAACGGTGAAGAAGACTTTATAGCCGCTCAGAAGCGGGGCATCCCGGTTTTTGCCCCCTTCGACGATGAGGTGAAGTTTACGGGTGAAGCGGGATTCTTCCAAGGTGTTTTTGCAAGGGACGCCGACTCTATGGTTATTGAGGAGTTGCGCAAAAGAGGCCTGCTTGTCAAAGCTGACAAGATAAAACATGAGTATCCGACTTGTTGGCGTTCCCATCACAAGCTGGTTTGGCTGGCTAGACGCGAATACTTCCTAAGGACAGATCGCATAAACGACAAAATAGTAGCCGCAGCGGAGAAGGTCGAATACTTCTATGAGGCTCCTAAAAACCGTTTCCTCTCCTTTCTAAAAGAGGGCAAGCCATGGTGTATATCAAGGGAACGCGTTTGGGGTGCCCCCTTACCAATATGGGTTTGCGAAAAATGTAGCGCAAAGACCTTCATAGCAAGTAAGAAAGAACTTGTTGAAAAAGCGTTAGAAAAGCCTCCGCCAAACTTTGAACTTCACAAGCCATGGATAGACCACGTAAGAATAAAATGTGAAAAATGCGGAGGCATCATGCACAGGGAGCCCTTTGTTCTAGACACTTGGCACAACAGCGGCGCATCGCCCTACGCAAGATTTACCGATGAAGAGTTCGCCAAATACGTGCCGGTAGCCTTTCTAACGGAGGGCATAGACCAAACCCGAGGATGGGCAAACTCCCTACTGTTGGAACACGTGATATTAACTGGGAAAGCGGAAGCCCCCTACAAGGCTTTCCTATTTCAAGGTTTAACTCAAGACGCTAGGGGCAGAAAAATGAGCAAAAGCCTCGGCAACATTATAGAGGTTAACAAGCTTCTGGAAAAAGCCTCAGCCGACGTGTGCCGGTTTTATTTGCTGCGGAAATGCTCACCCATAGACTTCATGAACTTTGACCTAAACGAGATGAACCGCCGCCCCCACCAAGTGCTTTCAACCTTATACCACTTGAACAGGTTCTTTGTGCAAAACGCCGAATATGACAACTTCACCCCTCAGAAGCACACATTGGAATGGGCGAAAAACAACGGTTTGCTGAGGAAGCCAGACTTGTGGCTGCTTTCAAAACTTCAAAAAGCTATAATCGATTACACAGCGAGGTTGGAAAAATGCGAATTTAATGTGGCGCTTGCGGAGCTCGAAGAGTTTATCATCGAAACGGTGAGCCGCCTATACGTACCGATGATAAGGAAGGAGCTTTGGGCCGACGACCCCGGAACCCTCAACCGCAGACTGGCCATATATGCAACTCTATGGCATGTTTTAAAAACAACACTGCTCCTATTTAATCCGGCAACCCCATTCCTCTGCGAAGCCTTATACCAGAAAACCTACAGACGTCTCGACCCTACACTGCCGGAATCCGTAAACTTTGAAAAATGGCCGGAGCCCGACGAAAGCCTTCGAAACAAAGCCTTGGAGGAAGAATTTGAAACGTTGTTGGAGTGTGTTTCGCTGGTTTATTCTGCACGACAGAAAGCCAAACTTAAGAGGCGATGGCCTCTAAGAAAAATGCTGGTCGTGACTTCTGAAAAAGCCTGCAAAGCCCTTCAAAGCCTAAGCGATGTTCTTCTGGAACTTGCGAACGTGAAGGAGGCTGAATACGCGGAAAGTCTTCCAGATAGCGTTAGAGTTGAGGTTGATACGGGCAGATGGGTTGAAGCTTCTGAAAAAGGCATAACCGTATACCTGGACGTTTACAGAGACGAAAAACTTCTGGGGGAAGGCCTCATGCGCGACGTAGCTCGCAGAGTCCAATCTCTGCGAAAAGAGCTGGGCTATGTGCCAACCGACATCCTTGAAACCGTCTATGTGGCAGAGCTAGACGAGGAGAGTATGCAACTTCTGAAACCATACATCGGCGAGATGGCTGAACTGGTGCGCGCCAAAAAAGTACAGATATGTAAAAACCAAAGCGAAGTTAAAACCCGGTGGCGTGAATACCTCTTAGATGACAAGAAAATCTATATAGCTATATCCTAAGAGATGCAGTGGGCTGACCCATGGGAAAAGAGGAAGAAATAGTGGAAAAAGCCGTTTCAATTTTCATGGAAGGCTACCTCTGCGCGGAGGCGGTCCTAAAAACTTTCGCGGAAACTCAAAAAATAAAATGTAGAAATATTCCAAAAATCGCCACTGGATTTGGCGGTGGGATGGGTAGAACAGGGTTTGTGTGCGGGGCTTTAACTGGAGCGGTGATGGCGATAAGCCTAAAATATGGGCGAAACACGCCAAGCGAAGCGGAAAGCTATGAAAAATGCTCGGCGAGGATCCAGCAACTCTTCAAAGGCTTTAATGAAACTTTTGGCAGCGTTTTTTGCCGCGACTTAACCGACTGCGACCTAACAACAGAGGAGGGAAGGCAAAAATTTAAAGAACAACAAATAAAAGAGAAAAAATGCACAAGATATGTGGAAAAATCCATGAAGATGCTGCTGGCTTTAACAAAAGAATAGCGGGGGAAGAAACATGGAGCGAAAGGAAAAAATAAAGATAACCTTTGAATCCGGCATAACCGTCAAATGTGAGATACGTTTTAACGAAAACCCGAGAACAGCTGAAGCCCTGATGAAGGCTTTACCCTTCGAAGCAAGAGCCGAATTCTGGGGGAAAGAAATCTACTTTGCAGCGCCCTTCAAAGTGGGTTTGGAGAAAGCCAGGGATGTGGTTGATTATGGTGATGTAGCCTACTGGCCTGAAGGCCCAGCCCTATGCCTATTCTTTGGGCCAACGCTTTCAAGCCCCTCACCGAACATAATAAAACCTTACAGCCCCGTAAACGTGATAGGCAAAATCCTTGAAAACCCAAAAATTCTTGAAAACGTGGAAGAAGGCGAAAAACTCCGCGTTGAGAAAGCTTAACTTATCTACGGCCCTTTCACCTTGTAGCGGCGATTCAGCTGGTATGACGTCTGACTTGCACTCGGGAGGTCGCGGGTTCAAACCCGGCCTAGGCTCTTTCACAGGTTGCCTTTGAGCTATTTTTAAGGTGTGTTGCTTTGAGAGGGATTTATCAAGGGTTATGTGTAAATTGTAAGGGTGCGATTTCCGATGAGCGTCTTCTTCGATTCGGGATTTGTGAAAAATGCCTTGAAAGTGTTGAAAGTGTGAAATCTTGGAAACAAGCTTTGAAGGCTCTTGAATTAAGAGGAAGGCTTTACTTTGCCGCGGAGCTCTTTGATTTTTACAGAGAGTTTAGCGAGTTTTCCAAGTTTTTTAAGATCGCCGTCGGTCAGAGGATGTGGTCCCTTCAAGAAATGTGGGCTAGGCGGATTCTCTTAAGGCGAAACTTTTCAGTAGTTGCACCTACTGGCGTTGGAAAAACCGTTTTAGGAATCGTTGTAGCCCTTTATTTTTCCGTCAATGGGAAGAAAAGCTACGTCATTGTGCCAACAGCCCTTCTCGTTCAGCAAGCCGCAGAAAAAATGGATATTTATTCAAAAAGGCTTGGAATAAGTCCTAGAAAAATTTGTTACCATGCGGCTTTAGGTGAAGAAGAGAAGAAAAAATTGCTGGAAAGGGTGGCTGGTGGCGATTTTGATATTCTTGTAACAACTGAAAGGTTCTTGATAAACCACTTTGAGGTTTTAAAGGATAAAAATTTTGACTTTGTGTTTGTGGATGATGTGGACTCTTTCCATTGGAAAAGCCTTACAAGAGAAAAATTGGAAACGTCACCGTTTTTGAGGTTAGCACGGGAGAGTTTGTGCTCAACATTGTAGCAAGCATGGGACATATCTATGACCTAGGGGTCAGCGGGGGGTTCCATGGCGTTAAGATTCAAAA
>JANXDU010000017.1 GCA_025059195.1 Candidatus Bathyarchaeota archaeon
AATATCTCTTATGACTGTGGTATGTTTTATATATAAAATATAAGCATTGAACTGGAAACTGGAACAACAAAATTAACATTTTTCACACCTCTCCAACCTCTCTTAACATATACATTGACTCCCCCCACTACTCAAACTTCATTCCGAGCCCTTGAGAGCCCCCTTGAAGCACCAACTTGCCCCGTCAATTGCCTCATTAGTTCATATCATTAGTGTGCTTCATGGGTATACCTTTGACGGCAAGTGCACGTTTAGTGCACGGAGTTCAATGGTGCGTGTAGCAGTTGCTTCAACTGTGTTGATGGCTTATCTCTGGAACTTCATGGGTTCTCGGCAGGGGATACTCTCAGCCTAACAAGGTGTGCGCTTAGTTCGTCCCTACCCGCCAGACCCCTTGCCAGCTACGGTGTGGGCTACCTAACCGCCCTCCCGGTGGCAAATCGCCACTTGGGGAGAACGCCGTCCGTTCGGACGCTCCTCGGTAGCCATTCACTTGCCTATCAAGCCGATTCCCGGCGTCCACGGCTTTGGTTAGGAACGCCGTGGCTTCGATGCCCGCATGGGCTTGCGAGCGGTCACCACCAAACGCTGGCAAGGTTTCCAACGGGTCGGGTGACGTTAGGGACTGCCATATTGGACAGAGGTTTCCGTCACATGGCGGGCTTATTTTTACGGGGGGGATTATTTTGCCCCTATTTTTAGGGGGTTTATCCCATTGCCCAATTTTGTTTTCTATTTCCCTATCTTTTTCTCCCGCCATGTCTGTTTCCTCCGCACAGCCCCAGCTCGTCACACACCCGTTAGGCGGGTGATTTTATGGGTTTAATTAATATTTAAAATTTTTCAGTATCAAAATGATTTGTAGCAAGTGCTACATGCCACGTTGGAACACTTAAATACTAATTTTAACCACATAAAAATGGTGGTTGCATGGATAGGTTAAGTCGCTTAACAGTCTATGAAGTTATAGCGCACCCAGCTAGACTCAAAATAATCGAATATTTGATGGATAAAGGCTACTACTTAACCATCAAAGACATAATGCAAGCGTTTCCATCCGAGCCTAGAATGGCATATCATGTCAGCGTATTGTATAAGTTTGGCTTTCTCGAAAGAAAACCCGACTGGAAAATGTGGATGTATCGACTTAACCATAAACCCTTGATAGATGCCTTAGAGGAGATGGTTACGAAATTTTCTTGTTTGCTACGTGATTTGGAGTTTCACGCTAGACGGTTAAATGTAGCATATGCTACTTCTTAACTTTCTTCAACCTATATGCCACAATTCTGCCGGTGTTTCCTTTCCACATTAAAACAACTTCATCAAGCATGAAAGTCTCCTCTGAAACCGTCATTCACACCACCGCAACGTTTCTCTTGTAGAAGTTAAACTCTCTAGCCATACACTCTTCACGGGTTAAACCGCTTAACGTCTTGCACCAGTCTAGCCTTATATCCATGCTTGTAGCCATAGCCAAAGCCTTAAACACATCTCTAACATTGTCGTCTCTGACACCCCGGCAGAATACGCCTTCATTTTCCTCAAGCTTACAGTCCAATCCAATATCCGTGAAAATTTTATACATAACCGTGTTCACCGGTCTATCTGAATCATAATAATGCACCATTCCGATGTCATCTCCAATTTCAATATGCGCTTTATGACCCACCGCTGACCCCACTCTAACTTCAGCACTGTTCCCGTCAATTACGCAATTCAAGTTTTCGAAATCAACAGAGATATAGAAATTTCTGTCTTCCGGGGTTTTAACTAGTCTAAGCTTGTCTGTTAATCTATCCCACATGCGACATCCAGCAATCAAGGCGAAAGACGCTACACGATTTCTCTCCATGCACACTTTCCCTCTTTCCTATATGTGCCAATTTTGTTTCTGTAAATATCAATCAACGTATGGAAACATGCGGTTAAATCATTAAGAAAAGCTGACAGCGGATACGGGTCAATTTCACCCCTAAGATACGTGCATCTCCTACCAGTAACCTCCATACTGTATGTATCCGCCCTCTTTAGACCATGGAAGGGAAGCGAGTAATCCCCAGTCGGCTCAACCCACTCTCCATTCAACATTTTCGCAACAATACACTCGCCCCGTGGAACCTTCTCTTTTTCACATTTACTTGCAATAGGTATAGCGTATTCCGCAGCCCCCGCCAACCAAAACCCAAAATTCCCCTCTTTATCAAGCCCAAACTCTTCCATTTTATCTGCTATCTCAAAAGACGCACGACTGACGTTTTCCAAAAAGAATACATCATCAACCGGTGGACTATCCCTATCCACTGCACGTCTACGTCCATCCGATTCAATTCTCAGTAAATCATCAATCGCATAAACCACTCCAGCTCTAGCCAAAATCACCCCTCACAGCAACTTTAAAATCCCTGAACTTTATAAGATTTATTCAAAAATTTATCAACAGTTAGACAAATATTCTATAAGAATCTTTCAAAGAGCTTTTAACCACTCACCACTATTAGGGAGGCGTTGGGATTGAAATGAGCGGACATTTATGCCAAAGAATGGGCTGTGGCGACACCAACACCTTTGAAGCATACATCTGTCTAGACGCTTTACAAAAACGTAGCAGAAAGCCCACCTTTTCAAAGGTGGGATGAATGCGTAGATAAGTTTATATCTATCAACGCACAGTTGCTTTGTTGGCGAGTCGCCGATGAAAGCTAAGAAAACCATTAAGGCTAAAATTCTTGAGCTTCGCAAAGGGAAAGAAGAGCTTTTAACTCGTGAATATGAGAGCTGGCAACGGTATCTCAGAGGAGATAAAACAGTTCCTCTTTATTCAGCAACCAAACAGCAGGCTGACAGGCTTCTTAAAAGGCTTGGCGATAAATTCAATCCTAACAGAGAATACCCGTTAATCCTTAGAAGGGATGTATATAGGGCTGAAACAAAGCTGACACCATATTGGCTTAAGATTCCAATCTACGGTGTTAGAGGGGGAATTAACGTTCCCATTAAAACTCATGAGCCCATAACTGAAGATATGGTTTGCAGAGAGGCGAAAATCATTAGAAAAGGCGGAGAATGGTTTGTCCACATCACTGTGGAGAAAGAGGTTGAAGAGAAAAACCCTAAATCAGCCTTAGCGATAGACATGGGAATCAGATGGATAGCCACAACCGTCAACTCAAACTATCCTAAGCCTAAATTTTATGGAAAGGCGCTGAGGCGAATAAAGGGACGCTACTTCTGGCTTAGGAGAACATTAGCCATGAAGAAAGCCTACAAAACCATAAAGAAGATTGGACAAAAAGAGAGAAGAACAGTGAATGATATTCTACATAAGATAAGCAAGGCAATAGTCAAAGAAGCTATGGAGAACGATTCAATGATAGTTCTTGGCAACCTTAAAGGCATTAGACAAAACGGGAAAGGCAAAATCTTCAACAGAAAACTCAACAACGGATTCCCATACCATAAGCTAAGCAGATTCATAGAGTATAAGGCTAAATGGCTTGGAATAAAAGTCATAAAAATAAGCGAGAGAGACACATCTAAAACATGCCATAAATGCGGAAATAAGGGGCTTCGAGTCGGAAGCTTCTTCAAATGCCTAAACTGCGGACACCAGTGCAACGCAGACTACAACGGAGCAATGAACATTTTAAAGCGGGCTATGGGCTACATGCCCATGGCAGGGGCTGAATTGACACAGCCCAAAACTCGGTAGGATGAAGGTGTAAACCTCACAAACCGAGAATCCTACGAATTAATTCGTGGGAGTGTCAAAGATTATGGTTGTGTGAGAAACACAAAAAGGAGCTTGAGCTCCTAGGAGATGTTAAATGTCCCAGAAAAAATGGCGCAAAGTAGGATATATATCCCTAAGCCGAAACCAGACATGCGTCGTAATAAAGATTGAAGGAAAACGATACATCGCCGAAATCTCTGACGTGCTTGAAGTGCTGACAAAAAAACAAGGATACGCCAACGTATTCGGAACTGACTCTGTTCAGTAGTATATTTTTCTAGAATAATTTTTCATAAACCTTTAAAATTTAAAATTTTTAGAAGCAGATACATTGCTAGGTGATTTACTTGAATCTGCTTGACATTAAACGCTTAGAAGAACAAATTACGAATCTTGAAGACCAACTTGTTAGATTGCTATTTGAAACCAAAAATAATCGCTGTCCACACCTAAATGAGGCTGAATCTAAAGTGTTCGACGCCCTAGTCTTTGCAAGGGCGAGGCTTGAATGGATTAAAAAAGCGTGGAAAACTCGTAAAGCGAAACTTTTACCCAAACTTAAAAAACATCTACAGAACTTCGCAATCAGCCACAACCTCTCAAACGTCGAACTTGTTGATATATTGAAAGATTTAACGGAAAACCCGCAACTACTCGCTGAACCATAAAGAGCTGTCCAACCATGACATACAACCTTGAAAGGGATTTCGGCGTTGAGATAATAGCAGAAATTATTAGCTATATCAAAAAGTATAAAGATGTTAATATTGTAAAGCGCAAAGTGAAAATGTCAACAGAAAGATTCGATTACTTAATAGCAACTTTAAATAAACTTAAACTGATAAAAAACCTTTCCGGCACACTTGACATGACAAGTCCAATCACCATCGTAACGCCAAAAGGCGAAGAGTTTCTGCGACGTTACCAAAACCTTATACAGTTTTTTAACGCAACCCCAAATACCATAACTTGACACTTGAACGAACCACCAGAAGCGTGTTTTTAACATGAAACTGTCAAAACTTCCCGCTAATCTTATGTAAAAATAATTTGAACTGGAAAAAAAGCTTATATCCACATGACGAAACACCTACTTTCTCCAGCCCTCGGTGACGCTTATGGTTGCTGTTACAGTTACTCCATGGCATTACGTGTTCTCCCCCGAATATGTTCCCCCTCAAATTCTTTTTCGAGACCAACAGTTCCAAGCGCTAAAAGAGGGAGTAGACGACCACTTAACCCATTACTATCTTGAAGGACCCAAAAGCAGCGGAAAAACCGTAACTGTAAGAAAATTCCTCGAAGAAACAGCTAAAATGGAAAATCACGCATCCATCTATGTTCAAGGAGACCGAGCCATAATCAACAGTTTAACCAAAGCCGTTGAAAAAGCCCTCAACAGAAAACTCCACTTCATGGAACGCCCCTTCCACGCCCTTAAAAGCTTCCCACAAGAACACATCCACATCTGCATCGACGACATCCAAAACCTAGTCAAATACCGAATCTTCAACCCCCTTCTCCATCAACTATACGAATCATGCCTAGAATACAACAAAAAACTACACCTAATCCTCGTAGGCACCCACGTCTACCCCCTTTTTATGAAGTTTATCAGAGAAGACGTTGAATCAAGATACCGCTTCAAACCAGTCCTATTCGAATTCTACGACGCCCCCGAAATAGAAGCCATAATCAAGCAACGCTTAGACCTAATCCACATCCCATACGATGACGGAGCAATCAAGTTCATCGCTGCAAAAATCAAACGATTAATAGCCGACTTAAGGCTCGGCTTTGAAATCTTACGAAACGCATGTGAAATCACCAAAGGCGGAAAAATCACCGAACAAATCATAGAAAAAGCATGGGAAAGAACAAAAACAGACTACTGGAAACAGCAAATACGCCACATGGACGAACACCTATGCATTCTCATTCTATCTGCAAGCATAATCGCTCAAAAGCAACCCGAACAAATAGTGACAGTCCACGACATTCTATCCCTATACCGACAATACTGCTATCACACTGGCATCGAACCGCTCTACAAGACCCGCCTATCCTACGCCTTCAAAAAACTTGAAGAACTTGGATGGCTAACACGCATAGCAAAATACAGCAAAGGCAGATACGGGCTAGACGTAAGCTACAAATACGAAAACAACCCATACACAATAATCCCCGCCTTCATAGAACTAGGCTACGACCCAACCATACTAAAACAAAAGTAGCAACTGCTACACAAGCTCTTCTTCCTCAATTCCTTCCAAAGGCTTTCGCTTACTTAAAATTCTAGCGATAAGCAAACTTTTCCTACGATAATTTATAACAGTGTTCAACCACCCCCTCCTCTCAATATACCTTCTCCTTAAATTGAAGCACCAATTATAAAGAGTCCGAGGGCTAATCCCCAACGCCAACGCAGCATCTCTAATCGTTCTATGCGACGCCAACGTATCAAGATACTTTTTCTCAATTTTTTTAAGAAATTTTCCGGCTTCTTCCTCGCCCATCCTCTTTTCACTCCATCAAATTTACTATGATTAACATAGTAAATTTTTTCCATTTCTTAAAATTTTTGGTAAATTACCGGGAAAAATTGGTAAACTAAGTCAAAAAAGTGAAACGAAAAAACCTACCCTACCCATTAAAAAAATACCCACTTCTGAACATTCCTAGAATACACAATAGAACATTCTTCTACATCAATTTATTAACCGGCACTGCAATACTGAAAAATAGGGTGAAGACCTTGGAAAAACAAAGAAAAGCAATTTACGCCACAATATGGACCATACTGATGGCAATAGCGTGCTACGCCACCATCACCTTAATGCCATCAGTAATTACGCCATCCATACCCCCCGAATGGTCTCTTATATTATTTATCGAAGTTACTCTACTCTCCATAAGCCTAATAATCCTAACAATGGCGCTAAAACTACGCAAAGAAACCTTCAAAGCCACATTACCTACGAACCAAATCCCATTCAAACTTTCAAAAGTCAAGAAAACCCTAATCGCAACCGTCCTCACAATGCTTCTAGCAGCATCCGTTTACGCAACTATATGGCTACTAACAGTAAAAGTCCCCGTTGTCTACCGTGAACCATTCGAAGTCTGGTTCAGCGACGAAACAAACCCAAATAGATGGTATCCACTACATCAACACTTCGGACAAGAAGTTACGCTTCCACCAGCGAACCTAACCAACCGAGCCTTCGACATATACCTAAAATTCACAAACAACGGAAAAAGAGCTGTAACCATAACCGTCAACATAACCGCCTATAACGTCACAACCAAAGAAATAACGCCCCTAATGGGCTTCCAAATACAGTCAAGCAACCTAACAGACTTCAAATGGGGCACCATCCAATTCAGCGTAACCGTCAAAGCCGGAGAAACCGTAAACGGAACAGTAACCTACCACCTAAGCAACAACGCCCCGCTATTCCAGAACCAACCCAACATGGAAATCGCATGGAAGCTGTGGCGAAGCGAACCTACCTCTTAATACACCGCTCCGCCCCACAAAAAACTCTCACCCACATCCCCTTTTCTTCACTACCCAAAAGCTCACTACACTCTTTACATCGCCTTTCAAACGTTTGATGAATAGTTAAATAAACATTCCTAGGCTTAACCAAAAAAGCATCAAGCGTCTTATTCACACCTATCCCTCACGCCTATAATTTAAACGCATTCATATAAATGATTTACGTTTACAAAAACGTAGCAGAAAGCCCATGAATTTATTCATGGGATGAATGCTGGATAAGTTTATATCTGTCAAATCTGTCAATGTCTTAGATGTTTTGTAAACCTCACAAACCGAGAATCCTACGAATTAATTCGTGGGAGTGTCATAACCCACATAACAAGGTTTAACACCGACAAAACAACTCTGCTTTCAGTCCCGCCTAGTTTCACCTCATAACCCTTCCTCTGGTAATACCCATGAACACAATGAACAAACGTTGTCGCAGCCAAAACCAAACACACCACAAAAACACTCTTAACTGATGCATAGAAAAACCCAGATACAAAAAAACATGACGACACATAATCAGACGCTTTGTCAATCAACCATCCATTCTTTCTACCCAAATTCCTCAACCTCGCAATTTTCCCGTCAACACCATCAAAAATATAATGCACAAACAACGCAACATTACACAACAAATAACCATAGCCCCCCTCTAGCAATACATAAAAAGCAAAAGCCACCAAACTTGCCAAAACCGCAATAAACGTAGCCAAATCCGGATGCAAAAAACGGAACAAACAAGTTGCAACAAAATTCAAGAAACGCTCTTCTCTATTGCTAATCAACGGATTAACAACCTTAGTCACTATACATCCTCCATTTAAAGTCATACACCCTAACAGCCTCAAAAACGGTCATCACCGTCGAAAACACAAAGTAAAGCATAACCCACACTTTCTTTCTCCTTGACTTCACCACCGGCTCACAGCCCAGCAACAGATAAACTGGAATCAACGGAATAAAGTATCTCCCCCAGCTAAAAATATACCCAAACACTTGACCAACAACAAGCAGAACAGTATATGCAACAACAAAATACAAAAGCAACCATTTACCTTTAACATCCATACTTGTAAGCTTCCCACTGAAAACCTTAACCGAAAACGGAGCCACAAACATAAACGGATAAATAAACGGAAAAAGCAAAAAACTAAACCACCCATCACCCCATAATATACGATTTTTCAAAGCATTATAAAAAACAGAAGCCTTTTCAATAAAATTAAGAGGCTTCCCCGCAAACAAATAGTTGACGTAGCCCCACCAAACAACGGCAAAAACAGCCAACAAATACGCCACACACTCCCTCTTTCTTTCAAACACAACATACCCCAACACAAACGGAATAAAAACCCAAAACGAGTAAGCCGTCAAAACGCCACAAGCCAATACAAAGGCAGCATAAACATGTTTCTCTCTCATAAACAACCATATAAAAACAACTGTTAAAAGAACGTTTAAACTCTCAGACATGGCTTGCGAACCGTAAAGCAAAATAAACGGGTTTAAGAGGAAAAAAACACTTGTAGCAACTGCTACATCTTCATTCAAGCCCCACCTCGCCAACACAACCCCCGCCAACAACACACAAACAACCGAAAACAACCTCATCCACAAAAAATTCCTAACAAAAGCAATCACAAACTGATACACGGGCAACCATATCAATGAATGGGCATATCTAACTGAAAAACCAATATTATACGCAAGCTGAAACCTAAAATAACTATCATAATCAATATCCGGCAACAAAAACACCAACAAAATCATTATGTATCCAGCAGCAACCAGCAACGCCAAAGCCAACTTATCCATAACACCGCCATTTCTACACTACTGCTTCACACCTTAAAAAATTTTGTATAAACCTTAAATAAAAAAAGAGAAAAAATAAACAAAGGTTAACCGTATGAAAACCAGCGCCGTCGTGTTTATCGCTCTACTCTTTTCTATTATTTTTGCACTATCAGTTCTGCTTCCAATTGATACAACCAAAGCAGACGACATAATAACCGTAACACGACAATTTGCGGTAGACCGCATCGACAATGATGCATACGTCTTCGGAGAAGCCACCACCTACTCGACAGCTAGAACAACAGCAACAAGCGAAATACCCTTCGGGGGCTCGCTTGTAATTGGACAAGACTTCTCTGGCGGTAAATACAAAGTATACCGAAGCTTCCTAAAGTTTGATACAAGCCGAATCCCCGACAACGCAACAATTCTCTCCGCCAAACTCTACCTATACGGAGAATGGGACCAAAGCGCAACAGACTTCGTGATTCGCATTCAAAAATGGACCGGAGACACTCCAGTGACAACTGACGATTACAACCAATTCGACGGCGTAAACTACGATGACGGCACCTTCAACACAGCCAATTTCCTAACATGGCAATGGAACGTAATAACAATATCAAACTTCAACATCATCAACAAAACTGGTTATACCACAATTTGCCTCCGCTCCTCAAGAGACATAAACTCAAATACGCCTACCGGCGCAGAATTTGTCCATGTTTTCGCCAAAGACTGGCTTGGAAACAGACCGCCATTCCTTGAAATCACATATAGCTACCCGCTACCCAAATTCACAGTCATCCCAAACTGGTTGGTTGGTGGCGAAAATGGATGCCTAGTAGCCATCGACGTGCAACCCAACTCATCTAGAGTTGAAGACTTAAGCGACTGGCTGGGAACAAATTTTGATATAAGCACGCTGCGGAACGGTTACGGATTTTTATTAATAGGACTTGAGGACGAACCAATGGATGTATACGGGGGACCCGGAGCTGGACCAAGAATAGTCAAATTTGATGGAAAACAATTCACAAATGTCGCCCCATCAGTAGAAGGCGTTCAAATAATGGATATTGCCCGCTACCGCTCAAAGTTTCTTATAGGTGGATATTATAAATCTTCTGGTCATTACTATGCTTATGGAAGACTATACACTTACGACGGACAAACGTTTAATGACGTAACTTCCGAAATCCTAGGTGGCTATTTCGAACCAATGATTACCTGTCTGGCAGACTGTGAAAACTATTGGCTAATCGGCGCTTGGGACAGCGAACGAAACCTCGGCTACCTCTACAAATGGGACGGAAAAGAGCTGACTACGCTGTTGAGTGGCGATGAGTTTGGCGCCCCAACTGAAATTGAATGGAACGGTGAATACGCCTTAATAGGATTTGAGTATGGTATTGATTACGCACCCCTTTTTAAATATGACGGAAAAACGCTCACCGATTTGTCTGAACAAGCCGACTTTCCAGCAACGACCGGCATCGGAGAAATTTCATGGAACGGAACCCACTTTCTCATATCCAACAGATGGCATGGCGGTTACATTGACGAAACTTATCTCAAACTTTTCGATGGCGAAAACTTCACAACCCTTACCTACGGAATACAATGGAATGCCATTGAATGGTGTGGCTCTTACTGGATGCTTGGCGGGCGAACAGAAACAGAATACCTGCTGATGGGACTTGACGTTAACGGAGAATGGACAGACTACAGCTCAGCAATATGGTTTGAACCAACCGCCCTCTGCCCCGGAGCCGTAATAATCTATGTTAAATCAGAACCAGAAATCAACGCTAGATTTAGTTTCCAAGGCGTAACCTACCGAACACCAGTAGTGGTGCCTTGCTACTTTGGCAACTACCGCATAGATGTTATAGACATATACAAAGAAATCAACGACACTAGACTAGCCTTCAACTACATGATTTACTCAGCAAGCCCACCAATCCAAATTTCATCCTCATCAACAACACTCTCAATAACCAACGACGCAAACCTCACCCTCGTCTACTTCGTCGGCGGACCACCAAAAATCGAACCACCTACCCCGCCAGCACTTGAAGAACAATACTGTCTCCCATTAACCTTTTACATACTACTATTAATAGTATTCATTGTAGGCTTAATCTTTTACAGCCAACGTGAAACATGGAAAACCGCCATTCCACTTATCCCAATAATCCTATGGCTACTAATATTCCAACCAAAAATACCAGTAGAACAAATGCCCATAGCAATACTGCGCCGATTCATCGTTCCCCCGTGGCATCTATACATGGCAGCACTCCTAACAATAGTAGCAGTCGCTACAATACTAACCAGAAAAGAATAACATCATATAACAAACTTCTATAACTCAATTCCATAAACCTTAATATTCAACATACTTAAAATATCTTCAAATGAAAAATATAAGGAGGGAATAGGGAAAAATGCTACGGAAGTCCAACGTCTCCACCGCCTTTCCGCTGCTGGTTCTAATGCTTTGCGCCCTCATAGTTTCCAGTTTTTTTGTAATAGGTGTGGTGGACGCTTGTCATAGGCGTCCTAGACCCCCATGTCCAAGACCCCGCCCCCAGCCACCCGGCAAATGGATAGAAGTCACTATCCTATGTGAAGAAACTGGCAAGCCTATCCCAGACGGTTTAGCTGTCAAATGCGAAGGTCCAATGAACTTTGCCGACATAAAGTTCACGAAGAATGGAAAAGTCTTATTCGGCTCCGGAGTTATTGACGGAACATACGTCATCTCATGGACTTGGTGCGGTAAGCTATGGAGCAGAACAGTCACCATCGACTGTTCAAAGCTGATATGGCAATTCGAATACAAAGTGCCCAACCCGAAGATAATCAAACACTTCTACTACGACGCACCATACTTCGATAACCCGCCAATCGCCGGGCTAGATGTAACGCTATATGTTGGAACAACGCCAGTTGTTACGCTGAAGACCGACGACACGGGCACTGTTGTATTCGACGGTAAATACGTTGAAGTCGGCAAAGAATACTACTTGAAGTGGCTGTGGGGCGGAGTCGAAGAGACTGAAGGACCAATAACCTTCAAATACGACGATTTCGGCAGATTGATGAACTGCGTCTGGGAAGGCAAGAACTACTTAAAGCCGAAAGGTGGTGGGGGCGAGTAGGTATAGGTCGACTAGGGGGGAGTTCCCCCGTCGACCACTAAATTCTCCTTAACTAAATTATAGGTGATGAATGTTTGCATCTTGCAAAAAGAGCTTTACAATGGTTTTGCCCAAAATGTGGCGTATACAAAACCGCAGCTAAACGCCCTAAATGTTCCCGTTGCGGTCGAAAAATGGAATACGCCATTAGACCTTAAAAAACGTTTACCTAACCCGAATATATCTTGTTTTAATCGTTCCGGCGCAATATGGACAGTTGCGGGTTCGACTGTTCGACGGCAACTCTCTCCCGCATTTAACACAAAACTTAACTTCCGTCAACGTTTTAGGCTTGTAAGGTTCACCATAATACTGCTCATATTTCTTGCTTACACACCGTTTATGAGTCAAGGTTCTTCCCCCACTCAAGAAATCATCTGCAAATGTTTTTAAGAAATACTCCAATATCGTAGCAACTTAAATTTTTTGAAAAAATTTAATAATAAAACCTCTAATAAAAAATAAATCGAAATGTTTAAAGCGTTTGCCACATTTACATTGAAAGCACTCCTAATATACAGCATAACCATCTTAATCTACATTTCACTCTGGAACATCATATTATTTTCGCCAATCTTTTCCTATTTAGCTCCCAACTTCCCCACGCATCAACCATCAAGCACAGAACAAACGGTTGACTTGTATACAAACATAGACGTAAAAATCTACCGTTACGGTTTTCTGCCAACATACTGGAGCCGTATAGGCGACCTAACCTTCTACCATCAAACCTTCTTTTCTCTCCTAACACTAACCTTATGCGCCGTCATAGCAATAAAATATAGGCGTTTAACCTTCATCCAAAATCAAAAATCCCTTAAACCAAACATAAACACGCCTACTCACAGAGATGAACAAACACTAAAAAACAACAACAAAAAAGCATCCGGCTTAATCGTGAAAGTTTGGGCGCTCATCGGATTCGCTTGGTTCATTGTTTACCAACTGCTGGCAACCCTTCCATACGATGTAAGTTTTATACTTGTTGAACTGTTAAATTACGCCATGTGGATAGCAATGTTAGCTTCAATTGGCACGCTTATTTACCCACACTTTAAAACACTCTACCATAAAATTTGGAAAGGAGGTGAAAAACACGAATAAGCCAAAAACCTTAACAGCCATTAGTCTCGTCTTCGCCATCGCCATCGCCTTCGTCATAGGCTACTACCACGGACAGCTCTCAGCCACCCAGCAAGAAGTCGCATTCCCCCACATGGTTAACTTCACAATAATCCGCAACGGAAAAACAGTCTACAACTACACAACCCACAACATACTCACAACCATAGGCGCAAGGTTCATCCGCAACATCTTATGCTTTGACAACGAAACACAAAGACAAGTAAAATACATTGCATTATCAAGCGACACGTCACCATCCAAAACTTGGACTAAACTTCCAAACGAATACACAACCGGCGGACTGGAACGAAAAGCAGGCACCCCATCCACAATAAATGCAACAGCCTTCCAAGTGGTTGCACAATGGACATCATCAACGACAACAACGATAAAATGCACCGGTTTACATTGGAGCGGAACAAGCGGAAGCGACAACAACTTATTCGCAGTAGCTTCAATACCCGACGCATCAGTAACGCCCGGCGACATAATACAAGTAACATGGACTATCAACACTAAGGACGGCTAAACAATCCCCATTCTTACTCCCAATAGGAGCGCATGATAAAAAATTGAAAAACAAACTGTTAACCCTAACCATAATTCTGTCAATATTACTCAACTTGCTCATTCTCCTAACTTATAAGCCAGCCATGGCTCAAAATTGGCTTCCCGGATGGAACTACCGCAAAAGCCATGTAATTAACCCAGCCAGCGGAGCCGGAACAAACTATCAAATCCGCATAAAAGTCAACTATGGAAGTGGCACGGACAGCGGAGAAAACGTTTACGTTGCTGGCAAATGCCGAACAGACTTCGGCGACATAAGGTTCACCAGAAGCGACGGGACAACCCTCCTCGACTACTGGATGGAAACAAAAGTTGACGGGCAATACGCCGTTTTCTGGGTTAAAATACCGGACGATTTAAGCTCAAGCCCAGTTACAATATACGTTTACTATGGCAAAAGCGACGCTACAACAACAAGCAACGGCGACGCCACTTTCCTCTTCTTTGACGGCTTTGATGGCACATCGCTAAATACTACGAAATGGACTGTTAAAGCGGGTTCTCCAGTAGTTGAAAATGGATACGTGAGAATCAGCGGTGACTATTCTAGGATACAAACAAAATCTACGTTTTCACGACCATTCGCAATTGGAATAAGAGCGAGAATGGATTCAACAGCACAGTATAATGCAATAGATAATTATTTATGCGCCACCGACGGCTTCACTAGGATAAGTGGGACTGGTTACGTTTGGATGGTTCTCAGCAATTATTACACTTACACCATTGCGTTCCAAAAAACAGTAGGCGGTAGTCAAACATGGCTTAAAGGGTCTGGCGTTAAATTAGATTCTACTGCTTGGAGAAAATACGAATTATTAGCTGGGTCTTCTACATTTAGATTCTTTTACGGTGAACCTCCAACAGAAGATACTCCTTCAATTACAGACACTTCAATAACAACAAGCGGATATATCCTTTTATGTTGTTACGGGACGTCTGGAAATAGATTTTGGGACTACATATATGTGCGTAAATATGTCAGCCCAGAGCCCAGCCATGGAAGCTGGGGCAGCGAAGAAGTGTCGGTTATTGAGCGATTCGCCATTCAAGCATTAACTGTGAATCAAACCCCGTTTAGACAAGCTTCCTTTGATAGAGCTGTTCTCCATCCAGTTAAAATTTTGATGGATACTTCACGTGTTTTAGGCTTGCTTAGGAATGCGGGTCAGTTGGTAAATATAGCCGTAGATGCAAACCGTTTGTATACAGCAAAACGAGATGCCGACCAACGACTTCGACTATTAGTGTTCACATCTCGACAGACGTCGCTCAATCGTTTTTCACACCAGCAACTTGTTCTTCTCACAGAGCCAGAAGCAACCGAAGTGTTGGCTCGACATGCAAACCAAATTTTAATCATGCTTTCTGACGTAGCTCGCCAAATAACACAGCTTAGATTCGCCGACCAACGACTGGAAACGCTTCTATCCGCTTCACGTAAAACATATTACAATAGAACAGCGGAGGTTTTGCTTTACACACCGGCAGCAACATACGTAAAATTCATTATATATACTGAAGTGCCTACACCAACTCCAACGCCAGCTCCAGTCATACCCACCATCCGATTAGACGTAATAATCCAGACAGCCCACATAACAAACTTCTGGTGGAAACCAACGTCAACTATAGAAGTCTTAATCATAAACAAAGGCACAAGTGCCTCAGACGTAACATTTCAATGCCAAATCATTGACCGACAAAACAACACGATAGTCGAAGAAACTCAAACAGTCTTCATATCCGGACTTGACAAGAAAATTGTTTCAATTAAAATTCCCGCCCTTCCAGATGGAAAATACGTGATTCACTTCAAAACATTAGCTCCAGTAAAAGTAGAGGCGAAACAAGTTGAATTAGTTGTTGAAACACCATTCTATGGAAAACCAATATTCACGTTTTCGCTACTATCCTTGACGGCGCTTCTAATAATACTGCTACTAACCAGAAGACGACGATAGCAAATCTTCATTTAAAAGTTTTTTGATAAATTTAAAATACCATTTCTCCCTCAATACCGCAAGGGGCTAAAACAATGGCGAAACTCTTCGCTAGGGTTGAAGATGAACGTGGCATAGAAGTTCATAAAATAGCTAACCGTGAACTCTGCGCCAACTTCTACTATGGAAGCCGAGAACACTCTGTAAGGGCTGTAAGAGTATGCGCTCGAATCACGCCGTCACTTGAACCAGCAGTCAAAGAAGAAGCCATATTCACGGTGGACTTCTTTTCACCGGAAGGCAAAACAATCCACAGCTACACTGAAACTTACCCGATGCCTGTGCCAATTAAAATTGTCAAGGCGATGGTGTAATGGCTGAGAAAATATGCACAGAACACCTTCGAAATTTCAGCCGGAAAAAATTGGATGAAGCCATTAAACTACTCGAAGATGCAGTGGAAAACCTTCCCAAAGAAGTTGAAAACTGTAACACCTTCCGCTTAACATTTTGGCTGGGGGATGCTGGCAACGCCTACGGCATGGCTGTAACCGTAATGGAACTGGTGCCTGACGCTGAAACAGACCCAGAATTTAAAAGTAAATGGAGCAAAATAGCCGACCTTTACGACAAAGCATGGCGCCAAAGAGACCAATTCATGCTTAAATGCAGACCGCCGGGGTGGTAAGATGTCAAGCTGCGAATACGAGTTTGACAGACTTGAAACAGCCATCAAGAACTACGTGGGCAAAGTAATTTTGGACGAAAGATGGTTACACGAATGCGAGTTTCACGATAGCGACACAGCTTGTGATTGGGCATGGTCAGGCAAGTGGAAGGAAAAATTAGAGGCTGCTGAACAACAGTTGAAGGAAGCGTTTACCGACCTAAGTCGCTGCGTGGGGAGGATTAAATAAAATGGATAGAAAAATAGACTCTATACTATTTGGGAAATGCGAATGTAAAGAAGAATGTCCATGCGAGTAAAGGTGTTGGAATGTGACTGGAAGCGAATATGAAATTCCAATAAAAAACGCAGAAGAGATACTGCAAAAATTTAGGCGCTTCAAACAAAACAACAAACTTGGTTCAGAACATTCTGTTCAAGCCTTAGGTGAAACCCTCACGGTTCGCCTAAGCAGAACACTCTGTTCAGAAAAGTATCCCTACTGTGAAGTTGAGTTTGAAGACACAAAATATGGCGGTCTCGCAAACTTTAAAGTAGACGCCAAAACCGGCAGAATAGAAATCGTCGGCTCCGACTTCCCATACCCCGGCGAATACGTCATCGCTGAAGAACTTTTAGGCATACCAATAAAACATACAGACGACTACTGCATTGTCGTAGAACATTTCCTACACTGCTCCAAACGGAGATGGTGAGATGAATGCACCCTCAGAAACACTTAGGCAACGTCATTTCGACGATTTTGCTTGGTCATGCCGTAACATAGGCGGTAAACATAGAAAAGTAACAGACTACGTTCACGCTTGTGACCTAACCCCTGACTTAACCGTTGAACTTGCATTATCAAAAGACACGCTTTACGGCTCCTTTTTGCTAAGGCGAAGAGTAACCAGCCGAGCCAGAATGGGGGTTTCATTTAACCAACAAACTATCACGGTGATATAGTATGGAAGACGTGATTGAAGAACCAAGCGTCTGTTTTGTTGAAGGCTTCAAATTTGGGAAAATTCTCGAAAGTCTATGTAATCATGTTAGCATTCTGCGTAATTTTGAGGAAGCACATTTAAGAATTGAAAGTGAGGTAGTTTAAAATGGAAAAAGAATTAACATGCTCTACACTATTAGAATTAGCAAAAGATGAATGGAAAGCCTTCAAAGACTACTCTGAAATGCCGGAACCATTAAAATCCTTCGCATTAGACGAATTAAAACATTTCAGCCATGCAGCCATTCAACTTAAAGAGAAGTGTCCAACTCAAGCAAAAGAAATAGAGGCTCTGATTAGGGAGAAGTAGTCGGAGGCATATAGTTATGAGCAAAGAATGTAAACGGATACAGCGTAACCGTCTGCTCGACATCAGTAATGCTGTAGCGGAAGGCTTGATGAAACACATGTCGCCAAGTGAGATAATTAGGGAAGTTGATAAACTTAACCAGTTTTGGAGAGAAGGTCTCGAAATGAGTGAATGCCCCACCGAACTGGATGTGGATACGGCTGTTGTGCAACTGAAAAGAGCATTAAACGCATTGGCGGTTTAGCTATGAATGAATGCGAACAGCTTGGCAAAAGATTTCTTCCAGTCACAAGAGCTGAATCGTTAAACAGCTCATGCCTTATTGACTTTAAAGACCCGGACGTTAAAAGCGAAGTTGAATATATTGTGGAATGTGAAGATAGATGCGCCTTTGAAGCAGACTACGACACTCCAGAATACGAAGAATGTGTAGACTCATGTAAAGAAACCGTTGAAACGTCGGTTTCTGGCAGTATAGTGGTAGACAAGCAGAGCTTAGAGGTTAAAGAATCCACAATACCAGTTTCATGCTTGCTGTTCATGGAGCAAGAAAATGGGGGATACGCCTTCTCCTTTGGTGAGCAACGCAAAATATTTGAAAAGCTCGAAAATGCTGGTTGCGAAGCCATGGATGGCGGATGGATACATGCACACGAATTTGTTCCCAAACCCGTTGAAATAGAAGAAGAATACCCAGCCATATGCTACATTCACGTAAAGAGTAAAGGCGAAGGAAAATGTAAGCTCCCCAAAGTCTTACAGATTCTCGGTATGCAAAGAATCCCAGAAGAACAAGCCACCCTAGACAGATTCGTTTAACTTTACAAAAATTTTTGATAAGCTTCATATAGCAAACAGAAAATACTAAAAAAAGAAGTGGTTGCTATGAGTAAATGTAAATGCGCATGTGAAGCTATTGTTGCAATGAGAGAACTCATAGACTTATCCGAGCATATTGGCAGACTCGTTGTTTTAACGCCTACATCCGATAAGCAGTGGCAATCAGACCTCGCCGTGTTTGAAGCCAACGCTAAGGCAGCGATTTCCCATTTGAAAGAAACAGCAAAGGCATGTAATGTTAACTTTGACTCTCTAATCCAAAAAATCGAGGATGCCAAAAACGATGTTCGACAACGTAAAGTTCACCACGCTAAAGACAAAGTTTCAGATGTCCTTTCAAAGTTTCACTCCAGCATATGTGAGGGCGTTTAAATATGTCGGAAGCTGAGCTGAGAACGTTGGACTCAATTTGTATGCTACTTGGATTTCCGCTTTCAAGCCAAAAATGCAAAGTGTTAAGCGCTGCCTTATACGTTGCAAAAACAACGCTGCCAAAAGGTTCATCCCGCAGAGTCTTCATACAAGACTTTGCAGCAGCCTTGAACCGGCGTAAAGTTTTATCCAACGATTTAGTTGACGAGTTTCAGCAACTAGGCTATAGATACATGGAGATTTAATTGCCAAGGGCAATCGTGCTACTTCTTTTTGTTCTGGGTTGCTATTTAACTTATGTTGGTCTTATTTCATCGAACTGGCTTGGCTACGTATGGGTTGAAGAAAAACCCCATGCTGACTGGTGGATGAACACCTACATCGTTGTCCCAGCCAAAGTTGCCTATCAACTTTATGGCGTGTTGAGCCTTTGGCTTGGCGGTTTACTTACCGGAGCAATAACCGCTATGGTGTATCATGGAAAACATCCAAAATTAGCCATAATCTTCCTCTTTTTCGCAGTATTCTTTTCCGCTTTAGGCTTCAACACCCTTGACTGGATGTTGAACCGTGCATCCGGCTCCAACGTTGAATGGACACTATGGGTCTATGGACTCTCAAACATTAAACTGAACAGTTGGGACTTCTACCTATGGACTCTCATCGTCCCGCTTTTTCTCGGCGGTTTTCTTATAGGCGCTACTGTTTTATCGCTGTTTTAAACTGGAGACGATATTTCAAGCTTTCGACAAACCACTTCAGTCTTTCCATCTTTTTGCATCACTTCACAGACCGCTGGCTTCTCGTCTAAGAAACCCTCACAAATAAGTTTTCCATTTTCAACTCTGCATCTCGCCGACTTAAACTTTTGAATAAATACATCCCACTCCACAATTTCCCCATCCGTCATGTTACATCTTGTTCCGATATATTTTGTCGAAGTATAAAAATTTTTTTAATCAAAAAGCTTAAAACTTAAATTACCAAACAACTAATTATGCAATCCAATCCAAAATCAAGGTTTAATCAAATCAGCCAACAAATAATTCTAGACGCCCTCTCAATCGTTGAGCGCAAAATAGACGTGTTAAACAAAACAGTAGACGAACTATTTGCCAGAGTCGCCTCTATCAGAACCCGTTGACTTCCCATTTATTTTTTCAAGAAACTCCGAAAACAATTTTTTCCTCTCTAACCTAATAACGTATAGAGATTTTGCTATCTTCAAAATTTTCTCTTCAGCAACCTTGCGTTCATGGTCGTTTTTGGCATCCCACATTTTTTTAACAAACAAGCTTATATAATCTGCACAATGTTCCTCTGCCAAGACAAAGTGGCTATACATCCAATACAGTTGCTTCAAATCTGCCTCGGAAATACGCATTTTCTCTGTAGCATCTGCTACATTGCCAAGCATAAACTCTTTCACAAACTCATCAATAATCTCCTCAATCTCGCTTGTCAAACTTGAAATCATAAGCGTTTTACGATAAATGTCTAGGCAGTTGCCAGCTCCTTCAACAAGCTGTGTAGAAGTGACGGTTGTAATCCACTCCCATCCTAACCCATGAAGGGCACATAAATGTTTAAAGACACACTCGAAATGCACGCTGGACTCGTCAAAGACATAGACTGGCACAAGTTCGCTTTCGCTATAAGTTTTCTCCGCCATGTAAAACCCTAGACTGGCGAATTAATTTCAATACGGCGATTCAATACTTTCTTGACGTTAACCCTCACCGGAACTTTTGCGTCACGCCTCGAATCTATAACGTCCACAACGTCCTTATTCAGCAAGGCATCTGCTGAACATGGAACGAAGCAATCATCCTTCGGCATAGCCCATCACCAATCTCTTACACAACTATCAATTTAAAACTTACCATCATCGAAACCCTTGCAACCTCAATGTTCACCCATGTCGCCGTAGCCGTGACAAGCATGTCCCACACTATTACATCTCCCTTTCTAAACCCAGTTAACGTTACTGGAAAAGCACCCCACGGCATCATCACATCGTTTACTCCCGGCGGTATCTCCAAAGTTTGAAAATTCGTGTAGTCATAGGACACGTTGCCCCACTCTGGATAGGTGACATTTGGCTCGAATAAAATGGTCAACGTTAACGGTCTTGCAATAATATTCGTTAAATTGGTCACTGTTACAAAACCAAGCAAATAGGTTATTGTGTTTCCAGAAACCATTTGATTCTGCATAAACGGTTGAAACTTCAACGTGATGTTTCCGACAGCTACATACTGGGACGTCGCTTGAACTTGGCTCATCAAACTTTTCAACAGTGAACTTGTCGACTCATACTCCATCCTTGTTTTTTCATAGCCGTCATAAAGAACGAAAGTGAACACTAAGTTTATCCCTACAATAGCAATTAAGGCGAAAACCGTTATCTCACTTCTCTTTCTTCTACCCGTTTCCTCCATGCATCCGCCACCATCTGCCCGACGTAGATGTTCAAGTCTGAAACACGTCTCTCTAAAACCTCAAGCTTGTTGATAACTCTGTATACCCTCTCAGCAACAGCCTCTAAATCCTCTTGCGATATGCTGGACGCCGGTTTATTTGATGACGTGTCACGAGCACTTTTAGGTTGCCCGCCAAGCAGATACTTGGACAAAGTAATTGCGAGAATAGCGCCGAAAACTACAATTATGGCAATTGCGTTTAAATCCATTTACTTCCCGCCAGTTTTAGCTTTCTCCATCGCAATCTTTTCCTCTAAAAGCTGAACGAAGCTTCTTGTTCCAGTGGTCAGCTTCCACTCCTTTCTGCCTCGTTTCCACAGAGTTTCAGTGCTACATTGCTTGCATCTTATTCTGATTTCATCGTCTTGGTAAAGGTTACCCATAACTTCCTTATCTATTGAGCCACAGTTCCAGCATCGGCTTTCCCTAACAGACTGTAAAATATGCTCAGCTTCCTTCCAGCGGTTAAGCAAGTCGTTAACATCTATGCCGACCATCGACACCTTCTCCTCTCTGAACCTATACGCAATGTAAACAATCAGAACGATGATGACCACACCCATCGAGCCAATGGTTGCTAAAGCCCAGTCGAACTCCAAACACATACCCCGTTCAAAAATTTTTAACGTATCTAAATATAATACTTTCTATCACAATCATCGCAAACTTTAAAAAATTTTTAATGATAATAGTAGACGGGTTCATTATGGAAACAGAAATGACAATACTGATTTCTGCTTTACTTGGCGCCATAATTGTAGCGTTAATCTATGAAATGCGAAAGAAAATTTGGTATCTTGAAACTCTGAATCCACGGCAACACTACGTTTTAGGCAAAGAGAAACGAATAATCGCCCACATGAATGTTGCTGGACGCCACTTCCACGGGCTGGAAGCTGGACCGTATAAGGTTTTTCTGGCTTGGGGCGACCTTGGCACTTTTGGAAAACCAGTCCTAGAAGGCAAAATTGAAGAGGCATACACCAGAGTTCTGGCAAAATCGCTCTACGACCACGGCTTTCTACGAAAAATTGAACGCCTCAAATTCTGGACGTTTCTATCCAAATACATCCCAGCCCTTAAAGTTAGAGCCTACATGCTCACTGGAGAGCTTATCTCGCCAAAAGAACTGGTTGATTCGCTCTGGAGAACCGAGGAAAAACGCACGGAAGCTTTAACCGAGCTCAAGCAACGGGGATTATTTTCACCGAAAGTGCTATGGATTAAGCCATATCCGCCAGAGGAAAAACTAACCGAAATATTAACTGGAGTTCAAATGGTTCCAGACATAATAATGCAACATGTCGAATCATATAACCTCCTAACAAAATCGCAACGGGACACTCTCATTGACATGGACTGGAAACTCGCAAGCCTACTTTCAGATGTTATAAGCTTAATGAGAGACATTGTCACCAGCTTCTCCGACCCCACCCACGTGTTCGGCATGATAATTTCCGACAGAGCACGTAAAATACGGGGCTTAGGACTGGAGCAACTAGCAGAAAAAGGCGGAATCGAAAGCGTCATCAACGCTGCCAAAGCCATCAAACAATACAAAGATGAACTCGTAAAGGTTCTTGAAGAAGAAGCTAAACCCGAAGAAATCGAAAAAATACGGCAAAAACTTCAAGAAATAGACACTATTAAAAAGAAAGTTGAAGAGTTAGAGAAGACACTGCCCAAACCAGTAGTGGCAGAGGCTAAGTAAAATGTCACGTCAACCAACCTCGCCACCCTTGTCGCTGAAACTTCGAAAATGCGCATCAAACATAGGGGCATTGCTTGAGGAATATGAGAGGCTACGGTTCGGCGACGAAAGATGGCGGAAAGGCGAAATAGCCGTAGCCTACGTCTGCGAAAAATGCAACTATCAACTCTCCGACATCGAAGCCTCAAAAAGAGCTAAAAAATCTGAGAAAGGCGACTTCATCTGCATTTTCTGCAACCAACCCCTTGTTGCAAGACAAGTCCGCCTAGGCACACCGCCACAAATCACCGTCGTATCCTCGCCACGCAACATCTTTTACGAGCCAGAGGAAGACGAAAACAACGAAACACAAACAGAAAACAACAGAAAAAACAAGAAAGCCGTAAACCCCGTCGCCCAAGCCCTAATCAACCTAGGCGAACTCGACGAACAAGACGTTCAGACAATGGAACTTGAAAAAAGATACTACCTACTCGTGGAAGTAGGCTTAGACGAAAGACGAGACTGCTCCCCTCTCGTTCAATGGCTTCGAAAACTCGCCTCAGAACTCTCCTACATACTTGAAACCAGAGAACTATATTCGCCAGAAATAAAAGCTATGTATCCAGAGATACTCACAAACATAGAAGTAGCAATTGCTACATGCGACCAACTAGCCCATCTGCTTGGACAACAAGGCGGAACCCTCACCAAAAAACAATACGACGAGCTTTTGGTCAAACTTCTACACTTCGCAACAATAGCGCAGAAAGCAGCGGAACAACTTGCAGACTACCATGAAGAATTCATGGGCGGAGCTACCGGACCATTCGCATATGAATCATTAGAAGCCAAATACGTCCTAGAAACCGAAGAAGAAAAAATCAAGAAACTCTTTAAAGAAGAACTAGAAGGCGAAGAAAAACAAAAAGGAGAAACAAAAGATTAGATGGCGTTTGCAGTAACACCCCGCACCCGCTTCAGAACACAAATAATAGGATACACTGACGAGCAAACACGCCACCCCTTCTACATCGGAGTATCCAGCGGAACCAAACACGAAAAAGTTTTCCTACGCCTTCCAACAGACCGCTCCTTTCTATCAACAATACTCATCGAGGGACCAAGCGGAAGCGGAAAATCCATCACAACCCGTGTGCTACTCGAAAACTTTTACATAGAATGGAAAACCTACGGAGACAGATGGCGCCATCCAATAATAATCTTCGACTCCAAAACCAATTACATGGGGCTAGACCAAATAAACCGAAAACGAAGAGACCGTTATCTCCTCGGAACAATACATCAAGAATGGGACTACTTCCTATCCATACCTCGAGAACTAATCCACGTATATATGCCAGCATACGTCGCCCCCGCAGACAAACGCACCACCCTCCAAGTAATGCGTGAAAAATGGCAAGCGGAAGGCTTCTGGGGTGTCCCATGGCGACACATAACCGACCTTGCCCACTTAGGCACAGTCTTAAAAGTGCCGGAAGCAACGCTTTGGGTTGAAGAACTGCGCCCTACCTTCGAAAAATGTAGCGCTGACCCAAACATGACTCTCAAAGGTTTAATCGGCGTCGGAGGCGCTCTCCACAAAGCTGCAAAAGCCATCAAAAATCCCGCATCCAGAGCAGCAGCCTTAAACTTTGTTGAAAGATGGCGTAAAAACCGTTTCTGGTTCTCTGAAGTGGACAAGCTGGCTCAGCATCTCTCAGACCCGTTCAGCATAAACGTGCTAACCTTTGTTGAAACTCCAGAGAAGGTTTACTTCAACCAGCTTGCCTTTCTAATCGCCCTTGAATCGCTCATGGCAACTCTCCAAGAACTTAAGCTGGAAACGCAACCCGTAATCGTAATCCACGATGTTCTAAACTTTCTAGGCGAAGACAAACCGTTCCGAAGCCAAATAATAGACGTTTTAAGACGCCTTATTATAACGGGACAAGCCCGCACATACGACCACGGCTACGTTGTAATCATAGAATCGCAAAGCTTAGACTTGCCAAAGGAGCTCGGCGACTATCGCCGATACACGGTTCACATACGGTTAAAATGGAAAAGCCAAGTTGAATCCCTCAAAAGAATACCCGGATTCATAGGCGGAATAGCCGACATCTTCGACCACTACAACAACTTCTATAAACAATCAGTAATAATCCGCCCGCCATACACGTCATACGTGGTTTAAAATGCCATCCTCAATATATCTTTGGGTTCGATTCTGGGTTCTAGACAGTTGCCCCATATGCCAGAAACTGTTAGGCTACGAAGAAGGCGACCTCTCCCTTAAATCCATTTTCTCCAATGACTGTAAAGTCAAAAACATTCTCAAAAGACGAGGCTTCGACTTGACTCAACCATATTTTGGATACGGTAGAGTATGGTTTGACCGTTACATGCGTGGAAGCCAAATAAGAAGCGAACTAGCCTTGAAACGTTTCCGAAACCCAAGCATATGGGTTGACCTTGAAACAAGACGGGTGATACGCCTAGTCCAAGAATATGGAATAGACTACTTCAAAGACGCATTATTCATTGAACGCTTCGAAGCAATCAACGTAAGCCACCCAGTCAATCAACCGCTAGCCTACAAATATCAAATACGAGTCGTTCCAACCGTGATGTCCCCCTACGCTCCCTACGGAATATTCCGAGGTCTATCCGCAGAAGAGTCCGAGCTGGAAATCGAAAGACTTCTCTTCACCGGCGGAGCACGCATAAAGCCGGGTCAAGGAACAAACATTCACTAAAATTTTTTATATTGATGCCACCGAAATAAAATATCAGTGAACTTAATGGCTAAACCGTTTCTCTCACCCATAGAATACGAAATTCTGTTTGCCTTAATTCAACTAAAACATAAAGGATGCAGAACCCCAACCCTAAAAGATGTTTCAAACGAGGTTAACCATAGACGAAAACAGGTTGGAACACAGACGCTATCCATCCAACACGTCTACTACTACCTCAAAAAGCTTACAAGACATCCCTTCGTTAAAAAAATAGCCCGAAAAAGCCTTGCACGATACATGCTTGAAAAAGGAACATGGAAACTTGCCCAAAGCCCACCATTATGCATCCACATCAACAAATCAGACATCATTTTAATATGTGACAAAGCCTCAAACTGCAAGAAAACCCCATCAGTTGAATGCATAATAAATCTAGGATTATTACCCGCCGACTTCCCTTTTAAAGAATTTTTGATAAGCCTTAAAAAGGGAATATCCACATAATACTTTCAAAGGTGGAAACATAATGAAGCTGAATCCGCCGGACTTAATAGCCCTCAGCGAACAAGGATTCTCAGTCTACGGAACAGTGCTTTCACCACAAAAAGTGGTCGTCAAGCGACAATCCTTCCCCAAAGGAAAAGGCAAGATACCTCCACACTTAGCTCCATTTAAAGGACAAAACGCCAAAGTAGCCAAAGCGTGCGCCGGAAGAAAAGGACAAGCATACGTGCAGTGCCTACGCCAGAAATCCATCGAACTCGGCACAGCGAAGTAAACCGCCCCTTTCTCCCTTTCCTTTTATTTTTTCTTTAGTCCCGATTTATGTAAAATTTATATCCGCATAGCCCCTATTCTCTTTATGGTGAATAGTTGAATGAGCATCTTCAAGAAGAGAAATGATTCTGCTAAATGCACGCTTACCGGAGTCAGAGAAGACGGCACACGCATATACGTCTGCAAAATACCCGAAGAAGGAAAAATTTTCAAAGCCGAACAAGACAAGAAAGGCGACATTCGTTTAATCACGGAAATGTTTGTTCCAACCCCAGAGGACTACCGAAGAATCCATGAGGCAATCAAACGGCAAGTTGAATCAGAATCCTTTGTTTAAACGTGATTAACATGAACGAAGAAGAACAACACTTCACTTACATGCATGGCGTGTTATTCAGACCAGCAAAAGCCACAGCCATAGACTTCAAAGAGAACATTGTAGACTGGATACTGCGTTGCAGAGTTGATGACGGCGGTATCCCAATGTTCCGCACCGGATTCGCCAATCGCCCATTCACGGAAGCTGGAACCAACTATGTCCTCGGAATCTGCTGGTTAGGCGCAAACCTAGTTAACTCCCAATGGTTCCAAAACGTTCCAGACAAAGACTTTAAACACATGCGAGAACACCACGACGACTACATTTACCTTCTACGAAAATACGGCGGAAAACAAGCCCTAGAGAAAGCCTTAAAATCAGAAATCACGGTGGTCTAATGGACGTAATCGTGCTTTCTATAGCTGGCTTCTTTATCGTAGCAGCCATCCTCTTCTTCATCGTCCGCAACCTTGAAGCAGTAATCTTCTGGTCTGCACTATGCGCCCCAGCAGTTGGAACCAGCCTAGTTAACGCTTTAATCCACGCCTTCTCCGGCAACTACGAACTAGCTGCCCAATCCCTCAAATTCCTACCATTCTTTATCGCTGCACTGGACAAAGCGTTCTTCATGCAAACAGACACCACATACCACGTTGTAGGCGCAGTATTCATCCTCATCTGGTCATACATTCTCGCCCACTATGCTGTTAAAAAATTTGGAATGTGGTCAATTCCAATAATCCCGCCAATAATCTGGGGAGTAGGTCTAACCCTCCAAAACCTACGAGAGAAACTAATGTCCACATTTCCAAACTTCGCCTTCCTATTCGACTTCTACGGAATACCGGCTCTCATACTAACAACATCTCTGCTTTTCGGAATCTGCTACCTAATATGGCGCAGAGGATACCAAATAGCCCGCCTTCCAATGTGGCTCCCTCAAAGAAAAAATAAGTGAAAAATGATAGAAATGGATAGAAACGATGAAATAATCCTTCGAAAACTCACCCCAGACACGCTTAGAGTATACAATTACCTATTAAAACACAACCCAGACGAAGTTTCCCTTGAAGAGCTAAGCCAAAACCTAGGCTTAACAAAACCCACAATACTCCACCACATCGAGAAACTTAAAAGCCTAGACATAGTCGAACAGACCATAAACGGCTACAAGGTGAAAGAGATAGTCAAAATAACAATAATAAAAGGCTACCGACAAATCATACGCAAAGCCGTAACAACATGGATTCCATTAGCCATAATTTTTCTGGCTCTAGCCGTATCCTCCCTCATGGTCGTCCCATCTCCACAATATCAAACCTTCATAATCATCCTTTGCCTAATCGGCTTCTTAATCTCCATCATTGAAATCAAAAGACTACTGTAGCAATTGCTACATTAGAAAACCTTCTAACACGTTAGAGAAGATTCAATTTATATCTTTAAAATCACAATATCCTTCCGAAAAAGACCAAAGGAAGTAAGCGAAAATGCCAGAAGAAATAAGAGTGAAGCCCACCACACTCCTCGTAATAGTTCTGCTATTGATGGTTGTCGGAGTAATCTTTTACCAAGCCTACTACGCTGCCCCACCGCCAGTCGAGAAATACAAATACACCACCGGCTTAACAGTTAAGTTCAAGATTTTCAATGTCGGCAGAAGCCAGCTTGTAACCACAGCCACGGTTCAAATCTATCCATCTGGAGCCGACCCCTTCGCCAGAACATTCAACGTTAAACCAATAACGTCCGCATCATACGACTCGACAAACGGCTACTGGACTGCTCCCCTCGACGCCGGCTCATATGTTATATTGATAACCGGAGTTTCCGGCGCTTACCCAGAAAAAATCACCGTTAGAGTTCCCGGAACAAACGATGAAGACCTCGAAGTCTGGATGCAACCTTCCCAATTAAATGTGTATGCCCGAGCTGCCGTAACCGACAGCAAAGCAATACTATACTGGAATGGAACCACATGGCTTTCAACAGACAGAATAAATACGGCTGTTGCTAACAAGTGGATGATAACATACACTCTGATGCTCGCAGAAGATACGGCGCCTTACGGCGTGCTCAAGGCTGGACGCATCTACATTTCAAAGTATAGCGGGTTGACAATTACTTCAGCAAACATGGACGGAACAGCCGTCAGTGTAATCGAGGATGCCGATGCAGCCGACGACGGAATGACCGGCTTCTACATCGAGTTCAACGAGCTCAACGCTGGAGAAGTGCACCGTCTAGACCTAATCATCGAGGAAACCGGAACAGTTTCAGCGGGAACAATGACCATCACAGTGTTCGAATACTACGAATGCCTAAGAACAGCCTTGCGCACATGGACGCCGGTAACCGAGCCGATTACCGTTCAGTAAGGTGATAAATATGGTTCCCCCAATTGAATGGGTAATATTCCTCATATCCTTCGTCGCCACCCTAATGGCTGCGCTGAAAGGCGCCAAACCAAAACTCACGTTGCTACTACTGCTAATAATCGGCTCCACCATCGCCGGCATAATTCTAAACTTCGTATACTCCTTTATTGCCCAGACAGCGTTCTCCATCACAGTTAAAGACTTCGTAAACTATCTATTCACCGCCTTCATCGGAGCCATAATTGTTCCAATCGCCAACTGGCTGATGTCCATTAAAGTCGAGTGACAAAACCAGCTAAATCTTCACCCCCCCTTTTTATCTATGTTGAATGGTGAACAATATGAAGATAAACGGGAAAGGGTTAGCTGCACTGCTGCTTGCTGTTGCTTCCATCATTGCTTATTTAGGGTTAAATCTGTATCCGAAAGTAACAGCTTCCCTAAAATGTGTTGGCGATGCTTTTGTCTATAGCGATATGCCCAACTTGAACACCGGCTCCTATGACGAAGCTCAAGCTAGCATCACGTGGCAAGACAGCACACCTACAAACTTGCGATACATTTACTTTATGTTTGACGTTTCGTCAATACCATCATACGCAATAGTTCAAGACGTTAGACTCCAAGTATACGTCACCTTTGTTAGCACATTAAACAGAGACCCAAGATATGGATATGTAGAATCAGAAAAAGGACAAATGTATGCTGTTTCCCGTGCAGAAACAAACTGGGCTGAATCGACCATCACATGGAATAAACAGCCGTCAACGGGCATCCCCGGCTCCCCTCATTCCCACCTTTTCGGCGGTAAATATGGCTTCAAATCCGGATGGTTCACGTGGCAGTTAGGTTTTTACTCCCAGTATGTAATGGACCATTTGAAAACCGATAAGAAAGTAGCTTTCGTTCTATTTCCAGACATTGAACCTTTTAACCGTCGACTCTACTGTGATACAAGCTTCATCATCGTTGCCACAAGAGAGAAGGGTGGCGGTTTCGAACCGAAGCTATTCATAGACTACACAATCCCCTCTTTTCGCTTGACCGTATCTGTCAAAGACTCTGATGGAGCACCCGTTCAAGGAGCATCCGTAACCTCACCGTTCACCGCAACCACCGATGCTTCCGGAACAGTATCATCCACTATAACGGGAGGCACATACACGGTATCCGTAAGCTACAAGGGCTACACGTTCACCCAATCTGTAACCCTCGATTCCAACAAAACCGTCTCCTTCACTATTCCCAAATATACATTAACTGTGAAAGTTGTTGACGCTCAAGACAACCCATTACCCGGCGCCACTGTTTCTGGACCGGCAACCGGAACAACCAACGCTCAAGGCATATTCACCGTAAAGCTTCCAAAGGGTCAATATCTTGTTAGAGCAAACATCGGCACGAAAGAAGCTTTAAGCTTCGTGGAGTTGACATCTGATAAAACCGTAACCCTCAAGTTAGAAGTAGAATTCACTTTACAGCTAATCGTTAAAGACCAATGTGGAAACCCGCTTCAAGCCACCGTGACAGTTGACGGTCAAAGCGTCACATGCGATAAAAAGGGAACCGCTGTTATGGCTGTGCCTTCTGGAACCAGAACCGTTCAAGCGCTGGTTCGTGTCGGAGACCGAACCTTCAACGTCTCCAGAACCGTTTCAGTCAATAAACACATGCCCTTAGAACTTGTAATTTACAGACGCTTCTACTGGACGTTCTATTTCAACTACACTGACGGGACGGTTCCGTCAAAGGGCACAATAACTCTAACACATCCAAAGGAAGTTCTTAAGGTTCCACTCATAAACGGTGTCGGCGAAGCCTATCTGCTAGACGGCACATACCGTATAACCGTTGAAGCAAGTCCCGCCGTCGACCTAGGCACAATAACCGTTAAAACAGACGGCGAACTATTCTACACCCTAAACAAGGCAACTGCACGAATCGAAGAAAAAAGTGAAAACCCGATACCCACCACAGAAGATGAAACTCCGGTTACGCCACCGCCACCGCCAACGCAACCGGAGATACCGTGGGTTCTCATTCCAAGCATTTACATTTACACGTTGATAGGCGTTTTAGCCTTCGGCTTTATAGTGGCAGCGGTTGTTTCCATGAGGCGTAAGCAATGAAAGTTGAAATCGAATGGCAATACCTTGTAACCACCGCCCTCATCGCCTTTTTCTCCGTTTACGGTTGGCACCGAAAAATAGTCAGCGACATACATGCGTTGTTCGCATTAGGCGGATGCATCCTAATGCTGTATATCTTCATTGCATTCCACGTTGAAATATCCTCAATGAACGTGGGAAACTTTCTATTGCAGAACGCTCTGTTAATGGGTATTCTGGGCTTTCCTTCCTTGGTCAACCCTTACCCAAGAATGCTTGGAGCCCCTCACCCAATAGCAGTTTTAATAGGCATAGCAGCCGAAGAAGTGATACGCATCGCCGTTTTCTACATGGTTTTAGCCGGATTCAACATGCCACGCTTCGCCGTCGCAGCCAGCGCCATCACCTTCGCAGCTCTCCATTTATATTGGTATCCCACAGAATGGTTCAGCGCTATAATCGCCGGCGCCTTATTCAGCATTTCCATGCTCTATCTTGGAAGCCCAACAGCGTGCGTTACAGCCCACTTTATCTACGACCTACTAGCCTTCGCATACATCTCCACTCAAGTTTATTTTCTAATTTTTTTAATAAACCTTATAATCGGATTGGCTTTAACATTGAGAAAGGTTAAGGTGAAAATTTGATGAGTCTAGTAAAGTATCTTGAAAGACGAGACTTCCAAATCATTATAATCGTTGGCTTCTTGATAAGCTTACTGCTCATACAGCAATATGGACCCTTCTTAGCATACGGGGTTCCCGGCATAACTTTCCACGAAGTTTCCCAGACCAAACCCGCCCCAAAAACTGTCACGATTCTCGGCTCCTACGGCGAATGGGTGGCTTTCGAATATTACCGAGAAATAAAAGCAGAATGGAAAAACCTCCTTGGTCAAGTAAGATACAGCATAGTAAGCTTGTCGGTAAGAATCAACATTAAAGTTGAAACCAGCGACCTAGCTTTATCCGGCTTTCTAACCGAAATCAAACCGCCACCATGGCTTATCAACGAAACCCTCACCGAATACATATTTAGAAACATGACAGTTCAAGCATACGCCTACGGATTCAAATTAAACGTGGCTTGGTCCGGCACAGCACAAGTAAGCGTTGTTAAAGACTACAGCGACATCCTTATAACTGGCGGTCCAACATATCAAGAGCTACATAAAGAGGCAGTGCAACGTCTCGTAGCCGACTTCAACAAGCATTATCTGACTTCAGCAAAAATTTTGCTGAGCATAGACGCCCCAACCCTCGCAAGAGACCAAGCCTACAAGCTTCGTCCAGACTACCTTGGCATAGCCGGCATGTGGCTGGCTGACTACGTAGTTGAAGGATACACGCCCGGAACCGCAGCAGAGCTTCTTCCACAATCCAAGGGCACAGCCGTGAAACTTTACAGAGACAAAGATTTACGCTATCCATGCTGGGCAGCCGACTACGACAAAGACTTTGGAAAACCATTGCTTACGCCGGATGTCGTATACTGGCTTGACCATTACGCTCCTTACAGCGCATGGTGGAGCATTTCCATAGTAAACTTGGGAAGCCAGCTAGTCTACGACGAGACAAGAGCAGACCCTAACTACATATGCTGGGCATGGGAAAAGTATGGCGGAAAAACAGCTCCATGCGTAGCCCAATGGTTCCGAGTTGACTTGCTATTCAAAACAACCAAGGACTGGAAAGCGCCGAAAATCCCAGACTACGAGCTTCCAGAAGAAGTCAAAGAAAAAATGCAAATCGTAATTATGCGTGAACCAATAAATCAAGCACCGCCAATAACTCCGCCACCAGTAACGCCACCCATACCATGGCGTGAAATCATATATATCCTTCTCACAATCTTCGGCGGGTTAACCGTCATCATCATAGTATATAATGTCTCAAAAAGAAAAATAGGGGGTGTGAAATGATTAAAAAAGCCTTCCCAGTTCCGCCAACCATCTACCTTTTAGTCGCCCTATTAGCCGTCATACTGCTCGTCGTAGGCTTCGTGGTCCTATGGGCTATGAAACTTTTAACCGGAGTAATAATAGCGCTGGTTCTACTGCTGATTAGCTGGACCATCCTAAAAACTGGAGCGATACCCGCAGAAAAATATCCATGGCTACCTTTAATCATGTGGTTTATGCCGATAATCGGCTTCTTCGCCGGAGTCTACATGGAAAGAGCCAGAATCTTCTATGTAATACCGCTTTTGCAGAAGCCTCAACCCATCACCCCATACTATGGCTTAACCGACTGGGTTCAAGCAAACCCGGAAGCAACACTGATAATCTTAATACTCATAAGCACCTTCATATACCTATACTATAGCGTGAAGGCAGAATGAAAGTTAACGTTGGGCTAATAGTCCTCGGAGCAATTCTGCTCCTTGCAGCCTTTGTATGCTACGGCATCGTTATCCCATGGCTCTCTTTCACCCCACTCCTAACCTTGGTAACAGTCCGCCCCTTCGAGCAAGTAGCTCTACTCATCGGATGCGTCGGCTTCATAGCCATAATCTTCGGACTAACAGAAAACGCAATAATCCGCTCCACGTTCTCCATCTTCGTTTTAATGCTGGCAGCCGGTTTACTCCTAGGCTGGATAAGCCTAAATTCAATCCTAGACTTTCTAAGGTCGCTTGGGCTTTTCTAGCAAGCTACACTGGAGCCACTCCGATAGGCGTTCGCCTTTCGCCTATTTCAAAAGTCCTCTTCACCAGCTTATTGACACTCCCACGAATTAATTCGTGGGATTCTCGGTTTGTGAGGTTTACACCTTCATCCTACCGAGTTTTGGGCTGTGTCAATTCAGCCCCTGCCATGGGCATGTAGCCCATAGCCCGCTTGCGACTCAACAAACATCCAAGACGTCGATAGGTTTTCTTGGCTTTCATCGGCGACTCGCCAACAAAACAACTATGCGTTGATAGATATAAACTTATCTACGCATTCATCCCACCTTTGAAAAGGTGGGCTTTCTGCTACGTTTTTGTAATGTCGACGCTACTGAGCAAATAGTCTTGAGGCGCAGTGACCGACACGTATGTAACCGGCGATATTTTCTTTCAATTCCCTTTATTGGGATTTTTGCTTTGCATCCTCTCGATGTCCTTCGTCATCCATAGTATTTCGTTATAGGTGAACATTTCCATAATTACAGAAATGAATGAAATATTTTAGCTCTTCGCTGTTTAGAGTGCTTCAGAATAACATAGAAACTTTTTTAAATACAGCAATTCACATTTAATACGACAAACATGAAAGAAGAAGAGATTTTGGAGATAGTTAAAGGTTGGGGCTTTAAGTCGGCTGTGGCTAAGCCGTTGACTCGATTGATTCTCTATGCTCACGGAGCTATAGATACGCTTCCAGAAAAAGAGTTTAAAAAATGGCAAAGGCTTGGAATCATAGATGAAAACGGCTATGTCGTTTTATCCAGCGACAAAACGGACATTGAATGGATTATGTTCGGATTAGCATGGCAAGGTTACGTGCAAAGAGTAGAAAAAGCTTAATTTTCAAGTATCATGCATGGGTTTGACAAACGTTGCCTCTTCTCTTTTTGTTAGTTAAAAATTTTATAAAAAATTATTAATCCTTCAGTCGCACTATGTTAAACGGGGTGTGGAATGAGCAAAGTTATCGTTGTGTTTTTCCTCGTCGCTTTAATAGGCACATACATGGCTATACCGCTTGCCGTCTTCACACCGCAAATTTATGGCAGACCATCCATTCAGTTAGGCGACGTAAAATTCATATTTGATTATATTGCGTCATGGTGGCAAAAGCTTTTCCGCAGAATCAGAGGACACCTTGGACCGGCAGAAAACGTGACGGTTGACCCGTCTTCTGGACAGAGGCTTTCGCAAGTTAAGCCAACCAACAACCCTAAAACCGCAGCCGAAGTAATCCGTTATATTCAAGCCAACTCCGGTAAATTCTCCACGTTAATCCTCGACTATTTAAATGCATATAGGCTTCCAAACAAATCTGTCCAACTTGACGTTCTAATAGTTCCAGACAACCTTTACGTGACTTTTGAATGGGATAAAACCTCGCTTAAAGTGCACGACGGATGGCGTCAAGACTTAAAATGCGACGAGTGGATTCAAGTAACCGTGACGGCTGACGTTGTGATGAAGCTGTGGGAAAACCAGACGAACATTGACGCTTTAAGGTCGATATTGCTGGCTGCCGATAGAAACGGCGAATTAACCTACAAGCTTATACGGGTTAACCCAATAACGTCCGAGGCTGTTCTATGGTTTGAAATGCTTGCAGCAATTGCTACAATCCTCGGATGGACCACCACCATATCCTTAACCCTATCCAAAAGGCGATAGCGATGCTTGGAGCCTTCCACACCCCCAAAGGGCTGATTCAGCGCCACTATGACCTCTTCATTTGCGCTGTCATCTTCTTTTTCTACGGCTTCGTTCACGGGCTTACACCAAAATATGCCCAGCCAGTTCTTGAAGAAGCACGAAAGTTAACGTTCGACCCATACAGAACTTCAGCAAACATTATCTCCATAACATTCAACAACGGCATGTTATCGGTCGTTTTATGGCTAGGATGGATTCTTATGTTTTTCCTAGGGCTAAGCTTCTTTCCAATCACCGTTATGATTTACAACATCGGCGTCCCCTTCGGCGCAGTTGCAAGCAACCTCTCCATACCCAACTTCGTCGGAGTCATGCTTTCTTTCGGCATCCTCGAACTTCTCGGCTACCTCTTCAGCGTTGTCGCCGGTTTAGTGCTCATAAAATATGTTATATTCAAACTGTTAAGGCATCCTGTCTCCATTAACGAGGCAATGGTTGACAGCTTCTCGTTGTTCGCATACGGTTTCGCCTTCATTATTCTAGGCGCCTTCTTCGAGGCTTTAGTGCTTAACCCGAAACTTTCAATAATCGGGCTGGCTTTAGGGACTCTCTGCACAACTTTAGTTTTACATTGGCTGTGGAAAAACATCACTAGCTAAGCATCAACTTCGTCTGACCCAAAATACCCTTCAACACCCTATCATTTTCTCTGAAAACATCTATAGGCGTAAACTTCTCCGCCCCTTTCACTTTGGAAATGTTAACATACTCAATTACATCTGGATTTTTTATGTTAACGCTTAAAACTTTGCGGGCGTGGAAACTGTTTCGGACAACCGTGCTTGACTCAAACCAGAAAACTGCATCATACTTTTTAGCCACCGCCAAAATCTTTGACAGCTCCGAAATCCTTGACAAGCCGAAACCCATCAACTGGATAACCCGCTCGTTTCCAACAGCATCCAAAATTTTAGTCAAAACTTGAACAACATAATCATACCTTTGACTCGTTGAAAGCCTTGAATGCCTAGCCAGCAACCCCGCAACGGGAACCCCCAAAACTTCACAATAGTCTCTGAAAAACTTTGCCTCTTCAGCGTAAGCATCTGGATAATCCCCGTGGCACACTCCTAACAACATAAACTTTGAAAACTTCGGCAACCTATTCTTGTAGCGACTGCTACTTCTAAACCCCGCCTTCACCAACCAATTATGATACTCCACAACCATATCCCTATTTATAGCCAGCTTCTCACAGACACGTTGCTCGCTGTCCCCATCATCCAAAGGCAAATCCATTACTTGAATAATATCTGGATTAAAACACACAGCCTCCCTCAAACTAACCAGAGGCGGACGAATAAACATTCTAAACTTATCCTTAGACTCCGCCTTCAACGGTCTATCCGAGCCATGAATATAAATAACGTTTTCCGGAATATTAAACGCCTTTTTTAAGCCTCCCTTAAACGCTATATCCCTAACAAAGTCGTAAACATTCTTTTTTCGCATATACCACAAAGTGGAAAAAAAGAAGCCGTCAATATTGCTTGCATACCCAGCCTCAATCTGATGCAACCCCAAATCATGTATCAACTTAATATCCAACAGCACCCAACCTCTTCATTTCCTTATAATGCTCAATCAACTCTGAAAGGCTTTTCCCCCTCTGTCCAAGCTCGTAAGCCCTAGCATATTTTTCACTCAAATCCTTCCCTATCCTTTTCAATGCCTCCTCCCGCTCAAAAGGCGACATAATCATGGCTTCCGGCGTGGTTCTATATTTTATCGCCTTATAACTCTTACATTTTTCCTCTATATCCGACATAACCTCTGCAAATTCTTCATACAAGTCTCTTGGCGGAACCATTTTCTCCACGAACTCAACTTTCTTTTCTTCCGGAACAAACTCAGCTTTTGCCTCGTAATACTTGGACTGCGCTTGCCTCAAAGCAATCAAGTCCGTAGGCAACTTTGTTCTCGCATATTTCCCAGCAACCCTCAAAACTTCAAGCCGACTCTCCAGAAGCCTCTTAGTTTTCCTATGCTCCTCAAGCTTTCTACGTTCAGCCTTCGTTAAAGGGCGAACCTTACTTAGCCCCTCATAATATTCAATCCATCTCTTGGCAATCTCCAAACGTGGATAAACGGCACGGCTACGCCTAGCCAGCTCCCGCAAATAAGGCATTACTTCAACTCTAGTGCGACGCAAAATGGTTTTCGGCTCTATCTCCGGCTCTTCACCCATAACGTTTCCCACATAAAAATGGAGTTAGCGAAAGTGCACCCGCTTTGCAATCTTCATCGCCAACTGCTTCTGTTCTTCCTCTGTCAACCTCTTATACTCCTTGTCAGCCTTTATAATTTTAACCTCACCAGTCCGCTTGTAATGTCTATAAGCTTCCCTAATCATTTCCAAAGTTACACCGGCTTCCACTAAAACCCGCCTTGGCACACGCCAGAAAAACGCAATATCCTTAAGCCCCGGATACCTTCCAGTGTAGGCTTGAAAGTTTTCAATAAACCTAATAGTCTTCGCAGCCCACTCCTTCATCAAAACCCACTCAGCCGGCGGACACCAGTATGGTCTAATAATCTTGACTAAATCGCCGTAAACCAGCAAGTATCCAGTATCCAAAAGAAACTTCATGCTGTTGTAAATTAGCTGTCCAAGCTGCGCCAAATGATTCCAGAAATCCGTGGATTGACCAGTATCAAAAGGTTGAAGCCAGTCTCCGTTAAACTTCAAAGACGAAGCCTTAGCATTAAACTCTTTAACCGCCTTTCTGAAACTTCTATCCCTCGTAAGCAAATCGGCGAAAAGCAAAGCTTCCAACCCCATTCTGTTAGCACGCCAAAGCTTATGGTCTTTATAGCACTCTGGACTAAACCTATTGTAAATCAATGTTTTGGTGATAGCCATCGCAATTGAAGCCCAATAAGGCTCCAAAGCCTCCCACGGATACACTGGCACCTTAAAACGATGCCCCATATACTCAGCTATAAAATACGAGTAATGACTGTCAACTGCAAGCTCTTCCATACTCCCACCTCAACTTCAATATTTCACCCATCGCTCTAACCATACATTGGAAGTATCTTCTATTCATTAGAAAAGCTTCATTTGAGAATACTGCCTAAACTTTTCAATGTTTTTCTGCCTTCTCTTCAAAGTTTCTTCGTCTGGAAGATAATCCCCTTGACTCTGAATCTTCTGTCGTGTTCTTCGAATGGTTTCCGGATGGGTAGCCTTGCTTAAAAAGGCTCTCCAAAACTCCGGTGGAATATCAATGCCATCAACGTCTCTCCAGAAATAAAGCATCAACAGTTTATCGTTTCTTCTCGTTTGCGGATTAAGCGCAAGGATATGGCGCACGCAAATCTCAACATCAACCAACTTTTCTCCCATATCCACCACCTTTACGGGGAAGCGGACTCGCCGGAGGGAGGAAGAAGCAAAAAGCTTCTTAAACCGGCAAGCCCGCATCCTATCCGCATTTTCTACCTTCACCTCACCATCTCATCATTTTGCAGTAACATTCAAGACATATAATGATGGTGTGTCCTTCAGAGATGACTTCTATTCCCCAGTCGTCGTCCCATTTGTCAGTCCACCCGCCCTCGATTCGCTTCAGCTTCATTACTCCCCCTCCTATACCCTTAGAAACTTTATTTGAATGGTGTCATTGTCTACCACTTTAGCCTCAAAAAACATGCCTTCTTCAAGCTTCAACTCTTGCCTCACTGCCAACGGAATGGTTATTCTTCCATCCTTGAGGAGCATTCCCCGAAACTTGTCTTTGTGTCTCATAAGAATACAAAACGTATTTAACAGATATAAGCTTTATTCCTTTCACTTTAACTTATCTCTCCACGGACTAAATCTGCAAAAATACGACAATGCTTAAAAAGATAAACTGCAAATCGTATTCATGTGGAGATAATGTCTAAAAAGAAAAAAGTTGAACCGACCATTTTAACCTTTAAAACAGCATACGATTTAATGCAAGAAAGGCAAGAAATAAAACGTTATCCAACAGGCACCCCTATAGACGAGTTGATAGGCGGAGGCATAGAAGAAGGCGAAGTCGTGGAATTCTATGGAGAATATGGAAGCGGAAAAACCCAAATCGCTAAAACCTTAGCCGTTATGGTAGCCGGCATCCACAACCAACACGTCTTCTTTGTAGACTGTGAAGAAACTTTTAAGCCGGAGAGAATCGTTCAAATAGCCAAAAACCGAGGCTTAGACATAGACCAAACCCTCAAAAACATTCACGTCTTAATTCCAGTAACATCCACAGACCTCATGGCGGTGTTAGATAACATACCGCCAGAAAAACAGCCAAAACTTCTAATCATAGACGGGTTAACAACTCCCTTCCGTGTCGAATACATTGGACGAGAAACCCTAACCGAAAGACAAGGCTACCTACGCAAATTCCTATACGACCTTAAAAAATGGGCGAAGAAAACCAGAACCGCCGTTATAGTTACAAACCAAGTTTACGCAGACCCGTCGGCAACTCCATTTCTGGCGCTTGAATACAGAGAACTCGCCGTTGGCGGACACACGCTTTACCACGCCATTGACTCCCGCATATTCGTCAGAAAAGGACAAGGGGGAACCCGCATAGCAAAGCTTGTTGACTCCTCATGTTACCCGCCAGCCGAGAGACCCTTCCGAATAACCGACAAAGGAATTGAACCGCCTCAAGAACCTAAAAAAGACAAAAAAGAAGACGTAGCAAGTGCTACAGAGCAACACGACACTCCGACGGAAAATCGCATGAACTAATCGATATTTCCCCCGCTTGACAAACTCCCTTTTTATTGTTGCACTGACACTTCAAATTTCTACATCTCACTGTAGTCAAACAGAATCACCCACACCATAAAAAATTGGGGGGTGCAGATTTAAAGCTAGTGGACGAACCTAGCGATGAGCATCAAGTTGTTGAATCCAAGAATCAAATGTGGAATCACGAATAGGATTATCACTGCGATACAGCCAACCATGTGCGTTCTGTATGCCCCATGCTTTAGGCAGACACCTTCGTATAAAATCAACGCATAGGAAACAAGCGCCGTTAAAATCAGCGAAACAGCAATGAACCCGCTTCGTCCCAATACGTGAAACAGAGGATTCAGCTCATGAAAAACAATCGTTTTTCCGTTTATGTTTACAGAGCCGACAGACAGTAGGACTTCTGACGTCGCTAAATCAAGCAATGCGCTTGCAACAACCAAGGCTATCGTAACCTTAGTAACGGTCTGCATAGTTACCACTGTAATCTCTATAAGTTTTCAAAATCAGTTTTGCTCTAAAGCTTCTAAATTCTTACAAAAATCCACCAGCAACTCTGCGAACTTCACACCTTTAGGAGTTAAAGCCACAGTGGACTTCAATCGTCCCAACGGCTTCAATTCAAGCAAGCCAAGCTTCACCAGCTCGTCTCTACGATTCTTATAGGCAATGTCTGATATTGACGTGCGAAACTCTCTTCGAATCCACTGTTTAACGTCTTTCACTTTGACTTCTCCCTTTTGGCTCAAAGAATAGATGGCTAAGACCAGATTTATGCTGTGCCTTCCATTTCCTTGAATATAATTTACAATCTCCATTCCATCACCCAAAACCCTTTAAAATAAATATAAATGAAATAAAAATAAAAAAATAAAAAGGAGATGAAAATGTCCCGCCCGCTTAGACCAATGCACGTATACATCGCTGTTCTAATAACTTCCGTTGTTCTCGGCGCATCAATCACGCTTCTCTCAGAGTTTTTCTACTCTGAAACCGGCGTAGGCTACGAGGATTTCGGCTTTCCCCTTCCATGGAAACGTGTGTATGGTGGCGTAACCCCCAAAATTAACTTTGAAAACCTTTTAGCTGACATCATCATCTGGATGACCGTTGTCTCAGTGCTTCTCCTATTGGTTTTCCGCTTTGGCTTCGGCTGGAAACCACGCTAACCCCTCTTTTTTAAAGCCAAAGAAAAAAGGGGTTACGGCGGAGCAATCTTTAATGAAACGCCCGTCCCAAACAACGCTTCCAACAAGGTTTTTGTTCAGTTTTCAGTTTTCCCCTAACCATGTTTACCGCCCACCATAAAAATGGGGAATCGTAAGCGATTTACGAATCATCCGCACCACGCACGCCATTTACTTTCAATCATCTCGCCAAATAGCTTATCCGCAATTTTTTCTTCTTCAAGCGTCATAGGTTCTAAGCTGATGACCACGTCATCCTTGAATGCCAGCACGAGCTTGTGTTTTCGCTTTAACATAGTATTCCCCCTTTATCTTTCTGCTTTCCAACTTCGGGTCTAACGGCTTCAACAATCTGTCGGTTAAGTCAACGCACTCTGAACCTTGAAAGCCTTCAGCGTCAACCTCGACGCTTCCGTCATCTTTGAAAATAAAAACTATGCGCTTCATACTACAACCTCCAAAACCACGTTTGTCTGCTTAATGCCTAACCGCATTTTAGCATTTGGATTCAAAACCTTAGCGTTCTGCGCAACCTTGTAAGCTTTAACATAGCTTGGAGCCAATTTTGCCACTCTGTAAAAGTCCTCTTGCTTGTATGGGTCTCCCTCAATAACCAAATTTCCCCCGTCAATGTTGAAGCCGATGCCAAACGGTAGATTTGGCGACACCAAGCCGACAACAACCTTGTGGCATACTCCTCTCCAGTCTCTTATTGAATCAACCACATTAGCGCCAATTTCCTTCGCAAGGCTTGTTATAGCTTGCCGTAGAAGGTCAACGGTTATGTTGCCAAGCGAAACTTTATACACACTGTAATGCGACATCTAAACCACCCATCATTTAATATAAACGAAATCTTAAATTTTTCATGCGAACCCTCAAACAAAAAAGAGGGAATTATAGAGATAGCGCTTCTAACATGCCCTTTATTCGGCTTTCATCCTTTTCAGCTTTGGTAAACTCTTTCACTGCCTCCTGCAAAAATGTCCGGTTAACATTTTCCAGTTTTCTCATAGTTGCAATCATCCGTTGAATGCTCTCCTTCCTCTCGGCAACATTGACTTCCACACCTTTCATCGCTTCCATAAAATGGTCTTGGCTAACGTATTTGCTGTCGCTTTCCATAGCAAGCCTCGCAGCGTCAAGAACCAGCTTCTCCAGCTCAGCGCCAGTCCACATGAAGGTTTGCCTCGCAATCTCTGCTAAATCCACATCTTTTATCGGCACTTTACGCACCTTTGACGTGTGAACCTCTAAAATTTCTTTTCGAGCTTCAAAGTCTGGCGGTAAAACCAAGCATATCTCGTCGACCCTTCCCGCTCTGATGAACGCTGGGTCAAGTGGCATGAAGTTTGTGCAACCAACAAGCAATGATTTCCGATTTCTCTGCCCAAGCCAATCCAAAAGCATATTAGTTATCCTTCGAGACACACCGCTGTCCGTCATCAAAACTTGCTCCCTCGGAGTAGCAATCTGGTCGACTTCATCAATCATCACTACCACGGGGGCAAGACTTTCAACCAAAGTTGTAATCTGCCTCACTCTAGCTTCACTATGACCAACAATGCCTCGGAAAAGGTCTGCTGGCGTCAGCTTCACCATAGCTAACCCCAACTCTTTCGCCATAGCCTCTGTAAAGTAAGTCTTACCCGTTCCGGGGTAGCCGTAAAGGATTATCCCTTTCGGTAAGCCCACACCGTAATAGGAAGCTTTCTCTGGATTTCGCAATGGAAGTATTATGCGTTTCCTTATGTAGTTTTTGAGGGCTTTATATCCACCTACCATGTCGAAGTCTATTTGCGGTTGAACATATTCAAGGTTGTATGTCCGCAGTATTCTAATTTTGTAGTCCGTGAATGTTTTCACATCAAAACGTCTATGGATAAAGAAGCTTTCTATCGCAGCGGTCTCCACCGAATGCAAGTCAAGTCCAGCGGAAGCTTGAATTATGTCCTCTGTCACTTTTAGCTTCATTTTCACTCCCTTGTCAGCGAAGTCCCTTTCGATTTCAGTGGCAACATTTTCCAGAATAACCCTCCGCTCTTCCTTTGTGCTAGGCTCAATCGTTATCTGATAGCATAGCCTTCTAACGCTTTCATTGAACAATGTAGCATCTGCTACAAAAATTAAGGCTGTGCTTCTGTTCACATAAAGTCTGTCATCCTGTGACCAAGCAGCGACGTAATCCGTAAGCATATCTGCGTGCTGTTGCATGAAAACATAGTGAATCAACGCCACCGTTCTAGTTGAAGTCAGAAAGTTATCCAGCTCCCTTAACGGTGAAGCCATCGGGTCGAGAGCCAGCTTAGTCTTGGTTGCAAGGTTCGTCAGCTCCCCCCTTTGAATGTCAAAGTCTACGAAATTATCGTATCTCGCCTTGAACATTTCATTCAGTTTATTTACGTCCCAGCTTTTAATCTGCTGTAAACGCTTCATGTCAAAGCTTTCCAGCAGAAACACATTGGTTCTCTGGGCAAGCCTCTTGATTACCAAATCGCTTATCCAATCCATAGGGTTTCACCCAGATTTAAAAAAAGGGGGGGAGTTTAGGGTTTATTCCGCTTCTTCGCACCAATGTTCACTTTCATCATAGACTATGTCGTGTTCATGGCATTTTGGACATGTGTAAAGTTTTAGCCCTTCTTCTTGCGTGTAGTTTGTTAACTCAAACTTTGTCCAGTTTTCTCGTTTCCCCAGACATTTTAGGTAGCTTATCAATCTATCCGTTGCTTCTTGTTTTGTAACTTCTTTAACGATTACGCCTATGGTAGCCACCGCCCCTCTGCCAACAAGAAAGGTATGGTGATGACCATAACCGTCATCGACCAACAGCCATTTGTCTCCTTGCTTAGTCACATATTTG
>JANXDU010000021.1 GCA_025059195.1 Candidatus Bathyarchaeota archaeon
TATCCAGTGGACGTTTTCTGCTAGTTTCAAAATGTTTTTTTCGGGCATGCGTTCACCTTTATTACAATTGTAATAAAGTATATTTATGCCTTTCCCCAAAATACTACAAGAGGGATATGTGAAATGCTTTTGCCATGTGAAGTCGCCGTGAAAGGTTTACTCCCACCCCTAAGGGCAGCCCTAGCCAAACAACTGATGACAAAACACAACCTAAAACAAGTGGAAATCGCCAAACTGTTAGGCTTAAGCCAACCAGCCATAAGCCTCTACAATAGAAAAATGCGCGGGAAAGCCCTAGACTTAGAAAAGGATAAGGACCTTGGAAGGTTGATTGAAAGGCTAGCGGACGCCCTTGCAAAAGGTGGATTACCCCACAAAGAATTCACCTTAAAGTTTTGCGAAATCTGCAAAGTTGCCCGCGCCAAGGGCTTGCTGTGCAACATGCACAAGACGCTGGATCCAGAGTTTGACACTGAAAGATGTCAGCTATGTACGGCGACGCTGGAATGTTTTTGACTAGAAAGGAGGATGCTACTCTGCCAAGAATTTTATTATTTTCTCGTAAATGTCCTTGTCTCGGAGGTCTTCCTGTCCCTTGTATATGCTTGGGTTGTCGTTAACCTCAACCACCACATAGCCGCCGTTAACCTCTTTGATGTCAACGCCATACAATCCCTTCCCGATTACGTTGCAGGCTTTTAGGGCTGTTTCCTTCAACTTTTGAGGCGCGTTATCCCGTTTTAAGGTAACCGTTCTTCCCCACACGAAGCTTGGTTTTCCACGCCTTTTTACGCCGTGTTTCCATTTGCCCTTTGGCATCATGTACTTACACACGTATAGAACTTCGCCGTTTAAGACGCCCACGCGCCAGTCGAAACGGGACGGCATAAACTTCTGCACAACAATGTAGTCCGACCGCCTGAAGAAACGTTTAGCAACCTCGCGGAAACTTGTCTCACATGAAACTTTTTCCACATACTTCGAAAAACTCGTGTAAGGAGCCTTCAAAACCACTGGTTTGCCAAAAACTTCGAAGATTTCGGCAATCTGCCTACGGTGAAACTCCTCCTTGCTGAGGAAAATTGTTGGAATATGCGGAACACCGTGCCTTTCGAAGAGACGGTACTGGTGGATTTTGTTAGCGCAAATCCTAATCGAAACTGGGTCATCTACAACTTTTAGGCCTGACTCCCAAGCCGTTTTTGAAACCACGTAAGCTGTGTAAAGCGGGTCCGTCGTCGCTCTAATGAAAACCGCATTATACTTCGGGATTTCGGAAAGTCCACTTCTGAAAATGAAGTTGAACTCGTGGCCCAGTTTTTGAGCTGTCTCCTTAAAAGTTTGCAGAGCTTCAGCTTCATCTGAATATGTGAAATTATATTTTTCAACAAAACATGCTATCCGCGTCAACCAGACCATCCTTTCCCGGAAAACCGGGAAACCATTTTAGAAAGTAAATCAACATCGGAGGGTGTGAGCTCCTCCATCCTTAATGGTTGAAGCCCACACAAGTAAGCTTCTCCATCGAAGCATTGAAGATGCAGCTTACATACTGGAACATTGAAAGTTTCATAAACTTTTTTGGCGACAGCCTTCACCTTGCCGTCTCCGGGGTTGCATTCACCGAAAAAGGACTTAACAGACACAAATTCGCCACGGAGCGGCTGAACGCAGACAGCGTAACGATAGTTCATGCCTAGGCTTTTAACAGCCCTATATAGGGCTGTTCTGTTTTTAGCTGTTTGAAAACCGTTAAAAGAGAAAGGGTTAACGGCGAAAACAACAACTGGAAAAGCAAATTCAGCCATTATCTGCCTAACTGAATCCGTAACAATGAAAGGCACGGTGGGCGTTCCGTTTTTCGCTGCTCTGGTTAGTAGGATAGGTGTTCTATAGGCGTCTAAGGCGTTTTCTGTTGTTGGAACAACTTCGTCGCCGAGAACTTCAGCGTGAAGCGACACATAATAGCCCGTCTTCATATAACGGTAGTCATTGTTCACGTTGAGAACGAAACCTCTAAGAGAAGACTTTAGGAAGGTTGACGGTTTTGTTATGGGAGTGCTTGTTTTTAGGTCGATGTTTGAGACGACCAGCAAACGGGAGGCACCAGACAACAGAGAATCGCTAAACACATTTTATGTATTTAAAATTAACTGTGAACTTTGAGGCACATATACAAACCTTGAAACTGTAAGGCTTATATTCTGGCTATTGGGAACCTCTTTAAAGAGGTCTGTTCCATACGTATAGAACCCTCGAGGTTCTCGGTCCAGAACACGAGTTTTCGCTCGTCGACGAAAATCTGAGGGCCTTACCCATAGTTGACAAGGTCATAAAGAACGCTCATGGGCGTGTTGTAAACTTTGTAGAGTTTGGCAATTTCACCTTCGGAAAAGAGTTGCAGCTACACGTTATGGAAGTTAAGCCCAACAAGCCCTTCAAGTCGCCGGAAACCTTCGAGGAAACCATGTATAAGGCGGTTTTGAGACTTATTGAGATGCTTGAGCGGCGTTATGGTGCAAGATTGTTGGGGACTGGGATGCATCCAACGCTTAGGCTTTGGGACACAGCGGTTTGGCCCCACCGGCACAGACAGATTTATGAGGCTTTCAGCCGAATTTTTAACCTTAGACAGCATGGGTGGCTTAACATTCAAAGCTTCCAGCTTAACCTCCCATACTCAAGCGAGGAAAAAGCCGTTTTAATTCACAATTTGCTGGCAAACATCTGCGCCTACCTCCCAGCCGTTTCAGCTTCGTCGCCCATCTACGAGGGGCGTTTAGGCAAATACGTGGACAACCGCCTCCACTTTTACATGAAAAACCAGAAGGAAGTGCCTTCAATAACCGGCAAAGTGGTTCCAGAATATGTTCAGTCACTAAGCCAGTATAGACGCGATGTTATTGGGCGCTACTCCAAAGATTTGGCTGAGGCCGGTGCCCATCCGTGCATTCTCAACAAGGACTGGGTGAACTCAAGAGGCGTCATCATACGCTTCGACCGAAAAGCCTTGGAAATTCGAATAATGGACGAACAGGAATGCATAAAATCAGACGTGGCTTTAAGCTGTTTTATCAGAGCTTTGCTTAGAGGCTTGCTGAAAGCCGACGAGCCTCTCCTGCCTCTTCTGCCGACGGAGGTTTTGGCTGAAGACTTCAAATCCGTCATAAAAGATGGCTTAGAAGCAGAAGTGCTTCACCCTAATGGACCAAAAGCCAGGCAGGTATGCAGACACTTCCTAAAAATTGCCCAAAACCACGCTACACCCGAGGAGAAGGGATACCTTCCTTTAATAGAGAAACGCATTGAACGCGGCAGTCTATCCGAGATTATTAAAAAGAGAGTTCTTGCCAGGGCGGAAAAAACCGACTTAAACGAGGCAATCATAGACGTTTATTCGAAACTTTTAAAATGCTTAGAAAATAATGAACCCTTCTTCTAAAGGTGCACGCGTTTGCAAACTAAAGAAGAAAGACAGAAAAATTTCTTCGACGTCTGCGGTTCGTGTAAGATAAACTGTTGCTGGGACGCCAGACCACCCATAACAGAGGAACGCGAAAAAATCATTCTAGAACACTTGAAGGCCCATGAAATTCAGATTGACAATCCCTTTGTACACGCAGAATACACTTTCCCAAGAGAAACAGCGGACGGATACTGCATATTCTATGACAAGGCTACACGCAAGTGCATTGTGCATCCCGTCAAACCTGAAACATGCGTTGCGGGACCCGTAACCTTCGACATCAACACTAAAACAGGAAAGATTGAGTGGTACTTGAAGACGGAGAAAATTTGCCCCCTTGCCGGAGTAATGTATCGACACAGAACTCTTCTAAAAGAACACTTGGAAACGGCTCGAAAAGAAATTCTACAGCTCGTTAGGCAGTTAAACCCAAAAGCCTTGAAGACCATATTAAAGAGGGAGGAACCGGACACCTTCAAAATAAGCGAAGATAAGCTTGAGAAAGAAATTTTGGATAAACTTTAAGCCTTCACTTTCCCTTAGGCACGGTGAGTATCTCGGTTTTTCGAATGAAATATTTTAGGAGCTCCATGCTAAGAAACGTTACAGCACATGATGCTGCCACCAACATAAACTCAAAAACCCCTGGGAAAACTATTTTAAGTGCTTCTCGTGCCGCTGGGACGTTAACCAATACTAGTATAAGTGTGACCTCCCAAGCTACTGCGAGGACGAGAGCTTTGTGAGGCTTCTCTTCGAAAATCGTATGCTTGAGCGATCGGCAGTTCAAAGCTAAAACTATTTCGAAGAAAACGAACACCAGGAAAAGCCTCGTCTGGGCTACGCTTACACCATGAGGCAGTGACCACAGAAAGATTCCTAAAAGAATTGGGCTCTGCACTACTATTGCAAGTAATAGAAAGAGTTTCACTTCTTTGGTGAAAATGGATTCTTTCGGTTTTCGTGGCGGTCTATTCATTATATCCCGGTCTGGTGGACTGACCCCAAGAGCTATGGCAGGTAAGCCGTCTGTAGCCAAGTTTATATATAGGATTTGTGTGGGGAGAAGAGGCAGCGGATAACCAAGGAGCACCGTTATTGAAAGCACTATAATCTCCACCAGATTACATTGAAGAAGGTAGGTGAGGTACTTCTTTATGTTATCAAAAATCCACCTGCCAAGCTCTATTGCAGTCACTATGGTGGCAAAATTATCGTCCGCCAGCACGATATCAGAGGCTTCCTTGCTAACTTCTGTCCCGGTTATTCCCATCGCAACTCCAATGTCCGCCTGCTTCAAAGCCGGAGCATCATTTACCCCGTCGCCGGTCATAGCTACAACTTGTCCCTTCTTTTTCCATGCTTTAACGATTTTCAACTTGTGTGCTGGGGAGACCCTTGCATAGACCGTTACCTTTTCAACAATTTTTTCAAGTTCCTCATCGGTCATGTGTTCCAAGTCTTCGCCTGTTAAGACAACATCACCCTCTTGGTAAATGCCCAGCTCTTTAGCTATTGCAACCGCAGTAAGCTTGTGATCGCCGGTTATCATGATCGGTTTTATCCCAACCTTTTTACACACTTTTACAGCTTCTATTGCCTCCTCTCGAGGGGGATCAATCATTCCCACTAAACCTAGGAAAATCATGTTGGATTCTATTGTTTCTGTGTCTGAAGGATCTGCTTTCCCGTTTTGGCTTTTGTAAGCCACTCCTAACACTCGCAATGCTTTACTTGCCATTTTCTCATTCACGTCCAGAATCTCCCTCCTTTTTTCCTGTGTTAGTTTCTCTATTCCGTTTACTCCATAGTATTCTGTGCACCGCTCCAGCACTACCTCAGAGGCGCCTTTCATGAAGATGAGTTGATGGCCATCAGACGTTGAGTGTATTGTAGTCATACGTTTTCTTTCGGAGCTGAAGGGTAACTCACCTATACGTGGATACTGCTTCCTTATCTCAGCATAACCGAAGTTGGCTTTTGCTGCTGCAACTAACAGCGCCCCCTCGGTTGGGTCGCCGCTAACAAGCCATCTGCCGCCTTCAGATGTTAGCTCAGCATCATTGCAGAGGACTATGGCCTTCATAAACATTGAGAAAGCTTCTTGATTTGGCCAGCTGCTTCTTGCAACAATTTCTCCTGTGGGTTCGTAACCAACTCCGGTGACGTTTAGGGTTTCATTTCCAATGTAAATTTCGCGGACAGTCATTTCTCCTTTAGTCAGCGTGCCAGTCTTATCAGAGCAAATGACCGTCGTGCACCCGAGCGTTTCCACAGCAGCCATTCTTCTAACCAACGCGTTTTTCTTAGCCATCCGATACATGCCAATCGCAAGGGTGCCAGTTACGACCGCAGGAAGAGCTTCAGGAACTGTGGCAACTGCTAAAGCGACACCGAAAAATACCATTTCCATAACGTACTCGTTAGCAGGTAAACCGACGAGTAGGAATTCACGGAGAAGCCCAAAGCTCACGACCGTTATGCATGTTGCTATGGCTAAGATGCCAAGCCACTTACCAAGCTTCGCCATTCTTTCCTCAAGTGGTGTTCTTTCCTTAACAACACCCGTTATCTGCGCTGCAATCTTTCCAAACTCGGTGTTTATTCCAGTTGCAACGACAACGGCCTTTCCCTTTCCATAAGTTACTTCTGTACCTGCAAACACTAAGTTCTTCCTATCAGACATGAAGACGTCTTTGGGTAGGGCTCCAGTTTCCTTTGTAACTGGGACGGATTCCCCTGTTAAGGGAGCCTCGTTCACTTGGAGCATTATCGCTTCGATTAGTCGAGCATCAGCTGGTACTTTGTCTCCTTCCCTCAAAACGATGATGTCCCCGGGTACGATTTCTCTAGCCGGTATCACCGTTTCTTTTCCGTCCCTTATGACTGTAGCCATTGGTTTAAGCATCCTTTTGAGCGCTTCTAACGCTCGCTCTGCTCGGTATTCTTGGGAAAAACCAAGCAAAATTGAAGCGGCAACTATCACAGAGATGACAACGGCGTCGACGTGTTCTCCAACCATCAAGGAAAGCGCTATGGCGCCGAGAAGTATCATTATGAGAATGCTTTTAAATTGTCTCAGAAAGAGTCTAAAAACTGATTCCCTTTTTGCAGCTTCAAACTCGTTGAAACCGTACTTCTCAAGTCTTCGCTCGGCTTCCTCTCGACTTAAACCGTTCGTGTTTGTGGCCAACTTTTTGAGGACTTCGTTGATCTCCAGCGCATGCCAAAGGTTGTCTTTATGCATCGTGGGCCACCAACTTGAAATAATGCTTTATGACTCATGTCAAAGTATTTCTAAAGACCTTTGCATTTGCTGTTTATAAATATGTTCTCTGATTTTGGTTAAACCTCGTGGGTTCAACATTGTTTTCCAACTCAGCCTTTCTTTTAAATACTTATTCGTGGCTAAATTCTGTGGAGGGATGGTCTCTTGTCTGTCCTTTGGAGCAGTAAGCCTTTCATGAAGAAGACTCTTGTGAAATTCGTCATTGCTTTCTTGGTTGCCACAGCCCTTTTGAGCCCATTGTTTACATTTGTTTCACTGCTCATTCCATTCTGGCTGGTTTTCTGTTTTGTCTTTTTCCTACTCTACTATTTCAACAAGAACGCCTACGCCTACTTTATAACTGACAAGTCTGTCCGCGTAGAGAAGTCTTGGTTCTTCGGAAGCTATACCAGAGAAATAACCTTTGACCAAATTAGAGATGTTCACGTGATGCAGGGCATTTTGGCGAGGGTTTTTAACTGTGGTTCATTGGTGTTCATAACTACCACGGGGCTTGAGGTCGGCTATGTAGGTGGAGGGGCAGCTGTTGGAAGAGGCTTGATGGTTGGAGGTGGAGCCGCCACACCGACCATCGTTAGAAGGGGAGGCAACATGTTCTGGGACATACTGGAGCCGGCAAAAGCCAAAGAAATCCTAATGGTCAAGTTAACCGAGTGGCGGGAAGTCTTCCACCAACAGAGAATCGCAGCCTCCGTGGAAAAGATAGCCGAAAAAACAGCGCCCCAAATGCTGCTTCCAACGCCAACTCTACAGCAGCCTCCAGCCGCCCCAGTCACGCCCACAGGAACCATTGTTGATCAGTTTGAAAGGCTTAAAAAACTACTCGATACAGGGGCTATAACAAAAGAGGAGTATGAAAAGGCCAAGAAAAAGCTGCTAGAGTAGAACCGTTCACTTGCCCTTTTCATTTTACGTAGTTGACTACGTCTTTTCTCCTCGGTCTCACCGGCGGGTTTTCATCCTTGTATCCCAGTGCTATTGTGCATACATGTTCATAGCCTTCTGGGACGCCTAGTTCCTTTTTCACTTCTTCGCCCTCCTCCGAAGCAAAGACAAATTCTGTGGAAGCCATTATGAGTGAACCTAAGCCTAGCGATTCAGCCGCTATTAGGATGTTTTCAGCGGCTAAAGCGCAGTCTATTTCAGCGAAGCGGGCTTTTTTGTCTGCCGTTATGAGAACCAGTGTAGGAGCGCCCCCGAAGGGGTTAAAGCTTGGATCCTTCGCCCTCTGCACTAAGAATCCTATGCCAGATTTTAGCATGTTCTCTTTCATGATGTTTGCCATCTTGTCTAACACTTCCCTGTTTTGGATTACTGTGAAGTGCCATTTCTGCTGGTTCCTCGCGTTGGGCGCAAGTATAGCGCATTCCAATATTTCCTGTAGGTAAGAGTCGGGTATTTGTTCTGGTTTAAACTTTCGTATGCTCCTTCTGCGTTTTATAACTTCAATGGTTTCGTTCATATCTTGCACTCCCGTTTCATCGTTTATTTAAGGTTTCTAGCCATATACTTTGTGTTGGGCCGGATGCTGACTGTGGTGCAAAATGCTTTTACCTTTGGTTTTACGCTATTTCATCAGCGTTTGAGGTTAACTGCGCCTTGAAAGAGCAGTCAAAAAACGCTTTTGACCTTCTAGTTAAGCCTGTTCGCCGCTTGATTGAGCAGAGGGGGTTCTCTAAGCCAACAGAACCTCAAGAAAAGACCATTCCACTTATCCTTGAGGGAAAGAATGTTTTGCTTATTTCGCCGACGGCCACGGGCAAGACGGAAGCCGCCTTCCTACCAGTCCTAAGCATGCTTTTAAAGGAGCCTCAGCCTCCTGGCATAAAAGTGCTTTACATTACGCCTTTGAGGGCTTTGAACCGCGACATGCTCGAACGCCTCGAATGGTGGTGCAACAACCTTGACATCAAATTGGCGGTTAGGCACGGCGACACTGAAACCCGTGAACGCGCAAGGCAGGCGAGAAGCCCACCGGACATTTTGATTACCACTCCGGAAACTTTGCAAGCCATTTTGGTCGGCTGGGTTATGAGGCAGCACTTGCAGCATGTGCGCTGGGTGATAATTGACGAAGTGCATGAAATGGCTGACAGTAAGCGGGGAAGCCAGCTTGCCTTAAGCCTTGAAAGGCTCCGCGCCATAATCGGCAGAGACTTCCAAGTGATAGGGTTGTCAGCTACCATCGGCAGCCCCGAGAAAGTCGCCCAGTTTCTTGTTGGAAACGGTCGTCCCGTAGATATTGTTCGGGTTCCCGTTGCCAGAAAAATGCGCTTGAAAATACTTTTTCCAAAACCTAAACCCGAAGACTTTGAGCTGGCGGAGAGGCTTTACACGCATCCAGAAGTGGCGGCTAGGCTTAAGGTTATCCGCGACTACATTAGCCGCCACCAGTCCGTGCTGCTTTTTACAAACACGAGGGCTATTTCAGAGGTTTTAGCAAGCCGCTTCAAGGTTTGGGACATAGATTTTCCGGTTTCTATACATCACGGGTCTTTGGCTAAGCCTTCCCGCATAGCCGCCGAAAGAGGTTTGAAAAACGGGGAGCTGAAAGGCCTAGTATGCACAAGCAGCCTTGAACTGGGCATAGATGTGGGCCGCATAGACCTAGTCATCCAATACATGAGCCCCCGCCAAGTCACGAGGCTTATCCAGCGGGTTGGCAGAAGCGGTCACAGAATAGGCCGCATAGCCCATGGAATAATTGTCACTATGGATTCCGACGACACTTTGGAGGCTTTAGCTATAGCAAGACGCGCCCTTAAAGAGGATTTGGAGCCCGTTGACATTCCACCGAAGCCTTACGACGCTTTAACCCATCAGATTGCTGGTTTGCTTCTCAAACAGAAGAGGCTGGAGTTCAACGAGATTCTTGAAATGTTTAGGAAAGCCTACCCATACAAAGACTTGACCATAGAGGATGTTGAGAAGATTTTGCGGTATATGCATGACCGTTTTCCGAGGCTGGCGTGGGTTTCTTTCGAAGACAAGGTTGTCTTAAAACCGCGGAGAACCAAAGCGCTCTTTGAATATTACTTTGACAACCTTTCCATGATACCGGAAGAAAAACAGTACTTGGTGGTGGATGAAACAGCAGACTCAGCTGTGGGCATCTTAGACGAAGCGTTTATGGCGGAGTACGGCAAGCCAGGCATAAAATTCATAATCCGCGGGAGCCCGTGGCGAATCCTCCACGTTTCAGGCGACAAAGTTTACGTTAAGCCCGTGGACGACCCCACGGGGGCTATTCCAAGCTGGATAGGTGAAGAAATCCCTGTGCCCTTTGAAGTGGCGCAGGAGGTCGGCGCTATAAGGGGCTTTGTTGAAGAGCAAATACGCGAGGGTGTTTCGTCGGAAGAGGTTGCCGCCAAACTCAGTGAACAGTATCCAGCCGACAAGGAAACCATTTTGGACGCTTTAGCTGAAACCATTGAACAGGTCTCCGCCGGATCACCTATTCCAACAGACAAACGTATAATAGTCGAGGATTGGGAAGACTTCGTAATAGTTCACGCCCACTTCGGCTCTCTAGCCAACAGAGCCCTAGCCCAGCTTATGGGGCAACTTCTTTCTGAAAGAATTGGGTATGGCATTGTAGTTCAACACGACCCATACCGTATATTCATACAAACCATGGGCGCAGCCACAGCGGACCAAATAATTGAATTGTTCAATGAAATGGCTTCAATGAGCGGCCATGCTGTCAGGGAAAGCCTAACAAGGGCAACTGTGAAAACGGGGCTTTTTAAGAGGCGCATGATTCACGTGGCGAGGCGTTTCGGAGCACTTGAAAAATGGGCGGACTTCAGCAACGTGAGCCTCCAAAGGCTCCTCAAAAGCTTTGAGGGAACACCGATTTTCGAGGAGGCTCTAAAAGAGGTTTTCATCAAGGATTTGGATGTTGAAAGGCTTGTCTATGTTTTAGAGAAAATCCGCCAGGGCGAAATCATGGTTCAAAAGGTAGAAACGGGTGGGGCCGCCACACCGGTCGCGCGGGTCGGCATCGAACGCGTAAGCATGAAGACAGATTTAATTCCGCCGGAGCGAATGCGCGCCGTGCTTGTAGAGTCTGCCAAGGCAAGGCTGTTGAACGAGACATGTGTTTTTGTTTGCACAAACTGCTGGAGTTACGCCGACATGATACGCGTCAAAGACCTACCGGCGAAACCCAAATGTCCAAAATGCAATTCCGAAGCCTTGGGTTTGCTTAGGGAGGAAGAGGAGAAAGTTTTGACGTTAATCGAGAAGAAAAGTGAAAAACTAACGAAAAACGAGGAAAAAATGAAGAAACAAGCCGTCCAAACCGCTCGCCTAATAGAAAGGTATGGTAAAGCCGCCGCAGTGGCCCTTTGTGCTAGAAAAGTTCAGCCTTCAGACGTTAAGGAAGTCCTTGAGAAGGATGCACGGCTAGATGATAGGTTTTACGAGCTTGTTTTAGAGGCGGAGCGCCGAGCCCTAAGCAAAAGGTTCTGGTGAAGAGGTGAAAGACTTACAACAACTTTTAAATGGGAGACCACGTTAATCTGGGTGAGCAACCGCTCTCTAAAGCTTGGAGAATAGGAAGTTGGAGATAAGCCGAAAAAGACTCCGCGAAGAAGTTCTAAACAGAATCAAATACGTGAAAAACTGTGTTTTGGCGAGGGAACTCTGCCTCCTAATCCGCACGAACAGAGCCGTCCTCGAACCAAAAGACGTGCAAGAAATCTGCCTCTACATTTCAGGCTTATGTAAAGAAGAGGGATGCGAAGAGCCCAGCGAACTTTGCCGAAAAGCAGCTGAAGCCGTCGGCACCGGAGACGAGGAAAAATATTTAGAACTTTGCGCCCAAAGCGCCATGAAGTGTGGTGAGTCTAGAAGACCAACGCCTAAAAGGGCAACGTACGTAGCATAAACCAGAAAATTTTAAAAAGAAGACGCCAGTGCTAAAACAGAGGGAGGCCCCTAAACTGTTTATAGCCCCCTACGTTCCAACACCGCTTCCAGTTGTCCGCCACATGCTTATTCTAGCACAGCTTAAACCCGGAGAAGTCTTCTTCGACCTCGGCGCGGGAGACGGCAGAACCGTTATAATGGCTGCAAAGGAGTTTGGGGCAAGAGCCGTCGGCGTCGAGCTCCGCGAAGACCTCGCCAAAAGAGCCCTAAACAGCGTCTACGAGGAAGGCCTCCAAGACAGAGTAACCATAGTCCATGGCGACATGTTTAATGTGGACTTGTCCCCGGCTGACGTGGTCTTTCTATACTTGACCACAAGCGCTAACGAGAAGATTAAGCCAAAGCTTGAGGTGGAGCTTAAGCCCGGAGCCCGGGTGGTTTCCCATGACTATGAGATCGTCGGCTGGAAGCCAGTCAAAGTTGAGAATTTCTGTGAAAACCCTAAGCTTGGGTACCCCTCGCACACCCTCTACCTTTACAAGAAGATTTAACTAGCCTTTAGGAAAGTGAAGCCCGTTGCAGTCCTTCAAAGCCTTATACAGGGTTTCTTGGGTTGACACGGATGCCGCCCAGATAGTCCACTTTTCAAACTTTTTCAGATTTTTTGAGAGGGCTGAAGAAGAGTTTTATGAGCACGTCGGATTAACGGACTGGCTTGGCGCTAAAGATGTGATATTGCCGCGGGTTGAAGCCTTCTGTCAATATAAAAAACCAGCAAGGTTCAATGACCTCCTCGAGATAGAGCTTACAGTGGAAGCGTTAAAGGAAAAGTCTGTGAAGTATGGCTTCAAAATTTACAACAAGAAAACAACAGAGCTTCTGGCAAATGGATACATAGTTGCCGTCGCCGTGGACAGACAGACACTAAGAGCTGTTCCAATCCCCAAGGAAGTTGTGGAAAAGCTTAAAGCATTTTGCACAGCGGACGGAGCAAAATAAACTTTTAATGGAAGCGCGCTTCACCCAAAATTTAGAATAAGAAACGCTGGTGTCTGTGGAAAATGCTGTTTACCCCATGGCAGTACATTGCAGACTGGAAATGCAATACATGTGGATTATGCTGTAAAGCCTACAGTGTGGTCCTAAACTTTCAAGAGTGGCTAAACATAGTTAAAAACTATGGTGTGGAAACAACCGCTACAGGCCTAAACAAGCTTTATTTAAGACGGAAAAGCGACGGCTCATGCATATTCCTTTATAGGCTTTCAAACATGTACCTATGTGGGCTTCAACACATGAAACCTATTGCATGTAAACTCTGGCCATTCAAGATCCTAACTTCTCCAAAGTATGGATATGCAAGAGAAGCGGCCTACCCATATCTCGGCAAAACTCTCTACGTTTACGCAGATTCAACGTGCACTGGACTCCAATATGGAAATCCCACGTGGAATTTCACAAACCAAACATTAAAAGAGTTTATAGAAATAGCCGTTGGGAATCGTAGGGAACAAAGCAAAAGCACAGCGGACATAAGCTTGACTCGACAACCAACAGTCATCCGGCGAATTTTCTAGAAACCTTCCGTGGCCCAGATATTGGCCACTTTATCCACACCCCTTAACAAGCTGCCCAACGGTTAACTTTGTATATGGAACTTATAAGCTTGGAAGTTGTGAAGGCGTTCATGGCGCTGGCGCTGTTGCTTGGTTACTTGCCACTGCATCCACGTACATGTGGAGAGCAGTATATAACTGTGTTAATACCGCTTTTAGCCCTTAAAGCGAAATGGATGGAAACCTAAACAGCGTTTAGATGGATTGTGATGGGAAGCGTTCATATTGCAACTCATAAAGCTTCTTGAGTTTTTCGACGGTGTCTATCTCATCCACCGTTTTGTCTGTTCTGAACCGCACGATTTTCGGCACTCGTAAAGCATAACCGCTCGTGTATTCGTCTGTTTCTTGAATTTCTTGGTATGTTACCTCCACAACTACCGTAGGTTTCATGAATACGCCCTCGTCGTCTCCGCCTGTTTTTGTCCGCTCAATAATTGTTGTAAGGGCGTCCATGGTTTGCTCCGGCAAGTTGGATACCTTCCCAATTGTGTAGAGTTTCCGCTCTTTTGGGTCGCGCACCGCCAACAAAAATGAGGAGTATAGGCCGGCGCGTTTTCCCTTTCCATAAAGCGCTTTCACTATTGTGCAGTCTATGGTGTCGCGTTCCGGCTTCAGCTTAAGCCACGTGTAGGTGCGCTGTCCAATTTCATAAGGCGAGTTCAGGTTTTTAACCACAATGCCCTCATAGCCCTTTTTTAGGGCCTCGTCGTAGAAGCGCATTAACTCAACTTCGTTTTGGCACTCGACGCCCTCAGCCAAATATTCTGGTGGGACAACCCCTAGAAGATATTTGCGTCTTTCAGAAAGTGGCAAGTTGATAAGTTCTTTTCCGTTTAGGAAGAGGATGTCGAAGGCTTTGTAGGCGACTCGCACCTTAGCCGCTCTTTCGGCAAGCTCTTCGGGTGTGAGTTCCCTTGGCACGGTCCTTTCAAGCATCACTTGAAAGGGCAGGGGATTGCCGTTCTTGCCTACGGCGAAAACTTCACCGTCCACTATGCAGCTTTGAGCCTTAAATGTTTTGGCTATTTCAACGATTTCTGGCAAGGTTTGCGATTTCTCTACGCCACGCCTCGAGAAAAGCCATGTCTGAGCGCCCCACTTGTGCACTTGAAGGCGGCTCCCATCAATCTTGTATTCGGCTCTGATGGGGTAAACAACTTTGTCCGGCTCGTAGAGATGGGCAAGCTGAGGCTTGATGAACTGGCCTGGACGCATTTTCACCTCTGCAAGCTTATTTAAGCCTTCAGAGGCTAGGCTTATGCCCTCGGCTAAGCCCATGATGGCACATGCATTTTGGATAAGCTCCACTGGAACTTGGTAGGCTTTGGCCGCCGCCCGCATAACAGTGTTTGCGTAATAGCCAAGCTTCAAGTCGCCCAAAAGAAGCCGGACGATGTATTTGGCCTCTGACGGTGTGCTAACCCGCAAAAGGCTGGAAACGTAGAGTTCCCGTTCCTTAACGCCTTTTAGTTTTGGCAGAAGCCGTATAGCCTCATAAACCTCGTTGACGGAAAGAGTCGCTTTTATTGGTTTTTTTAGGAGATAGGCAACCTCGCCGTGCTCGCCATAATCAATCATGAGCTTTTTAACCTCGCTTAATGGGGTGCCCGTGGCTAGGCTTATGCTTCTCTCGATTAATCCCGGTCCAATTTTTAGGCTTTCATCGGTTAATGTTCCAAGTGCAAAGCGTGCCTTAACGTCAAGTGGCAAGGCTGGGTTCTGAAAGAACTTGGCTAGTTCGGTTTCCTTGCCCTTTTTCCCGCGGAGAACTGCCAACCGCTCATAAACTTCAACAACCTTGGCGAAAGGCGTGTCTTTTTTGGGCTGTACGCCCTCCATGTAGAGGCGTATCAGATAGTAGGGTATGCCCGTCCGCCACTCGATTTGTTCAGGCGAAAAACCAGCTTCGACAAGCCTTAAAACGGCTTCCCTTGGAGAGCCATAAGTTTCAATTAAATCCTTTATAGTTGGCGGTTTAACGATGGACATGGCTTTTGCCGGCTACCGGCTTTTTTGTTCGATTTCCGATGTTTTGGGCAACGGTTCGACAACCCTTAAGAAGCCATCTTTTGTTATGTCTACCCTTATTCTTCGGCGTTCAAAGTTACACATTCGACAATCCAAAACACGGACTATGCGGACGAATTCGCCTCTATCCACGCCTAAATCCACTTGCTGGTCATACCAGTAGACACGCCCGTAATCCACTATGATTGTTCCATCCAAGTTGTGGGCTAAACCTATGCCCCCCGCCATGTCATAGCTGTCCCAGACTTCTGAACTGCGCTGGTTCACGTAAAGAGCTGTTATGCCGTGCAATTGGTTGTAGCGAGCCAGCTCCATGACGCGATATTTTAAGGCTCCACGATAGGATTCAAGCACCGTCACCGAGTCAATAATGGCCAGTTCAATTTTCTCTTTCTCAGCTACGTAGCGATAAGTTTCCGCAAAAGTGTTCCAGTCGCGGAGCTCCGGAAAAGCCACAGTGTCTAAAACGAAAAGATTTTGTCGAATTTTCTCCCAGTCCAAGCCTAGAATATCGGCCTTCTGCTTAAGCCTAGACTGCAAATCGAAACGGGGCGTGGCGCTTTTCCATGTGTCTTCAGCCGTGGCGTAAAGTACTTTTCTGCCGGAAGCCGCCACCCTAACGGCTATTTCTTCAACGAGAATGGATTTTCCAGCGCCGGGCAAACCGGTTATAGCAAATTGTCCGCAAATAGGTATGCCCTCCAAGCTTTTTCCTTCCGGAGTTAGGAACAAATGGTCTAGGAAAGTGCCTGTTGGAAAACCAAGTAAAGGTTTTTTGGCTTCAACAGCTTCATCTGGGCGAAGGACAAAAGCCTCCAACTTCTCTTTTCCTTCGAGGATTTCCGTCGTCATAGGCTTTGTGGCAAGCTCCCATTCGTCTGTTGGTGCCCGTGCCGTTTTCATGGCTTCAGCAAGGGTTTGAGCCATGGCTCTAACCAAACTTTCAATTTCTGGAGCTACAACGGCAGCCTCAGCTTTTGGTTTAGGTTCTTCAACAGGTTTTGCCGTGGGAGCTTCAGACGGCTTTTCGGGTTTCGGTTTTGCCTCCTCAGTGAGCGCCCACAACTCTCCGCGCCGTTCCACAACTCCCTTGTTTTTAAGGGATTGCAAAAGCGCGTAAGCGGAGTTCGGTCCATATCTCGGAATGCTTAGACTTTCGGCAATCTCGCTTAGGGAAGCCCCGCCATCTCGTTTTTTGAGAAACTCTACTATGGCTTTTTCATCCGCCATAACCTTCCCACCTCAAATATTTGCTGTTAAAGGTATAAAGGTTCAGTTTAAACGGCCATTAGCTTTTGACTTGTTGCTGACGTTTTTCTATCACAAGTCTTTCGCCGTCAATCCTAACGGTTACGTCTTCCCCAACTTTGAAGGGGAAACTTGTGTCCGATGAAACTTCTTTCGGTATGTAGATGAAGATTTTATGGTATTTCTTGCCTCTGTCAACAACTTTGCCTTTTCCTTCACCGGTCATAGGCGCCTACGCGCCCCGATACCTTAAACTAAAAATTTAAGCGTGAATATAAAAGTTTTAAGAAACTTCACCTTGCCTTTACCTCGAATTCGCAGTAGGGGTCGCCAATGGCGATGCATTTCGCCTCTTTAACCTCCACATCTTTCCCAAAGAAGCTGGCGAAGATCCCAGCGATGGCTCCCCTGTAAAATTGGCTTTGAGGTTTTCCTTTGCCTTCACCTATCTCGCACTCAAAGCTTCGATGAATCCGCAGTTTCGCATATCCCTTTTCCGGGTCTATGCTTACATAGTCAACTACCCCCCAGCCAAGGGTCATGTTTATTGCTTTAGCCACTTCAACCAAGTCTTCGATTTTGTTAGATTTTGCAATTTTTAAGTACTGGTTGGAGATTTCAGTGCCTACGCTGAAGCCTTGATAGTAAAGCATAGCTTCGCCCGCCGTTCCAAACTTTTCTTTTACGCCGTTGAAAAGGGCTTCGTAAACGCTTTTTCTAAAAACAACAGCTCTTTCGCCAGCTGCAACTAACGGAAAGAAATAATCGTCGAAAACAACACCTTTCCCCTGGGGCTTTATTATTTTTGCACTTTTAACAAAGTCGTAGCTGTTTGTGAGGATTTCCAAGGCTTCTTCTGGCGTGGCTTTCGCTCTTGAAAAGTCTAAGAAGGCTACGGCGTTTACTGTTGGTTTGCCGGCTTCTTCCATGGAAAACTGTATAAAACGGATTGTTATGCCGAGACTGTCCGCCAACTCCGTCAATCTTCTAAGGTTTCCCTTCTCAACTTTTGATTCTAGGGCAAGACCATAAATTTTCTGGTTTTCATCGAAAAACATCACTCTTCCAATGTTCAGCGGTTTAAAAGTTTGCCTAAACGTTTTGTTACCCCTCGCATAGTCATCGTTGGGTGGTTGCATGGAATTACCACCTTGGGTAACTACTAAAAATGACTACACCCATCAGATAAAAACTTTGCTCACCCAAAATTCTCAGCCCCACATAGTTTTCAAATAAAAAACCCTCAAGCTATAAAAATGAAAAGGCAAGCCTAAACAGTACAGAGTTGTGGTGAACAAGTTGAATGTATTAGAAATCGGTGTTTCAATGCTGCACCGTCTAAGCGAACCTTTTGGTAAAATGGTTAAGAAATTAGCAGAAACAACAGTCAACCACGTGGAAGTGGTGGACGACGGCTTACACGCCCTAGATAAAAGGAGAGTTTTAAAGCTTAGGGAAATTGGGAAAACCTTTGGCTTACGTTTTTCGGTTCACGCGCCCTTTGCAGACATAAACATCGCTTCACCGTCCAAGTGCGTGTTAAAAGCTATGATTAAAAGGTTAGAAAACTCCATAAAGCTTTCAGCCTTATTGGAGGCAACTGTCTGGGTTTTCCATCCGGGAGTGAAAACGGGCATAAGCATGTTTTACCCAGAAGCAGACTGGACTCGGAACCGTGAAACAGCAAAATTGCTTTGTAAAATTGCCCAAAAACATAGCGTGGAAATAGCCATAGAAAATGTTCCGGAGCCTTATCCCTTCCTAATGAAGAGGGTGGAGCACTTCAAAATGTTCTATGAAGAAATAGACGAAAACATTGGTTTAGCCCTCGACGTTGGCCACGCGAACCTCAACGGGCAGATAGAGCTTTTCCTAAAAACTTTCCCAGACAAGATTGTGCACATTCATGCCCACGACAACGGCGGAAAAGAAGACGAACATCTGGGCATTGGCCGGGGAACTGTAGACTGGAAAAGGTTCAGCGGGCTTCTGAGGCAAATCGCCTACAATAAGGCAGTGGTTGTAGAATCCGTGGAGCATGTTCAAGAAAGCGTTGAAAGGCTCAAAGCCCTACTTTTCTGAGAAGGGGACATCAACCAACAAAAAATCCTCAGCTACAATGGTATTTTCAAAGATTTTGCGGGCTTGCTCCAAAAGCTCCCGCGGGTCCTCATATCTTGCACTAATATGGGTTAAAACAAGTTTCTTCACCCTCGCTTTTTTAGCGGTTTCAGCTGCTTGACTAGGCGTTGAATGGCCATCTTCATAGGCTCTTTCGGCTAACTCGTCGCCTAAAGTTGCATCATGAATAAGTAAGTCCGCACCCGCTGCAAATTCGGCCAAACCTTCAAAAGGTCTTGTGTCGCCAGTGTAAACAATTTTTCTTCCAGGCCTAGACGGGCCGAGAACATCTTCGGGCTTAATGATTCTGCCATCTAAAAGTCGAACAGCTTTACCCCGCTGTAGCTCCCCCCAAAGAGGGCCCTCCGGAACCCTTAAGGCTTTGGCCTTTTCCGGGTAAAATTTTCCGGGGCGAGGCTTCTCAACCAAAGCGTAGGCTAGGCTCGACGTCACATGGTTTGCCCAGATTGCTTGAACAGTGTATTCCGGTGTTTCGCACACCACGCCGGCCTCGCCGATTTCGTGGATTTCTATTGGAAAGGTTAAGCCGAATCGCACTGTTTCCCTTATGCATTCTATGAATTTTCGTACACCTATGGGTCCATAAACGATCAGCGGCTTAGTTCTATCGTGCAGTGCCATGGTCTGCATGAGCCCCGGCAAGCCTAAAACGTGGTCGCCATGCATGTGCGTTATAAAAATCTTTGTTGGCTTGTGGAAGCTGGCGCCAGCCA
>JANXDU010000013.1 GCA_025059195.1 Candidatus Bathyarchaeota archaeon
AAAACATTCTAATAAAACTTACCGTATTTTCACGGCTTGATGAAAAGACCAAGCCACGACCCACAGTTCATGTCATGATGATGGCAGAACATGAAGTTAAAAAGCGGCAGGATTCACTTAATTTTTTAATTGCATACGGCCCGGCCCATTTTTGTCGTTTGTGTTTTTGTGTTGTACGTTTGTTCAAAAAGGTTTATTAAATATTACGATTCTGTTACACGAGTGGAGCGCGTCAAACATGTCGTCCATAAAATGCGGCGAAACTTCATACCTATTAGAAAGGGAGAAAACAAACAGTTTAACGTGTAGCCAATGTGGGGAGGTCTTCCCAAAACCCATTTTGGCAACAGTTTCCGCTAACGGTCCTCCTAAAACCTATTATGCTTGCCCCCGTTGCCTCACAAAGGTAAAAGAGGCGGCTTATCCAAAAACCAAGGAAGAAAGCTCGAAATCCTTTGTTGAAACTCATAAGAGCGAAAAAAACCAAGAGATTGAAGGCAAATGTCCTCATTTCTTCGGTTTTTTAAAGAAACGCCACAAGAATATGCCTATACCCGATGAGTGTTTGACGTGCAATAGAATGATTGAATGCTTGACATAACCGTTTCAACAGCAGCGTTTTCAACAAAATTTTAAGTGTGCGCATTGTGTTTACCGAGGCTTAAAAATGCTTCCACTTGAGGGGCATAAAACTGCCCTTAAGGACCCCGCATGTAAACTGCGTGTTGCTTGTTGCTAATACATTCGTATTTTTAGTTTATTACACTGTATGCAATGGACATTTTATTTTCGGAAAATATAGCGGCCCAAATTGAAAACAAGTTTACAATGGTTCTCCAAGAAATCATACATGAGGAAAGAGGAAGGCGGGAACCTCACCTCTAAAAGCTTCATTAAAATAGGGGGTCTGTCCGTCATGAGCTCCTCATACTGTATCCATCAGGCTGGGACGGCGTCATCATCCCCCCTAGGAGACAGTTGCAGTTTTGTGAAATTAATACGTTATGGCTTGAAGTTGGATTCCAATTTTTTGCATAATTTTTTTATGGTTCCGGAAACCGTTAAAATGTGAGTTGCTGCTGGTTTGGAGGCTATTTCTGTTATGGTGGCCACGGCCGCTCTGATCTTTTCGGTTTCGGTATGGGCTACACGGATTATGGCAAGGTTTTTCTCCGCATCGTATCTGATTAATGCAAGGCTTGTTTTGCTGGCGCCGTATTCACCGTAAAGCCTTAAGACCGCGTCCCACACAGCGTTCATTAACTCTTTTTGACTGATTTTTTCTTTTGAATCAATTTTTAGAGCCAAATATCTACGTCTAGTTTTCGCCTTCAAAGGCAGTCGCTTCCCTCGCGTATTAGGCGAATGCCTGGTGCAACAAAGTTATGTTTTAGCTTTTCACGGTTTCTCTTGAAGATTGTGAATGGTGTTTTTGAAACAGCTTCCAGAGCCGCGGGCTTATCTAGGTCGAAAAGTGCAGCTAATGCAGCCATCTCCATTGGTTTTCGCATCTCCAGCGGGCTTGCGGCTCCGCTTGAAATAACGATTGGCACATGGTGATCTTTGGCTACAGCAACCTCCCTTCTCAAGGCTGCTAAGAGCCTAATCCTAGCTGGACCTTTTAGAGTTAAAAGCGGTTTTATGTCGATTTCGAGGGCTGCGATGCTGCTAGAGGCTAGCTCTGCCTCCGCTTTGTCAAAAAACCTTTTACGTGGGTCTGTTGCTGGAAAATTTAGAAGGTCTACTCTGTGATCTTTTGCGGCTTGCCGAGCAACCTCCTTGGACTCACAAATCACGGCGACTATTTCCACCCTCCTTCTGAATTTCCTTAGTTGTTGTGTAAGTTCTCTTGGCGTTTTCGGCTTCAAATCAAGACGAGAGGAAAAATCCAGCTTGTTTTCTTGACATGTTGTCGTCAACTTTTTGGCGAAGTTTTCTATGGAAACCATTGGAAGCGGTACAGCCACCAAGCGGTAGCCAAGCTCTGAAGCCTTGGACAGCATATTTTTCGTCTGTTCTACATCGCTCAGGTTTGGTTGTAAGTGGAGGTCGGCGAAACGGCGTTTCATAAAGTTATCCCAGTTTCTCGGCAGAAATCCGCTATCTCTTGGGGATTCGCCCTTCTAAAATGGATTCGAAAATGTATTGGGTCTGTTTTGCAAAGCCTAATCTCGTTTAAGTAGGCAGACTGCTTATCAAGCCTTAGGTATAGGCATCCTTTGTCGATGTGTTGTTCAATCTCGTTGGATAAAACCTCCTTATCTAAGCTGTTCAAGGACGAAGCCAGCTTTTGCAGAAAAGCTTTCACATGTCCTTTTTCCCTGATTTTTGCCTCAAAAAGGACTATGGGGTTTCCGTGATGCCCCGTTAGGTTTGACCGTTTAAATGTTAGGTTTTCCGTAACCTGCTGAGGAAGCGTGTTCCGCACTGCTGCTAGAACCTTCTCCTCATCTTCTGTGGCGTGGGCGAACACCCTTATTTCAATGTAAGCCACCGGTATTTTAGAAGACAATACCGCTCATCACGTTTTGTTCTTCTTTTTGCCTCTTTTAGTTTTCCCCTTCTCTTTCTTTTGGTCAGCTTTCTGCTCTGGCTTCTCCTTGGGCTTTAGCTTTTTCTGGACTTTTTCTTGCTGTTTTGTCTCCAAAAGTTTCTTGAGTTTTTCAACGTTTTCCTCGTGCACTGTTTTTCTCCTAGGGTCTATTGGTAACCCAAGCTTTAGGGCTTGTTTTGGCTTTAATCCAACTTTTTTCAGCTCGTCTATGCTGAAGCCTTTTCCTAGGCGTTGTTTTCCGCCTTTCTTGAAAACTAGCGGCTTCAAGGCTTCCATGGGAGGCTACTCCTTTGTGGCGGCTTTTTTGCTCGGTCTGACTTTTTCTGCTCCTCGCCCCTTCTTTCGCAGTCCCCTGACTTTTTTGCCTGCGCTTGTCAATCCCCTGAAAACACGTCCCTTGTTTTGTTTTTGGCATATCCAGTTTACGTCCTTGTCTGATTTTATGGCCGGATGATGGGGGTCCACCATTATGACTTCAAACCACTTGTAGCGGCCGTCTTCACCGACCCAGTAGGAGTTTAAAACTTCAAGGTTTGGAAACTTTCGTGCGGCGCGTTCTTCAGCTATAAGCCTTAAACTTTTGGCTGGCTTATATTTCTTGACACCCATGCGCTTCGGTCGTCTTCCTGACCTTGGACGTTGTTTGCGTAAGCCCCCTCGTCTAACGCGAACACGAACTATTACGAATCCCTGCTTAGCCTTGTAGCCGAGCTTTCTGGCTCTGTCCAAGCGTGTGGGTTTTTCTACACGGGTTACTGCGGGCTGTTTCCGCCATTCCACGAGCCTCTGCCGCATCAAATCTTCAACAAAGGACTCGTCTGGCTTTTTCCACGCCTCCGCAATATATTTATACGCCATTCTTTCACCTCGCCTTGGTTTGTGGTTCAACCATACGGTTACATCCCAGCGGATTCTATCCGCCGCTCGGCTTTCAATGATTTACAAGGCAACATAATAAACTTTTCCGAAATGCGAACAGCCTATTTCGGTTTATCTTCCAGTTTAGCCTTTTTAATGAGCAAATATCCGCTTTGACCTTTCCAAAATGTTTCCGTTTCAATAATTTTTAACTTCTTTTTGAAAAACAAGCCGTCAAGCACCAAGGTTTCATATTCGCCGCCCTCCCCAACCATAGAAACGCCGAACCGCCTATTCAAGTCAACTAAAGCCTCAACAGTTTCTATGTCGATTCTTTTCCCAAGCCAGTTTTTTGAAAATCCGTAGGCATAGACGCCGGTTATAATAACTTCAAAATTTAGGTCCAGAATCTCCCTCAAAATTTTGTAGGGGTCCTGTTGCCAGAGAGGCGCTATACATTTAAGTTTTAGCTGCTTGCAAACCTCTTCTATTCGGGTTTTCTGGTAGGTGGATGCTATTGCACCGCACACTAACCCTTCCACGTGAAGTTCGGCAACGAGCCTTTTCAAGTCCTCAACTTCAACCTCTTTTGCTCCAGAAGTCTCGCCTTTCACAAGGGGTAGCCCCACAGCCTCGGCGAACAAATCCATCAGATGCATGTTGGGGTAATGGAACATCCAACTGTCTTCCCGCAGCGGAACCATACTTACCAAACATTCCACCTCATAGTTAGCCCTCAGAACCTTGTAGAGGGCAAGAGTTGAATCTTTTCCACCAGTGGCTAAAACTGCAACTTTCATTTTGTTCTACTCTAAAAGTTTCGACCTAGCCTCGGCAAACAACACTTCGGTTTTCAAGCGCCACTTTTCAAAGTCCTTAGGGGTTTTGGGATAACCCTTATAGTGGGCTTTAACCTTGTTCATAAGGTTGACGGTAATCCTCAACTTGTTTAAGAAGCTGATGCGCCTGATACCCCTAAAAACGCGTTTAGCTTTTTCCGTTATATTGAGGCTGAATTCTTGACCCAAACCAGCCTTTAAAACGTCTTCCTCTGTTAAGAGCCGATATTTCATACCATAGTTTAAGTCTTCGTTCTTGCATGTTATGAGCAAAAGCCTAAAAACGTCAAGGCCAGCCTGCTTAATCCCATAGTCCTCCATGTATTTAACATTGTAAGGCCACAAACCGTTCTGGCTTACGTCGTTATGCTCTAAGGCTTCCGCTATGGTTTTCCCAGCGAGGTAGCCGCTCAGCATAGATGGGCCTATGCCGCCACCGTGAATAGGGTTCACAAGGCAGGCAGCATCTCCAGTTATTACTACGCCATTTCCAACCATGTTGTCCAACGGTCGCCTCGTTGGGTCGTACCACGCGCCACCATCCAGCAAAAGCGAGCTTTCGAAAACTGGTTGGGTTAAAACGTGCTCGTAAAACTGTTTCTTTGGATTTGGGAAGTTGTCCCGCATGCACACACCGAGGCCAGCGTTAACCTTTGCGTCACCCTTATAGAAAAGCCACGTGTAGCCTCCCGGTGTTACTTTCTGGTTTAGGTAGATTTCGCAATAGTTTTTTTCTTCAACCTCCCTTTTCAACTGTCTTATTTCCCTATAACAAGCTTCCACATCTTCTTTTGATATTTCGTTTTCCACCATCATTTCCTTTGGAAGCTTTCTTCTAACAACAGCTAAGAAACCACTAGCATCCACAACCACTTTACCCTCGTATCGAACCTTCTCGTTGGTTTTCACTTTTTTTGCTAAAACCCCAACCACGTAGCTTTTCTCGATTATGGGTTCAAGACACTGAGTATGATCGTATAGGGTTGCTCCTTCATCTAAAGCCAACTTCAAAAGCCACTGCCCAAAAAGCCACCTATTCAATAAATAGCCGGAGAAATCCTCATGTTTAATCGTGAAAACGGTTTCCAGATCCGGCGAATAAATTTTGACTCCCTCAATTCTTTTTTCAAGCTCACCGTGCTGGGGCGGACTTAGCCCTAAAACCTTTAAATGATGCTCGCCTAAAGCGTCCCCACAAACCTTTTCACCGATCTCTCTTTGGCTTTTTCTTTCAATAAGGCAAACTTTTAGACCAGCTTCCGCTGCGGTTTTTGCGGCTAGACAACCAGCGGTTCCTGCGCCCACAACTATCACATCGTATTTCATTCGGGTTCCTCGGTTTACTTTCTATACCTTGTTGTAATAGTAAACCTTTATAAGTGTTGAAGTGAGCCATCTCCTACTTGGTGTAGTCAAATGAACCGCAAAATCACTTTAAGCGATGAACTCCGCGGCTTAGTGGAAACTCGGATGAAACGAACCCTTGAAGGGATAGAGGAAACATTGAAAAGCATACTGAAGAATCAAAGTATAACTGTTGAATATTTAAAGGAGGAAATCCAAAGCCTCGAGAAAAGTTTCAGTTTTTTGTCCCAAAAATGGAACCTTGAACTGCTATACATACTCTTTTTCAGCGGTATCGTTTCTTTCAGCGGTTTAAGAAAAGTGTTAGGCGTGAACTCTCGCACCCTCTCAGACAAACTAAAAGACTTAGTGAAAAATGGCTACATTGAAAGAATAGTGAAAAGCGGACCGCCGATTAGGGTGGAGTATACGCTAACAGAGAAAGGACGAAACACTGTGCTCCTTGCATTGCCGATGCTTTACTATTCTAGCGGCATACCTACACAATAGGGGCTTTTAGCTTACTTGTTCCTCAACCCCTTTAGAGGTATCGGTATCGCCGTTGTCTCCTTTAGAGTGTCAAAAACCATGCAAGTCAAAGTCTTCTCTATGCCTTTGACTGTGCGAAGCTTGTCCACCACAAACCTCCCAATGGCTTCCACGTTTTTGGCTTTAACCTTTATCAGTATGTCCCAGTCCCCAGATATGATGTGGACTTCTTGGACTTCTGGAAACTTTGATATTTGTTCCGCAATAGCCCTCTGGGATAGAGGTGTCTCCTCCCTGTTGGTTCTGTAAGAGAAAGACGCCAAAATAAAAGCTGTAACGCCGAAGTCCAGTTTTTTATGGTCTAGAACCCCCTTATACCCCTTGATTATTCCTAACTGTTCCATCCTTTTTATCTTCGCAAAAACTGTTGTAATGGGCGAACCTATTTCTTGAGCTATTTCTCTGGCTGTCATGCGGCAGTTTTCCTGCAGCAAAGCCAGTATGGCTAAATCCTTTTCGTCAAGTTTTGCCTCCATGTGTAAAAATTACAGAAATTCACACTTAAATAGTTATCTATTTGAGAAAACTACACAAGTTTAAATAAAAAATTTAATAGCTACGTTGGACATTTAAACTTCCATGAGCCTTCGATCTGTGGACATATCAGAAAGTTTGAAAAAGAGATACCTAACCATACAGAACAACAGATTGGCCAATGTTTTCAAAGTGCAAGACGAAATTGTATCCTCAATAAGAGCCTTTCTAAAAGGGGAGGGTTTCACCGAAATCCTGGCGCCTATTATTGGTCCAGTTACAGACCCTGGAATTAGAGGCGCTAGACAAGCTACCATTGACTATTATGGTGTACCCTTTAAGGTTATGAGCAGTATGATTCTCTATAAGCAGATGATAATCACTGCTTTGCCAAAGGTTTTTGCGCTTTCGCCTAACATCCGCCTCGAACCCTTGGAAACCGTGAGGACGCGGCGCCACTTAACAGAGTTTAGGCAAATAGACCTTGAAGTAGCTTATGCCACATGCGACGAAGTTATGGACCTCGGCGAGAGAATGCTCTGTCAAGTTATAGTCGACGTGAAAGCGAAATGCCACAAGGAGCTTGGGGAACGATGTAAAACACTCAGGGTTCCGACTAGACCATTCAAACGGTACACTTACAAGGAGGCTCTTGAAGTCCTTAAAGGCATTGGCATGTCCGTCAAATACGGTGAGGAGATTCCGTGGGAGGCGGAAGAGGCCATATCAAATGTTCACGCTGAGCCTTTCTGGATAACAAACTATCCAGTGACCGCCAGGAGCTTCTACTACATGGAAAGCGAAAAAAACCCCGGCGTTTTAGAAGACTTCGACCTCATTTATCCAGAGGGTTTTGGAGAAGCCGTTTCAGGCGGCAGACGAGAAAACCGCTACGAAAAGCTTGTTGAGAGGATGAGGCGTAGCGGCGAAGACCCTTCCCAGTATGGCTGGTACTTGGATATGTTAAAGGTTGGTATTCCGCCCTCTGCCGGTTTCGGCATAGGTGTTGAAAGGCTAACGAGATTTATTTGTGGCCTTGAAAATATTTGGGACGCTGTTCCATTCCCGAAGGTTGCAGGCGTGCTTTCGCCGTAACAAAAACGTGTTAAACTGTTGATTTTTAATATGGACTGCTAATTCATAATCGTTAATTATATTTATAGGTGAAGTGGGAAAACGTAAACGCAAAAGAAGGCGCAACATATATGATGAAGAAAACTGCCATTAAAAAGGGTGCTGTGTACACAATTGACTTAACAAAAATTGATGGAGACGGCGCGTTTCCATGCCCAAAATGTGGAGTAACCATATCTCCAGACGATGAAAGCGATGAAATATATGAAATATTGGATACAGTGGTTGCAGGAACAACGCTGGCGGAACTGGTTCTCCAATGTAAAAGATGCAGGAGCATCATACGGCTTGTTGGTTTCCTGCAACTCGAAGTTTAAGTAGAGTAAGGCATTTAGGAAGAAGCCTATTTTTCACTCTCGAATTTTCGACTCACAGCAACGAAAACAAGCCACAGAATAACTCCATAGAATACGGCGTTGAAAACGGCGCTAAGCCATTCTCGATACTCAGCTGTAAAGTTTCCAATTAAATTGCAGAGGATGTTTCCTGGGAACATGGGCGCGGGGATCAAAAGCGAGGCAACTAAGAAAATTATAAAGAAAACCATTAGGATAGGGATTCCTTTCAAGGTTTTCCGCGAGTGGAGCTGTTCTCAAAAGTATCCAGCATATTAATATTTAATAAACATTGCTGTAGAATTGAAGAACAAAACTACACTTTGAGAAACTCTTTCAAGAACAATATGAATGCGTACGCCATGTCAAGTAGAAAGGAGGATAAGATAAAGATAACCGCCAACAATGCCACCATGAGTTTTCTGCTTCTTGATAAACTGGAAACATCGTCCAAGGGGCCGGGATGCCTAAACATAGACATAAACATTACGAAAAAGGCCATAGGCAGACTCACATAGGCTAGGAAGGCGATCGAAAGAACTGCCAAAACCGTTCTGGCTTTCTCACCGAACAAAGATCTAGCAACGTGACCACCATCAAGCATGGCAGCGGGCATCAAATTGAGCATTGTGACAAACAAGCCCACCCATCCGGCGAAAGCTACCGGATGTAATCTAATTACTGGAATATAGCCCGGCGCTGGCTGGCTTGGTATTTGGGATTGCGGATGTACAAAAAGAAGGGCTATTCTGAAAAAGAGTAACGCTGGGAGAGTTGGCGCGTCTGGTGGGGCCCAATCATGAACCGAAAAGTGTAAACCAATAACGGTGGCTACGGCGGATATTACAAAGCCAAATATTGGTCCGCTTACACCAATATCGAAGAGCGAGTCCTTGTTTGGTGGAAGCGACTTCTGCATGATCACGGCTCCGAAGGTTCCAATGCCTAAAAAGCGACCTAGAGGAGGCGGTCCAGGTATAAAATATGGTGGGGTGGCGTCTATTCCTTCTTTGTTTGCTGCTAGCTTATGGCCTATTTCGTGCAGTCCGAGAACTGCCATTATGGCTATGGTGAAAGTTGCCCCGCCGATAAGGGGATCCGTGAAGCCTTCGGAAAGGATGTATCCGGTTATGAAGGTTGTTCCTATGGTTGCGAATAGAAGAAGCCAGTTGAGGAGAACATTACTGGGCTTAGACGGCGGCTTCTGCAAGACCCGCAGGACAATTCTTCCATCAATTTTTCGCAGAACAGCCATTAAACCCATGGGTTTCAATGCTTTAAGAAGGTTTAAGAAAGGCCGCTTTGTTTCTTGAGGCTGTTTTAGGTAAAATGTTGGGATGCCGTGTTCTATCAAGGCGTCCTCTATCTGAAAGTGGGCGGCGACTGTTTCCTTCAGTTTTTCAAATTCTGTTTGAACAATCGTTGCACTTGGCTGTTCAATGGTCATGGTTGACTCCTTCTACAGGCTTTGTTGGATGTTTTAGTAAACGCAATGTGGTAGAAAAGTTTATTGGGTGCTGGTCTGTCGGTTTCAAGTTCGGATTCTGAACCCCTAAAAACTTTTTAATAACAAAACATCGCACAAACATCTGAGCGTGAAACAAAATGGATAAGAAAAAATTAACGCCATTGGTTATGACGAGCCTCCTAATAATATCAACTCTCATGGCGGTCACATACAAACCACTAGTAGGCGGCAGCTCCGCTCCCCAACACACGGCAGCGGTCACACCTTTAACAACTGCTCTCCCAATAGTCACGTACATCTTTAACGTAACATGCAAATCTGGAAGCATAAACATGACAAGCATAATTCTGCCAGCAGACTTTACGCAAGTTAGCGCGCGAGCTTTAAACAACACGGGCCGATGGAGTGTCACATGGGTAAGTGCGAAAAGATCTTACAACTTCTCCATAGCGGCAGGCAGCGACGTTCCAAACTTGGTGGCGAATAAATGGACGCGGTTTGAGGTTACTGTACAATGGCCTGCTGTTCCACCGACAACCGCTAGGTTCGGTGTGGACGCCTTTTCCGTAACTACGGCAAGCGCTAATAACACGGTTTGGCTTACTGTAGCATTTACCCCTCAATTCATCGCCACAATAACACCGACGCTGGTTCAAAGCAGCAAAAGCTACAACTTCAACGTTACGGTTAAAAACGTGGCTTCAAGCACCGGGCTCGGAACAGTGAACATAACTTATCCATCGGGGTGGACTTTTAACGCTATAGTGAATTATGGCGGAAGCAGGCCATGGTCTGCAATCCATGACCCATCCTTCAGGACATTCAAGCTTTGGGGTCCAAACCTCCTGATAGGCGAATATGTCTGGATACTGGTCGACATGACCACGCAATCCTTGGGTGGAGACCCAATTAACTGGCTTGCCACGGCTTGGGATATAAGCGGAGCCCTTCTAGGAACCCGCAACCTCCCGGTAACCGTTGACGGCCAACCTCCATCAGTTTCCATATCCCATCCCGGGTCAGGTGTCAATTATTATAGTGTGGGCGCTGGGAAAAAGATATGGATAAACGGGACGGTAAGCGACGACTTAAACATAACAAAGTATGGATTAACCCTATCAATTAACGACACAAGGTTTGACCGTGTAGTTTACGCTAGACATGGAGGTAGCCACACCACATACACTTTCGCCTTCGCCAACAAAACAGCCATTCCAGACGGCAAGCTCGCTGTCAAAATAATCGCTACAGATGCCTCTGGACGCACTGGCTCAGCGGAAAGGCAAACCACAATTGACAACGCTGCACCCCGGCCAATTTACGTCAAAGTGTTAGATCAAGGAGATAATGAACTGCCATTTGTCTCAAACGTGTACTGGATGGGAGCAGACACAACTGCAATAAAGGTTAAAGCCGCATTCTACAACCCAGCCGCGCCTATAACTGGCAGGATTTATCTTAACGCAACATTTGACGCCTTTAGCAACGGGACTGCAACGTCTCCTTATAATGTGTCAGGCTCTAACTATGTTGTTCTTAAGATAACCTTAGTTGACAGCGCTACACCCACACCAAACAACTTCACTAGAACATGGGAAATTAGAAGGGACAGAATCAAGCCTTCTGCTCCAACGTTCACAGTTCAACCCATCTGTGGCGGAGCAATAATAAGGGCTTTAACAGCAACAGACAATGTGGGGGTCCTAAGCTTCAAAGTCTACGTCAACGGAACACTAACGGCAACTGTATCTCTCACAAGTCTTCAAGCCCCAACACTAACCAGTATAGGTGTCCACAATACATTCTCTGGCATACTGATCCTCAAATTGGCAGGTTATGCGGGCAGAACTGCAAACATATCCATAGCGGCAGTGGACTACGGTGCCAATGAAGGCCCAAGAGTTTCCGCGGCAATTTCGGTTCCGAAGGGCACATGGTATCCAATTGTGCTCTGTAAAGGCTGGAACTTGGTGTCGTTGCCGCTCATACCCAACAGCACAGCTACATCCAGTATTTACTCGTTGATATTAAAGCAGGGTGCTGCTGGAGTAACAGTCACTTACGGCTTTGACAACACAGCCAAATCATGGACCATGAACCCGACCACCATGACCGATGGGAAAGGCTACTGGATCCACATGAAAGCCTACGACGTCCTAATAGTGCAAGGGCTTCCAACACCAGAGCCTCCAGCCTTGCCAACAACGTATCGCTTGCCAGCAGGATGGTGTCTTGCAGGTTTCACAGAAACAACCTCCATGACTGCAGACATATATTTGGAAAGCCTTGAACCGGGAAGCTATTTCCGCTGGCTCTACGTATGGGATGCAGCAACACAGAGCTGGACAATGGTTGACACCAAATCTGGATCCTCGGGAACACTGTTTCCGGGACAAGCTTTCTGGATATACCTCTACCAAGACCAAGACTTGATTCCGCCAATTCCGCCATAGCCCCACCTTTTCTTTACCCAAACTGTATGGAGGCAAAAAGGAATGGAGAAACCTCTGAAGCTTGCAACAGTCGTTTTGACGGCCCTTTTAGCTGCAATCTCCTTTATTCATTTGGTTAAACCGCAAGTGCCGCCGATACCCATGACTATAGACGGCTATGTATTGGTCCGCAGAGTTGATGGGACAAACCGAACAGTCCCAGCTGGCCTTGCTGTTTATGCGAAGGAAGGTACAAAAATAATAAATGTTGAAGATCCTCAAAAAAGGTGGATAACCGGTTCAAATGGCTATTTTGTGTTAGGTGCTAGCGCTTCTTCAGACGGTGTGCTGATAGACCTATGGGTTGAAAACATTAATGTTACGAGAGTAATCTTTCGCCAAGGAGCTTTTCTAAAGGTTAACTTGACGGTTATAGATGGAACCCTTCCAACAATCCAAATAATATCACCGCAGTCTAACGAAATTCTTCCACCAAACCAGCCTACATGGATTAATGCCACGGTAAAAGACAACTTTGTCCTTGACTCTGCAACGATAACCTTGACATTAAACGGGACAGCACTCACTCCAAACTACAACCCAGAAACAGGCCTAGTCTACTGTAAAACAAGCCCGTTGCCTTCGGGACGCTACACAGTAAACTTGTCTGTTAAAGACTGGGCTGGAAACCTTGCCGCGAAAACATGGAACTTCGCAGCGGCTTCCTCTCCAACAATAACGATAACAAGTCCAACTGCAGCGAATCCGAAGTTTACCCAGTCTGCCCAAACCCTTTCAGTTACGTACCGTTACACTGAAGGAAACCCCAGGAACGCGACGATCAGAGCCTACAATTCAACCCACACTGTAGTTGCTTTTACGATAACTGTAGGTTTAACTGGCGGAACAAATATTCAAAGAACAGACAACATAACCATACCGGCCGGAACAGCCGATGGCAACTACAACTTAGACGTGACAATCTTCAACATATACGGTTTAAGTGCAACAGCCACTCAAATGGGCGCCATAAAGGTTGATAACACGAAACCGGTGATTTCTAATCCTTATCAGAACCCTCCTGGGCAAGTGGTTCAACCGGGCAGCATCGTGGAGGTGCAAGTTGGCTTCAATATAACAGTGAAGGTTAGCGTGACAGAACTCAACATTGAGAAGGTTTCCCTCATCTACAACATTTCAGCAACCCAGTGGACGGAAATTCCAATGAACCCAACAACCGGCAACGAATATACTGCCACAATAGCAGCAAGCCGTTATCCACCGTGCACAACAATCCAGTACTATGTCAAAGCTGTGGACAAAGCGGGGAACACGGCTCAAACCCCAACGGCGGGAGTCTACTTTGTATTCCACATAATACCAGAACACCCGAAAATAGCTTCAATAGCCGCATTGCTAGCCATTACATTAACAACCCTAGCTAAAAAGAAGAGAAGAAAACTTTCCTAAAACACATTCTCTCATTTTTCTCAAATACGCTTCATTAAAATTTTGAAGGCTTTTTCTTTTCGCCTTTCTCGCCTAAAGTGTAGATTTTATAGAGTTCAAAGCTTGCCCCGCAGCCTTTACATTGAACATAAGCATGATCGCGCTTAGCACCCAGCCAAAAGCCTTCCTTAGAACCGCATTTAGGACAAAGGGTTATCCTCGCCGAAGCGGCCAAAATCTCCTCCAGATTCAAGCCTTCCAATCTCCAGAAGGAAAAAAGCAAACCTAACAAATTTATAGATTACTGCTTAAACCAAAATATTCTTCACCGCCCCATAAGGCAATAAATTTATCAAAGGCTGAGCCGTCTGAGAGAATATGCATGATGGTTCAAACATTCACTGTTGGAAAACTTTTCACAAACTGCTACGTTGCCGCATGTCAAGAAACCAGAGAAGCCATAATAATCGACCCGGGCTTCGAAAACTATTCTGAAGCTGAAAAAATCTTCGGGTTCGTCAAGGAAAAAATGTTAAATCTGAAGTTTATAGTGAACACTCATGGCCACCCAGACCATGTCTGTGGAAACGGAATAATCAAAGAAAAATTTAACACGCCGATTCTCATCCACGAGAAGGACGCCTTCATGCTTGGAACCCTCGGCAACGTTATCGCAAAATTTTTCGGCTTCAAAACTTCCTCGCCGCCAGCAGACTTCCTGCTGAGAGATGGAGACGCTGTGAAATTTGGAAACCTAACTTTAAAAGTTCTGCACACTCCAGGTCACAGTCCGGGAAGCATATCCCTTGTAGGCGAGAAAGAGGTTTTCACAGGAGACACTCTTTTCGCTGGTTCCATCGGGAGAACAGACCTCCCAAGAGGTTCAGAAAAAGATATGAAACATTCACTGGAAAAGTTGGCGAGCCTCCCAGAATTTTTTAGTGTTTATCCCGGACACGGGCCAACCACAACAATTGGGGAGGAGAAAAGAAGCAACCTGTTCCTACCATGGAGTTGTCGGCAACTATAAAGCGCCTTTAAAAAGGTCTTCCTCGCGGGTGATTACCAACTCTTTCACGCTGGATTTTTCACAGTATTCTACAAGGTTCTGCAAACCTTTGAAAATCACGACTGGAGTGGCTTCAGTGGCTTGGCCCATTAGAAGTTCAGCGGCTGCTGTAATCTCGTCGGCTACAGCCACATTCTTAACCTTTAAAATGTAGCCGAAAAGGTCTTTTTTTCTTCTATAGTCTTTAAGGGGCTTAATCCCAGAGACGCCGATTGCGAAGTTCACCTGTCCCCGCCTAAAGGGGCGACTGTAAGTGTCACATACAATCACCGCCACATTTTTGCCCGTTAACCGTCTTATCTCCATGCGGCATTTCTCCGCTGAAGCGTCGGGGTTTTCCGGCAGAAGCGCGTAGGCATCTTCTCCTTCGACGTTTGACTTGTCTATTCCAGCATTTATACAAACCAGTCCACGGGTATCTTCTACAAGCAATATTTCATGGGAAACTTTCAAAATCTTTCGGGTCTCCTTCAGAACTAACTCTACAAACTTCGGGTTTTTCCCCGTCTTTTTCGCTATTTCTTGGGCTTCTTTCGATGGGACAACATCTCTAAGCCTCACAACGCGTCCTTCCGCTTTTGAAAAAACTTTTTGAGCCACTACTATCACGTCTCCGTCTTCGATTTTCACGTGGTTTTTCTCTGCAACCTCCAAGATAATCTCCGCCAAGTTGTCCCCAGGCTTTATTAAAGGAAAGTTTTCAAGAGCCACTGCGATGAAGCTCTTCAAAGTTTTACAGCACCCCTCTCTCTAATGACAATCTCTATTTAAAACAGTTGCTTCCCTTTGCCTTTGAAAATAGTATAGTGTAAGTCGGTATTTCCAAGTTTGATTCAAGATTCATAACCCTTAAACAAACGTTGGCAGAAGGATACCTTAACAAGCCTTAAGTGGATGCATCCATGACGGCGAAAAACAAGATAATCAGCAGTATAGTTGCTCTGTTCATTTTAGCTTTCAGTCTTCTAAATCTCCCGTTTGGAAGCTTTTTACCCATTGCAAAAGCAACCTATGTGGAGTGGGACATCGAAGTAAACACTGTCTGGACCCGTGTAGATAGCCCCTTCGTTGTATCCCGAAACGTCACAATTCGGGCCGGCGTAACCTTAACCATAGAGCCGGGCGTCGAGGTGAGATTCGGCGGAGGCCCCTTCACAATAAGAGTTGATGGAACGCTTTATGCGAGGGGAACTCAAGAAAAACCAGTGAGGTTTACATCTAACAGAGAGGTTCCCCAGCCTGGAGATTGGTCGACAATACTGTTCAACGGAACTGGGCAGCAGCCTTCAATTTTAGAAAACTGCATAGTGGAGTATGGAATAAATGGCATCACTGTAAACAGCGGCGCGGCTATTGTTAAAACAAGCACCATACAGTTTAACCTTAAAAACGGGATTATAGTGTTAAACGGCACCGTAAACGTCGACCAGAATACTGTGCAAAACAACAACGAAGGCGGCATCTTAATACAAGGTGGAAATGCAACCATACAAAAAAACAGTGTAATTTCCAACATGGACGGGATAATCCTCGCCGGCAACCTAACTGCGTCCCATGTTAACATAACTCGCAACCACATTTCCTTAAACAAAAATAGCGGCATATCCATAACCATGGAAACTTCTGGAAGCGGCATCTCCATAAAAGAAAACGTTGTTTCCTCAAACTTCTACGGGTTTTATGTCTCAACCAACGCTTCCACCTTCATAACCCGCAATCACATATACAACAATGATGTAGGCGCCTTTTACAAGCAGGGCGAAAAACATGCGATCCGCTTCAACAATATTCACGGCAACGTTTTAGGCTTGGACGCTTCGCCAAATGCGAGAGTAAATGCTACTCAAAACTATTGGGGCGACAAAAGCGGACCCTACCATGAAACTTTGAACCCGAAGGGGAAAGGCAACCCCGTAGGCGGGAACGGAGTCAACGTAGACTTTATTTTCTTCCTAACAGCTCAAATAAGCCATGAAAATTCTCCGCCAAAAGCGGTTTTATTGGTGGACAAAACCCTAGTGGCTCCGGGGCAAGAAGTCACGTTTGTAGGCTCCTACTCCCATGATGAGGGGCGGGTTGACCAATACTTCTTCGACTTTGGAGATGGCCGCAACAGCGGTTGGACAACGTTGTCGCTCTTCTTCCACGCTTACCATAACATCGGAACATACAACGTAAAATTGATGGTTATGGACGATTTTGGAGCCGTAAGCGAAGCCGCTCTTACAACAATTCAAGTTGTTAACTTGCCTCCCCTAAACGTGAAGCTAACCCTTAGCAGCCCCAGCATCCACCGAAACGGAGAGGTTTCTATAACGGTTCAGGTTTTAAGCAACAACATGCCCGTGGAAGGCGCCAGTGTTACACTTTTCGCTGTGAAGGGTGGAAGCTTTACGTCACCATCTGGAATAACCAACTCCTCCGGCTTCTTCACCACAATATTCAAGGCGCCGGACGTCATGGCCATAACTCCCATCCGCATCATTGCAAGGGCTTCCATGGAAGGCTACGCAGACGGCTCAAGCTTTGACTATTTAGAGGTTGTTCCACCTTTAAAGGTTGATGTTGCCGCCGTTCCTTCAACGGTTCTGGCGGAAGGGCATTCCACCGTAAATGTGCGTGTCACATGGAACAACATTCCAGTTTCAGAGGTCACCGTTACAATTTCGTCAAGCAACGGTGGAAACTTCACTGAAACTGAAAAGTTAACAGACTTGAACGGGGAAGCTGCCTTCGCCTTTACAGCGCCCCCCGTGACAAGTGAAGCCAGCATCATGATATTTGTGCGGGCTTCTAAAACCGGATACATGGACGGGGAGGGACAAACTCTCCTCAATGTGGTGCCAAAAATTCTTTCATTGACCGTTGTAGCTAAACGTGGCACAGTTGTTTCAGAGGAGGAAGTGGATGTGATTGTTAGTGCGAGGTATGAAGGTCTTCCAGTTAAAGATGTGAACTTAACGGTTTCAGCTGAAACTGTGGAATGGTCCTCCACATCGGCTTCCACCGATGCTTATGGAAACGCTACCTTCACCTTTAAAGCGCCCCCTGTCCCGCAGCCAACAAACATCACCATAACCGCTACATCTTCGAAACCCGGTTTTGCCAGCACCACCAACCATACAGTGGTAACGGTTAAGCCTGGAAACTTGACGGTGAGGATTATGCCCAGCGCCTATTCAGTGGTGTCTGAAAAAAGTGTGGAGTTGACGGTTCAAGTGAAATGTGGTGAAAGGCCAATACCAAACGCATCTGTTACGGTGTCTGTTAACCTAGGAACTCTCTCGGAAACCTCAGCCGTAACAAATGCAAGCGGCTACTATAGGTTTTCCCTTTGGGCTCCGAGAACTTCGGAGACGATTTCCATAACGGTTACCGTGAACGCTGAGAAGTATGGATACGTTGCCGCTTCTCAGTCTGAATATTTAATAGTTTTCCCAGAGAAGGCTGAAGGCTTACCATGGTTGACGCTTCTGTTGATTTTGGTTCCCGTGGTGCTTGTGATAGTTTTTGTGGTCTTGGTTAAGCTGGGGGTTATAGCCATCTCGTTTGGTGGGAAAGAGGAGGAGTGAATGTGGAGTATTTCGTAAGACGTAATATTTAATAACCTAAGTGTATAGATATATGACAGAACTACGGGAGAAGTAGGATGCCCAAACTCCAATTCAAAGATAAACTTTCAAAGCTTAGAAGAATAAGAATAAAACTTAACCTTGGAAAGCCTAAACAAGTAGCCATTCCACCACCTCCGCCGAAGCCTTTACCCAAAGGATTCAAAGTTGTTGAACGTTATCCCCTTTACGAGCCCTTCGCCCACGTGGCTATAGTTCAAAACCCAAAAACAGGCGAATACAAGTACATATTGGACGAGCTTCAACTCGACCCCCTTGAGAGAAGCGTGTATAACCGCATACTCGAAATTCTTTTGGCGGAAATAGAGTCTCCTAAAGAGGAGATAGCTGACCCGAGGAAGTTTTTCGCTGAAGAAGCCAAAAAGATTGTGGACAAGTACCGCATAAGCCTAGGGTGGCTTCCAGACGTGTCATGGTACAAGATTCTCTACCACGCTGAAAGGGACCTTGTCGGCTTCGGCAGAATTGACCCCCTTATGAGGGATCCGAACATCGAGGATATTTCATGCGACGGCGTCAACAAGCCCGTCTATATTTGGCACAGAACCTACGAAAGTATTGAAACAAACCTTGAATTCGAAACGGATGAAGAGCTTGACAACATGGTTGTGAAGCTTGTACACATGGCTGGAAAACACGTAAGCTCAGCCTTCCCCATCGTGGACGCCTCCTTACCGGGCAAGCATAGGTTGGCAGTTTGTTATAGGCGGGAGGTAACTCCCTTCGGAACGGCTTTCACAATTAGAAAGTTTAGGGAAGACCCCTACTCCATAATAGACTTACTAAACCTCGGCACTTTTTCAGAGGAGATGGCGGCGTACTTCTGGATGTGCTTAGAAAACCGCGCTTCAGTGATGGTCTTAGGTGGAACAGCCGCGGGAAAAACAACAGCTCTAAACGCTTTAGCATGCTTAATCAAGCCTGGAAGCAAAATAATAACGATTGAGGAAACAGCGGAGCTTAACCTCCCCCATGAGAACTGGGTTTCCCTAATAGCGAGGCAAAGCTACGGCTTAGGCGGAAGCAGTGTAGGCGAAGTCACCCTCTTTGATCTTGTAAAAACATCCATGAGACACCGTCCAGATATATTGATAGTGGGCGAGGTTCGAGGACAAGAAGCCTACGTGCTTTTCCAGGCATTAGCTACAGGCCACGGTGGCATGTGCACTATGCACGCTGAAAACTTGGATTCGGCGGTGAAACGTTTAACCCAGAAACCCATGGACATTGCGCCGGCGTACATACCGCTGATGAACATTGTCTTGTCCGTCCAGCGGGTTCACTTGACCAAGGGCGGCGAGAAAAAAGCCTATAGACGTGTGATAAACGTCAACGAAATAGCCGACTACGAGGATTATCGCACAGTTTTCAAGTGGCATCCAGCCAAGGATGAACATCTTCCAGCCCTAAACAAGAGCATAATGCTTGCCAATATTTCGGAACGCTTAGGCGTCAGCAAAAAAGACCTTCTTGACGAGATCGAAAGACGTAAACAAATCCTTCATTGGATGAGGGAACGCAACATAAGAAGCTACCGAGACGTAGCTGCAATAATCGCCGAATACTATGCAAGGCCAAACCAGATCTACGAGAAAGTTCTTGCCGGTGGGGAGGTGAAAGCCCTTGCCGTTTCTAGAAACCCTTGAAGCTTGGTCCTTCCGTATTTTCGGCCGAATAGCACCTTACTTCCTGAAACATGTGGTTGAGTTTAAAGACTATTTGGAAAGGGCCAAAATCAAAATCTACCCGGAAACCTATGTCTCGCTAATGCTTTTCTTGGCAGTTCTAACAACTCCGGTTTCCATTCTCTCCATAATTTTGCTTTATCTTTACGGCCTCATCCCCTTAGTCTTTTTGGTCCCGCTTCCAGCATACATCATGATAGGGTTCTTCCTGATACCCCTGTCAAGGGCTGGGGAAAGAGCCACTAACCTTGAAAGGGAGATGCCTTTTGCGGCCGCCTACATCAGCGTTATGGCTTCCGGAGGAATAGCTCCCTACACGAGCTTCAAGCGGTTGGCGGAAGTGGATCTCATGCCGGCCATGCGGGCTGAGGCGAGAGAAATAATAAAGGACGTGGAGATTTTCGGAATAGACCCATTAACGGCCATAGAGAACGCTGCCAAAAGGAATCCTCTGGACATTTTTAGGGATTTCCTAGCTGGGTATGCCTCCACAGTCATTATAGGCGGCGATATAGGCCACTTTCTGGAGAGGAAGGCTGAAGACATTTTCAAGACGAGGGCTCTGCGGGTTAAGGCTGCAGCGGAAAGGCTTGGCATGCTTCTTGAAACCTTCATAATAGTCATGGTTTTGATGTCCCTCTGCTTCTACATCCTCTTCAGTGTTGAATCCATATACAGCGTAGGCATATCCATGTACTCGGGCATAATTTTATACACCTATCTGTTTACGCCGATGCTTTCTTTGATGTTCGTTTATCTAGCCCACAGTATGCAGCCCAAAACACCCGTTGTGGATATGCGGCCCTACAAAGCTTTCGGAGTCTGCAGCATCTTAGGCATAATGCTGCTGCTTTTATTAACGAACTTCTTCGGGTACATGCAACTGCCCTTCTTAAGCCATATCCAGACAATTGTTGACTTACCGGTAGCCATTGCTTTGTCGCTGTTTGTAGCCACTTTCCCCGCAGCGGTTGTCCATCAAAAGGTCAGCAGCAAAAAAGCCAGTATGGAGCAAGGTATAACAAGCTTTCTAAGAGACTTGACAGAAGTCAGAAAAACAGGCTTGTCTCCGGAGAAGTGCATAGAAAGCCTAGCAAACCGCGACTATGGCGAGTTTAGCAAGGAACTCCGCAAAATAAGCTCTGAAATCTCTTGGGGTGTCCCCGTTAGGAAAGTGATTATGGACTTTGTTAAGCGAGTTAAAAGCTGGATGGCCCAGCTTGTCATGTTCCTCCTTGTGGAGACAATAGACGTGGGCGGCGGCACCATAGCCATGATAGAATCGCTGGCCAGATTCAACAACCTAACCCAAGAAGTTGAAAAAGAGAAGAAGATGGCTGTCCGCCCCTACATAATGATGCCCTACTTCGCCGCCATCCTCCTCGTGGCCACAACCGTTATGATGATAGGGTTCACTTCCGGCACTTTGGGCGTGGCTGAAACAGGCCAAACAAGGGATTTAGGGCCAATAATCACAACATTTGTTACGTCAGTCATTTTCCACAGCTATTTGATCGGCATTGTGGCTGGCAAAATAAGCGAAGAGTCTATAGCAGCGGGCTTCAAGCACGCTTCAATCCTTGTTATAGTCGCCGTTTTGGCAGCAAAGCTGGTGCCCATGTTCGTGAAGTTCGGCGTCTAACGGGGGGCAGCCTTGAAAATCAAAAATTTAAGGGGCGTTGAATGGAAAAAAGACAACAAGGCTGTTAGCCCAGCTATTTCTACAGTTATCCTTACAAGCGCCATAGTAGTGCTTTTACTGGTGACCATCGTTTTCGCGAATAATTTTCTAAGTTCAAGGATGACTGAAAACGAGTTCAGCGCCATGAAACAGTTCATGCAGACAGTGGCTCTCCAAATAGACGACGTGGCGTGGATTCCCGGGCGCGTTCAGACAATACGTTATGCAAGCAGGTATGGCCACGTGAAATTTGAAAATGACGTTTTAAATTACAGCGTTTACTTACATGATGGAACAAGCTACAAGTTTTTCGCAAACTTCAATACCGGCATCTTACTTTTTAATGTGCCCATAAGCAGCTACACCGTCGGCAACAACTATTATGAAAGGGTTCACCCTCCAAGCGGTTCCTTTCTGCAAAGAGGTACGTCGGCATCCACAAGCCACGTTTTCGTTGTTGAAAAACTTCCCATGGGCGACGGCAACTACATTAGAATTGTCGTGACGCCGTGCATAAGAGTTTTGAACTCAACCCTTGGCGCAACAAAATACTTCAGGTTCTTTTTACCTATTCTTGTTCCTGGAGATAGCCCCCGTCACTCCCAGTCGGTAACCCTTACCGGCAGGTTGGTTTCCGTTAAAACTGGAACATGCAACGCTGTGAGGATAACCGTTAACTTTCCAAGGGAAAGCTTTCAAAAAGGAGGGTTCAGCGAGGATTTCTTTAGGTTTGAAAGGATAACGGAGACTTTCAACGTTCCAAGCGGCTCCATAATAGAGTTTTACACTGCAAGAGTGGTGGTTTCCCTTGGACTGCACAGTTAAGGGGTGAATGCTGATGGCGCATATAACCATTGAGTACATTATAATGGTTCCCATTTTGATAATGCAGATTCTGCTTTTTCCCTTAACTGCAAGCTGGCTCATGAACGTATGGGTGGACTCGCGGAGAAGCCTTGCACTGCAGGAGGTTGCAAGCCACCTTGGAAGCGTCATCCAACAAGTCTACTTTACTTTAAACCATGAAACAATAAAGACCGGCAGCATAACCCAAAAACCCGATGTGCCGCCGTTAATAGAAAATCTTCCCTACATTGGAAACGCCACGCTGAAAACCGTTTTAGACCCAACTCTAAACTCCAGCAAAGTTTTAACCATAATGCTTCGGCTGAAAGGAACGAGAACCACAGTGACCACAACGGTTCTTTTGGGGCCAAATGTTCTCTGGCGGGAATCCACCTTCACAAGCAATTCTCCAAACGCCTGCATAATCGCCCAAAAATTCCAAAACAAAACCATCCTCCTAGCTTTTGGAGGGTAGTCCAGCCATGGCGGGCTCAACAATAGACCATTTAATTGCCATGACCGTTTTCCTAGGGGCAATACTGATTTTTATCGGGTTGTTTAATCAGACAATTCAAACAGCCATACTCTATCAGAGAAACAGGTACCTCGCCACGAAATGCAGCGACCTCTTAGACAACATACTTCTAAACCCGGGTATACCGGAAAACTGGGGGCGAAGCAACTGTACCCCCACAAGCTTCGGGCTTCAAGACCCAGAATTCACGCAGTACAGGCTTAGTCCGTTCTCTTTAATGCGTTTGGTGTCGGCTTCTGGCAGAACAGTAACCTATCCCAAGTTGGGACTCGTTTGCAGTAACATAACCATGGGGTTTGGCAACTTTTTACTCGTACCCCATACAAAAGCCATTAACTATCCCCTTGCGGCGAAACTGCTTGGAGTAAACGGAACATACGGCTTCCAGTTAACAATAACACCCATAGTAAGCGTTTCAATATCAAAAACTCAATCTAACCCAGTAACTTTCTCAGTAAACGTTAAGGGAGCAGGCTTCCCGCTGTCAGGAGCCGTTGTCAGCTACTGTCTAATAACAGTGAAACCCACCGGCGGCCAGGGCCAGTACCCGTCTTTCACTACACAATATGGAACAGCCTACACAAGTGCTCAAGGCTCCGCCCTGTTGAGTTTTCCCACAATTGACGATACTCAAGACTCATATGTGTTAATTGTTTATGTGCATCACGGCGGACTCGTTGGGACAGGCTATTATGGGCATGTCTTAAACAAGGAAAACTACATAGTTCCCTTCGTCTACGACCTTGGGGAGGAAAGCGGCAAAGTTCTTCTCGCACATAGCTGGGACGTGCATGGAGGAGATCACCCCGCCGCTGTGACATACAACGCAACCTTCGTGATACTAACAGAGGATTTTACCCTTCGCGAAATACCACTCGGCACTGGTCGGGTTGGACTTTTGAACTATGGTAATAGCCCCCATACTTATGAGATAATAACTATTCCCACGTACAACCCAGGCATACTGGTTGTAACATACCGTAAAAGCGCCAATCCCCGAGACTCAGGGGTTGTCCTAATGCCTTGGGGCGTCAGCTCTATGGCTTTTCCAGTGATATTCGGCGAAGACCCGTCAAACAAAACCTGGGTTGCCACCGACATCCGTCAGGTTCTAGTGGGCAACGTTGCCTATCAAGCTAAACTTGCCCTTTGGAGCCTTGAAGGCTACCAGGTGATTGGCTGATGATGCGCACAATAGAAGTTTTCCTAGTTATAGTTATAATTACCGGAGCATTTCTCATAGCGTCTTTCTACGCGGTGTTGCCGGTTCCAAGAAGGGTTTCACCCCTAAACCTTCGAAGGCTAGCCTTAACAACGCTACAAATTTTGGATGCAGACTACTCCTTAAGCACCATAGCCTTCAAGGATCCAGAAGACCCGAGTTGGAACCAGCTTCAAGTAGCGCTTTCAGCCCTACTTCCGCCGAACATAGTCTACAACCTAACCGTGTACATTGTGCGGAGCGAAGGTGGAGAACAGCTTTACACACCTTTAAAGTCTATTTCAAACGCTGAAAGTTTAGGCATACAATCTGAGGCCTCATCATACCTTGTAGCTTCTTCAAACGTAACCTTCAGAGTTATTCCGGAAAAAATTGGAGAACGCCAAGGCACCAGCGGCACTTTATATATATTGAATTGCAGCGATGCGAGGGGATGGTGGATTACCGGCTATACGGCGCACACCCTAGCCCAAGATCTATACAACCTCCTCTCACCCTACTTTAAAAAAACAGTAATGGTGCAGAGCACATCCCAACTCGCAAGAATATTGAACGGCACGGCCCTCGAAGGCGAAACATTGCAAGGCGCAGTTGTAATAAACACCTTTGGAGAAACGGTGCCAATTCCATCCGGATACTATGCGCGCACGGGTGTTGGGAGAGACTCAAACGGACGCTATTCTATGTACTGCTATACTCTGGGGCAGAGGGTGCGTCAATATAATTGGACGTGGGTGAGCATAGTGGGCTACCCGCTATATTACGTCAGCAACACTAACCTATTCCCAGATAACCACAACGATTGGGGAATCTACGGAATGAGAAGCGTTGGAGCCGCCGGATTCAACGCCTTCCTTAGAGGTTTAAATGGTATGAGCTATACTTACGATGACACGTGGATTACCAATAGTCTTTCTAACCCTGTTTACCTCTCATCAGAGTCGATTTACTATTGCAACTATTATGGAATCTATCCCGCACCCTATCAGACGGCAACTAGAGCGTTGCCTTCATCAATAACAAACACATATAACCTGAGGATAACCAACTACATCTTTAATCCTTCGGGCGGCTGGTTAGCTGGAGCAGTTTTTAGACATACCGTTTCAGGAGGTTTTCTTGCATTGGGTTTGACTAGGACGCCGGATATTAGGCTTACCGCCCTTGGCCTTTTATGCGCCTTTAAGCCTCGTCTTTATAGGTCTGTGTATACAGCTGTAGACGCAACGAGACTTGTTGTTTTGCAACTTGGACAAGTAGGGGGCGTGTAGCATTGAACCACAAGGGTCAGTTTTCACTTATCGCCGCTCTGCTTGTCGCCATCATATTAATCGCGACCGTTATAATCACTTATTCCGCCATTCGCAGCAGTCCTGTTTCTGATATACCACAAGTTTTAAGTGCTATAGATGAAACCAACTTTGCCCTCAAACAGGTTTTAGGGTTCACAATAGGCTATTATGGCTCGGTGCTGCAGGTAACTGGCAACGCGACATACGCAAAAATGTTGGCTAGGAGCTACCTCTACAGCGGGCTTTCCAACATAGCAAGCATGCACCCAGACTGGGGTGCATCATTCAACGTGGATATCATAAACTTGCAAGCCCGATGGTTTGAAAGGGTAAGCTACAGCGTAGGTGACCTAAAAGTAAGCTATAACTTAACAGGCCTAGGAATTTACGGAATATCTTATAGCGTCACGTGCAAGCTGAACGTAAACGTGATGGGAACAGCGGATGGAAAGGCGTATATACGCATCACAAAGGACGAAAATGAATCTCTCATAAACCTTGGAAAAAACAACTTCAAATTCTACAAATACAACTACAACACCTTCACATGGGAACGCGTCAACCCCACGATAGAACCAATAGCGCTGTCGAACGGAACATACATATTAGATCTGCCCGCTGGAGTGGATCCAGACTCTTATATGGTTCAAGTGGAAGACCAAAGGGGCATAATTGTTGTGGCTTCATCCTATACTCGCTATGCATACACATTAGATTGGAATCCAAAAATAACGTTAATCAACAAAGAATCTTTCGAGGGAAGCTGGCCTCCGTCTGGATGGAGTGCAACTGGGAACTGGAATAAAGGTGGCACATCATACGAAGGCATGTATTCAGCGCGCTTTAGTGGGCAAAATCCCGGCGCCTTCGGGAATTTAACTACATGTGACTTAAACTGCACCGACGCGTCTGCCATCCATGTTGAGTTCTGGTTCAGAAGTGATAACTGCTTGGACGACGGGCCTCAGGATAGCGACGGGTTTTTGCTTCAGTACTATAACGGGATTTCTTGGGTAACCCTTAAAGACTTAGCGTCAAATTCTTCTGGGAACTGGTTCCGTTATCAACAAAGAATCACAGATAGCCAATTTTTTAAGGCAAACTTTAAGATTCGATGGGCTGCAATAGACATCGAAAAAGACGAGTACCTATATATTGACTGTGTAACGGTTAAAAAGGAAATCAGCCTGCTAACACCCAGTGAACCAATAGTTGTTGAATTATTGCAAAACGGCACTATGCGGTGGCTTGGCCAAAACCTTCAGTTTACAACTCAAGTTAAACCTATGCCGCCTATACCCGTGAAATCAATCCGTGTAAATCAGACGATAAACGGCGTGAACCGTGAAGTTCCATTCCAAATCGAGGATTGGGCCTCAGACTACAAGATACCCCTTGGCTTGGCAAATAACATGAGCGTTTTCAGCAATAGACACATGCTTGTTTTCCTTGTAAACCGTCATGTTTCAAAGGTTACTATATGGTGGGATGGACGCGACACAACGGTTCAAACGCGATACGCCTACACTAACTTCTACTTCAATGACAATGTTTCGGGCAGGACATTAAGGAATGGCAGAATTACCCTCCAATGGTCTTCATCTGGTTTCACAATAACGTCAACCGTGGGAAGCATGTCTGTTCAAGCCGATCTAATGCGCGTAAACAGTCAGTATGACAATACAGACCCAGAGTGGGCCTACACCATCTACAACGGAGTTGTCAGAGACATCATACACGGTGAACCGGAATATTCAGGCGGTGTAAGCAACTGTTACAACTTCTATGCGCACGTCGTTATAACGTTGCCTGCAAACACCACCTACTACACCTATCAGTTGCGCCTCATATTTCTTAGATCTACAGATAGGCCTAGAACCATTACGGATCTCTGTCCTATACGAGTTAGAACAACAGCGGGCGACTCATTTTCCGCCTTAACCGAAAATGGCACATTAGGGCTTTATCCAAGGGTTTCCACGGCTACGGGGGACTTTTATAACATGTCCAATGTTTGGCAACACCGTTGGAGCCAACTAAGGAGCCAATCGCTTAACAGAGGTTTCGGAATAATGTTTCCAGACAACTCCAATTTTAGGCTTTATTACTTCGATTCAATGGCT
>JANXDU010000002.1 GCA_025059195.1 Candidatus Bathyarchaeota archaeon
AAAAAATGAATAGACTCATCAACACACCATTAGGCTTCAAAGTTTACAAATACCTAAGCTCAAAGTTTGAGGAATACACCTCTGAGGAGGCGACACGGAAGCTTGAATTGATAATTGACATGATAGAGCAGGGAAAAGCGAACTATAAGGAAATCCTTAAAGAGTTGTATCATGAAATTCTTGAGATTAGGAAAGTTTAGTTCTTGACCAATTTTCAACCCGAAAGCCCTAAATCTCAAGCAAACTTTTGTTAAGTTGAAAACGCAAACTGGGCCGGTAGTTCAGCTGGTATGAACGCCCGACTCGCACTCGGGAGGTCGCGGGTTCAAATCCCGCCCGGTCCACTTAGATTTTTAAGCAAATCTTTAGATAAAGAACGCTGCCTTCTTTTAATTGAGGAGAGTTGGGGGCTGAGATGCTTTTAGTTGTTCATGAAAATTTTTGGTATTTTTCATGCAGCGGCACGGGCTTAAGTTTATGGAACCTCATCCGGTTTTTAGTGGGAATTCCATTAAAATACTTTTTCTCTTGGAAATATTATTCCAAAAAGAATATGTGCAACTTCGTCCACGAATGAGAGCATGTTACCACCCTTAGAAGAAATAGCAAAGAGACGGAAACTGTTGGGTCTAACCCAACACCAGCTTGCGAGGCTCGCTGGCGTAAGCCAGTCGTTCATAGCCAAAATAGAATCTGGAAAAATTGATCCCTCTTATAGTAAGGTTAAAGCTATTTTCGACGTTCTGGATAGGGTAGAGACCGGGGAAAACTACACTGCCAAAGCAATTGCCCATGAAGGTATCATAGGTGTTGAAAAAACCGACAAAGTTGCAAAAGCCATAGGCCTAATGATGGAACATGGTTTCTCACAATTACCAGTGTTTGATAGAGGAAAATGTGTTGGTTGCATTTCAGAAAAGACTATACTGAGTCAAGTAACCGCCACTAAAGACTTATCAAAAGTTTCTCAGAAACTTGTGGAGGAGATTATGGAAGAAGCCCCACCTCAAATCGATGAGAATGCACCCATACCATTAATTTCAAATCTCTTGCGTTTTTATCCGGCAATCCTCGTCACAAGAAGGGGTGAGTTGGTTGGCATAATAACGAAAGCAGACCTCTTTAAGGTAGTCATGTGATCGATATGTTCGCAGATTACATATTCATTCACACTTGTTAAGTGAGCTGAGGAAGAAGGGTTTGATACCGTTCAGGCTTGTGTGGAATCGAAAATATTTGACATCATGGGGCGTTTTAATTAAGAAACTTGGACATATAGGCTAAAACTGATGGCATTGATTTGTATGGTTTTTCCGTTAATTTTAAAAAGATTGATTTTGGGGTCCATCAGACGATGTTTCTTAATCCTTTACGTCCAATCTTTATTAGAGAGTGATAATAATTTGTTGAGGGCTGGTGAAGATTTGGATAACATAGCTGTGATAGGAGCTGGTGTGATCGGCGGAGCTATAGTTAAAAGTTTATTGAAAAAGGGGTATGAAGGCAAAGTTATCGCCACGAGACGCGACTTAGAAAAGCTTAGGGAATTGAAGGCGCTGGGCGCAGAGGTAACTATAAACAACAAGGAAGCCGCAAAAGAATCCGACATCATTTTCCTATGTGTAAAACCCAACGACATTGAAAAAGTTCTCAGAGAAATAAGCGATGAAATCAAGGGAAAAATTATAGTATCCACAGCGGCCACTATTCCACTAAATTTCTACAAAGAAGTTGTCCCTCATGCAAAGTTTGTCAGAACAATGCCCAACATCGCTGCCTTGGTTCAAGAAGCTTACATAGCCTACTGTTGTGATGAAAGCATATCGCCAGACGATAAGAAGAAAGTTGAAGAATTATTAAGTATCATGGGCATCCCCCAGGAGGTGGAAGAAAAATATATGGACGCCATCACAGCCTTAAGCGGCAGCGGACCAGCATACGTGTCCATCATCATTGAGGCTTTAATGTATGCTGGATTAAGGGTGGGCTTGCCAAGAAACATCGCCCTCTACAGTGCAGCTCAAACAGTTCTGGGAACCGGAAAACTAATCTTAGAAACGCAGGAGCACCCTGCTAAGGTAAAAGATATGGTGACGACACCGGGCGGAACGACAATTGAAGCCATTTATGAGCTGGAGGGGAGCCAGATCAGACAAGCCTTAATGAGGGCTATAAAAGAGGCAACAGATAAGTGTCAAAGAATTAGAAACGAGCTGATTAAGGACGTAGGTTGACGCAACTTTCAGTATTTGTTAAGGTTCCTTCAGTTTTAACCGGTTATGGAAGCATGTCCTTTGCCCGGTGTGGCAAGCGTTCCCTTTCTGCTCCACTAAGAAAAGCAATGAGTCGTAATCACAATCCGCCAAAATTTCTTTTACCCTTTGTACGTTTCCAGAAGTTTCCCCTTTCATCCAGAGTTTTTTCCTAGATCTGCTCCAGTAATGGGCGTAGCCAGTTTCTATTGTCTTTTTTAGGGCTTCGGGGTTTGTGTAGGCAAGCATTAAAACCTCTTTGGTGTTTATGTCTTGCACTATTACCGGGATTAGATCGCCGCTTTTTTGGAAATCCAGCTGGTGAATTTCAACTTTTTTCAAAGGCGAACCTCAACCCCCTTGTCTTTTAAAAATCTCTTAATAAACTGTATTGAGTACTTGTTGTAGTGGAATATTGAGGCGGCAAGGGCGGCGTCGGCTTTTCCAAAGGTAAATGCTTCCAAAAAGTGTTCGGGCTTGCCCGCGCCTCCGCTTGCAATGACAGGGATGTTCACATTTTCGGAGACGCTTCTAGTTAATTCCCAATCGAACCCTTTTTCTGTGCCGTCCCTGTCCATGGAAGTTAGGAGGATTTCTCCGGCGCCGAGTTCCTCAACCTTTGCCGCCCATTGGACAGCGTCTAATCCTGTGGGCCTGCGCCCGCCATACGTGTATACTTCAAACCAGCATCCCCCCTCTTTCGTTTCAACAGTAAACTTTCCCCTCTCTTTCTCGTATCGTCTTTTGGTGTCGATGGCGACGACGACGCATTGTCTTCCAAAGGTTTCTGAAAGCTTTGTAATTAGGCTGGGGCGCTCAACTGCCGCAGTATTTATTGACACTTTATCCGCGCCGCTGCAAAGCACCGCCCTCGCGTCTGAGAGGCTTTGAATGCCGCCTCCAACAGTGAACGGGATGTCTATTTCCGCGGCAACCCTTTCAACGGTGTCCATTAATATCTTCCGTTTTTCAGGCGAGGCTGTTACGTCGAGGAAAACCAGCTCGTCAGCGCCCTCCTCAGAGTATCTTTTGGCTAATTCTGCAGGGTTTCCAGCCTCTCTCAAGTTTAAGAAGTGTATGCCCTTGACTACTTTTCCATGGTCGACATCTAGGCATGGTATGATCCGTTTAGTTAGGGGCATTACCGCTATTCCTCCTTTCACTGGCGATTTTTAAAGCGTCTCTTAAAGAGAAGACACCCTCATATAGTGCTTTTCCAATTACTACGCCGTAAACGCCTACACTTTTTAAAAGTGTTAAATCACTTAGGTTGCCTATTCCGCCCGACGCTATCACCTTCGCCTCTCTATAGGCGCATGCCCTTTTAACGATATTAACACTCACCCCTCCAAGGGTTCCATCTCTGTTCACCGAAGTTAGCAGGAACATTTCAATTTTAAGTTTCAAAAGCTCTTGTATGGCGTTCTCCACGTCGAATTCGACTGTTTTTCTCCACCCTTCAATCATAACTTTGCCGTTTTTTTCATAATCCAAAGCTACGATGATGTGCTTGCCGAACCTTTTCGCCAACTTCTCTAAGACTTCGGGCCTCTTGAAAGCCAGCGTCCCAACTATAATCTTGTCCACTCCCATGTTGAGAAGCTTTTCAGCTGTTTCCTCGCTTCTTATTCCCCCTCCCACATGTACAGGTATTTTCACAGTCCGAGCTATCTCAAAAATTGTTGCGGCGTTGTCCCCTCTACCGAAGACAGCGTCCAAGTCTACAACATGAAGGCCATCAGCTCCCTCGCTCTCCCATTTTTGGGCCACAGTCACGGGGTTCTCTAAGCCAATGTATGTTCTGGCTGTTTCTGGTTGACCCTTGAAAAGCCTTACAACCCGCCCACCCATAATGTCGATGGCTGGAAAAACTTTCACCAACTTTTCACCTCTTAACGAAATTTAAGAAGTTCTCAAGAAGTTTTAAACCGGCGCTTCCAGACTTTTCTGGATGGAACTGGGTTCCAAAAACGTTTTGCTTTACAACGACAGAGGCAAATTTCACGCCGTAAATGGTTTCGGCGTAGATAACACCTCCGTCAGATGGGACTGGATAGTATGAATGGACGAAATAACAGTAAAAGGGGCTCTCTAGGTTTTCAAATAAGGCTGTTGGTTTAAGTACCACAACGGTGTTCCAGCCCATGTGAGGAACCTTGACGGAGCGTGGTAACCTGGTGTTTTCACCCTCTAGAAGCGCTAGGCCTTCGCCGGGTCCCTCTTCACTTTTTTGAAACATTAGTTGCATTCCTAGGCATATCCCAAAAAAGGGTACTCCGCCTTTAGCCAGATTAACTAAGTACTCCCTCAAAGCGGTTAGCCTTCTAGAAGCCGCTGAGAAGTTTCCAACTCCGGGAAGAATTACGGCGTCGGCTTGTTTAAGAAGTATCCTAGAGAGCCCAATTAGCGGGGTGAATCCAACCTTGCTTAGCGCACATTTGAGGCTGTAGAGGTTTCCCACTCCATAGTCCATGATAACCGCTTTGGGCATTAAATCACTCCTTTAACACTTGGAGAACTTTTCCTTCGGGGGTCAATGGCAATTGCCTGCCTCAGCGAGAGAGCGAGGGCCTTGAACGCTGCCTCGGCTTTGTGGTGGTCGTTGGCTCCGTACTGGGTCCAAATGTGGATGTTGGCTTGCATGGAAGTGGCCAAGGTTTCTAGGAAATGACGGATGTCTTCGCATGGCATGTCTTCGATTTTCTCGCCCTTGAGCTTCAAATCAACCTTGGCGTAGGGACGTTTTGCCAGATCAACGGCGGAGAAAACGAGGGAACAATCCATGGGAACCGCTGCAAACCCAAACCGTGTTATTCCTTCACCGTCCCCTAGGGCTTTTCTGATTGCTTGGCCTAAACATATGGCCACGTCCTCGGTTATGTGATGTTTGAGGTCTCCTTTGACAGAAAGGTCTATATCAATTAGGCTGTGAAAGGCCAATGTGGCTACTACGTGGTCGAGAAAAGCTATTCCGGTGTGCCCGTTCGTCCTTCCCAAAGAGTCTAGATTTACTTTAACGTGAACTTCGGTTTCAATTGTCTTCCTATAAACCTCAGCGGTTCGCATAATCGCGTCCCCTAGTTTGAGGGCATATTTCCTTAAGGGCGTCAATAAGTTTCGTGTTCATCCAAGGTAAACCTACGGTGGCTCTAAAGCAATTCTGAAAATTCAAAACATCGCCTATTTTCTTGACAAGAACTCCTCTTTGTAGTAGGCTGTTGTAAACATCCTTTGAAGGCTTTTCTGTTTTAAAGAGTACAAAATTCGTCTTTGAAGCGAAGGCTTTCACGCCGCCAATGCTGTTTAAGGCTTTCACCAGTTTTTCTCGCTCCGTTCGAATTTTTTGAACGGATTCCTCGACAATCGCCTTGTTTTCCAAAATTTTCGCGCCAACCTTTAAGGAAACAGCGTTAACAGAGAAGGGCGGACTAACCCTTTCAGAAAGCGCTTCAACAATCTCTGCATCCGCCACACAATATCCAAGCCTCAACCCGGCAAGGCCGAAAGCTTTGGAAAACGTTCTAACAACTATCAAGTTTTCATAATTTTTAATCAAGGATGCAACAGAGTAGTCGGCAAACTCCACATAAGCCTCATCGACAACAACGACTCCTGGAAAACTCTCAACTAAAAATTTAATTTCATCCATTTTGAACTGGTTTGCTGTCGGATTGTTTGGCGAGCACAAAAACAGCACTTTTGTCTTTGACGTTATATTGGACAACAAACCGTCCCCGTCTAAAGAAAAATCCTCCTTTAATGGGACTTCGATAAGCTTCGCCCTCTGAAGGCTGACGGCAAAGCGGTATATAGAGAAAGTGGGCGAAATTGTTATGGCTTGCTCTCCCTTTTCAAGGAATAGCTGGGCAATCCTCTCCAATACATTGTCGCCTCCGTTGCCAATCGCTATATTATCGGCCGGGAAGCCCACGTATTTGCCGATTTTCTCTCTAAGTGTTTCCTCCTCATTCTGAGGGTAAAGCCGAGGGTCTAAGTCCTCCAAAGCCTCAGTGATGAGTTCGTGAAGCTTTTCGCGGGGAATGAAAAAGTTTTCGTTTAAATTCAGCTTTGCCACTTTCCGGTTCTCAAAAGTGGACAATCCCCCAATGTATTTATAGGGTTCTTTAAAGGCGTAGTTAAGCCTCTTTCTCAATTTTCGTTTAATCCACTTCCTAGCTTTATTTTTAAACAATTAATCTCTCCTCCACGGCCTTAAAGTGGCCCGGCAGGTTCTCCGCCTCAGACAATGTTCTGACATGCTCAAGGGCCTTTAACAAACCCTTTTTGGAACACTTTAAAACAGCAACCCTTTTCACGAAATCTAGGCAAGAGAGAGCTGAGAAAAATCTTCCATGTCCAGCTGTTGGAAGCACGTGATTTGTGCCACCGTAATAGTCGCTCAGAGACGCTGGGCTGTAGGCACCGACCAAAATTATGCCCGCCGCAAATATTCTTTCGGCAGCTTCCTCCGGGTTTTTTAGCATCAATTCAACGTGTTCAGGTGCAAAGCTGTTTGCCAATTCAACCATCGCATCCAACGTTTCGCACACTGCTATGAAACCGTTTTCCGACAAAGCCCTTGTAACAAACTCACGCCTCGGAGTTGACTTTGAGATCTCTTCTATTTCCAGTAAAGTCTTTTGAGCAAGGCTTTTTGAGGTTGTAACTAAACCCACAATTGAGTCTGGTCCATGTTCAGCTTGGGCGCACATGTCAAGGGCTATGTAGCGAGGGTTAGCTGTTTCATCAGCCAGAACAAGAAGCTCACTGGGACCTGCTGGAAAATCTATGGCCGTATCTCGGGAAACAAGCATTTTCGCCGTGGCCACGTAAATGTTTCCAGGTCCAACAATCTTGTCCACGGGCTTTATGGTTTCGGTGCCATAGGCCATGGCGGCTATCGCTTGGGGGCCTCCCACTCTGTAGATCTCGTTAACTCTGCAAATGTCAGCTGCAACCAGGGTTAAAGGGTTAAGCGAACCATTTCTATCGGGAGGAGAGCAAACTACAATGTTTGACACACCAGCAACAAGAGCTGGAACCACAGTCATCAGCAATGTGGTGGGGTATGCAGCTTTTCCTCCTGGAACATAGCATCCAACCCTTTGCAGGGGGCATATCCGGAACTTGATTTGAACTCCGTCGACTTCCATCTTTATGCTTACCTTTTCCAGAACCTTTCTTTCAACGACTTCCAAACGCTCCTTCACAGACTTTAAGGCGCGGATTTGGTCTTTCGTGACTTTTGCATAGGCTTCGCTTATCTCCCTCCGGCTGACTCTAAGGCTTTCAGCGTCCAGGGAAACCTTGTCAAACCTTTCCGTGAACTCTATTAGGGCAGCATCACCCTCCAACTGAACTTTCCTGATTATTTCCTTCACGTAGGCTTCCAATACACCGTTCCTTTTTTTAAGCCTCTTTTGTAACAACTCTCGCTTGACAGATGCGGTGTCAGTTGCGTCTAAAATTCTTATCACTGTTTAACCCTCTTCTAAAGCTAGCACCTGCCTCGGCTCATAAACCACCAATCCCTGAGCCAGCTTTCGTATTGTTGGAAGAATTTTGAAGAAGTCGTCTCTGTCGATGACGGTGTTGACCGCATACCAGCCTTTGTCAGCCAAGGGAGAAACGGTAGGCCTTTTCAAGGCTGGCAGCTCTTTTAAAAGCGGCTTCAAATTCTCTTTTTTAACGTTCACAAATATGTGAAGCCTCTTTGAACCGTCGACAACGCCCTTCAACATTGCTTTTATGTCAAAAATTTTTTCCTGTTTTCCAGACTGAAGGGATTTTTTATTTGCTATTAAGAATGCGGTGGATTCCAGCAGAACTTCAATAATCTTGAGGTTGTTTTGTTCGAGGCTGGTTCCTGTTTCGGTTACATCAACTATCGCATCCGCAACCTCTGGAGGTTTGGCCTCCGTAGCTCCAAAGGATAAGAAGATGGCAACCTTTGGGTTTTGACCTTTCCTCCACCATGGTGTAACGGTTAACGGCTCTAAATCGCCGAAGAACTTGCGGTACACGGGATTGTTTTGGACGTAGCGCGCCGTGATGTTCAAGTATTCCGTGGATATCTTTATGCTTTTTCCGTTGGCCAAAAAGGTTTCGAGCAAACTAGAGAACGAGTTTATGTCTGCCCAGCTTTTTGGAACAGCAGCCACCAGCCTTACTTTGCCATACTCAAGGTTTTGGAGCAGTTCAACGTCTGCATCGGTTTCCTTGATCCAATCATATCCAGATATTCCAACGTCGTATAACCCCTCGCTTACAAGTATCGGAATCTCTTGCGGCCTCAGAATTCTCAATTCTATTTCAGGGTCGTTGATTGCGGGCCTATAGCTTCTTTCCTGCCCAGAAACACGGTATCCGGCCTTTTCAAAGACTTCAAACGTTGCTTTTTGCAGAGAGCCTGCTGGAACTGCGAGTTTCACCTTCAAAAAATCACCTCCTATCAACTATTATATATAAGATGGGTTTTCGAGCAGAAGCCACTATGTTTGTTAACCTAAGAATTGAGGAGTTGATTTTTAACAATTGGCTCTGACTTTCAGGGATGAAGGCAATCGCCTTTTATGAACGCAGTCCCTCACTGGATCCACTCCTTTAGGGAAACAGCCTTAGTCCAATATAAGCTTTATGATAATTGGCTAGATCCCGAGTGTTCTCATGTATGAATAATTATAGAAGGAAGGTTTCTAAGGTTTTTGAGGCTTCTTCTGGTAATGGTATCCCCGTGGCCTTTGACGCCCTTTCACTTAGGGCTATTAGGTCGTCCCTGCTTAAAAGTCTGAGATCCCATTTCCTCGCTCCAGCCATCAATTGTTGGAGACCAATTTTAAGCTTATCCATATACGTGTACAACCCTATCGCACCCCACGGTATTTTTTCGAATCTGTCAGCGAACTTTCTTTTCAATTCCGGGACTTCTATGAAGAACTGTTCCGGAGCGCTTCCATACAAATCTTGGAAATTCTTGGGTAATGCGCCCTTCGCAGCTAACTCTGCGAAATAGGCCGCCTTCATAACAGCCGTTAAGGGCGCTCTGCCCATCAGTACCGCCTTAACGTAGGGGCCATCGCCGAAATTGCTCAACGCAATAGCCTTGAATATTTGAGTTTCCTCTATGAAGCCGCCGGCAATAACGATGTCCGGCACGTATTTCCCACGTTTTCTGAGAATCTGGGCGCAGTGTAAAACTTGCGCCTCCAAATAAACAGTCGGTGTACCCATTTCGTTCATCATCGGAACCGGGCTCATCCCCGTTCCACCTCCAGCGCCGTCAAAGACAACATAGTCTACTTTGGCTTCAGAGGCGACTTTCATCGTGAATGCCACCGCGGTTGGTTCATAGTTGCCGGTCTTTATGCTCACTTTTTTGGCGCCTTGCTCCCTTAACCATTCAACATCTTCAACGAAGCCTTTTTCTGTCGGCATGCCCACTCGGCTATGCCTTTCAAAGGTTCTGAAAACTCCTTGTTTAAAAGCTTCTTGGACTTCCGGATCTTCTGGATCAGGTATAACGATGTAACCCCTCTTCTTCAAGAGAATAGCCTTTTGAAGATCGCTAACTCTAACCTCGCCCCCGATGGCTTTCGCTCCTTGTCCCCACTTCCGCTCGATGATGTTTACCTCAAGCTTTGATATTGCGTAGATGTCAACGCCTAACCTTTGATCCTCAACGTTGGTTTGGACAGCCACATCCCCGTATTTCCCATCCCAAAACTCCCGAGAGGCTTCAACTCTTCTCTTGAGTTCCTTCGAGAAAACAATTCTACCGTCTTCAATTCTGGCCTCTGGATCCATCCCGCAAACATTCTCTCCAATGGTCACTATGATTCCTGACAGAGCCCCGCCGATTGCAAGGCCGTTCCAGTGTATTCTTGCCACGTCTGTTGAACCGTACGCGCCAATAAGTACCGGAATTTTTAACGGAATTCCGCCGACTTTTGTCTCCGTGTTGACGTTTGGAAAGATGGCTACGTCCGGCTGCTCTTCTATGCCGAAAGCTCCCAGCAGCCTCGCTTGAATATTAAAGTGAGACCAGTCAAGCCCAAAATCTTTCAGGGCTCCTGCAGTGCTGCGCCCAAAGTATTCTGGCTGCGGATATAGGGCCTCCCTTCCCCTGAAAGCCGAAAGACCTATCCCGCAGAGGAATGGGCAGTTGTAGATGCATATTGGGCACATCCCACTGGTTGAGCTTGTATCCTTGACTCTTGTCACGGTTCCAGTTGTTGATTGCGCGTTTAGATATGAGCTATTTCGGTGTACACGTTCAGTCACAACATCACCAATGGCTAAGAGAACAGCTAAGGCTTGATAAAATCGTTTTGCAAATCATTTATATACACGGTTATGCATCCCATAGGATAAATGAAATATATATCCAGTACTCGTGGTTTCATGAAGAAGGATTTAGGCTGCAGAAAAATACAGCGCACGGGAAAAGATTCCTACATTGTGACACTACCTAAAAAATGGGTTCAGGAAACCGGTCTAGAAAGAGGCTGTGAAATAGCCTTCAAACAGTTAGATGATTTATCATTAATTTTGACTCCCAGAAAAACAGACGAGGGGTTCGGGAAAAGATTCATTGCAAAAGAATACTGGATTAGTATAGAGCCAAAAGATAACATCCAATCCGCCTGCCGCAAAATTAAAGCATTATACAGTGTGGGCGCAGATTTTATACATGTGCGGTTTAAGGGTAGAGATCTCTCTCTAAACTTCAAGGAGACGATTAAAAACTTTGTAAGAGAGATGCTTTTAGGCTCAGAGATAATCGATGAATCGGCAGACGAGCTTACAATTCAAATTCTAATAAAACATCCCGAGTTCCCTGTGGATAAAGCTATTAGAAGAATGGCGGTGTTAGCTCTTTCTGCGGATCGGGACTCTTTGCTTGCTGTGGA
>JANXDU010000004.1 GCA_025059195.1 Candidatus Bathyarchaeota archaeon
AGTAAAACCCAAGCGTTCTAAGATATACTGTTGCGGTTACAATGGATTTAGCGGCTAAATTCTCAAACCAGCGCCTAACATCCGCATCCTCGAGCAGATGCGCGTACTTAGCCCTCATACACCATCAAGTATGGGGAGGTATGTTCCGATATTTAAGGATTCACTTAAAATTTTAGGTGGGCCGGACCGGATTTGAACCGGTGCCCTTCGCCGCGTGAGGGCGACGTCCCAGCACCTTCTTAAACCTGGCCAAGTAGGAGCCAGCCTTACCCTCCTTCTCCATCCTGCGGATAAAATCTGTGAAGTCATCTCTGAAAGCCTTCGTCCCAGCTACCTTAAGAATTGCCTTAGGGTCAGTTTTGTTCAGATCACAGTAAAACCCAAGCGTTCTAAGATATACTGTTGCGGTTACAATGGATTTAGCCGCCAAGTTCTCAAACCAACGCTTGACATCCGCGTCCTCGAGCAAATGCGTATACTTAGACCTCATACACCATCAAGTATGGGGAGGTATGTTCCGATATTTAAGGATTCACTTAAAATTTTAAGTGGGCCGGGCCGGATTTGAACCGGCGACCTTCCGCACGTCAAGCGGATGTCCTAACCGAGCTAGACTACCGGCCCGACTTTCTTTCTGAAAAGAAAGTCGATTAAGAAATTTAGAGCTTTCGGTTTCAAGGTTTGGGGCTTCTACATAGTTTAATATTGAATTTAGAGCTTCTTCGAGGATTTTTGAAAGGTTTAAACCGTTTTTCTTAGCTTTTTCCACTAAATTTTTGCTTAAATAAACTGAAACTGTGGTTTTGTTTTCGGTTTTGTTGTGGTGTTTTCCACGTGGAAAATTGGAGTTTTTCCATGTGGAATTTAGGTTCAAATTCGCCTTGTCCATAACTCTCTAACCTCTTTTCTCGCTTTCAAAGATTTTATCATAATCTTCCTTAGTGGGAATAGGCACATACTCAATGCAATTTTTGTCAAAATTAATTTCAACAATTAAACCATAGCAATTGTGTTCTTTAACGTAGTTTTTCCAAAATTCTAAGTTTTCCGCTATCCTCGGATTTTCTTGTTTGAATGCTATTTTCAATTCTAACCATTGAGCTTCAAAATCTCTGAAAGTAGCATTTTTGGGTTCTACATAAAATTCTGGAATTCCATTTCTCACAGTTATAATAATAAGTTTGAACGGCGGTTTCTCTGGTATTTTGTCTTCACTTTTACTCATGATTCTAACACCTCTGAAACAAACTCTTTCACTTTATCTAAACCTTCCATAAGTTTCTTGAGTGATTCGAGAATTTCTGGGTATTTCTTAAGCTGGATTAATCCCTCTTTGACTTTTTCGAGGTTTGCATCTGACTCCATTTGAGTAACCATTATCATGGCCAAATCTACGGGTTCAAGCTTCCCTTTCCGTTTAATGGAATAATACGCTATCTTCCAAATCTCTGGGTTGAAGATTGAGGCAAAATCAAGGAAAGCGTGAAGGTTCTTATTGTCAGGGTAAAACTCTTTAGATTTTTCTAATAAGACATCTTTAGAAGCTCCTTCTATGAAGCTTAAAAATATTCCTTCCTCTGTTAACCAAAATTGAGGATACTCGTTTCCTCTCCAAATTTTTGAGCTGATTTCTTTTATTATTCCCTTTTCCTTTAAGCTTTGAAACGCTATCCATGTAGCTTTATATTGGTGCTTAATTTTTTTGACGCATTCGTTTATGGTTAAAGCACCGTTTTTAGCTAAACAAAGAATTATTTTCTTTTGTAAACGTGGTAAGCTATTCCCTCTTTTTTGCTTCTTTGACATTTGATATTTTTGCTCGGTTTTTGACATCTGTTCACTTCCAAACAGTTATGTTATATCTTGACTTATATAAAACTTCCGCATAATGTAGAATAGGGAAAACTCATGCAGTTGCTAAAACTGAAATGCGAAAAATGCTCCCACGAATGGATTCCCAGAGTAGAAAACCCTCTAAAATGCCCAAAATGCGGACACACCAGAGGCACACAAATCTACAAAGCTAAACAGAAAGGAGCGTGAAACATAGAAAGTTTAAACCAAAAAGAAAAAGTCGAGAGGCGTCTAAATGAAGAATACACAATCTAAACATAAAACACTTTCGCAAAACCAAACACTTGATAGTATCGCAAAAGCATGCTTTTCAGAGGAGCTTGTTAGAGACTTGTTTGGTGGGAAGATGACTCATTTAAGTTTTGACTGTCCAGAGAACCTTAGAAATGCCTTTAAAACTGAATGTAAGCGTCAAGGACTAAGCGTTTGCAGTTTACTCCGAAATTTTATGATTTCTTTCATCATTGCTTCACGTCTAAAAGCATGCTTTCCCAATACTGTCGTGTCTAATGTGAATATTGGGAGTTTAGTTACGCCGGTTTTTGTTAAGGGTAGGGTTAGGCGTGTTAGGGAAGTTGAAAGTTTTGAGGTTGACGTGGATGAGAGGAAGTGTTGGTATTGTAGCGGAGAAGCTGTGGGGTTGTTTCGTTATTTGCCGCGTGGTGAGGTTTATCTGTTGTGTAAGAGGTGTAGCGGGGAGCTTTTGGGTAGTGGGAAGTGGGGTGTGGTTGAAAGTGAGTGATGAGGATTTGAAAGTTTTTCTTGAGGATTTGGTTGATTATTTGAATTGTCAAGAAGCTGGAATTGTTAAGTTGAAGCGTCAAATTGAAAAGCTTTTAGGTTTTGAGGTTAAGGCAAAGATTTCAGAGGAAACCTTCCTAATTTTGAAGTGGCAAAGCGAGAAGGGTTCTCGTCTAGGAGATTATGAGGTAGCGTATAAGAATCAGAATGTTTTTGAGAATTGGCAACATTGCTTTAACATTCTTAAGCAGAATAATGCGGTTATTGGTAATCCTTTCCATGAGGAAGGTTATCGGTTTCGTTATTGGATTTATCCTGAAAAGTATGGTGATAGGATTTTCCGTAAGAAGCTGAACGAGGTTAAGGGTTGATGGTTCATTTTGTTGTGGAGAAGGGGCGTAAAAGTGAGGGTGATTTTGTCATTAGGGTTTATAGTTATGGCGAGGTTTGGAGTTTAGAGCATGTTTTGAGACTTCTCAAAATTATTTTTGACAGTGAAAAACGTAATTATCCGATTGAGAAGGGGTTTAGGGGTTCTGCTTATTTGCTTAATGCTATAACGGAAATTGCGTTTGGCAGGGATGTTGAGCTTGTTTTAGCGGATTATCGGCTGAAGCGGAAAAGCGGAAGCAAGGTTCACATTATTGAGAGGTTGGATTCCGATAAGACTGTTCAGAAATTGCATGAGGTTTTGGAGTGAGGTGCTCAAGTTATGCCTCAACCGTGGTTGGTTGGCAAGAAAAGGCGAACCTTAAATGATGTTTACTTTATGCGTCCTAACGAAATTTATGAGCTTATAACAAGCAAAACATATCCCTATAAAAAGAATAGGGAGTTTTATGAGAAGCGCGACAGAGCCCTTATGAGTTTGCTCTATCTTACTTGTGGAAGAGTAAGCGAGGTTCTTAGCTTAACCAAAAAGCAATTCGATTTGCAAAGTGAAGCAAACTTTGTTATAATCCGCAACATGATTGTGGTTAAGAGAAAAAAGAAAGCTAAGCGAAAGAGCAGAGCTATACGTGATGAAGTGCCCCTTCCAAAAGAAGGAGCTTTAGCTCCTTTCACTAAACTTGTTTTGGAATATCTTAAGCTTATAAAGAACCCTGAGGATAAGCTGTTTAATTTTGGAAGGAATAGGGCCTACAAGATTGTGCGTTATGTTACGGGCCAATGGCCCCATTGGTTCAGAAGTCAAGGCGAAAGCTGGTTTGGAAAAGTGTTCTCAAACATATTTGCATTGAAAGATTATGTAGGCGTGGTTAGTGCGGAAGTGTTAAGCGATTATGTCAAAACAGATTGGAGAGAATACAGAAAAGCATTATTGGGAATGGAATGATTCAACTTTAATTTTTACTTTCTTAGTAGTTTCAACAGCATTCTTATCTGAATCTTCACCTTTTACAGTAATTTTTACCTGATATCTCTTGCCGCTTTCAAGTTTTAACAAATATTCAGTTCTTGTCAAATGAAAATGACGCGTTTCCCAGTTATATGTCATAACTCCGCTTAAGGGTACATGTGGAAAAAGCAAATTAAACTCATCATCATGCCTTAACTCATCCAAGACTCTTCCATGATAGTTCCTATCTTTAACCCATACATACTCAAGTTTTTCATCAAAGGGTTTTATTTCGGTGCTCACACTTTTCTCACCATTAGTCTCCACAGTTTTAACGTATAATAGAGATGGAGGTTTACCTAAATCGTCTCTTATGTCAAAGTATGCATCGATATTTAGAGCTTTTTTCTTACCTTTATTCAATACTTTTGCAGTTAAATAATAACCCACGATATTGTTCACTTGTTTTTTATTAAATTTCACATTTTCTATTTTTAATGCAACCCTAGGTTCAAAGCCATAGGAAATAAATGAAGGTATGCTTGACAAAAGAGCAGATATTATTGTTAAGAATAACGCTTCTAAATCTCCCAGAACTCCTACTTGTCTTAGATAAAGGATAAGCCCTGCAATGATAAGGAAGATTATAACTGTTAAGGTTATTACTTTCCATCTCAACTTAAAATGCCTCTTTAATAGTAGTAATCTCTCAAAGACTTTTATTTTTGTCTGTTCAACTTTATTCCAATAATGTTGATTAAACCATGAAAACATGGAAAAAGTGAACTTTGATGAGAAATTTTTCTCCCTATATTATACCTCTCTACGCTCGTGAAAGCGTTTGTTTACTTGGCTCATTTGAATATTTGGAGTCATACCTTCCAGTGTATTCCCAGTTCTTTAAATAACTTATCCAAGTCTATGCCAAACTTTTCTAAAAGCTCTTTTTCAGTTAGTTCCCCATGATTTGCCTTTAAAATTTCAAGTTTTGTCCAAATACCTCGCATCAAAACTTTTTCTTCGTCAGTAAAAGATTCTTCAAAATTATCAACATCTTCGGTGAACCACGGTTCAAAATAATGGTAAAAGTAATAATAAACCAATTCTGGTTTTTTATTCAGCTTGGCATATTCGATTATTTTAACATAATTTTCAAAATCTGAATTGGGATTTTCTTCCTTTAATTCTGCGAAGTGTTTTCTCAAAAATTCATACTCTTTTTCGGTAAAATCCATTTAACCAACCCGAATTTGAGTATCTATTTTACGCTTTTAATCTTTTGCTTTTCCTCTTCTACGAGCTCTCTTAACGCTATTTCCCTCGCTTCTTTCCGTAGCTTAGCTTCCTCAATAAGCTTCTTTGCCTCTGCTTCCTTTTCCTTTATAGCGTCATGTATGGTTTTCTTGCTTCTATCAAAGACTAAAGCCAAATAATCCATGCTTAAACCTTCATAGACAGGTATCTTTATCCCCAATTTCTTGTTAGATTCAATTTGCCTCTTAATCTCTTCCTCTGAAGGCTTACTGTAAAAATACATTAAGGCAACAAGAAGCTTCAAAGAATCAGTCATGTGAAAACTGCACATACTCACAGGGTAAGCCGCTAAAATCTCCAGAAAATCCATAGGGGCAAACTCGTTATCCGCACTCGACTCTCTGTTATATCTTTCCCAAAAACCTCTAACCTTGTCAATAACCTTCACATCAGTTAAACCACTAACATCAGTCTCCCTAGGCGGAAGCTTAATCCCACGAGACTCCATCAAATCCAAACTCATACCATCACCTCAAGCTTTTCCAAAGCGTTGAAAACTCTTTCTCTCAATTCTTTGAAGCTTGGACTCCAATAACTACGTATAAACATGTTTTGTGGAATCCTTCCTTGCAACATATCCACTTCCTCACGAATTAAACCATGCTTGAGCATAAACGTAGCGAAATAATCCCTTAACTCGTTAATTCTCAGCTTTAAACCGTTTTTGAGAAGTCTTTTCCGTATTCTTTCATAAGTTATAGGTTCACTATTACCTATTTCCGAAACCATGTCTCTCGGTATAAAAGTGATATACGTGTTCTTTTTACCTCTTAAGAAAAGCTGTTTAAACCGAAAATGTTCCAAACATGAAAGCTCCTCATTATAGTAGTTTTCCAACTTGTTCTCTTTAGCTAAGGATATTATAAGATTGAAGGAGTTTATAGCTTCAGACTTTCGCAACCCAGAAAACAAAGCAAACTTTAGGAATAGCTGTTCATTTGATTTAAGCACTTGACAAGCTTTATTAAACCACTCTAAAACCTCTCCACTATTGTTATTGATTATCCTTAGGAAAGCGTTAAAACAGTCATTTCTAGCAAATTTAACACCATAATTTGAAAGCTTAACTTTAAACTGCTCGTAAACTCCTAGAAACTTGCTTAACGCAATAAGAGCTTTCAAAACCGTGTTTTTCTTACTACCGCTAAAAGTTTCTAGCTCCTTAAAGTCTCCATTAAGCATGTAAGCATATTTCCGAGCATAACAGAAAATTGTAGGAGCATGAGATTTAGCATACTTTTTGAAAATCCAAGCTCTAAAAACGCTCCAATCAATCAAAGAAACATCCACGTCAAGCGGATGTCCTAACCGAGCTAGACTACCGGCCCTCAGCCAAAAATAGTTTACTTACATTTCCCATATATAGCTGATTCGCCTTAGAATTTTGGGGTAAAGATTTAAGGTTCAAAATGTTATGTGTAAAGTATGGTGATGCCGGGATGGCGGAGTGGACAACGCGCAGGCCTTGAGAGCCTGTGGCCCGTTTGGGCCGCGTGGGTTCGAATCCCACTCCCGGCGCTTCGACGCTTTCCCATGTATTTTTGGCTGTTCGAATTGTTAAAATTGGATACCCCCCTAGTCTTTCTGTTGCGTGCTTTTTAGATGTTTTTCGAATTGTTCTGCGTATTTGTATCCGCTGTCCGGAAAGACGAGGACGTACACGCCTTTTTCTTCAGCAATTTTTTCGAAGGCGTGGACGACAGCGCCGGAGCTTAGCCCTATTAAGAGGCCTTCCCTCCTCGCAATTCTCGTAGCGGCCTCCGTGGCCTCTGATTGTTTGACGTCTATTATTTCGTCGAAGCGTGTCCAGTGTATCCATTTCATGCCTGTTTCAACTCTTCTAATGCCTGGAATTACTTCATTTGGTGCTGGTTGAACTCCAACTATTTTGACGCTGTCTCCGTATTTGGCTTTGAAGTATATGGATATGGCACTCATGTGGCCGGACGTTCCTATGCCGCCAACTATGCATGTCGGTTTTAGGCCTAGGCTTGTCAGTTGCTGGTCTATTTCCCTTGCTGTGTGTTTTAGGTGAGCTTTGAGGTTAGCGTCGTTTTCAAACTGGTTTAAGTGGGCAGCTCCGTGGACTTTTGCCTCCGCGTCTACTTGGCTTACTGCTTCAACTGTTAAGCCCACTGGTAGTCTAACAACATAGGCTCCGAGAACTTTTAGGTAGATGTCGCTTACTCTTTGTACGGTTATTGGGATGTAAAGCCTTGTTTTTGCTCCAAGAACATTTGCTATCGATGTTAAGGCTATTCCAGTGTTTGTGGATGTTGCCTCATATAGGAATTGTTGAAGCTTTCCGTTCTCCATGGCTTCCTTAATCATGTACCAAGCTATTCTGTCTTTGACGCTGTTGCTGAAGGGGTTGTAACATTCAAGCTTCGCCCAAACGCTTCTGCCGCTAGTTGAAAGAGAATTTAACTTAACAAGCGGCGTGGGCCAGCCTTCATAGAGTAGCTCCAAAGTGCTGTTGTAAACCTTTAAAGCATTTTTGTTATGCTTTCCGGCTTTAAACAGCCTTTTTAATGGAAAATCTATTTTGACTTGCTCTTTTAGGAGGGTGAAGCTTTTTGGTGGCAGTTTTTCCCCTTTAAGAGCTGCTTTCAAAACTTCTTCTTTTGTTAGGTCCTCCGAGGTTTTTATCTCTATTTTGTTAATGTCAACTTTGAAGACCGGGGCCTTATCGGCCGAAAGCAAGTCTAACGCTTGGAATGCTTCATAACCGTCCAACAAAACATTTGTTTTCTCGTCTAAGATTAAGGGCGTGTCAACAGTTTCTGATACAAGGAAATCGGAGTAAACCGGTAAGGCGTCCTTCAAGTCGATGCGCATGGCAGTTTTAACTTTTTTTAACGGAGCTACTTCAAGTTCGCTTCTAAGAATCTCTAGAGGGGTGTCCACCCTTTTTTCGATGGTTGATATATGCGCTAGAACATTGCTGTTTCTTATCATGTGCCGTGATGTTTTTGGCGGAAACCGTTTCCCCGTTAGGGCGGCTTCAATTATGTCCCGTTTTGTTAAATGGCAGTTTCCTTCCCATACTTGAACCTCTATGTTCGGGGACTCGTAATCCACGTAGATCACGGGTATTCTTTTGCATCCCAAGTTTTTCAGGGCGTTGTAGCGGTGTTCTCCGTCTAGGATGACGTTTGTCCTCTTATCGGCGACTATTGCATATTTTAGGATTTTGTCTGAGGCTATTTGTTGGGTTAGTTTTTTTAGGTGTTCCGGGTCTGCTTCTTCGTGTTGGCGTAGTTTTTCCATTTCTACCAGATATGTGTGGTTGTTTTCTGGAGACATTTTAACACCGTTAAATTGAATTTAACACCGTTAAAAATATATAAACTTACCGCCAAAAATAACTAGGGAACAAAAATGAAACCACCATGCGTCGTAGTCGTCAAATACCTTCTACCAGCCATAAGAGTGCTCATAACAAAAGAACTTATAGAAAAACATAACATGCGTAAAATAGACGCTTCTGAAAAAATGGAGCTAACGCCCGCCGCCATAACCCAATACTATAAAGGCGAGAGGGGGGCAACATTAACCCGCGAAATAGAAAAGTCGCCAGAAGTCATGAAAATGATTTCGCAGCTGGCTGAAGCCCTGGTCCGAGAAGAATCTACCCCAGAAAGCGTCATAGAGAGACTATGTGAAATATGCGTAGCCATAAGGTATGAGAGGGTTATATGCAAACTTCACCAAGAGGATCTTCCAGCGCTAGACGTTTGCAAATGTGCCACTTGCTATCCTCCGCCCAAAACCTAAGGAAAATAGTCCCTAAAGATTTCGGCGCTTTGTTAGTTTGCTGGACTAGCGTTTTACCATAACCACAGCTTTCATTGGCTTGTGTTCAACGTTTACTCTGACAATTTTCACTCTGATTGTTTTTAGAAACTTTTTTGCAGCCTTCTGCGCTTCCTTTCTTGACTGGTATGTGCCACTCAATTCCATCCATGGCAAAGATTCATCAATTTTTATCCAAACCGCGTACATCTTAACCACAACGCTTCAGCTGCGCATAGAAACTTTGAGTTTTAGTAATTAAAACGGTTATGAATTTTGAATATGAATGAAAAATTAATTAAGGTGTTCCATAACCCATTGATGTCTAGGAGCGATAAAAAAGGTGGAGTTTGAAGGCACGCTGAGAAACGCTTTCCTGAAGGAGTGCCTATGGAACATGGAAAAAAGCCTGCAAAGCCAAGAAGGCGAAAACGATGAATCCAGTCAAAGTCATGTACAATGGTGGAAACAGCAACTCTCGTATGCATCGACCGCTATATACTAAAGTGTTTCGCTTGATTCTCCTGCTTTGTAGAATTTTATCAAAACCATGTTATTCCCCAGATTTTCAGCGCCGTTACGGAGGATTTAGGCTATGACGTTAGACTCTAAACCGAATTTTACAAAAACCTTAAAGCAGTCGGTTATAGCTTACGCGTTCAACGTATTTGGAATAGCGGCTGGAACAATCATCGCGTATTATTCTGGGCTTTTTCAGAGGGCTCCATGGGCTGTGGTTATTTATCCCCCCATACTAAGCGCGCGGGGAGTGATAGGAGGCTTATTCTGTGGAAGGTTAAGCACCGCCTTGCATCTTGGCATCGTCCAACCCCGCTTTTTGGGAAACACTAAAAGTTTCTATTTGCTTTTTCAAGCGGTAGTCTTTCTAACCTTTGAGGCAAGCCTGTTGATGGGTTTAGTGGCTGTGCTTTTCAGAGCCCTCTCTTACGACGTGTTTGTTGGCGAATTGTGGGACATGGTAAACGTGCTTGTAGCAACAATGGCGTTGGCTTTGATGGTTATTTCACCGCTTACTTTAACTGTTTCCTTCCTTTCTTTCAAGCGCGGCTTAGACCCCGACATAATCTTGTATCCAGTGGAATCTACGGTTTCAGACTTTTTAATCACCGCGATCTACATTTCTGTGCTCAACGTCTACCTCACACACGGTTCATTTTGGTACTTCCTTTCCGCGGTAAGCTTGACTTTGTTGTTCACAGCATTCTACATTCTTGTCAGAAACATGCGGGAACCGGAATTCACCAAAACTTTAAGGGAATCCTTACTAACCCTCATCGTAGTCGCCTTCATAATCAATATCGCCGGGACAGTTTTAGGGAGAGTTGATGAACTTATACGCGAAAGGCAAGAAGTCTATGAGGCATACCCTGTCTACGTGGTTTATCCAGCTTTAATAGACACTATAGGGGATGTGGGATCCGTTGTAGGTTCAACAGCCACCACAAAACTGGCTCTTGGCACTTTAAAGGCTTCATTCTCCTCCATAAAAAACCACTTTACGGAAATTTCAGGGGCTTGGACAGCTTCCATAATGATGTATTTTGCTTACTCTATTTTAGCTCTAATAATAGGGGGAATGTTTTCGCCCCTAAATGTTGTGAAGTTTTCCCTTCTCTTGTTAACCGTTAACGTGCTGGCTGCTGCGCTGATCATTCTAGTCGCTTATTCTGTGGCAATAATAACCTACCAGAAAGGGTTGGACCCGGACAACTTTGAAATCCCCATTGAAAGTTCTCTGGCTGACGCCTTGACAACCATCTCTTTACTCGTCGCCCTAACTTTTTGGGTTTGGGTTTAGCCATTAGGATAAGGGTTAAAATATTCGATGCTTAATATTTTGGTCGGGAGCGCTTCAGACACTATGCCCCCCTTCGAGAAGATAGAATACAAACCCATACCAGCGAGGGAGCTTCTCCGCGAAATGAAAAATCTCTCCGAGCTTATGATTGACCTAGCCTATTCTGCAGCGCTTTTCAACGATAGGGAACTCGCTGAAGATGTTTTGGAACTGGAAAAATGCATAGATACCTTAGCCTATCAGCTGGAAATGGTAACCATGATCGCCGCCCGAGATGCTGAAGACGCTGAAGCATTGGTTGGCGTATCTAAGGTTGCAGCGGCAACAGACAAGATTTCAGACGCTGCAGCCGACATAGCCGCCATAGTAACCCAAAACATTGGCGTCCACCCGATTGTAAGCGAAATTTTCGAAAGAGTTGAAGAGCGTCTTGTAAAAGTCAAAGTGCAAGAGAAATCTATTCTCGCCGAGAAAGAAATAGGCGAACTTGAACTCGCTCCAAGGATGGGCGTGGACGTAATCGCCATTTATAGAGAGAAAGATTGGATAATCAATCCTAAAAGGAAGGAGAAAATCCGCGTTGGCGACGTTTTAATTGCTAGAGGAACCTCTGAGGGGTTAAAGGAGCTTAGGAGACTTTGCGGGGAAAATTTGGAAAGCTGGTGAATTAGAGGTGTCTGGAAAAAGCCATAAAAAGTTTGAAGAAATAGTCAAACGTTTCGTTGAGCTTAAAGACACTTCAGAGTTAATGATTGATTTGGCTTACTCGGCGCTTCTTTTAAACAGTAGGGAACTCGCAGAAGAAGTGCAAAAACTAGAGGAATACGTGGATAAACTACATACAGAATTTGAGCTCCAAGTTCTAACAAGCGGTTTCAAGAGGGAAGAGGCAAAAGGCTTTCTCGGACTGATAAGGCTTGGAGTTGTCACGGAGAAAATCGCCGACGCCGCAGCCCAAATAGCTGAAGTGGTCTTAAGAGGCGTGGAACCCCACCCAGTTTTGAAGTTAGCCATAGAGGAAGCCGAAGAAACCATAACCTATGTGCAGGTAACTGAAAAATCGCCCCTTGCAAATAAGACCTTAAAAGAAGTCAAAATCCCGGAGGAAACAGGCATGTGGATCCTCGCCATAAAAAGAGGAGACAAATGCATAAGACCAAAACCCGACACCAGAATCCATGTGGACGACGTTTTAATTGCTTCTGGCTATGCTGAAGGAGTGGAAGACCTCAAAAGGTTGGCGGCTCCTTAATCGCCTTTGTTGCCAAGTTTTAAAGTGTTAGTTTAGATAAGGATTCTGGATTCATCAACACTATAAGTCGGAGTCTAAATCTAATGTTTAGGAGGAAAAAGCTACGAAAAAGCGAACAGAAGACCCTTTGAAACCTCAAAACCACACGTGTCCAAACCCCACATGCGGGAAAACCTTTACAAAACCTTTGAAAGCTGAAAACCTAAGCTATGGAACCCTTGTGATTTATGAGGCTTGCCCATACTGCCTAACCGAAATAGCCGTAGATGAAGCCGTTCCATCGGTTGAACAGAAGCCGGCAACTGTTGAAAAAGATGTGGCTAAAATGGAACCCGAAACAACACAGGAGGCGAAAACAAGCCTTCAGCAACCTTCCGTGGAAACATCGAGTTGCAAACATTACTTTGGATACTTAAGTGAACGATCTTCAAGGGATAATCTTCCAGAAGAATGTATGGTTTGCCCTAACATAGTGCAGTGCATGCTTAAAGGCGTGACGGGATAGGTCGGTTTCCCATGATACGCACATCCCCTTTTAAGTTGTTTATACGCCTTTAAAATTGCAGGAGAACTGATAATTGGCAACGACTCTACAGAAAAAGCCTTCAGGGGTTGTTACTCCTGCAACACCCCAATTAAAGAGGCTGAACGCTGAATCTGTTACAGCTATAGCCACAGGTTTTCTCAAAAGAATTGGACATAAGGGAGGCTTGAAACCGAAAAAGGTGTCCTTAGAAGAGGAAATTTACATAGTTGAGGTGGAAACGAAAAAGTTCACCGCCATAATCCGCGTGGATGCTGAAAACCAAGAGATAACCTCTTATGAAATTCAGCCTAAAGGGGAGGAAACCTCCCTTGTTTCGGTTTCTCCAAAAACAGTGATGATTATAGTGGTTATCGCTGCGGCCATGCATGTCGTGTTGCATTTCGCCTTCAAATTTTTGGGTTTATAAGGCTATTTCTCGCTTTTCGCCTTCCTTTCAGGTTTTTTCTCTTCTTTCGTCTCTTCGACCTCGGCGGTTTCTGTTGTTTCCTCTTTCTTTTCTTCAAGCTCGCTTGTGATTTCCTCTATAGGTTTCGGTGGCGGTGTAGTTGCCATTGTCCAGCCAATCCAAGCGCCTATGGCCATGACTGCGACAAACGCTATAAAGACTGGGATAGCCACAACCCAGAACCGGACTGCGCTGACGTCGCTAACCCCTATGCCAACAAGCCATTGTGGGTAAAAGAGTGTAACGACATAGAGGATGGCGATTACAACGCATATAATGAATATTGCTCCACCTATAGCTTGATCTTTACTAACCATTTAAACATCACCACACATAAAGCCATTGTTGTAGGCGTCTCCTTTTAAAGTTTACCGTGGCTTCGTTACGTTGTCCCCATTTCCCACGTTGCCAAATACTTTTCCTGTTCTTCCGTTAACTTGTCTATCTTTATCCCCATAGCTTCAAGCTTGAGCCTTGCAACGGTTTCATCTATTTCCTTTGGCACTGGGTGGACTTTCGGCGGCATTCTCTCTGTTTTCACCAAATGCTCAACACACAGAGCTTGGTTTGCAAAGGACATGTCCATGACTTCTGACGGATGACCTTCAGCGGCTGTAAGATTTACAAGTCTTCCCTCCGCAAGAAGGTAGAGTTTTCTTCCATCCTTTAAAGCGTATTCTTCAAGGTTCTGCCTTATCAACCGCTTTGAAACCGTGAGTTCCTCAAGGTCTTGTAGGTTTATTTCCACATTGAAGTGGCCGCTGTTGGCGAGGATAGCGCCGTCCCGCATTTTTTCCATGTGTTCTTTACGGATCACGTTTATGTTTCCGGTTGCAGTAACAAAGATTTCACCTATTTCCGCAGCCTCTTTCATGGGCATAACGCGAAACCCGTCCATGGCGGCTTCAAGCGCCCTTAATGGGTTTATTTCCGTAACTATCACGTTTGCGCCCATGCCTCTTGCTCTTAGGGCTATGCCTCTTCCACACCAGCCATAGCCACACACAACAATGTTTTTGCCTGCCAATAGAATGTTTGTGGCTCTTAGGATGCCGTCTACTGTGCTTTGGCCTGTTCCGTACCGGTTGTCGAAAAGATACTTTGTGTATGCGTCGTTGACGGCTATAATCGCATACTTAAGGGCTTCATTTTTCTCCATGGCTTTAAGCCTCAAAACGCCTGTAGTCGTTTCTTCTGTGCCTCCTTTCACGTTTTTTAGGGCGTCTGTTCTCCTGCTGTGAATTGTGCCTACGAGGTCTGCCCCATCATCTAGGGTTATTAGGGGTTTGTGATCTATGACTCTTTCAATACACCAGTAATATTCTTCTGTTGTTTGACCACGCCATGCAAAAACATGAACGCCAAGCTGGGTTAAGGCTGCAGCGACTTCATCTTGCGTTGAAAGGGGATTAGAACCGCATAGGGCGACGTTTGCTCCGCCGGCGATAAAAGCGTCCACTAAGACAGCAGTTTCCTTTGTCACATGGAGACATGCGCCAAGCGTTACACCTTTGAAAGGTTTTTCTTGGCTGAACCTCTTCTTGATTTGGTTTAGCACCGGCATATGTTTTGAAGCCCATTCCATTTGTAGAAAACCTTTCTGGGCTAGGCTTTCATCTTTAACTTTAAAGTCTTTCAAGGGTTTCCCTTCCTTCATGCAATTTTGTTGTTTGGCTATTTAACATTACTTTTAAGGCGTTCTAAGAGGCGGGTTTTAGCTTTTTCAGCCATCTTCATAACTCTTTCACCTTTCACCGTTTTTAGCTGCCTATTTTCTACGACTATTTTTCCGTTCACTATGACAGTTTCAACATCTGTAGCTTTCGCCGCGTAGACAAGGTGGCTTACCTCGTTGTGAACCGGGCAGAGATGCGGTTTAACAAAGCCTATTATGGCTAGGTCTGCCTTTTTGCCAACTTCTATAGAGCCTATTTCCGAGTCCCACGAAAGCGCCCTAGCGCCTTCTACAGTCGCCATATTTAAAACTTGAGCTGCCGAAATCAAAGTTGGGTTCCTGTTTACACCCTTGTGAAGTAAAGCCGCCACCTTCATGACCTCAAACATGTCCGCTGAGTTATTGGAGCACGGGCTGTCGGTGCCAAGCGAAACCGTTACGCCTTGTTCAAGCATTTTAGGGACAGGGCTTATGCCAGAAGCAAGTTTAAGGTTTGAAATCGGATTATGGGAGGCTTTAACTCCTCTAAGTTTCATGACAGCTATGTCGTTGTCTGTTAGAGCCACACAGTGCGCCGCAACTACGCGACTATCTAAAACGCCTAGGGAATCCAAGTATTCCATGACGCCGCCTTTCAAATTCTTGTTGAAGGCTCTGCGGATCTTCTCCGGCTCATCGCTTGTCTCCGCCACGTGAACATGCCAAATTATCGGCGCCTTTTCAGAACCATACTTTTCGTTTAATTCACCGCACAACTCTTTAAGTTCCCGCATGTATTCAGGATCCACGGTGTAGGGCGCATGGGGGTCCACACTAACCCTTACCAGTCCATCCGCTTTATTGTGCCAGTTTTTAGCCAAATCCTCCAAGGCGTTCTTATCCCCTTCTTTCCGCCATGAAAAACACACGTGTCCTACAACCGCCCTCAAACCTACGTCGACGAAGGCCTTCGCCTCATTCTCGTCGGGTGTGTAATGATACATCGTGTTAACAGTTGTTGTGCCACCTAAAGCGGATTCCACAGCGGTTAAAAGGGCTCCAACATAAATGTCGTGGGCAGTCATATGCCCCTCAATGGGCCATATCCACTTTTCAAGCCACTCTTGAAGGGGCAAGTCATCTGCATAACCTCTTAACAAGCTCATCGCGGCATGTTGGTGTGTGTTGATAAGTCCGGGAACAACCACTTTGCCTCTCGCATTTATCCGCTCATAGCCTCTTGGGTATTTCCTTAATATCTCACTGGTTTCTCCAACATCAACTATTGCCTGGCCTTCTACGACAACAGCGCCGTCCCTAATCACTCGGCCATCTTTCATGGTGATTACTGTTCCGCTGTGAATTATAAGCTCCATTTACGGGATCCCCATCTTTTTAGAAGAATGCTTACCTATAAGGAGCGTTAAGCCTGCTGTGAAAAATATGGCCTCAAAGAATTCATGATGCAGCTTGTCAACCAAGTCAAAGGGTCTCTGCCAAAAAAGTAAGTGGTGTGAAACCAGTAAAACACCTGAAGCCATTAGGAAGAGGCTAAGCGCATACGTCCTATCCATCGCTCACCACGCATGGCTTATCTTGTATAACGTAAAGACAGTTTAATTTTCCGCTTAAACCTTATAACAAGTTTCCTCTTTTATGTTTGCTATACCGCGAGAGGGAAAATTTTGGCTTACAAAAAGTTCCGAACAATCAAGCCTGAAATCCGCGTTTTAGGCGTCGACGACGGAATATTCAAACCTAGAACACGGAGCTACGTGCCAGTCATCGGTGTTGTTTTCCGCGGAGGCTACTGGCTCGATGGAGTAATGCACACGAAAATAAAGGTGGACGGCACAGACGCCACAAGAAAAATCGCCCAAATGATAACAAGTTCACCCCACTACAAACAGTTAAGAATTATAATGCTGGACGGAATAACTTTCGCCGGCTTTAACGTTGTAGACATCAAAGAGTTAAACGCCAAAACAAAACTTCCAATAATGACGGTGACCCGTGAGAAACCAAACCTTGAAGAAATCCGAAACGCGTTAAAAACCCTTCCAAAAAGCGAGGAACGCTGGAAAGCCATACTGAACGCCGGCGAGCCCATCGAAGTGCCAGTTAAAGGCGGGAAGGAAAAGGTTTACATACAAGCGGTCGGAATAAGCCTAGAAGACGCCGTAAAAATTTTGAAGATGACATCTACTCGAAGCAATATTCCCGAAGCTCTCCGCGTAGCCCACTTAATCGCTTCGGGCATAACCCCCTGTAGCCTCAATATTAATTAAGGGCAAGAAAAGTTTAAAAGACACAGTGAGCATGGAAAAACAAACGAAGACCGGAGCCTTAAATAATGGAATTTTGCCCAAAATGTGGAACCCGTCTCGTGCCGAAAAAGGGAAAATCTGAGAAAAAAGAATCTTTAACTCTTGCTTGTCCAAAATGCGAATATAAACGGCAGATTATAAGTGAGGAAGTAGCGCCTAAAGTGGCGAAAGTTATACAGCACAACCCCCAACAACAAGTCGCAGTAATAAGCAAGGAAGAACAGAAACTGCGAACATTGCCAACCGTGAGAATAGAATGTCCCCGATGCGGAAACAACACAGCCTATGTTTGGCAAGTGCAAACCCGCGGGGCAGATGAATCCTCAACTCAGTTTCTGCGTTGCACAAAATGTGGCTACACTTTCCGAGAGTACAGCTAAAAACATTTTTAGCACCACGTTTAAGTATATAAAGTTTTATAATCCCTACACATCACCCTTTAGAAGGGAGAAACATGTTCAGGCTTAAAGTCTCAGATGCCAAACTTTTAAGGGACATGGCGAACGCCATATCCATCCTTGTAGACGAAGCAACCTTCCAGATAACACCAGAAGCCTTAAGGCTTAGAGCGATGGATCCATCCCGCGTAGCTATGGTGGACTTCGAATGGCCAAAAACAGTTTTCGGAGAATACGTTTGCACTGAGCCAACAAAAATGTGCATAAACATAAGCGAACTCCTAAAACTTCTGAAAAGGGCTGGCAAAGATGAGGTTATCGAACTGGCTTTAGACGAGAAAACAGGCCGGCTGCAAGTGAAAATAACTGGAAAGTACACGCGGAACTTTACTATGCCAACCCTTGAAGCCTCAGAAGAAGAAGTGCCCACACCAAAAATACCCTTCAACGTTAGGGCTAAAGCCACCACAGAAGGACTGCGCCAGGCTATAGAGGACGCTGAACTCGTAAGCGACCACGTCCGCATAGAGGCAGACAACGAAAAATTAGTCTTTCAAGCCACAGGCGACCTTATGGGGGCCACTATCGAACTAAAAAGGGGAAGCGACGCGTTGCTAGACCTAGAAACAAAAGAACACTCCAAAGCAACTTTCAGCCTAAGCTACCTATCAGAAATAATTAAGGCTGCTTCTGCCACCTCTGACATTGCAACCCTCGAGTTTTCTACGGACATGCCCATAAAACTGGACTTCCAACAGGCAAAAGAAGGGAAACTAGTCTTCTACCTAGCACCAAGGATCGAAACAGCCTAGTGGAAAAATGCAAACCGCGATAAGATTCACAAAAAACGACTTGGCCAAATACCCCTTCTTAAAAGAAGCCGCTGAATATGTAAAAACCTTAGACCTCAAAATCGAAGATCTTGCCAGTCCGGAATTTTCCCAAATCTTAGACCGCGCAAAAGAAAGAGTTGAAGAAGCGATATTGTACGCCACTGTAACTCGAAGACTTCGAAACGAGGAAATCGAAATCCTTTCTTTCCCCACAGCCATAATGCTTGTCGCAGCTACGGAAAACCCGTTTATCAAGAGACGGTACGCCCTTGCAGAGGCAAAACAAGCCTATAACGACTTAAAACTTGAACCAAAAGAAAAAATCCTGAAAATAGCTAAAAACTTTCAATGGAAAATTGAAACGGCAAACTCTGAAGAAGTCGTAGCACCCTACGAGTTTAAACTCCATTTTACAGACTACTTGAAAAACACGGCGACGCTCCGCGACAAGAAATGGAAACTTGTAAACCGTCCCCTAGTCAGCGGAAACGTCTACCTAACAAAAACTGAAACCGCAAGGCTCCTTAGTGAAGAAGTTAGGAGGCATATAGAAAAACGCCTAGAAATAGGAGAACTCCCAAAACTGCCGCAAAAAATAAAGGATACAGCAGAAGCATTAAAAACATTAACCCTCGAAAAAGTCAGCAAAACCGAAATAGAGGGCATTCCAAAAACCGTAAGGAAAGAGGCCTTCCCACCATGCATATCCGCCCTATATGAAGCAGCTCAAAAAGGACGCCACTTATCCCACATAGCCAGGTTCACTCTAACCACCTTCCTAGTAAATATAGGAATCCCCACAGAAAAAATAGTGGACCTATTTCGAGCTACATCAGACTTTAACGAGCGCTTAACCCGCTACCAAGTAGAACACATAGCAGGCGAAAGAGGATCAAGAACACGCTACAAACCACCAAAATGCCAAACCCTACAAACTCATGGTGTTTGTATAAGTTCCAACAAATTCTGCAAAGAAAAGGTGTACCACCCGTTAGTTTACTATCAGCGAAAAGTTAAGGACTTTAAATGATAACCCAAAATTAGCCTAAATAAGTATTAGTCTTATATACCCCTTGACGAATAGATAAGGAAAATATCGTTTAAGGTGAACGTATTTAATGAGTTTTCAACGGGTTGAAGGTAACTTGGAGTTAAATGCTGAGGTCGGAGTACTTCTTCCTACTTATTGTGAGGCACAAAATATTGAGAAGTTAATAAACGAAATTGAATCATTAGACTTAGATGTTATCATACTGGTGATAGACGATTCTAGTAGTGATGGAACAGCAGAAATTGTAAGGGCCCTTCAAAAAAGGTATAACAACATTTTGCTCTTAACTAGGCCCGTAAAGATGGGCTTGGGAACCGCCATAACCGAGGGTTTCAAAATTTTCATGTCTTTGCCGAACCCGCCGAAATATGTAGTTACAATGGACGCTGACTACTCACACAACCCACGGGACATCCCACGTTTGATATCCAACCTAAAGCAAGGTCGTTCTCTCGTTATAGGAAGCAGATATTGTAAAGGAGGATGCATCGTAAACTGGAGTTTACTACGCTTCTCCATAAGTAAAATTGCAAATCTTATCGCCGCGCTTGTCATTGGCGCAAAAATAAGCGATTACACCAGTGGATTGCGCTGCTATTCCATGGGTTTAATCCGAAGCATTATAAAAGACCTACACAGCCAAACATACGAAATACAAATCGAAACGATAAGACAAGCCCGTATAAAAAAATTCCAGATTGGAGAAATCCCAATAACATTCATTAACAGAAAAAAGGGAAAATCAAAACTCACCATTAACGAAGTAAAGCAGTTTTCTTCTTACATTTTCAAAACAATCTTTAAAAAATAACGCCATCCAAGTTTTAGATGATAAAATAATCCTCTTAAATACTCTTACCATTGGTCAAGCTTTTCAATGGTAACGAAAATTTCCGAAGAAAAGTCTCTAGTCAATTTAGCTTTCGTTTCAAAATCAAAAGCCTCTACCTCTAGAAATAAACGTCCCAGTGAAAACCGGACAGTTTCATCTTTAGATGGAAGATTGGCCGGATTTAAGGGAACTTTAGCTTTTAATTTAATATAGGCATTGATCTGGTTAAACCCGGGAGCGAGAACATATACATAATCCTCCTCTCCATTAATGTAGGATATTTCTGTTTCGTTCAATCTTTCAGGACTAAGATATTTTGATTCTGATACATTAAAGAATTTTAATTTGACTGTTACGACTCCGTAGTGGGGCATCATTGCGTACACCAATGCATGTAGTGTACCATGATGTATGGTCTGCTTAAGCACTCCTCCTTCAACGAAAAAGGTTGTTGGTCTCCCTAAATCTACATCATCAGCTTTCACTGTTACAGTGAAAACAGACTCAGGTACTTTGTCTTGGAGTCTAAGGTTTGCTAAGGTTTGATTAAATTGGATGGTAAGATACACGTTGATCACCGTCAAAGCCAAATTAACGGTGAGAACTATTACCAAAAGTAGCAACATTTTTGAAGTTTTCAGCTTTTCCATGGCAGGCAACTCCATAGGCTATTAGGATTGTAATCAGCTAAATTCATCTAGTGAGTGTATATTTATTCCTTTTCACGACAGAGACAGTTTTATTAGCCTTCAGATTCCGGCTTTATTATTGTTATGGGTTTTACTAAGAAGTATTTAGTTTTCATGGACTAAAAATTATTCAGTTAAACTTTCCCATCGGCCTCGTAGAATTTCAACTTCTATCTGGCCGAGTCGAAATTTATTTCGTATTTAATTCGGCGGGATTCTCATGGTGCTAGTATATTCGAACTTGTCATTTTGTTTTGTTTAGGACGAAAAGCACAACACCATCCTTTGCAGCGACTAAATTGTACCTATCCTTATTCGGGACTATAAATTTCGCGTAGATAAGGACCGCAGAGGAAGAATAGGGCAATTCTGAGTTAAAATCTAAAAGCACGTATTGTATATCCATTCTACTCAAGTTGGCCAGCATCTCCCTATTAAGACGTACATACTGGTGGCCCCAAGTAGGTGGCGCAATTGTGTACGCGTTTTGCCTATTTGAAACGTGAGGAAAGATGTTGCTTTGAGTAAGTATCGATGCGTTTTGGGGTATACGTGAAATGAAATCTCTAACTACGCTGTTGTGTTCTTCGTTTAAATTAAAAACTTGATATTGTGAGTACACCGTCGGTATCATTATAATAGACACTATAGTCGTCATTAAAAAGGACAACGCTGCCAGTTTTATTATAGGTATCTTTTTAATGTACCTTATTTCCCGGGTCTTTATTAAGCCGTGAACAAAGCCCAAGAAGATGAACGGTACCGTAAAGGCACCGTAATGTCCCTCTAAGCTATAATACAAGCGATAAGTGGAGAGCAGACTTATAGTAAGGTATGGGATGGCTGGAATGAGCCCCTTTAGACCTAACAATGGTATAAACAAAACAGGAAGAAAAAGGAGCACCACATACAATAGTTTTGCCATCCAGTCTGAAGATAAAGAAGTCAACGCAGCAATGGGATTTAAGATAACCTTAATTGGAAGTTCCGAAGCACTTTCTGCTCCAATTAAAGCCCATTCACGCCATAACGAAGGCCTTCCAGTCCAGCCGAAAAATAGCCGCATATAATGTGCAAAGAAAAAGTATGGAATGCTAATAACTAAAACAAATAGAGAAACTCGGAATCCTCTCTTCCTTACTGATTTATGATGCAGCATGCCGTATACGCCTATGGCCGAAACCACGGGCGCCGCTGCTTCATGGGTCATTAACCCGAGAGAAAGGGCTATCATGAGCTTTTTGAGGTCAACTTTTATCAAATAGAGTAGAATAAACGCGAAAAGTGTCACCGCAAACGATTCCGGCGAAAAACCGCTTAATGTAATACCTTGCAGCGAAGGGTGAAGCAAATACATAATTCCAATAGTCGTGGCCACCTTTTCGTTCTTTAACAGAGCGGCAGCTATATCATAAACTGGTAGCGCCCCAGCAGCAATTATAAACGTGCTTATGATCAGTAAGGTTTCTCCTGCGGGGTAGATAGCATAGAATGGAAGTGCTAATAGGATAGTGGGGCTAAAATGCGCGCCTAGAAAACATCCATTCTTCGTGTAAACTCCCTCTTCTGTTGTATAATATAAGAGCTTCCCATGAAGAGTGTTCCAGAAAGCTTGGTTGAATATTCCCAGATCCCACGTAAATATTCTAAATGATCGATAGATTATTATTTCAATCGTGGACAGTATAACAGTATACACGAGAATTGCAATAAAAACATAAACTTTGTAGCCGTATTTATTTCGCAAATATGTAATAAAATGATTGATTGACTTCATGAAAGCAATGCAACCTCCTTGAGCATATTTAAAAACTTTGGAAATACTTTATTCAAGTCATATTTCATCGCCCCTGCCCGCATCCTTTTACATATCTCGAAATACTGTTCCCTTCTTCTTTCCCATAAATCCTGTAGTTTGCAAATTTTCCTCACAAATTCTTCCACACAGGTTGCATAAAGAGCGGGTAAATTAAGGCCTTTTATCGCTCTTGTCGGCAAGGTCACAATCGGGGTCTCACAAGCCGATACTTCAAGCAGCGTTAATGGGAAAACATCCACCTTGCTTGGGTATACTAACAGATGGGCTTTTGAATAGAGTCGAACAAGTTTTCTAAAGTCTGTTATGAACCCAAGATTTTTTACGTTCCCGATGCTCATTAAGTCAGGTCCAACGGCAACAAAATCTATATCCTTAGTTCTTAGAATGTTGGCAATTTCTACAAAAGTAGAAAAACCTTTTGATCTCCTTCCTGAATACAAAACTGTAAATCTCGTGTTTTTTTCTTCTGTTGGCTTAAAACGTGAAGTGTCTATCCAGTTTGGAACATAATAAACCCGTTTTTTACTGTGAAGTGTATTAAATGCCTCCTTGTTGATTACATGAATGGCGTCAAAAGAGCGCAACTCCTTTTCTTTAAACCTGTCGAAGTAAATTTTCGATGCAAAACGGGCGAATCCGAAAGCCTTAAGGAAGTTCACGTGACTCATATTCATAATTTCATGGTTCTGTAACTCTTTTAAAAAAACAAAAGCGTGAATAGCCCCAATTCGCGGTTGTTCTCCTATGAACAATTTATGTACGAGCGGTGCATAGATAAAGTAGATAACATCAACATCTTGGATTTTGTGAATGAAACTTTCTTTATATTCAACTTCTCGAGGTAGCCCTTGGAAATTCACCGGCCTACGTTCGAAAGGCAAAGCGTAAATGGACACCTTGTGTCCTGTTTTTATCAATTGGGTCGCGACATCGATTAAAAATCGTTCGCCGCCCCCGTGGAAAGTGAGGCTGTAATGGTGGCAAAGGGCTACCTTTTTCAAGATTCTCACATAGCGAAAATAGGGTTTTCCTTGCGCATATAAAACCTTTGTTTAGCGAGATACTTTAATAGCAGTTGGGCGTAAGGATAATGCGTGTTAGCAAGGCTTGGCCGTGGGAGTTGCATGGTAACTTTTCTGCAAAATATTAAACAGAGGTTCATAGTTTTTTGCCAACAGATACGGGGTAACGCTGTGCCCCTTGCGCTGAGATTTTCACCATTTTTCTCGTTTATCATTCCACTTTACATCTTATATCTGCTTTATCCTAACACCTTCGAACCCGTGTGGACAGGAACATGGGAGAACAGAGTGGGCTACATACTTTTCCTTTGGCTTTTCTCTTTAGAAACGATAATGGCCTGGGAGGAACTGCAGACAAAGGAACATAAGTTGTCCATAAAAACCATCATTATGATTGTAGCGCTTTCTCTTCCAACGGTTTACGTAGTTGTCGCCAACTATCTTGGGCTTAACCAAGCTATTGTAGATTTGGCGCTGAAGCATAACATAAAACGGGACTGGGCTGCGTTAATGCCGTTGTCAACAGAGTACATTGTATTTGCATGTCTTTTTACTGTAATAGTAGTATTGAAATATGGCGGCAAAGCCTTAAGATTTTACGCGGTTTCAACATCCTTCCTGATAACTGTTGGGGCGGTATACACCATAAATAATATGTATCCCTTTGGAGAATTCACGCCATTCCAAGTTATGGTTACCCCAACAGCTGTGATTGCGGAAAAAATCCTCATTTTAATGGGATATAAAACAACTTTATTTATCAACAATAATGTACCATACTTGTTTGCGGTAAACCCCGAAAACCCGAGAGAACGCTTTGCAGCCGGAATCGATTGGCCATGCGCAGGCGTTGAAAGCCTTGTAATTTATACAGTTACTATTTTATTATTTTTGAAAAAGAGTAGCCTCTCTCTTAAACTTAAGGCATTTTACTTTTCAATAGGTGCCTTAGTTACATATTTTATCAACATTTCAAGAATAGTGACCATTTACGTAATTGCGATACATGGAGGCGCTTGGGGCACATTTCATGACTATTTCGGGCCTCTTTTTTCTATAACATGGATTGTTTCTTACCCTCTCATAATCATTAAAAGTCGAGACTTGTGGGTCAAGCTTCGAAAGAGGAAAGAGGGTAAAACTTGATTTCTTCCACTTTTGTGCGAGATATGTTTCAAAGGTACTATGCGGAAGGGTTTCCTTCAAGTTTATTTATTCCCTTTGTTGATGAACGAGAATTTGGTTTTATATCCTTTGAAAATCAAATGGTTCGTCATAAAAACTTTAAAAGCATTACAGAACTGAAAACTTTCATGCAAAATTTTGTTCCGCTTGACGTTTATTATTCTTGCGCCTATTACGAAAACCCGACGGCGGAAATGGAGCGAAAAAATTGGCTTGGTGCAGACTTAATTTTTGACATTGACGCCGATCATATCTTAACGCGATGCGAGAGAGTTCATGATAAGTGGGTTTGTCGCAGCTGCGGCTTTTCTGGAAAAGGCATAACACCCGAGAAGTGCCCTTTATGTGGCGGTGAAAAGTTGGATGCAGAAACATGGCCTTGTGAGGTCTGTTTAAGTTCGGCCAAGTTTGAAGCAATAAAGCTTCTAGATGTTCTGCGAGACGATTTTGGTTTTTCCAGAAATGATGTGCGCGTGTTTTTTTCTGGACATCGCGGCTACCATATTCATGTCGAATGTGAGACTGTAAAATCGTTGGATTCAGTGGCGCGAAAGGAGATTGTTGACTATGTCTCCGGTATTGGCTTAGAGGCGCCCGCTTATTTGGTCGGCAGAAGAAACTCGAAATGGCGAGATTCTTCATGGATTAGCCCGTCTTCCAGTTTCGGCTGGCCTAAACGTTTGACGGAAGGATTGCGAACTTTTTTATTGAATGTGGAAGAAGATGACCTAAGAAAGCTTGGTTTTAAAATAAACACTATTAATGCTATACTGAAAAATAAAGATGCGCTCTTAAGGAGCTTATCTAGTTCGGATGTGTGGCACACTGTTAGAGGAGTTGGTTTGAAAACTTTGGTAAAACTTTTAGAACATGTATTGGATATGCAGTCTGTAAAAATAGATACCGTGGTAACAACGGATATCCATCGATTGATTAGAATGCCTGAAACTTTAAACAGTAAGACGGGTTTTAAAAAGACGGAGGTGCCAATTGTAAGGATTGATGATTTTGACCCTTTTAGGGATGCTGTGGCTTTCAAGAATGGCGAAATAGAAGTGAGGGTTTTGGATGCCCCAGAGTTTAGAATAGGCCATGAAGTTTTCGGGCCTTATAAAGATAAGAGGGTTAAATTGCCTACAGCCGCGGCTTTGCTGCTTGTATGTCGTGGCAGAGCGGAGGTTGTTAGCATTGTATGAAGATATTTTCAAATTTTGGAAAAGAGAGAACGAAAGCAGCCAATTAGAGAAGCTTCCACCAGACTTCTACCTTCAAGTTGCAGAGTACCTGAAAAAGTTGAGGGAAGAGGAACGAATGATAGATAGAAAAACACTAAAAGCTAGCTTATTAAGAGTAGAAATGCGCAATGTTAAACGCCTTGTCCGTCAATTAATAAAGGTTAGATATAAAAAATTGATGCGCTGTCTGGCGGAGGGCGATAAAATTTCCTACGATTCATTAGCAATTCATGAACGAAACATAATCGCCAAGGCTGAATTTTCATTTGCCAACGATTTTAAAAACTTGTTTAATAATGTTCTTACGGGTCACTTCATCGATGGCAGCTCCGGGAAGACTCCAAAAACGGTTATTGTGCGTTTCCTTAAAGAGGTTCCTGCAATAATCGGTGCAGACATGAAAGCGTATGGTCCTTTTAAATGTGAGGACGTTGCGTCATTGCCGCTTGAAAATGCCAACATCTTAATCAAACAGAAGTTGGCTGAGAGAATTGAAGTTTAAGCTACTGCGGAAAAAGTATATGAATGAGCATGTTTTCTTTTATGCAAGTTGAGTGGTCTCAATGAATGCCCCAAAAGAAATCAGAACATACTGTCCGCGATGCAAGGCACACCAGGTTCACGCGGTTTCCCTTTATAAGGCTGGTAAGCGCAGGGCTTTGGCTAAAGGCGAGCGACACCATGAGCGAGAGAAGAAAGGGTATGGTGGGCAAAAGTATCCTCTTCAGCGGAAGTTTGCCAAAACCACCAAGAAGCAGACTTTAAAGTTGAAGTGTAAGGTTTGCGGTTACACTAGGCATAAAGAGGGGATCAGGCTTAGAAAGCTTGTTATAGTCTAAGATGAGGTGGTCTCATGGTTGAGTGGGAGAAGCTTATCCCGAGGCCTAAAAGCAGTTTTTTGAGGGTTAAATGTTTGAAGTGCGGTAATGAACAAGTGGTTTTCAGTCACGCTGTTGATAGGGTTAACTGTAATGTTTGTGGGGCTGAGCTGGCAGAACCTTCCGGTGGAAAGGCCGTTATTAAGGGGGAAGCTGTCGCGGTTTTTGAGTGAGAGGGAAGTGACGTTATGGCCTTGAAGAAACAAGAATGGCCTGAAGTCGGCGATCTGGTTATCTGCACCGTGGAAACTGTTACGGATTACGGGGCTTATGTGCGGCTTGACGAGTACGACAAGAGAGGCCTTTTACATGTTTCTGAAGTTGCTTCTTCCTGGATTAGAAATATACGTGACTACGTTCGGGAGGGACAGAAAGTTGTTTTAAAGGTTCTGCGGGTTGACGCCGAAAAAGGACACATAGACCTTTCCCTTCGAAGAGTTACTAAGAGAGAGAGAATAGAGAAAACACTTTCTTGGAAGAAAGAACGGAAGGCGGAAGCGTTACTTCGCAGCGTGGCTGAAAAAGCCGGTTTATCTCTTGAAGCCGTTTACGAAAAGGCTGGAGCACTTATTGATAAGGAATATGGCTTGTATGAGGGGTTTGAAAAGAGCGCCAGAGAGGGGGTGGAAGTTTTAACGAAGATAGGCGTGCCCGAAGAACTTGCAAAAGTTTTTGTTGAAGTTGCAAGGGAAAGGATACGTCTGCCTATGGTGAAAAGTAAGGGCATCGTTGAGCTCCGTTGTCTAAAGCCTGATGGTGTGAGGGTTATTAAAGAAGCGTTTTTAAACGCTAAAAAATCAGAAAAGACGCGGGATGCGAAGGTTAGATTTTACGTTGTGGCCTCACCGAAATACTGTATTGAAGTTTTAGCTGACAATCATAAACGTGCAGAAACTATTCTGCAAAGGATTGCGGAAAACGTCGTTTCAAACGTGATTAAGGCTGGTGGGCAAGGGGTTTTTAGAAGGGAGAAATAGTGGTTTGGCTTTTAAGGAAGTGTAGCGAATGCGGGAAATATACGCTTAAAAATGATAAATGCCCATACTGCGGCGGATTGGTTCGGACACCCCATCCTCCAAAGTTTTCGCCGGACGACAAATACCTCAAGTACAGAATGGTTTTGAAGAGGGGGACTTCGAGGTGAAGGAAACATTCATTAAGGAACTCATGAAGGTTGAGCTGAAAAACCCAGTGATGATTGAGGGGCTTCCAGGCCTTGGCCTTGTGGGAAAAATAGCTACTCGTTATTTAATTAAACAGTTAAAAGCTCAGAAATTTGCGCATCTTTACTCTCCTCACTTTCCATACTTTGTACTTGTGAGTAAAAAGGGAAGCGTTAGGCTTCTACGGGGTACATTCTATTTCTGGAGAAATAGCATGGGAGAAAACGACTTAATTTTGTTCACAGGAGACAGCCAAGCTCAGACAATTGAGGGACAATATGAAATTTCAAACGCAATTTTGGATTTTGCTAAAAGGCAGAACGTGAAAACGGTCGTCACCATAGGTGGTTATAGAGTGGAAACAAAGGATAAGCCAAAAGTTATAGCCGTCGCCACAAGCCAAAGCCTCCTCAACTGCGCTCTTAAAGCCAACGCTATTCTAAGCCCTGTCGGAAGCCCCATCGTAGGAACAGCCGGTCTAATTTTGGGCTTAGCGCCTTTCAAGAAAATTGATGCCTTATGCCTCTTAGGCGAAACCAGAGGGTATTTGCCCGATCCTAAGGCTGCCAAAAGTGTTTTGGAAGTTTTAATAAAACTTCTAAATATTAAAGTTGACTTGTCTGGTTTAGATGAGGAGATCGCAAAGGCGGAAAGTATGGTTGCCCGATTGCAAAAAATCGAGGAGAAAAGGGCTTTGCAAGCGGAAGAAATGCGTAGAGAAGAGGATAAAAAGATAACTTATATTTCCTAAAGATGATGGTGGCAGACCTCGCTTTCGATTATTTCAGCTATTCTTTTGGCAGAGTCTCCGTTACCGTACGGCGAATCTACTGGCAACTTGCTTTGACCCTTCAACGTTTCCCTCATAGCTTCTAATATGTTTTGTTTATCTGTGCCTACAATCTTTGCAAACCCGGCCTCAACCGCTTCCGGCCTTTCAGTTGACGAACGCAAGATTAAAACACGCTTTCTTATTTGGGGAGCCGTGGCCTCTTCCTGTATTCCTCCTGAATCAGTCAGAATTATTTCACATTTCTTCATTAACATTAAAAAGTCTAAATAGCCTACTGGTGGCAGAATCTGCAAGTTTTTAGACTTTTTGACCTCCGCGTCCATTCCATTTTGTCTCAGCCTCTTTTTCGTGCGGGGATGTATGGGTATAACGATTGGTGTTGGAGATTCCATGAAAGCTTCCATTAGATTTCTCAGAACTGTAGGGTTGTCCACGTTTTCTGCCCTATGGACTGTTGCTAATGCAAACTTTTCAAACTTTATTGTGTCAACTATTTTTGATTTACTTTCAGCTTTGGAGATGTATTGCATTACCGCATCTATTACGGTGTTCCCGGTGACGTAGACTTTTCCTAAAACGGATTCTCGTTTAAGGTTGTTTTCAGCGGTTTTTGTAGGAGCAAATAAATAAGTGGATATGTGATCCGTTAGCCTCCTGTTGTGTTCTTCTGGCATACGTAAATCGAAGCTCCTCAAGCCAGCTTCAACATGCCCTACGGGTATTCCAAGCTTGGCTGCGGCTATAGAGGTTGCAAGAACCCCGTTCGTGTCTCCCTCCACAAGGACTAAGGATGGCTTTGTTTTTTTGAGCAAGCGTTCCATGTTGGCGATGATGCGTGCAGTTTGTTCTCCTTGAGAGCAAGCTTTAACCTTATAGTTATAGTCTGGCTGTGGAAGTTCAAGTTCCTCAATGAACCGTTGGCTCATCACATAATCATAATGCTGTCCACAGTGAACAAAGGTTAATGGAATCTCCATCTTTTGCAGCGCCTTTATTAGGGGCGCCATTTTTATGATTTCTGGTCTGGTGCCGACGACAACCATTATTCTTTCATGAGTTTCCATTTTAACCCATGTTTTTACTTCTAATATTCCCTCGAAGTTTCGTTGAGATTTAATTTTTACTCAAAAGATTCAGCTGTAATACTTTCGGGAAGTTTTAACTCTCGATTAGTCGCTTAAATTAAAATTGTTAGGCTGTGTGGTTTTATGCGACATACAAAGCATCTTACTTTTCTTTTTCATTTAATTTTGACAACAAAATGTTGGGAGATGAAGATATGCGCACGTTAAAAAACAAAAAAGGCTTAAGCGTTGTAGTAACCACCTTAATAATCCTAGTAGTTTCGGTGCTCTTAGCAACTGTCGTAACTTTCTATGCTATAAACGTGGTTACGACAAGAGTGCAAGAAGAGGATCTGAAAATATCTGAGTTACACGTGTGGTGCACCAACGATGGTGATGCGTCCGCTGCCTTCCTAGTAACTAACACGGGCGGTCGAGACGTTGTGATCGATAAAATAACTGTGCGGGGGCGGAAAGTTGACCCACAATACGTCTTTTATTGGAAACTTGCCGCGGATGTTAATCCGCCAAATGAACTAGTATGGGTTGCCAGCGATGATCCTTTGAATTACTTAAAGGGAAATTACAGCGGTTCAGATTTCAGGGTTCAAGGGACAAATTCCTTAATTCTGCCTTCGGGAGAACGCATGGTCATTTACCTGTTCAATTTGAGCCACATTTCCACAACAGACATTGGCGTAACTGTAGGTGTTGTCGTTTTCACCGCCAATGCCCAATACCATAAAGAAGCTAACATCGAAGCAGCTGGGTAACACCGCTTCTTTTTCTACTAGACATGCCAAATTTAAGTTTTCTTTAAATAACCTTCTCTTGGCTCGTATATGGTTCCTTCCCGTTGCAGTTGGGTGATCAGGCGCTCCGCCTCATTTCTTGGAATATTGTATTCCGCTTCAAGCCTGTTAATTAGAGCCACTTTTTCAACCATACCGATTTCCTTTTCCATCTCCGTCAAAACTGACAAAAGTATTTGCAGTTTATCTCTAAGGCTTTTAGGCTTGCCGGTCATAATCAAGTCTATGTCAATTTTACTGGAGGACAAGTCTATTCCAACCTCTTCAAGAGACCTTTTCATTATGTTTATGGCTGCTTCAGCATCTTCGGCTGAAACCTCTGTTCGGAGGGCGGCACGGGCTCTCGATTCAGCCAAACGTATAAGCGATTCAAGTTGGCGGGCGGTTATGGCTATTGGCGAACCTTCTGATTCGCTGGCCGACCTCATAGCCAAATAGAAATCTTTTATGCGACGCATTGCTTCCTCGGTTAGAATAGGCTTAATAGTTTTCGCGTAGCTTATGTATTTTCTCAAAAGATCTATTGGTATTGGAGGCTCAACGGGGTTTGCGCCTCTGCGGTGGATTTCTAAAATATGCCCTGACATTTTGCCGTCAATCTCCTTGTTGGGCACGTCTCTCAGCACAAATATTAGGTCGAACCTTGATAGAATTGTAACGGGCAACGAAATATTCTCTGTGATCGTTCTCCTCGGCTCATATCTTCCCAAAGCCGGGTTTGCAGCTGCCAATATGGCGGTTCTCGCGTTTAAAGTTGCCACTATGCCCCCTTTTGCCACGGAAACCGTGTGTTGCTCCATGGCTTCATGAATTGCCACACGGTCTTCTGGGCGCATCTTGTCTATTTCGTCGATGCAGGCTATTCCCTTGTCAGCCAAGACTAGCGCGCCAGCCTCAAGGCTCATTCCCCCGCCTTTTTCCCGTATAACCGCCGCCGTCAGGCCAGCCGCCGTTGTTCCCCTACCAGAAGTGTACAAGCCCCTCGGAGCAATACGCGCCACGTACTGTAAAAGTTGAGATTTCGCTGTTCCAGGGTCGCCTATCAAGAGGACGTTTAACTCGCCTCTTATGGATATGTCTGGAAGAGTTTTTGGAACACCGCCAAAGAGAAGGTACATGATCGCCTCTTTAACGTGTTCATAACCGTAGATGGAGGGAGCTATTGAGTTTATTATTTTTCTGTGTATCCATGGATCCTTCGCCAGTTCGAGGATCTGTTTCTCTTCCTCCGGAGATGGCAGTGCAGCTTCCGGCTCTTTTCCCAAAACCTCGATGGAGTTTGCATCTAAATGCAAGGCAAAAACGCGGAGTTTCCCAACTTTAGGCATGGTTGGAGCTACAGCTCGAACAACACCAACTATCGAAACGTGATCGCCGGGCCTAGCAACATCCACGATCTCGCTTCCCACAAGCTTAACATGTAGGGTTCGCGGCAACTGTCCCGGTGGAAGATCTTCTGGACGCTCCTGTACACGAAGGTCTTGAGAGTCTATGAATGTGGATTCTTCCTGCACGAAGTCGAACGGACCTTTCCGTCTACATTGAGGATTTACACATGCAAATGGAGCCTTTAGAAATGGTCCTGTTTGATCAACAGGGGTTAGCTCTCCACATCCACGACATTTAAAGACTGCCCGCATAACCATTGGACGTACTGGCGTGGATCGGACAACTATGCCCTCAATCATCACAAGTTTTCCAATGTGAGCCGCGCCGAGCTTCCGTAAGGGCGTGTGCTCTAACAGTTTGACAATTCTGACTGTTACCTTTTGTTTTTCCGCATACTCCGGGGCTTCTATGGCAAGCTGGTTTTGCGCTGCGTTGTCCGCATGTTTCAAGTATTCGTCCGGCTTTTCTAACAACTTATCCGCAAGCCTATGATCAAATGTTAAGATATCTTCAAACTCAACGATCAACGATGTTTTTCCCGAGATTGCAAGCTGGGAAATTCTCTGACGGTATTTCTCCATTTTGAAAAGTTCTAGAAAGCGTTCCTGAGGGTCCATAACCTCTAATTCTTCAGTCATTTTCCCTTTCTCCCTTCTCTTCTTCAAACTCTATAAGTCGGCTTTTCCATAGGTTAATAAGTTTGTAAATCTGCTCGTAAAGAAGTCTCTCCTCTGCTGTGAGGTTCTTTAAGATATGCCCTGTTTGGGCTGGCGAAGATGAGAGAGAAACAATTTTCTTTAACCTTAAACTTACTATGTCTGTTGCCAACTGTTTCACCTTTTCATACTCACGCATTTTCTCTGGATTCTTGACGGTTCCCTCTTTTAACTCTGCAAGAAGCCTACGGAGTTTCGGATAAAAATCCTTTGGAAGTTCGGAAATCTGCCCAGCCAATTGAACGCGTTCCTTCCAGTGGATCTTCGAAAGCTTAGCCGAGTCCAGCAGCTCCTCGCTTCGGAAACGAACCACCCCAAACTTTTCAAGCTGCCGTGCCACCCAATAGGAAACTTCGTACTCGTTTCCTTCCTCGAATGGACCCACGGTTAATCCCGCCAATTTGATTTCTGGGCAGTTGCGATTGGCTATGACCTTGACTGGTGAGTTTTCAAACATGAAGTCTAACGCCTTAATCTTGTGAGCAAGGCCGCCTTGCAACGTGGACTTCTCCCTTCGACTGATTCTAATCTTGCGGTTGAGGTATAAAAAGTGTGGTCTAAAACGTCATGGAAAATTGTTTAGATTTCAGATCTAAACTTGAGGTGCACTTCGCCTAGGGGTGTGTGGCTGAAATAGGGTTGTGGGATGATTGTAAATGGAGAGGGTGGCCACAAGGTTTAATAATAGATTGAAACGAATTGTTTATTCTTTACAAACGTAAAGAGGTGAAGACGTGTCCCCCCAAAAAGAGGGCAGTTTGTATGAAGAATCACTGAAACCGTTAAGGGAAGCTGCTGCCATACTCAATTTGGAAAGCGACGTTGTAGAGGCAATAGCAAGCCCGGAACGGATTTTAATCGTTTCAATTCCCGTTAAAATGGATAACGGGAAAGTGAAAACCTTCACCGGATACAGAGTCCAGCATAACACTGCGAGGGGACCGGCGAAGGGCGGCATAAGATACCACCCCAGTGTATGCTTGGACGAAGTTAAATCTCTTGCATTTTGGATGAGCATAAAAAACGCCGTTGTGGGAATTCCGTACGGCGGCGGAAAAGGCGGAATAACATGCAACCCAAAAGAAATGTCGCAAAATGAACTGGAAAAACTGACAAGAGGATATGCTGCAGCAATAGCAAAGTTCGTCGGTCCCGACATCGACATTCCAGCACCGGACGTGGGAACAAACGCCCAGATCATGGGATGGTTCACCGACGAATACTACAAGATCACCGGTAAATACGAGCCCGGGATAATAACATCAAAACCCCTTTCCATTTGTGGATCGGTTGGAAGAGAGGCCGCAACAGGACGCGGCGGTTTCTTTATTACATTGGAAGCAGCAAAAACTTTTGGCATACCTTTGAAAGACGCCCGTGTTTCCATACAAGGTTACGGGAACGCCGCACAGCCAATTGCCCAATATCTTTATGAACTGGGTTGCAGAATAGTTGCTGTCAGCGACTCTATCGGCGGCGCCTACAATCCCGAAGGAATGCATCCCTTAAAGCTTGCGGAATACAAAGAGGCAAACCGCAGCGTGAAAGGTTTTCCCGGCAGCAAAGAAATCGGCGCCACTGACCCCCTTACAGTTGATTGTGAAATACTTGTTCCAGCGGCCTTAGAAAACCAGATAACAAAAGAAAACGTAGATAAAGTCAAAGCAAAACTTATAGTGGAGCTGGCAAACGGGCCCACAACACCAGAAGCTGACAAAATATTGCGGGAGCGGGGTGTAATAATACTGCCTGATGTTTTGGCCAATGCTGGCGGTGTCACAGTCAGTTATTTCGAGTGGGTTCAAAATCGCATGGGATACTATTGGACAGAGGAGGAAGTTGACAATAAGCTAAAACAGGTTATGACAACAGCGTTTAAAGAAGTTTACCAAACAGCCAAACAATACCGCCTAGACGCTTCCTTCGCGGCTCACACAAAAGCGCACCAGTTGAATTTAAGGACGGCCGCTTACATTTTGGCCATTAAAAGAATTTACGAGGCAATGAAAGCGTTAGGGCGAATCTAAACAGCACATAGAACCAACAACCCCAAGCCTCAGCCCTCCCAAAATGCTTCGACTAAAGTCGAAAGCATTTATTAGCTATGCCTCTATATGAAAAGCAGAGGAGGCTCGCCCAATGAGTTTTGAGATGTGGGCTGAAAAGTATAGGCCGAAAACATTGGATGAAATGGTCAACCAAAAAGAGATAGTGGAGCGTCTTAAAAGCTTCGTTAAAGCCAAAAATGTGCCGCATTGCATTTTTGCTGGACCCCCTGGAACTGGGAAGACTACGGCGGCGCTTTGCTTAGCAAGGGACCTTTATGGCGAAAACTACCGTGAATATATTATGGAGTTGAATGCCAGCGACGAGAGGGGCATAGATGTTGTGCGGGAAACTGTTAAAACTTTTGCGAGGGTGCGTTCCATAGGCGAAGTTCCATTCAAAATAATGATTTTGGACGAGGCTGACAACATGACGGCAGATGCCCAGCAAGCTTTACGGCGGACTATGGAGCGGTACACTGAAACATGCCGCTTCATTCTGTGCGCCAACTACAGCGGAAAAATAATAGAGCCAATACAGTCGCGTTGTGCGCCTTTCCGGTTCACGTATCTGCCGCGGGAGGAACATGACAAGTACTTGCGGCATATCGCCGAAAACGAGGGCGTAAAGCTTCTCGATGAGGGTTTAGACGCCATCTACGAGGTTTGTGGCGGAGACTTACGGAGGGCAATAAACACGTTGCAGGCGGCTGCTTCGCTTGGCAAGCCAATAGATGCTAAGGTTGTTTATTCAATTGCTGGGAGGGCCAACCCGGCGGATGTGCAGAAAATGATTGAAACTGCCATGAAAGGCAATTTTATAGAGGCACGAAAACAGCTTCGTGAAATGATTCAGAAATATGGCGTTGCGGGAAACGACATCATACGTCAAATTCACACAGAGATTTTTAGGGCGGATATTCCAGAGCCGTGGAAGATTAGAATGGCGGATATTGTGGGCGAAATAGACTACCGCCTTGTGGAAGGCGCAGACGAAGAAGTCCAGTTAAGCGCGCTGTTGGCTAGGCTTGTTGAAGCAGCCTATGAAATGAGGGGCGTCGTTAAAAAGGTGTGAAACTTGTATCAACCTTGGACCGTTAAGTACAAGCCGAAAACTTTGAAAGAGGTCGTCGGCAACAAGGAAGCCATACAAAAGTTTGTTGAATGGGTAAAATCGTGGGATAGAGGTATACCGCCGAAAAGGGCAGCCTTTCTTTATGGGCCCCCCGGTGTGGGCAAAACTGTAACGGTAGAGGCTTTGGCAAACGACCTCAAGATGGAGCTAGTGGAGAAAAACGCCAGTGACTACAGAACAGAGGAAGCAGTAAAACGCTTTGCTGGATTAGCCTCACAGTATGGTTCGCTGTTTGGCACAAAGCGAATAATCCTTTTCGACGAGCTTGACGGTTTAACTGGAACAGCGGACAAGGGCGGAGTTAAAGCCATAACTGACATAACAAAAACCGCCCAATGCCCCATAGTGCTTATCGCTAACAATGCCTTCGACCCGCGTTTCGCGTTTCTCCGCAACTACTGCCTCCTAATAGAGTTTAAGAAACCCTCAACAACCGACGTCCTAAAACATTTGAAAGGCATATGCCTAAAAGAGGGCATAGAAGCTGAAGAAAACGCGTTGAAGTTCATAGCCCAACGCTCGGAAGGTGACATCCGCTCGGCCGTGACGGACCTTCAAGCATTAGCTCAAGGCAAGAAACGCTTAACTTACGACGATGTTTCATGGCTTGGCTTCAGAGATCGACAAGAAACTATATTCACAGTTTTGAGGATGATTCTCTATGGAAAAACATGTGAGGGCGCAAAACGCGCCGTTGACATGGCAGACGTGGACACGGACATGCTTTTCGAATGGATATATGAAAATGTCCCGGCTCATTTGACGGATCCCCATGACTTGGCAAGAGCTATGGACGCGCTTTCAATGGCCGACGTTTACAGGGGAAGAATACGGAAAACCCAAGACTGGAGCTTTGTGCGCTACGTTGTTGACTTCATGTCGGCCGGCGTTGCCATGGCGCGGGTTAATACAAAAACTTCCGGTTGGACGCCTTTCCGTTTCCCGGAACGCATACAAGCCCTTTCAAGGTCGAAGGAGGAGCGTGCCATGCAGTTGGAGATCGGCCGAAAAATAAAGCGCAGATGCCACATATCCGCCACAAGAGCCGCAAAGGAAGTGCTTCCTTACTTGCGGATAATCTTCAAGAACAATGTGAAGATGGCGGCTGGAATCGCCAAATGGCTTGACCTTACACCGGAGATGATTGAATACGTCGCAGAAAGCAAAGAAAAAGCCGCAGCAATAAACAAACTTTTAAGCTAATGGATTTTGCTTCCTTCAGCGATGTCTTTTTCAGGCTGCAGTGCCACCACGTTGCCTTTATCGTCTTCGGCCGCCAAAATCATGCATTGGGATTCCACGCCCATAAACTTTCTCCGCTGCAGGTTTAGTATAAAAGCGTATTTTTTACCTACGAGGTCTTCGGGCTTGTACCATTGTAAAAGCCCAGCGACGGCTTGGCGTTTCTCCGTTCCGAAATCCACAATCATCCTTATGAGGTTGCGCGAGCCTGGAATTTGGCTTGCCTCCAATACCTTTCCAACACGCATATCTAGTTTTTGGAATTCTTCAAACTTTATTTCCACCATAGGCATCACTCAGTTTCGTGAGCGTGCATAGCTTTTAAGTTTTACGTGAAGTCTTTCTCCTCTTTATTTTCTCTACGGTTTTTGCTACGCCTTCCAAGCCTTCGATGGCCTTCGAGTGTATTATTTCGAAGGCTTCCTTCGAAGTTAAGCCTGACAGTTCTTCGTCCGTGGCTTTTCTAATGAGGTAACTTGCAGCGTTTAAAACCTCCCCATTCAAGCGTGAATCCATTAAATCCGCTAAATGGCATATCAGCGCCTCAACGGTATGCGGTCTAATCGGCCCGTATTCTCCATGATGAGCTGAAACCACGTGGATGAGCTCCAGCGGAAAATCTCTTCGGACAAGCTCCGCTATGACAATTGACAAGTGGTCCAAGTAATCGGCTAAACTGGTGGTGCTGTAGCTACCATTCTGGTTCACCATATAGGTTATTGGCTTGAAAACATCGTGGAGTAAGACGCCAGCCAAAACGAGGTCCCGGTTCACTTTTCCACGATAAACCTTCTCAACGGAGTTGCACAAAGCTAAGGCCAAGTTGGCTGTTGAAACTACATGTTCCACATAGCCGCCTGGATAACAATGGTGATGCGACAAACCGGCTGGTGAAACATCAAGAGGCAAGCCGCTGTAAATTTTCCCGCCAACCTCAAAAACAGGATTTTCAAGAAGCTCAACAACTTTATTTCGAAGGTTTTCGTCGCGGATTTTCTCGGCTAAAGCCCTAATTTTTGGATGAAGCAAACCAAACACATCCAATAGTTAGCTAGGAAATCTTCTTACCTGTTCCAGCAATATTACGGTTTTGATATTTTTCTTCTTTCAGTGGTGGCCCTTTTATGCGCCAGCCGAATGGGTTCAGGAATACTGCCGCGTGTGCAATGCCTAACAATTTTTATGGCTGTTTCCAGCGAGATCATGTGCCCGACGCTAACATAAAGGGTTTTTCCGGTGGGGGTTCTCAAAGCGGCCCCTACAACCTCGTTATTATCCTTTAAGTAGGTGAAGTCTCTGTTTGGAAAAGGCTCAATGTCGCCTGTAAGCCTACTCTTGGCAACACCTATTGTGGGTTTGCCCAAAACAACTCCTAGATGACTTGCAAAACCGCAACGGTACGGATGCGCAATCCCTTGCCCATCCACTAGAAAAATATCCGGCATGATCTTCAGCTTTTTGATACATGCAAGGGTGGAAGGCAGCTCTCTAAACGAGAGAAGTGTTGGAATGTATGGAAAAGCGACCTTACGTGTGGCGACCTGCGCTTCCACGAGATTTAGGTTGTTAAATTCAAGAACAACAGAAGCGCTTATAGCCACATCTTTGAAGTAAGCGGTGTCTACACCGCCAACGAAATGGATGTTCTTTGGAAGCCTATCCTCAAAAACGATGAATTTTGAAAGTTGAAGCTGCGCCTTATGCGCTTTTTCGATAGAGAAAACGGGCTTTAAATTGGGCAAACCGTCTATCTTCCTTTCTCAAGGTTTTCAAAACGTTTTTCAAGTTTCTCCAACCTTTTCATGTGTTTTTCGAGGGACTGTCTCCGTATTTCGTGGGTTACGTCTCCTCTGGTAGTTTCGATGATTTTTCTTGCAATGTCGCATTTCCTTCTGAGCCCAGGCACCAGCATGTAAGCTTCGTCCATGGCCATAAGCTCGGTATAGATCTCGTCCATAACTTGCAAGCATTCTTCGCTTTTTTTCATGTTGCCTTCTCTTAGGGCGTCTAAGGCTAAACGTCTGTATTCGCCAATAACGTCTGCAAGCCCAAGAACGTAGTCTATGGGAGGCACGTTGATTTCCTTTGGTGTAACAAATCGTCCCTCCTCAATTAGGGTGAGGAAAATGTTTGCCTCAGCGTACTCTTGGAGGGCGATATCATATAAGCCGCTGTGAATGATGTCGGGGTGCTCTTTCGCCATGCCGTCGAGCCTTGAAATAATCTCTTTAGCTTTTCCAAGAAGTTTCTTTGCCTCTTTAAGCCTTTTTTGGTGAATAAAAAGTATTGCTTGTTTAGAAACGCTCGTAACCTTTCGCATGTCAGCTTGGACTCTATCTCTGACTTTCTCTTTGCCTTTAAGCTCCCTTCTGATTTGTTTTAAAACGGTCTTTAAAGAGGGCATTGTTATTGCTCAGCCTTTATAAAACAAAATTGAAGGTGCTGCTATTTTATTATTACTAAAACAGTGAAAGGGGGGTGAATGGGCGCTGGCTTTTCTTGAGACCCTTAGACGCTTTGCTGTTTTTCCTGTTCTGGCCAACGTTCTATGATTAGTTTGTCGTCTCCGATTTTGAAGCTAACTTTGACAAATATAGAGTCTGAGCCTTTGAATGGAAACATGCTGTCTTCCGCTAAGTCTTTCGGCAAGTATATTAGGAATTTTCCATCCTTCCTTCTGAACAGTCTTCCTCTTCCCTCACTAACCAAGCTGGGCACCTCACAGAGAGTTCAAGACTGCATTGAATTGAAAAGTGTGTTATTTAACTTTTACTCCCGTTTACTCAAGGAGTAAACCGGCATTCAACTATTTGAAAACTTTAAGGGCTTTTCCATCTTACTTAACAACACGACACGACTATCTTCAGACTCGTCGATAACCTTGTAGCCAATTGCCTTTGCAAGCTTAAATGCGAACTCACGGATCTCACTGTGGCTTGGCATACTTTCATAGCCCAAGCGCAGCCTTGAAAAACCCACATGCATATACGCCTTAGGCTCAATGTAGGTTGGATTAGCCTTCTCTATAAGCTTAGCGTATTCCTCGATGTTTCCCATATTGAGACCACGCACAGCGGTTATGCGAATCACCGTTGGACAACTAAAACTTTGAAAAAGCTCTAACGTCTCGTTAAGTCTTTCCCAAGCATCCGACGTGATTGGACGACAAACTTTTCGGTAAATTTCCTTGTTTGGGGCGCAAACCGAAACATACAGTTGTGAGGGCTCATAGCTTAATTTTGCCAAGACTGACGGCACTGTTCCGTTAGACACAAGAAACGTCGTAAAGCCTCTCTTGTGAAAAGCGTGAATAAGCTCTCCTATAGGCTCGTAAAGAGTCGGTTCACCCGTCAAGCTTATGGCTGCATGGCAAGGTCTTAACGCTTCCTTAAACTTTAGAGGGTTTGCCTTCGGGTTTCCCTTGTACCCGCTCAGAATTGCTAACTGCGCCCTTATGCTTCCTTCAACGATATCTTCAGGCGAATCCCACGTGGGCAGCTTGGTTTCTTCCCATGTAATTTGTAGGTCTCCACTTTGGGCACGCCAACAGAAAAGACACCTTTGTGTGCAATAAAAAAGTGCAGGCGTCATTTGAATGCACCGGTGGGTTTTTATTCCATAAAACTTCTGTTTGTAGCATGGTCTGTCATGGACAAGCGCCTCATAAAGCCATCTGCATCGCTTAACAGCCGAGTGCCTGCCAACCATGTGGTACTTGTGTTTTTTTAAAGCTTCAATAAGCGCATTCGGAACAAGGCTCATTTTAACCAGGTTGTAAAAGGTGGTACACTTTTATAAAGTGCTCTTTTCATTTAAAGCAATATTCGATGTCTTGAAACTCTAAGCAAAGTTTTACAACATCTTTTTTAACCGTTTCTGGGTTTTCCCCGTCAAGCACCACTCTTTTGATCAGTTCAGCTACTTTCGCCATCTCTCCTTCTTTCATTCCACGCCTTGTGACTTCGCATGTTCCAATTCTTATAACACAGTCAACAATTATGTTTGCCTCTTGAAGTTTTCCTGCCACTTCTTTGCCCCGCCCATAGCCTCCGAAGTCCATTATGACTTGATGGGACTCTGTAAAACCCAATCTTGCACATCTCACCGGAAAACCATAATCGTGTAATGTTTTGGCTAAAGACTTAGCGTTGCGAATTACTTGTTCTGCGTAGTCTCTGCCGAACCTTTTCATTTCAGCCAAAGCCAAAGTTAAGGCAGCTATGCGGTTCCAGTGGGCGTTATCCACAAACCTGGGGTAAATTTTTTCCTTCATTTTTTCGCCGTGCTCTTTGTCCGCCAAAATTATGCCGCCTTGAGGCCCAAAAAAGGATTTATGGGTCGAACCAAAAAGCGCGTGGGCGCCCTCTTTCAGTGGGTCTTGGAATTGTTTCCCGGCTATGAGCCCCAAAACATGGGAGCCATCAAACCCTACGATTGCGTTGTTTTCGCGAGCGACAGCAGCTAACTCTTTGACTGGATGGGGAAAAAGGATTAAGCTGGCTCCGAAAATCAAGACTTTTGGCTTCACACACTTGACAGCTTCCACAGTTTTTTCCACGTCAACTTTCATGTTCTCCCTTGAAAATGGCGTCGAAACAACCTTCAAACCCAAAAGCCCTGCTAAGCCATCATTCCACAACCCTGGATAACCACCGTCTTCGGGTGAGACACACATAAACGTGTCGCCGGGCTTGGTGAAGCATGCCAAGAAAATTAGGTCTGCAATGTGTCCGGAAAGCGGGCGCAGATCAGCGGTTTCAGCGCCAAAAACTTCCTTCGCCAGCTCTTCTCCGTATTGTTCGATTTCGTCGATGAATTTTGTGCCCATGTAAAAGCGGTCTCTAGCCGTATAGCGGTGTCCAAGCTCCGAAGCCAAAAGACCGCGCACAGTCGGGCTCATAACGTTTTCTGATGGAATTAGGTTTAAGCATTTTTTCCCGCGCCATTGCTCATGATTCTTTACTAGGTTTAGGATTTCGTCAATCATGAACGGCACCGTTGTTCAAGTCTTCGAGGACGTTTATCTAAAGGTTTTTGGTTCAAACTTAGCTTTTGCAGTGTTTATCAGCAAGGTAAAGTTTAAAATGCGCTGTTAATAGTAAATGTTTCACATTACAAGAACACGTCTGAAGGCCGTTGGAGCGCGCGAAAATTGAATAAAAAATTGATGGCAGTAAATGCTTTAGTAATCATGCTTGTGTTGATGGCTTTCCCTCAGCTGATCTCCCCACAAGTTTATGCTGTTGATGTAAAGATAGCATCCATTTCTCCGCAAACAAAAATCGGGAGAGTTGGAGAAACCGTCACGCTCATCGGGACCATAAACACTACAAACGGTGAATATAGAGTCTGGTTCGGCTCAGTCCTTGTTAAAAGCGATTTCGCTTCAAGAAACAACGTAAATTGCACTTTCACAGTCCCCGCTCTCCCAAACGGGAACTATACAATAGTGTTACAGGATGTTGCTGCAAACGTTAACACAACATCTTGGTTCTACATACAGCCGAACTCCATTGTTAACGTGGATATACCACCGTATCCAAGACAATTCCAAGAGGGCGAAACAGCAATTAAAATTTCCATTAGCGTAACCGGTGGAAAGGCAAACACTGTTTACACTGCGAACATAACCGTTAAAACGCCTGCAAATGAAACATATTGGAAAATTGTGCGTCTCTCAAACACGACGAACACTGGAACAGGAAACGCGTCTCTCTTATACCCAGAAGATTTTGGGAGAAACGCTAACACAAACTACACGGGAGCCTACATGGTTTACTTCAACAGAACCTTAGCCTCCGGAACCTTTATCATAGGGCTAACAGACAGTGTAGAATACCACAGAGGCGACACGGTTAAAATTAAAGCCGTGGACTATTCATCACTTAAAGGCACTAATGTGACCGTAACAATAAAATTTGAAAATAGAATAATTGACAGATTCAACTGTACAGTTCGAGGCGACTTTATAGAGGCCAACTGGACTGTTCCAAACAACGCGCTTATTGGAAACTATAGCATAAGCATAACGCCAAAACCGGGCAGCAAAAAAGTTAGCGACATACAAGCTTTCGCGGTTCCCGGTTTCGAAACTAAAATCGCCCCGCGCAGTCTTGCCAACGAAAATGTGGCAAATGTACTCATTAACATATATGACCATGAAGCGGGAAAAACATTTAACGTCACGAGCAGCGCAAACGGTATTGCAAATATCCGACTTGAAAGAGGCACCCACACTTTTACAGCTTATTTTAAGAAAGTAAAGGTCGGTGAAGCGTCCATTAACATTCCCTACGTGCATGAAGAATTAAACTTGATATGTCAGCTTACGAATTTAAACATAAAAGTCGTAAGCGAGCAAGGCATGGCGGTGCAAATTCCGTTCGTATCTTTGAACTTGACCATCACCTACACCACTAACTTGGACGGGGGGAAAATCGAAAAAGAAACTATGATTTCCCAGACGGATATTGAGGGCTCTGCACGGTTTAGATCACTTCTTCTAAACGCCTCATATAAAGTGGCAGCTCTCCGTTACGGGAAAATTTTCAACCTAAACAATGACACGATTTCTAGGCTAGAGCCAAAGGCGTGGAACAATATAACCATCCTCTGTCCCGTTAAACCATTGAAGGTAAAAGTGATAGATGTAAATAACGCTCCCATACCAAACGTCTTGGTGGAAATTCAAGAGGTTATGGGCGGACCGCATTATGCAAGCCAAACAAACCCAGAGGGAGATGCATCCTTTAACTGTGTTTTGGGAGTCTACACCGTCAAAATTTCAAAGAGATTTTTGCTAAACGCAACAACAGTCGAACTCTTTGAAGAGAAAACAATAACCATTCAGTGTTCTCTGTACAATTTGCCAATCTATGTTAAGGTTGTTGACTATTTTGGGCAACCAGTTCCAAACGCTAACGTAACCTTGGAAAGAGAAGGCGTTTATTTGAGTTCTAAACTGACGGGGGTTAATGGTATAGCGGAATTCACGGAAATTGGAGGAACCCTGACAATAAAAGTTTACTTGGCAGATCAAAACCAGCCGATTCATTCTTTCACATGTTCCGTTGTTGCAGCAAGGGACGAAACGAATCCAATTGTGATTAAACTTGCCAAACACGTCGTCTTCGCTGGCTTTCTTGTTGAAACAGACTGGTTTGCAACATTTATCCTAATCGTGGCGGCTTTGGTGCTTTTTGCCGTATTGGAACTTGCAAGGAGAAAACAGACTTCTAAAAGTTAGAGTTTAAATATGGAGCCCCCTCGGGAAAAACTTTATATCAATTTTTGAGAATTTCATAAACAAACTGCAAAGCACGGTGAAATGAGAACGAGGTTTTATTAAACGGTTAAGGGTTGTGTTGTGCCTTGGCACAAGTGAAAATGTGTTCTCCCAAATGTGAACTGTTCAAGTGCGGCAAAAACTCTGCATTTTTCCGTCGAGATGGAGTGTGGTGCAGATGGACCGAAGATATGTGCAACGTAGCGAACTGTTCATACGCGCTATGTGTTAAAAGACGTCTACTTCCAAGGGGAGTTTGCGGCGAAACTGTAAAAAGAAAAACCGTGGAAAAACAACCCGAGGAAGTTGTCGGTCCGGCAATAAAACTTCGAGGAAGAGCCCTTCGCAAAATAGGTGAAAGAGAACTATTCTAAACACTCAATTCAAGCCTAACAGTCACCTGCCAAGATAATTTAAGGACACTACTGTTTACCTAGCTTGAACTCGCTTAACTACTGGGGGCCTTATCTTCTTTAAAACTCTGTAGCCACAAACTGTGCACTTTATCTCCCCGCCGCGTAGCTCTAGTTCTTCGGTGGAAACTTTAGCCCCGCACCTTAAACATTCATAAACCAGTCCAACAGCCGTTTTCTCCATAGTTTCCCCCTTTACAAAGGAAACTTGTTTATTATTAAATGTTTCCCAAAATATTAGGTGTAGTATTGGCACTCTATCAAAGGAGACGACTTTCATGCGAAAGCGCTTGAAGAAGCTTCTTGCAGCGGTGTTGCCTTCTGAAGAATTAACTGCTGTTTATAATTCCTATGACGTTATCGGGGACATAACCGTCATTCGGCTAAATGAAGCATTTATGAAACATGGTCAAATCATCGCTGAAACAATAATGAAGGTTCATAAGAACGTTAAAACCGTATTAGCCCAAGTTGGCCCTGTCCAAGGAGATTTTAGACTACGAAAGCTTGAGCACCTAGCGGGAGAGAACAAGACGAAAACAGTTCATAGAGAATCTAACTGTGTTTTTGCAGTTGACCTATCGCATTGCTATTTCTCGCCTAGGCTTTTCTACGAGAGAATGCGAATCGCCAAGTTGGTTAAGGATGGCGAAACCATTGTAAACATGTTTGCCGGAGTCGGCTGTTTCTCCATTATTATTGCCAAACATTCTAACGCCGCGAAAATCTATTCCATAGACATTAACCCCGCGGCAGTCCAGTTTATGAAAGAAAACATTAGGCTTAACAGAGTTTACGGAAGAGTAATTCCAATAGAGGGAGACGCCAAAGACGTTATACAACAAAGACTTCGCAACGTGGCGGATAGAGTTCTTATGCCCCTACCCGAAAAAGCCCTCCAATATCTGCCCTACGCTTTTTCAGCATTAAAGAATGGTGCCGGCTGGATACACATCTACGCCTTTGAACACGCAAACAGAAGAGAAAAACCCGTGGAAAAAACTATGACAAAAGTTTCTTATAACCTTGAAAAATTAGGCGTAAACTTCGAAATACCCTTCGGCAGAATTGTGCGAACCACAGGGCCGAACTGGTATCAGATAGTATTGGATATTTTATGCAAGGGATTGAAAAGCTAGCAAATTTAATAAGAGTTTGAGGAGCCTTTGTAAATGGGGGTTTAATGAAGAGGGAGCTCATGGAAATATTGGCTTGCCCCGTTGACAAGCACCACCCGCTTGAACTCCACGTTTTTGAAGAGAAAGAGGAAATCGTTGAAGGCTTGATTATTTGTCCTAAATGCTTGAGATGGTATCCCGTAAAGGACGAAATTCCCGAAATGCTTCCAGACGAACTGCGAAAAAAGAGTGAAGACTTGCCTTTTCTGCAAAAGTGGAGAGAAAAAATTCCAGAAAAAATCTTGTTTGAAGGAAAACCCTTTAACTTGAAAAAACATCCTTAAAGCTACTTTATCTTCACAAGTTTACCTGTTTTTGAAGACTTTAATGCCGCTTCAGCTATTTTCAAAGCCTTTAAACCATCAATACCAGTTATTAGGGGTTTTTCTCTTCCTAAAACACAGTTTGTAAAGTGTTGAAGCTCAAGTTTCAATGGTTCTTGCCACGGAATTCTCGGTTGAACGGTTTCTTTTGCATCCTCTATCGTTAACTCCTGTGTTATATAATCAAGTTTAGCTATTGCCTCGCTTCCAGTGACAACCAGCACCCGCGTTTTGTAGGGGGTTAACCAGTTAGATTCTATGAAGGCGTTTTTCCCACCCTCAAAAGTGAGCATGATGTGGGCGTAGTCTTCAAAAAGCCTATGCTTCATGTTCCCCGTTTTTGCGTAAACCGCCATCGGATCAGCGTCGAATAGGTAGTGTGCTATGTCTATGTCGTGGATTGCCAAATCCTTTACGACGCCTATGTCGCCTATTCTTTCCGGCCACTGGGAAACCCTTTTAGCCGTTGCACATACAAGTTCCCCTATTCTCTTGTCCTCGATGGCCCTTTTAATATACTGCACTCCCGGAATGAACCGCATCAAGAAGCCGACGGAGAGGACTAAGCCTTCTTTTTCCGCCGTTTTTATTAATGCTTCGGCTTGTTTTGAATTCGCCGCCATAGGTTTTTCAACCAAAACGTGTTTTCCGGCTTTCAATGCTTTTAGCGCCTCTTTTGCAAGGCTTGTTGACCAAGTGCATATGCTCACTGCATCTATGTCCCTTCTTTTCAGCATCTCTCCAGCCTTTGTATAAGCTTTGACGTTGAATTGTTTGGCGACGCTTTTCGCTCTTTCAACGTTGATGTCGCAGACTGCTAAAAGCTCCGTTTCTTCCAGTTCGCTAAATACCCTTGCATGGTTTTTCCCCCAAAAACCTGCACCTATAACGCCAACTCCAACTTTTTTGCTCACTTCTTCCACACACCCCTTCCTAAACCACGATAAATGAAGCCCTCCGCTTCAACCTTTGCCGGATCTAGAATTCCTTCAAGGTCCACAATGGCTGCCGGTATCTTTGCCAACAATTTGATCTTCCTTAAATTAAGTCGTTTAAACTGGTCATGCCCCGTGAAGATTACGATACAGTCCGTTCCCTCCATCGTCTCTGTTAAACTTTCTTCAACCGGTGCTGTCTCATGGTTTCTTGTTTTCCGTGTTAGGTAGGGGTCATAGAAACTTGGTTTAGCGCCTTTCTTCTCAAGCATTTCTACGAAATCCTTCAGTAAACCTTTCGGGACGTCAGCTGTGTTCTTTGTCTGTGAAATACCAAGTATTACGATTTTCGCTCTACGAATACTCTTTCCGCAACTTTTTAGTGCTTCCTGAACTAGGCTTACCCCGTGTTTTATCGTTTCTTTATTTAGCTCTAGGGACGCTCGTGAAATCTTGAGTTTGACGTTTTGATTTTCAGCATCCTCCATTAACATACAAAGAGCATCCTTGCCGCTTCCACTGTTTAGTGTTGGTTGAAAAAACGCGTTTATATCCGAGGATAACAAGCTTTGGACAGTTAAATAGTCTACTCCAGTTTTCTCGCAGAAAAGGGCAAATTCATGAGCTAACGCAAGATTGACGTTTCTATGGGCAGCCTCAAATAACACTGCAGCCTCGGCTGCTTTTAAGTTTAATGACTTTACAAGTGCTGCCTTTGTTATGGCGCCCACAACATTTGATGCTCTTTCCAAGCTTACCTTGTCGCAAGCGGCAATAATGCGCTTACGGTTTGCTAAGCTCTTTAATGTTTGTTCTTCGGGAAACGGGACTGGACTATAAGCAAAGTAAAAGTCTACACCCACTTTGAACCCGGATGCGCTTTCAAGAGCCTCTTTAAGGATACTTTCTGTTACGCCGACCCCGACAACGCTTGCAACTATGATTAAGGTGTCTTTTTGAATACGTGAACCAAGCCTGTTTAACGTTTTTTCAATGTTTGAGTAGTCAACTCTTCCTTTTTCAATTGCCATGGCAGGCGTCGTAACCAATATAGTGCCGCTTTGAACAGCTTCCCCCTCTAAAACGCATGAGACTTTTAATCTCCCGCTTTCTAAACCCCGCCTAAGAATGGGCTCTACTTCCTGCTTTAAAAATGGAACGTTCCCTTTAGAAACGCGTTCCGCTAAGGCTCGGTCGTTGTCAACACATATGACTCTAAAACCAGCTTCCGTTAAGAGGCAGGCGTGGAGTATGCCGATACGCCCGCATCCCACAACACTAATCGTGGTTTTTTCATTTCGTGTTGAATCCTTGTTCTCTATGTTTTCTTGGTTTATTGCTGGCATCGTTTTCTCTCCAGACTTGAAAGAAATCGTTAGCTCTTTACACTGTTAATTATCCTTTTAAGCTTTAAACTAAACTCGCGAACAAGCTCTTCAGCTTTCTCTTTTGTCTTCGCCTCTGCATAAAGCCTATACAACGGCTCGGTTCCACTGGGCCTCATCAAAATGGAGCTTTTGTCCCCGAACCATATTTTCACCCCGTCTATTGTGCACGTGTTAAAACCTCTTGTTTGTTCAATGAGCTTTTCCAAAACTCTCTCTTTAAATTCGTCGGGACACTCTACCTTGCCTTTTGCAATAAAGTATTTGGGAAGCTCATCAAGTAGCTTAGAGAGGCTCTTGTCTGTATCCGCCATTATGTCCAGTATCAAAGCTGTCGCCATCCCCCCGTCTCTGACAGCTTGATGAGGTCCGTAAAAAATTCCGCCGTTTTCTTCTCCACCTAGTTTCGCGTTGACTTCTTTCATAGTGTGAGACACAATTACACTTCCAACTTTTGTCCAGACAACTTCCCCGTTATAGGCGTCGGCAATATCTTTAACTAACGTTGAAGAGCTTATTGGTGAGACTATTTTTTCACCTGGGTTCTCAATTAGAAAGTATTTTTCAATCAGGGCGAACGTTTTGTCGCCCCAATGAATTTCTCCAGCGTCATCAACAAAAATGGAGCGGTCAGCGTCCCCATCAAAAGCAACTCCTACATCCGCGTTTACAGCCTTAACTGTTAGGGCTAGCTCCTTAAGGTTTTCCGGCCGAGGCTCTGGGGGTCTCGTTGGAAAAGTTCCATCAATGTTCGCATTTACCGTTGTAACCTTGCATCCTAACTCCCTTAAAAGCTTAGGAACAGCAAGGGCGGCTACGCTGTTAGCCGCATCTACAACAACATGATAACGTTTTTTCGCTATCTTGTCCGCGTCAACGTGTTTCTTAATAGCCTCCACATACTCGTCAATAACGCCGATGAGCGCTTCCGTCTCTCCAATTTTGTTCCATTCGGCATACCGCAGTTTTTCCTCAAAAAATATATTTTCAATCTCTATTTCTTGCTCTCGGGAGATTTCTATCCCATCGTTCCATACAACTTTTACTCCGTTATACTCTGGAGGGTTATGGGATGCCGTCACTATGACAGCACCGTCCACTTTGTGGTTTTTCACGGCATACTGCAATGCTGGAGTAGGCGCCATACCAGCGAACAAGACATTGCAACCAGCTGCGTTTAACCCCGCAATGACGGCTTTTGTAAGCATCGGGCTGCTGGTTCTGGCATCATGCCCCACTATTAACTTTCCATTTTTGAAGAACGTGCCTATGGCGCTTCCAATTTTCGCCGCGAACTCAGGGGTTAGCTCCTTGTTTACCACGCCGCGAATACCGTTTGTCCCAAATAATCTTCGAGAGCTTAACATCATAAATCCTCCACGTTTAAAATACACATTTGGAAGCCGTTACACTTTCAAGAACCTCTTTTGCCGGACAGATTATAACGCCCTTTGCTAACGTGACGCCATTTCCGATAGAGGCGTGGTCCCCTATCACACAGTCCTCGTTAATTTGGACGCCTTTTCCAATAGCAACGTTTTCACCTATTATTGCACCGTTTATTATGGATGAATCTGCTATGGAAACTCCATCAAATGTTATCGAGTTTTTTATTTGCACATCCCTTCCAACCTTAACTTTTCTCCCCAAAACAGTGTAGGGGCCAATTGTTGATCCTTTTCCAATAACGGAGCCTTCACCACAGAGTGAAGGTTGTGCAACTCTGCCTTCTCCCTTAACTAGGCACTCCACTTTCCCATGAAAAGTTTCGAGTAAAATCCTGTGCAGCATAAAATAATCTTCAGTCTTACCTATATCCGTCCATAATCCCTTAAACAAGTATCCGTAAAGTTTCTCTTCCCTCACGAGTATTGGAAAAATTTCCCGTTCCAAAGAAACCTTCCGCCCCTTTGGAATGTAACTGAAAATTTCCGGGCTGAGAACATATATCCCCGCGTTTACTATGTTTGAAGGCGCACTGCCCGGCGGAGGTTTCTCAATGAACCTTCTTATTTTTCCATCCTCCGACAGTTCTGCAACTCCATATCTGCTTGGGTCTTCGGCGCGGTAGAGAGCTATCGTGGCTACTGCACCCTTCTCTTTGTGCATTTGAATAATCTCTGAATAGTTTATGTCTGTGAAGATATCTCCGTTAACGATTAGAAAATCTTCTTTGCCGAGGATTTTCTCAGCCCTCTTTATCGGTCCACCTGTTCCTAAAGGTTTTTTGGGTGGGTCGTACGAATAGGTGATTTTTATTTCATTTTTAGGAAACTTTAATTTTGCCTGCTTTAGGTGGAGGGCTGTCTGTCTATTAACGGCGAATATCACCTCATTGATGTTGCTTTCGGAAAGCTTTTCCATAATCCATTCTATAAGGGGCTTGTTTAATATGGGAAACAGAATCTTTGGTCGTGTACAGCTTAGTGGCCTCAATCTTGTTCCGAAACCGCCTGCGAGAATTAAAGCTTTCAAAAGCTTCACCTTTTAGCTTGACTTTAACCTTATATTCAAAAGGATTTCTAATAAAACAATTTCGTGAATGGTGAAGATATCATGAAGATTCTGCTCCACGAGATGAGATGGCCAGAGGCGAAAGAGTATTTCAGCAAAAATGATATTGCCATAATTCCGGTGGGTTCAAACGAGCAGCATGGCCCGCACAACCCTCTAGGGACAGACCATTTTATTGCCAAAGCAATCGCTGAAGAAGCTGCTAAACGCACTGGTGTTGTGTGCCTTCAAGTCATACCTTTCGGCGTAAGCCATCACCATCGGCAATTCTGGGGCACCATTCATGTTTCGCCGAAAACCTTCAAAAGCTACTTAAAACAAGTTTGCCTATCTCTAAACTACTACGGTGTCAGAAAAATAGTCATAGTTAACGGACATGGCGGAAACCTAAACGCCTTGACAGAGTTAGCCAGAGAACTTAGAGAAAAAGGCGTATTCGTATCCATTTTCCAATGGTGGCCGGCAGCTGGCAAACTTTTATCAGACATTTTTAAACCTGAAGAAAGGGGGCACGCTGGAGCCGAAGAAACCTCCGTGAACTTGGCCTTGCATCCGCATCTTGTAAACATGGACCAAGCTGTTGATGAAGAAGTCCGCAGCCACCCCACCCAAACAGAGGGAATAACCCTTCCCTTGGACACGGTCGACTACACCAGTTTAGGAGTTTTTGGCAAGGCAACAACAGCTTCAGCAGAAAAGGGAAGAAAAGTTTTCGAGGTTGTTGTTAACGAGCTGGTTAAACACGTTAATTTGCTGAAAAACGTGAAAATTGAGGAACTACTGGCTAAGCCGAAAGCCTAAGCATTGCAGTTACTCCCACTCTATTGTCGCCGGGGGTTTATGGGTTACGTCATAAACAACTCTTACAACTTGCGGAATCTCATTGGTTATTTTTGTGGCGATCCTTTCAAGAATACTAAACGGTATTCGGGCAAAACTTGCAGTCATGGCTTCTCGACTTTCAACGGCTCTTATCGCAACGACGTAGCCGTAGGCTCTAGCGTCACCTTTAACGCCCGTGGATTTCGTGTCCATTAGAACTGCGAAATACTGCCAAAGCCTATCCTTTAACCCACTTTTTTCAATTTCATCTCTCACAATTCTATCCGCTCTCTTCACGATTTCGATTTTTTCCCGGGTTACCTCGCCGATAACCCTCACGGCAAGTCCCGGCCCAGGAAAAGGCTGCCTAAACACTATTTCTTTTGGTAGCCCAAGTATCTGCGCCACTTTTCTAACCTCATCCTTGTAAAGGTCTCGCAGGGGCTCCACTATTTTTTTGAACCTTATTCTAGTGGGAAGTCCCGCCACGTTATGGTGCGTTTTTATTTTATCCGAAAACTTTTTAAATCCAGATTCTATCCTGTCCGGGTATATTGTTCCTTGAATTAAGTATTCTGCACCTATTTTTTCGGCGACTTCTTCAAAAACGCGAATAAACTCTTCACCAATGATCTTTCTTTTCGCTTCCGGATCTATTACGCCCTTCAGCTTTTCAAAGAATCTGTTTTGAGCGTTTACCACCACTAAGTTTATTCCAAGCTTTTCAAAAGTGCTCTTTACAAACTCTGGCTCTTTATCTCGCATAAAGCCGTGGTCAACAAAAACCGCCGTAAGTTTGTCGCCTAATGCTTTGGCTGCAACTGCTGTGGCTACGCTGGAGTCTATTCCCCCGCTTAGGGCTATAATCGCTTTTCCATGGCCGACTTCGTTTTTAACCTCGTTAACCATTTTCTCTACAACGTCTTCCATCCTCCATTTTGCAGAGCACCCGCACACCTTGAAGATGAAATTACGAATCATTTGCATGCCGTTAACAGTGTGGGCAACCTCTGGATGCCACTGCAAACCGTAAATGGGCCTGGTTCTATGTTTGAAGGCAGCGACTGGACAGTTTCGGGTGTACGCCAAAACCTCAAGTTCCCGTGGAACATAGAACACCGTGTCGCCATGACTCATCCACACTTTCTCCTTTTTGCTTAAGCCCTCAAGGACGCCCACTGGCTTTTCAATGGTTACGTAGGCTGGGCCGTACTCTCTGCGCTTAGCTTGTTTTACTTCTCCGCCGAAAAATTTGGCTATATACTGATGCCCGTAACATAAACCTAGAATTGGCAAATCTAAGTCAAAAATGTGTATGTCCGGTTTAGGTGCATTTTCGTCAAAAACGCTGGCCGGACCGCCGGATAGAATTACTCCTTTAATATTTAGCTTTTCGCTTAATGCTTTGATTTCTTCTGGTTTTATGTCGTGGGACGCTATTTCTGAATACACGCCGTTTTCTCTGATGCGTCTTCCTATAAGGTGGCAGTATTGTCCACCAAAATCCAACACTAATATGGCGTCATACTCCGCTCCCGTCATTACTCCGGCCGCCTTTTAAAAGAAAACGTAGAAAAAGTTTGTCAAAGCATTTGTTTAAGCGTAAATGTATTTTTGTTGCTCCCACCAGGTGACCTCGTTCTTGTTTTCCGGCATGTGGGCCTCGTATTCCCTCCATTCTTGCATTTTCAGTTCTAGATATTTTTCAGCGTTCTCCCTGCCCAAAGCCCTTACGCAGACGTCATCACTCGCCCATTCTTCTAGCGCTTCTTTAAGTGAGCTTGGCAAAACTTTGATTCCTAACTCTTTAAGTTTGGCTTCGTTTAGGTGGTACACGTTAACGTCCACAGGATCGCCTGGTTCAATCTTCTTTTTTATTCCGTCGAGACCTGCTTCAAAAACCGCAGTGTAGGCCAAATACGGGTTGCATAGGGGGTCTGGACATCGAAACTCTATTCGTGCCTCGTTTTCTTTTCCGGGGAAATATTCAGGCACTCTTATTAAAGCTGAACGGTTTTTCTTGCTCCACGTAATGTAAACTGGTGCCTCATAGCCCGGGACAAGCCTCTTATAACTGTTCACTGTAGGCGCCACAACAGCGCATAAAGCCCTTGCGTGCTCAAGGATTCCGCCTATAAAATAGCGGCATTTCTGCGAAAGGTGGGCGTATCCGTTCTTATCGTAGAAAAGGTTTTTCCCGGTTTTGACATCAAAAAGCCCGAGGTGAATGTGCATGCCGTTTCCAGGTTTTCCAAACCATGGTTTAGGCATGAAAGTGGCTATCCACCCGTATTTTCTGTCGGCAATCGCTTTGGCTGCAAACTTGTACCGCATAATGTTGTCCGACGTTGCCACGGGGTCGGAGTATTTAAAGGTGATCTCGTTTTGGGCTGCGCCTACCTCGTGATGTTCTCTTTCAACCTCTATGCCCATGGTGAAGAGAGCATTTGTCAGATCCAATCTAAAGTTTTCAGTCATGTCTCGGCCAGGTGCTATGTCAAAATATCTCTGTTTATCCAACAAATGGTTTTCAACGGGTTGAAAGCTTCCATCGGGGGCTTTCTGCACTAAATAAAATTCCAGTTCTGCAGCAGCCGTTGGCTCATATCCTTCAGCTCTCATTTTCTCAAGACTTTTTTGGCAGACATATCGGGGGTCTCCTATGAACCGTCTTCCCTCTGGGGTGTACAGGTTGCAGATGAAGCTGACGACGCTTTTGTCGTAGAAGTAGTAGGGGCAAACTGTAAAGGTGGCTATGTCAGGCTTCATTATCATGTCGCTTTCTTCTATGCCGACGCCGCCGACCAAAGATGACCCGTCAAAGCCGACGCCTTCAGCTATGGCTTTTTCCGCTGCCTCTGCAGGAATCGTTCTTCCTCTAAAGTAGCCAAGCAAATCTGTAAAATGGAGTAGAACATGTTCAGCGTTTTTCATAAGTTTAAAGCACAACTCTACGTTTTGGTTTGTTCCACGTTTTAAGCCTAACATTTTTCTCCAACTCGTTAATTTTTACAGCAAAAATGGTTTAAACTGTAAATATAAAAATTTTTTCCACAAAAATAGCAACAAATGTTAAATAATAAAAAGACTGATCACACAAATGTAAAACTATTAAAGGGGTCTGTGGGGATGAGCCGTACAAATGTTCAAGACGACATTTTCGATGAAAAAGTAAAGGCGGCGAGCGCAGAAAAGAAAGTCGCCCTAAGCGATGTCGACATCAAAATACTGAAAGCTCTAACGTCAGATGCCAGGGCGTCATCAAGGCAGCTTTCCAAACAATGCGGCGTCTCAACAAGCACGGTGCTTTCGAGACTCAAGAAACTTGAGGAAAACGGCGTAATAAAGGGATATACTGCCATTGTTGACCATGAAAAAATAGGCTACGAACTAACAGTTGTGATTGAATTAACGGTCTCTAAAGGCCGCCTGCTAGAAGTGGAAAACGAAATCGCTAAACTTCCAAATGTTTGCTGCGTCTACGACGTGACGGGCCTAATAGACGCCATAATAATAGCCAAATTCAAAAGCAGAGAAGAACTAAGTAGATTCGCTAAAAGGTTGTTGGCGATGCCCTACGTGGAGAGAACAAACACTCACGTGGTGCTAACAACAATAAAAGAGGATTTCAGAGACCTCGTCTAAAATGCAAACCTTCCCCATCCTTTTTATGAAGAGAAAACTTAATTCCATCCCAGACAAGTAGAAAATAGACGAGCAAAAGTGCGGGGGTTGCCAAGCCTGGCCAAAGGCGCAGCCCTGAGGAGAAAAAACCCTAAAGTTTCGCGGAACGGCTGTCCCGTAGGGGTTCGTGGGTTCAAATCCCACCCCCCGCACTAGAGTATGATTAAAGTTATGTAACCTGTTTGTTTTTGGCTTTTGAGTGAAATTTATAAAGTTAGTAATACTTGTTGAGATTAAAGTATTACTGATGTTAAAAATTCACATACTTGATGGCTACTTAAGAGATAGAAAACTCTTACATGTCAACTTACTTGCAGGCTTCTTTGGAGCTTTTCTTGTTTTT
>JANXDU010000025.1 GCA_025059195.1 Candidatus Bathyarchaeota archaeon
CCAAAAGGCGAACATAGCAATAGCGATTCTTGCACACGAATAAAATAAACCTTCAATATTTTCTCCATATGTTGTATGGACATTGATTCCAGCAGTATCTGCTACCCTTATACTCACAGTTTTTACATTCTGGCATATCAAAAAGCCTCAGTTTTCTGCCAACTCCAGAACTCTTTTGAGCCAAAACTTCATCCAAATAATAGTTTGGTAAACTTCTGCTTAAACCTTTATCCAAAAAATAAAAGGATGGTTTTAGGCTGTTATTATTCCAGCCTTCTGCCTTAACTCTGTTATGTATTGTGCGTATCTTGGGTAGTATTGGTCTGCTTTTCGTTTGAGCTGCATGTAATGTTTAGCACCTATGCTTTTTGGAACCCTTCCTTGGATAAAGTCTGCTACGCTTTCTGGAATGTTTAGCTTCTCGCTTGTCATCATGTCGTTAGCGAACTTCCGCAGATACTTTGCTCTTGTGTATTCGTGGTTTTGGAGCCACTTGCTTATCGAGAGCTGGCTAACCCGCCCCTTTAACTGCTTTACAAGTTGGTGTGTGTATTCTGTCAAATAGCAGTAGTAGGCTTGTTTTGTTCCTCTGAATAGACCTACTGGACAGCGGTAAAAGCCTTCAAGTCGCTCAACCTCTGGAAAATTGTTCAGAAGCCTAACAACTTCCACCAGCCTCAAACCAGAATCTAGAAGCAGGTTGTAGGCTGCCTGAAACTGTATAGGGTCAGACGCCAACCGCCTTAAGTCCGAGACTATTTGTTCTTCTTCCGGCACATTAATGTCTATGCCCATCTCATCCTTTGGAATAGCCTTGCGCAAGCTGTCAAGAAACTCTTTAAACTCCCTGTTTGGACGGTTAATTTCTAAGCATTTGAACCAAGCTCGCATGGCACGGTTCAAATGATGACGTTGCCCAGCGGTTAAAGGCGAGAAAATCCGCATAACATCCACAGGCGCAGCTATAGGCGTTTTAACAAACCTGTTCAAGTAATTGAGCATGTTCTGCGCGTTTTTCGGCTCGTAACGCTTAAACTCAAGATACTGCAGAAACAGGCTTCGCGTCTCAGGCCAGCTAAGAACAAAACTTCCGCCAGCTACACCAGCAGCCAAAGAACTTAAGGCTTCGCAGGGCTTCTCCACACGCTTAATTAACTGTCCAAGCACGTCTTCCTTTTCTAGGCTTGACGCTAAATAGCCCAAAGCCTTAGCCTGCTCCTCCACACGCCTCTTTAACTCGTCTATCTGTTCTCCGGCCATAGGACCGTCCTCCCACCATGCTTGGGACCGTCCCAGGACCGTCCCAAAGGCCAATTCATAAAGCAGCCCGATAAAGGCTGTTTTTGCTGAAAGCAGCTCGTTTTTGGCGGGCCCGGTGGGATTTGAACCCACGTTCTCCGGCTCCGAAGGCCGGCGCCTTGATCCATACTTGGCCACGGGCCCCTTTTGGGATAGGGTTAGGTTTTTGGAGATAATTGTTGTCTCTGCGGTTTTAAAGTTCTATGAGTTCCTCATTTATCCACCAAGCTTTTTTCTTGCCAGCTCTTTCTCCGGGATAATATTCCACTATTGGTTTTCCAAGCTGTTTTTTGGAGTTTTTCTCTATCCTTTTTAACCTGTTTAAAATTAGCCATCGGTTGGTTTTGAGGTATTCAGCCAACTCGGGGGTTGTGGCGCCTTTATAGTGGATTAGGTAGTCGATTATCTTGTGGTCTATTTCGTCCAAGCAGAAGGCGTGCGGGTTTGTTTTGCCTCTTTCATAGGTTAGAAGTTCCAAATCTGCAAGGTATTTTTTGATTTGGGAGAATTCGGCTTCGAGCTTCTCTAGTCTTTGCTCAATTTCAAAAATTTTGTCGGGTTTCGGAGTTTTTTGGAGTTTTTCGATTATGGCGTCTCTTATGAAGTTGCTTCTTTCCCCCTCTGGAACTCGGAGAGCCAGTTCTTGGTAAATTTCTTCCGGAATTTTTACAGAGATAACTCTTGGCTCGCTCACAGCTTCACCGCCCAATGTTTTATGTTGATGTTTTTTATTTTTTTGGGAAACTTTTTAAAAGCTAAGGCTCTTAACCCTTTACCGTGTTCGCCTTAAAGTGATAGCTTATGGCTAGGAAAACCACAATTTCCATCATAAAATGTGACGTGGGCTCCTTGGCGGGGCACCACGTGGTTCCGAAGCCTTTGTTGGATATAGGCGAGAAAAGGCTAAGCGAGGCTAAAGAAACCGGCTTGATAAATAGTTATTATGTTTTTAATGTTGGAGACGATTTGCAGCTTCTTATGGTGCATGACAGGGGCGAATCTAACCCCGAAATCCATCAGCTTGCATGGAACACTTTCCAAGAAGCAGCCAATAAAGCGTTGCAACTGAAACTTTACGGCGCTGGACAAGATTTGCTGAAAAACGCTTTCAGTGGAACGATTCGCGGACTTGGCCCCGGCGTAGCGGAAATGGAAATCGAAGAGCGCAAGTCAGACCCCATCGTGGTTTTTGCAGCGGATAAAACCTCTGCTGGAAGCTTTAACCTACCGCTTTTCCGAATTTTCGCAGATCCAATGAACACCGCTGGCCTCGTGATAGACCCAAACATGGCGGGAGGCTTCAAGTTCGAGGTTGTGGATGCTCAAGAGGGGAAGAAGGTTGTCCTAAAATGTCCAGAAGAGATTTACGAGCTTGTGGCGTTAATCGGCACCGTTGAACGCTACATAGTTTCAAGGATTTGGCGCGCCCGAGACAACTTGATATGCGTTTCCGGAAGCGTGACAAAGCTTTCGTTGATCGCCGGAAAATATGTCGGAAAGGACGACCCCGTTATGATCGTGCGGGCTCAGCACGGGCTGCCAGCCGTAGGCGAAATCCTTGCACCTTTTATGCACAGTTATCTTGTGGCGGGTTGGATGCGAGGAAGCCACTGGGGGCCGATAATGCCCGTAGGGTTAAAGGACGCACGTTGCACGCTTTTTGATGGTCCTCCAAGGCTTGTCGCGTTGGGATTTCAAGTTTCCGATGGGAAAATAGCCAGCGACGATGAAGGCAACCCTCTGATAGCAGACTTTTTCGCAGATCCAGCTTTTGAGCCAGCAAGAAGGGAAGCCTTAAAGCTTGCTATCATGCTTAGGCGCATGGGAGAGTTTGAGCCGGCTCGTTTAAGCGTTGAATCCATGGAGTACACGACGTTGCCGCAAGTTATTGAGAAGCTAAAGGAAAGGTTCACGCCCATTTAGCGGTTGAAACCTTCTGTGTTCTCTTGGCAAGCTCCATACAATGGTTTTTCACGGTATCGTAGAGTTTCCTCCGAAGTTCCTCTCCGGAAAGTTTCCTCTCTCTGATTAGGGCGATTTTTCTAGCCAATTCCACGTCGCCTATTCCGTTAAACCACGCTTCGAAATCGCCACGGTATAAGTGAAACTCTATGGAAGCCGTGTCGATTCTCTGGATTTTTTCGCAGAAATCGATTAAACTAGACGCAAACGTGTTTAGGGGCTTCCCCACATCCACGTAAAAGTGGAAAGCTTTTTCCACAGTTAAAGAAGCCAATATTTGCTCGGCTTTTTTGCTGTCTATTTGAGGTAGGCCTAGGGCTTCCCGTCCCTTCTTCGTTATTGAGTAGTATCCTCTTCCAGAAGCCTCTAAATAACCCATTTTTGTCAGTCCTATCATGTGCATCATCACCGTTGGGAAGCTTAATCCAATTTCTGTGGCTACCTCCATGGGTTTTACGGGTTTGCTGAAAATCCAAACAGTTTCAAGAACAAGCTTTTTAACAGGAGATAAACCCACCTTGGATCCTCAAAACACCCTTCTATTGGAGGAGGGGTTTTTCAAACTTTCGCTTTTTCCAGTTGGAGAGGATGGTGAAGTAGAAAGCCTACCGAAATTTTTAACCATTTACAAAACCCTATAAATAAATGGAAAGTGGTTTCTAAATTATTGTTTGAAGGGTCAAAACTTGCTGGTGGAAAGGCTTTCAACGGGAGTACAAGCCCTTGACAAGATGCTTGCGGGCGGAATTCCAAGAGGTTTCTGTGTAGCTGTTACAGGCGAGCCGGGCGCTGGGAAAACCATCTTATGCATTCACTTTATTGCGCAGGGCATAGCCGACGGAGACCGATGTATTTACGTTACCACTGAGGAGAGCAGAGAATCAATTATTACACAAGCTGGACAGTTTGGTTTCGACTTCGCTGGAGCCGTGAAGGACGGAAGGCTTGTTTTAATCGACGCCTTGATGGGGACTGAGGACCAGTGGACTATTAGGGCTTTGACGGTTGAGGAGCTTGTGAATAAGGTAATCGAGGCGAAGAAGGCTTTGGGTTATGGAAGAGCCCGTCTAGTGATTGACTCGCTTTCGGCTTTCTGGCTTGACAAGCCAGCCATGGCACGGCGGCACTCCTACTTTGTGAAAAAGGTTTTAGCAAAATGGGACTTCACTATCCTAGCAACTTCGCAGTACGCCATAACCACCTCCGAAGCCTTCGGCTGGGGCGTCGAACACATCGCAGACGGCATAATAAGGTTTAGGCGTTTCGTCCGAAACGGCGTTTTGAGGCGTTACTTGCTTGTGGAGAAGATGCGGCAGACGCCCCACAGCCTCCAAATGCATGAAATAGCCATTGAACATGGAAAGGGCCTCGTCATCCTTGGACCCGTGGGAGAACGCAAAGAAGACATAGCCCTACCAAGAAAGGTTATGGAGAAAATCCAAAAAGCATCGGAGAAAAAGGAGTTTGAGCAGCCAAAGCCTAGCCCGTGAGCACTATTCTAGGACGGACGTTCAAAGGGAAATAGCGGACTTCTGTGCTGGAAGATGGGTTGCCGCCCACTGCATAGGCGAGAAAGGCGAAGGCGAGCTGGTTTTCAGAAGATATTTTAAAGGCAAGCCATTAGCGATTAATGGGGTAAGCGACTTTCAAGAACTTTTGAGAAGGCTAAATTTTAAAGTGAGAACTTTTTACGCGTCAGCCAACAAATACCGCTCGTTTAAAAGCGTGGAAGACTTATACACACCCTCAAACGTGATTGGCTGTACACCAACGTGGGATGTAGACAGCACCCTTTCAAACTGGCGGGAGACCATAGCTGTTGCCAAAGAAATAGCTGCCTTTCTTGAAAGCCAAGGTCTCCGAAACTCTGTTTATGTGAAGTGGTCTGGGAACGGCTGCCACGTCCACATTCATGAAGAAGCCTTTTCAGAAAACATCTTTGGCAAGGCCCACCCGTTAGACGTGGCCTTCGCCGTTGTGGAATACGTGAACATGAAAGTTTTACCCAAAATCCTTGAAAGCCTAAAAGTTAGGGATATACGCGTCGAAAACAGAATGGATGCTGGAAGGGTTTTCACGTGCCCGTTAAGCTTGCACCGCGAACTGGACGTTGTGTGTGTTTGCATGAAACCAAACGATCTTGAAAGCTTCTCTCCAGAATGGATTCAGCCCAACAGTTTTCGCCACAACACTAGATGGCGGGAGCGCACAATGGGGGAGGCGGACGGGTTGGCATTAAAAGCCTATGAGGCTGTTGGCGGCTATCCCGCTTTTACATCCGTAAGAAGAAGGAGGAGAAGGAAAAGCTTTGACCAGCAGATAGCCGAGTGGCTTCAAAGGTTTTAGAAAGGTTTTTCCGAAAACGTAAATAAGAACCCAGCGGCTACATAAGCCCTACAAGCTTCAACTTGGGAAACACCATGAAAATGGCTGTGCTTGTCTACGAGTATCCGCCGAAAATCGTCGGCGGCTTAGGCACATACGCAGCGGAAATTACAAGAAAATTTGTCCTAATGGATCATGACGTAACCGTTTTCACGATGAACGATGACGAAGGAAGCCTCCCTACAAGGGAAATTTGGCGAGGCATAGAAATCCATAGGCCATTACACATTGACATTTCAGATTCTCTGCCGGACGTGGTGGCTGAAGACGTTAGGAAGTGGGGCAGGGGTATCCAGCTTTTCTCGAAAATCTTGGTCTACAACTACTTAAGCGCCTCGAAGCTTGTCAACGAGCTCATCGCTAAAGAGGGCTTCAAGTTTGACATAGTGATTGCCCATGACTGGCTTTCCGTTATAGCTGGCATAACCATTAAAAAAGAGACTGGTTTACCGCTCGTTTTCCACGTTCACTCCACAGAGAAGGGGCGCACCCTTGGAAACGGTTCAGAAGTGGTCAGCAACATTGAGCTTCGCGGAGCCAAAGCTGCAGATATGATCATTACGGTTTCATACGCTATGAAAGACGAATTGATAAAGCTTGGTTTCCCAAAAGATAAGATAGAGGTCTGCTACAACGGCGTCGACCCCCAGAAATATGACCCCCAAACAGTAAGCCAAGACCAGATAAACCGTGTGAGAGAGTTTTATGGCATAAAACCCGAAGAGCCCATGATTCTTTTCATCGGAAGGCTTGTGGGCGTTAAAGGCGTCGACAAGCTTGTGATGGCGATGCCCCATATACTGCAAAGGATTCCAAACGCTAAACTGGTTATTGTTGGTTTAGGCGACTTGCAGGACTACCTTGTCAACCTTGTAAGAATGATGAAGCTCCAAGACTCAGTGAAGTTTAACTTCCAATTTCTCCCAGAAGAGGAGCGCATCCTCCATTATGCGGCATGCGACGTTGCGGTTTTCCCAAGCCTATACGAGCCTTTCGGAATAGTTGCGCTGGAGGCTATGAGCATGGAACGCCCTGTCGTCGTGGGCGCGGCGGGCATAAGCGGAATGCGTGAAATAGTTGTCCCCGTCGGCGAGGAACAGTGTGGCTTCCACATAAACCCCAACAATCCCGCGGACATCGCATGGGGTGTTTTAAGCACTTTGGAAACACCCGAAAAGAAAAAATGGCTTGGCAAAAACGGACGTCGTCGAGTGCTAAACGAGTTTACATGGGACAAAATAGCTGAAAGAACCATCGAACTATATGAGCGAGTAATAAAACGGTAAAAGAATGATTATTTTGGGCTTTTCATTGAACATGAATATTCGCAGGAAAGTTTCAAGGGAAGCCGCAACCCTCCTTTATTTGGGGGCTGAAAAAGAGTATAAGCAAGCGAAACTGAGGGCGGCGGAAAACCTCGGCGTGAACGTTTTACCCACAAACCTCGAAATAGCAATGGAGCTGGACAAAATCGCCGAAGAAAACGAAGGCGCCCAACGCTGGGAACGCCTCGTCCAGATGAGGCGGGAAGCTTTGAAGCTTATGAGAATTCTCGAAAAATACGGTCCCGTGCTTGTGGGAAGCGTCTGGCGAGGCACCATCCACCATAAAAGTGACATAGACATAAACGTTTACCACAACCTGCCCGAGGAAGTTTTATCCTTGCTGGAGCGAACGGGCATCAAAATATTGGAGAAGGGGTGGATAACCATGACTAGGAACGGCGAATGGAAAGAGGCCTACCGCATATTGGTTAAGCTACCGACCAACGAGGAAGCAGAAATAACCGTTAGAAACCCTTCGGAAAAAGGAGTTAGGGAACGCTGCGAAATTTACGGAGACATAATCTCCGGGCTCAGCATCCAAGATTTAGAGAAAGTTCTCTCCAGAAACCCCACCCAAAGATTTGTACCTTTTAGAAAAGCTCAGCTTTGCTAGACGTTTAAATAGGAGAAAAGCCACTTGAAGAAACAGAGACCATTGAAGGTAAACAACGTGGAATTCGACAAGGAAACCTTCAAAAAGCTTTTCCCAAACCTAGCGAAAGAAATGGAGTTAGGCGAAAACAAGGTTTCAATAGGCTTCGTTCGCACAGATGTAGATGAAGGAGAAAAAACAGCTTCTAGAAAAACACGAAATCGTGGCGACCCCTTCGTTCACTACAACCCCGACGTCGTCGATTTTCTGCGCCGCTGCGACACCCAAGAACAAGCCGAAGAAATTATAGCTTATATGGAAAAGAGGGGCGAAATAAGCAGTGAATACGCTGCCCAGCTTAGAAAACAGCTTAAAGAGAAGGGTGTTCGAAGTTTCGGCCCCAAAAAAGAAGAAAACTACTACCTAAAACGTGGCGGGCTGCTTTAAATCTGTTCTGGAGGCACGTTTTCCGGAGCATAACCCGTGTGATACTTCAGTCCATGTTTTTGCAGTTTCCGAACAACGTGTGGATATAGTATAAGCTCTTCGATTTCAAGTTCATCTGCCAGTTTGGGGCTTATTTGGTCAAGCTGCTTACGAAGAAACTGAAGGCTTTTTCTTGTTGAGAAGGAAGCCATAACAGAGGGGTGGCAGCTCACCCCTGCCTCAACAAGCTTCCGGAGGGCTTCAAGCTGCATTTTGAACCCCTCTGGCTTGGCGCCTGTGAGCATTGCGAATTCTTCCTCGTTGCATCCTTTAAGCGAAACTCTCACATGGATAAAGTCATACTTCGCCAAGTTTTCGGCGTAGTCTTCGTCGTAGGCTATGGGAATGCCGTTTGTCTCGAGAATAAAGCGGCACCCTTTCCCCCGAAGGTTTTCTAAGACTGCTAGCAAGTGTTGTTTTCCAAGGGCTGGTTCACCGCCGCTGATTCTAAGCAGGTCTAGCTTGCATTTTCTTGCAAGAGAGATTAAACCTTCAGCAATTCGCCTCGGTGTATAAAAGCTGCCAGCATCAGCGGGGCGATTAGCCACAAAGTCTGAAACCCAGCAAAAGCGGCACAGTAAACCACATCCAACACAGTCCGCTGTTACTATCCCGCCGTACCATCTGGCCGCTCTTGTACGGTAATATTTCCGCTCCTGCCCCTCTGGGCTTGGACGCGTCACCAGTTTTTCAATGGCTATATGCCTTTCCACAGGGTCGTAGGGCAAAGTGAACCTTTCCGTTTGTGGCTTTGTTTCAAGCCCAATTATACGGCAGGAGTTTTAAATTGTTGTTGCTCCAATTATAAAATAGATGCATGTGCTACTGAAGACTGGCGCCGTTCTAAGCAACCGTGAAATTTCAAGGACTTTTAATGTTTGCACGAGACGGGGGATAAGGTACAGCGGAAGCTTAAAAACTGGGATTAGGCATGTTGTTTTGACAACTGTTTTAAGCAAAACTCCAGAGGAAAGCGTTGAAAACCCTTACAACGATAGGTTTGAAGGCGAAAGCCTCCTATACACTGGGGAGGGACGCCTCGGAAACCAGCGGATGGAAAGGGGAAACCTCGCCTTAAAAATGCAGATGGAAAAACGTTTCCCAATTTTTGTTTTCGAGAAGAAGACGCCTGGAAAATACGTGTTCCTCGGTCAATATGATGTTGTATCGGTTCAAACGGAAAAACAACCCGACGCCCATGGAAAACCCAGAAAGGTCTTCATTTTTAGGCTTGAAAAGGCCTCTGACTCCGCCTCTTTGCCCATAAAAACGCTGAAAACCTTCCGAAACTCTAAAAGTAAATAAATAGGTCTTTGAATATTTTAGAAAGCCAGACCTCAAAGAGCGGAGGAAAACTGTTGAGGAAGAAATCCTTGGCGTTTGCCATTTGGGCGATCACCTCTCTAATTTTGGCCTTAAACATTTTTCAAATAGGGAGAGTTGATGCAGAAAATACCTTCACTGTGGAGTGGATTACCCATAAAGTGGAAGTCCTCTATAACGGGTACATTCTAATAAATGACACAATAAAGTTGGGGGGAAGTATACCCGACAATTTTCTGATAGGCTTACCATATCAATATGGCGCCCACGTTTTGGGTTGTGTGGCCCATCCGTCGGCTAACCCTATGCAAAGATATAACGTTGTGGCTGGTGTACCTCTGGAAGGCCGAATAGGGTTTTATGGCGTCAAAGTAAACCTAAACCCACCGCCTGGAAACGGGGTTTTCAGCGTCTTTTTTGTGCTTTCACAGAGTCTTCTCAAACAAAACGCGGAAAACATAAGCCTTTTCACTCTGGATTTTCCAGCCTTTCCAAGCTTGACGGTGGGACCGGCTTTATGTAACGCTTCACTGGTTTTGCCTCTGGACGCGCGATATGTTTCAGGCACGGTTCCCTCATTTAGTTACGCGACCGGCGTGGCGTTACAACCGTTCACCTATGAAAGAGCGAACGTAACTTTTCTCTTAACTACGGAAGATATACAGCTTTTCGCGGTGAAAGAGTTTAAGCGGGAAATAGCCCTAAGCGCGGCGGGGGAGGTAACAGTTTCAGACAGCTACTATGTTAAGAACCAATCGCCCAAGGAAATATCCTCCATCGAGGTTGTTCTTCTGCCAGACGCCTCTGACGTGACTGTGGAAGACGAATTTGGAAGGAAAGGCGAAACTCCGGCAATAATTGATAAGTTAACAGGTCGAACCTATAAAGTAAAGTTGACGTTTGCCAAGCGGGCAATATCCTTAAAAAGTGGGGAAGCTGCGAGGTTTATTGTAAAATACAAGGTTCCAAGCAACCTTGTTGTGAGAGATGGAGAAGGTTGCAGCCTCAGCCCTCTACAAATGTTTCAGAATGTTAAATACTACATTGAAGAGGCGTGGATAACGCTTACCTTCCCAGAAGGAGCAAAGATAACAGGCTTAACTTGTAAATGTGTTTCAGCGGACGTGGCGTATGGAACCGTTAGGGAGGTTTTTCAGGAAAAAATTGTGTTATATAAGCGGGGTGTGCTTTCATTAGACAGCATAGCAGTGGGTGCCTCTTACGCTTATAGCATTCTTTGGCTTTCTTTCCGTCCAACCCTTTGGGCTTGGGCTTTAGCCACGTTTACATGCGCTGTCTTAGCTGTTTGGAAAAAACTTAAGCCTCCAGCCGTGGTGGGTGTTACGGTTCCAGCGGTTGCTGTAAAGCTAACGCCTGAAACAGTGAGGGCCTTTGTCAACTCTTACGAGGAGAAAAAGAGGATTCTTGCGGAGATAAAGTCTCTTGAGGTTGCCGTGAGTAGGGGAAGAATTCCAAGGCGAAGATATAAAGTTCAGAGGAGAACCTTGGAAACCCGTCTCGCAACGCTTAGCCGAAACTTAAACGAGCTTAAGTTGAAACTGCGGTCTGCAGGTGGACGATACGCGGAGCTTATGCATCAACTGGAAGTGGCGGAGACAGAAATCAACGAAGCTGAGGCAAACGTGCGGAGCATAGAAACCCGCCACAGGAGAGGAGACTTAACCTTGGAGGCATACCGTAGACTTCTAACGGACTATCAGCGAAGAAGGGAAAAAGCTGAAGCAGCAATAAACGGAATTCTGTTAAGGCTACGTGAGGAAACCCATTAGCAAACCTAAAGATTTTTATCCAACCCACTTGACTTGAATGAAATCTAGCTGAAAGGAGGAGGATGAAGAAAATTGGTGAAAATAGTAATCGACAACCACAAGTGCACTGGTTGCGGAACATGCGTTGACACTTGCCCAGTCGGTGTCTACGAAATAAAAGAGGGGAAATCTGTTCCCATAAAGGTTGAAGAATGCCTTGTCTGCCGAGCCTGCGAAGCCCAGTGTCCTGAAGGAGCCATCCAAGTAATCGAATAACTCGCCTAAACTCCCTCTTATTCTTCCAAAAGTTTACTAACGATTCTGAAAACTTTTTGCAAATACTGTTTTAATGGCAAATTTTCCTGTTCAGCCAGCCTTTTAAGGGTTTTATTCACTCCGGTGGCGTATTGCACCGCTTTTTTCGGTTTATAGGCTATTTGTTTGGGGAGCCCCAGCTTTTCTGCAGTTTTTCTCAGCACTGTTTTTCGAAGCATGTCGTTCGTCGAAGCAATTTTCAAGTTCAGTGGGAGGCTTAGGGCAAATTTCACAAGCGGATAAGAAACGAAGGGCAAGCGAAGTTCAACCCCGTGGAAACTGCAGATTTTGACATCTCTTTCGAGGTTGCTTTCATGCAGTTTCAAAATGTCATTTATTATCGCTTCTTGGGCGAAATTGCCGCCTAAACGCGAGTAAAGGGTTAAATAACGTCTATATCCTCCAAAAAGCTCGTCTGCCCCCTGTCCAGCCAACAAAACCTTAAAACCTAGTTCAGCAGCCTTTTCAGCCGCCCAATAGACGGGTATTCCTATGCTCGCTTTAAGCGGGTCTGAAGCCTCAATGCACCATAAAACTTTTGGGAGAACTTTCTTCACGTCTCCCTCGCTGTAAATACCCTTGTGGAGGGGAAGCCCAAGTAAACGGGCTGTTTCCTCAGCTTGCACTGTTTCACGTTGGTTTTCAAGGCTCACGTGAATTAGGTTAACTTCAACACCCGCTTTCTCGACTAGAAAAGCGATTAAGCTGCTGTCTAGGCCTCCGGAAAAAGCCACTGCAACTTCGTCTAGACCAGCAGTTCTTTTAACGACCGACAATGATAGGAGCCTTTGAAGCTTTTCAACGGCTTTCTCCATCGACAAGGGATGAACAAGGCTTTTAGGTGTCTTAACATGTTTAACTTTGAAGCCCTTTCTATCCGCGATTGCCACGTGTCCGGGCGGGAAAGATTTTGTTTCAGTTATACCTATTTTCCAAAGGGCTTTGCATTCAGACGCCACGGCGAAAAAGTCTCTGTTTTCCCCATAATAGAGGGGGTATAAGCCCAGAGAATCCCTACCAACTATCAGTTTTTTGTCTTCGGTTACGGTAAAAGCGAAGCATCCGTCAAACTTTCTTACCAGTGCCTCCGCCGCAGCCACGGCGCCGTCAGCTCGAAGTTTCTCCATAAAAGCCGCTTCCGAAACTGTCGCGGGAGGGTGGTATATTCTTCCGTCGAAAACGAGGGAGGATTTTCTAAAATTTGTTAGTTGGGGTGTATCTGTAGCCAGTACTTTTAGGAAAACCTTGCCCGAAGCTGTGGAAGCCTTAAGCTCTTTGGTGGGAAGCCTTTCAAGGGAAGCGTCCACAAAGGTGCTGTCTGGAGTGGCTATACAGAAGGCGTCTGCATGATTGCGTCCCAAAAGGTTGAGCATCACGCCTACCTTTTGAACTGCGTTTCCGCCTTTTTTGTCGAGAACCGCTGCAAGAGCCTTCATGCCATCAGCCTTTTATCGTTGCCCAAAATATACTTGGACAGAGCCCTTTAAATCAGTCTGTATTGCAGTGAAAAGAAGACACGCTGGAGGAGAGCCCATGCCCCCGAAAAAGCTTAAGCTTGTAAGCTTTGACGTTTGGGACACGTTGCTGTCTATAACGGCTTTTTACCGAGACGTAGCCTTGGAATTGTCAAGGATCTTGGAAACTTCTCCAGTTATGATGGAGGACAAACTCGTGGACGGATACAGAAAAGTTAGAGCCTTGAGAAGGGCCGGCAAGTTCGACGACTCTAAAATTGTTCCAGCAGCCCTTGAAACCATAGCCAAAATCCTCTGCGCCAGCCCAGAAACTGTGGCAAAAGCTATCCATAACGCCGTGGAAAACTCCACGCCAACGTATTACGTCATGGATGGAGCTTTGGAAACCCTCTCATACGTCAAGGAGTTTGGACTTAAAGTTGCGGTGGTGGGCAACGTGGTTTTCTGGCCTGGAACCCACAATAGGATTTTGCTTGAAAAGGCCGGGTTGTCCAATTTTATTGATGAACAGTTTTACGCTGATGAAGTGGGGTTTTCAAAGCCGAAATCAGAAATCTTCACCAAGATGCTTTCAAGGTTTAATGTTGAACCGCATGAAGCTTTACATGTGGGCGACAGCCTCTTTGAAGATTTAGCTGGAGCTGTTCTTGCAAACATGAACGCCGTTTTAATCGACAAAAACGTGAACAGCGTTATTAGGCTTTCAAGCTGGAGCGCCTACATTATCCCAAACATAAAGCTGTTAGAACAAGTTGTCAGAGAGTTGGAAAAGCATTAATTATTCTAAGCACGTTATCCTTTTAAGCGAGGCGAAGAAGGTTTGCCGATCCTTCCAATAGACACTGGGCGTTACGGCACATCTGAAATGAGGCGAATCTTCGAAGAAGAAAACCGTGTCCAGAAAATGTTGGATGTGGAGGCAGCCTTGGCATGGGCGCACGCCCAAGTGGGCAACATACCATGGGATGATGCTGAACGAATCATGGCGGCTGCTTCGCTTAAACACGTCAAAATTGAACGCATAAAGGCGATTGAGCGGGAGATTAAACATGACGTCATGGCGCTTGTGAGGGCGCTGGCGGAGGTTTGCGGCCCAAGCGGAGCTTACGTGCATTTAGGAGCCACAAGCTACGATATTGTTGACACAGCGACAGCCCTACAACTAAAAGAAGCCTTGGAAATAATTGAGAATCGCCTAAACGATCTTGAAAAAATCTTGATGGAGAAAGCCTTACGCTACAAGGATACTTTGATGATGGGGCGTACCCATGGACAACACGCGTTGCCCATCACTTTGGGCTTTAAGTTCGCCGTTTGGATGAGGGAAATCGCAAGACACCTTCAAAGGCTTAGGGAGTGCCGTGAACGCGTACTCGTGGGGAAAATTAGCGGGGCAGTGGGCACCCAAGCTGGCTTAGGTGAACACGCCGTGAAAATCCAGGAGCTTGTCATGCAGAAACTGGGGTTAAAGCCCGCCGACATCTCCACACAAATCGTGCAAAGGGACCGCCACGCCGAGCTAATATGTCTATTGGCTTTAATCGCCACAAGCTTGGAAAACTTTGCCACAGAAATCCGAGAACTGCAAAGGCCAGAGATAGGCGAGTTGGCTGAGCCCTTCGAAGCTGAAAGACAGGTGGGAAGCTCCACCATGCCTCACAAGCGGAACCCAGAAACATGTGAACGTGTCTGCGGTTTAGCCCGTATAGTCCGAAGCCTTGTAACGCCGGCCCTTGAAAACGTTGTGACTTGGCATGAACGCGACTTAACTCAGTCTTCCGCCGAGCGTTTCATTATTCCGGAGGCCTGTATCCTTGTGGATTACATGCTTTATCTAATGACGGGTGTTGTGGCGAACCTTTACGTGAACGAGGAGCGCATGCGCCAAAACATAGCACTAACCCAAGGAAGAGCCATGTCAGAAGCCGTCATGATAGCCCTAACAAAGAAAGGCTTAAGCCGTCAAGAAGCCCACGAACTGCTGCGAAGGCTGACAATTAAAAGCGAGATGGAGAAAAAACCCTTCAAAGAAGTTCTGCTGGAAGATAAAACTGTTAATGCAAGATTGAGTGAAAAAGAGATTGATGAGGCGTTGAACCCGCGAAACTACCTTGGAACAGCTCTAAAACAAGTTGAGCTCATGGTGGAAAAGACGAGGCAGGAACGCAAAAATAGAGGGCTAAACGGCTAAGCATTTTCTCGAATTGCAATTGAGGCTACAATTGCTGTCGCCAAAAGCAAAACCAGAACACCTGTTTCATGCTCGTTGCGGATGTATGTTGTGTGGAAGACGCAGTTGTCGTTGCCCGTTTTCGTATAACTGGCATTAAAAGCCTCTCGAACATGAAATCGTTCCCCTCAGTTCTCACCGTAGGGGTTGGAGGCATATACTGACGCGGAGACCAGTAATAGCAGTATTGCCAGCCATGCCCTTGCCTACATCTTTCACTTTACTTGACCAATCCTTCAGTATTCTTGAGAAAACGCTTGAATTCGCAAACCCTTTTCAGAATATTTGGCCAAATTCAGCGAAGCACCTTTATTGCATAAAAATTTCTACAAAACTTTTATGTTTCTCGGAATGGAGGTTAATATTCGGTTAGCGCTTTTTGTTTCCATTCTTCTTTTTCGATTTTTTCCCATTCCTCTTTTTTAACGAAGCCGCCAACTTGCTCCTTAATCTTTCTCGCCAGTTTTGGCCCAATTAGCGGCAGACTCATCAAGTCCTCGATTGGGACATGTTTCAAGTCTTCAATTGTCTTGTATCCGGCGTTGTATAGTATGCGTCCGCGCACTCTGCCTACGCCTTCTAAGCGGACTATTGGCAGAAGCTCCGTTTTCACGCCCTTTTCAACCCTTTCCATTAGTTCGCTGGCCAATAGTGGGATTTGCTTGTTGCCGAAAAGCACCGCCAGCTCGCGGGTGGCGTAGAGCAACCATCTAGCGCTTTCGATGGTTCTGTATAAGTCGCCGGGTTGAACGCGGAACTTTTCTATTATTTCGTCTTCGCTGGCTTCTTCAATCCAAGCCTTTAAAACCATGGCTGTTTTAACCTCGCCTAGAAACTGCTCGTAAGCTATGCGGTTTTCCCATTCGTCTGGAACCGGCACCATAAACTCGTCGCGGCGTTCTTCTAGGTAAACAGCCATCGTGTCCAGTTCGCTTGTGTATGGTCTTAGGATTGGTCCCATGTCTGGTGTGTGGCAAACCATGTGGAGGAGGCTGAAATCGGTTAAAAGCGGAGGCTTCTGCCGTAAAGCGTTGCGGATTATGACGGCTGAAACCGGGTCTATGTAAAGTTCGCTGACACGTTTGCCGAACCTTGTAGCGTAAATGTTGACGCCGCTTACGTCTATCATCTCCTCATCATAAAGGAACTTGAGAATTTTGGCAATCATGCCTCTGATGGCTGCCACGTCGTACTGATGGGCGTAGAAAGTTTTTCCGAAAAACTCGTAAATGCCCGCCTCGGTGTGGGCGTAGTCAGCCGCTATTGTGGCTAAAACGTGGCTGCGCAAAACCCGCTCTACGGCAAGCCTAGACCATATGCGTTCAGGCTTGGCTAACACGTAGCTTTCCATTAAATAGTCGGCTTCTTCAGCTGTTCTCGCCACAATAACAGCTTCGCCTATCCTATCATATTTTGGTCTTCCAGCCCGGCCGCACATCTGCTTGTATTCCAAAACGCTTATGGGGTAATAGCCATACCCCGGCTCATAACGCCTATAATCATATATTATGACGGTTCTGGCTGGGAGGTTTACGCCAAAAGCCAAGGTGGGTGTGGCGGTTAAAACCTTGATTTTGCCTTCGCGGAACGCGTCCTCAACTATTTTCCTGTGTTCGCCCCCTAAACCAGCATGATGGAAAGCGACACCACGCTTGACAAGCTCGGCTAAAAGCTCGCTTATCCTTGTTTTTTCACCGGCGCTCAGAACCCGTTCAGCCTCGCGCATCAAAGCTCTCTTCGCGGGCTTTGATAACGCTTCCTCTATTTTCTTGGCTGTTTTCTTTGCCAATGCCACAGCGCTTTTCCTTGTAGCTGCAAAGATTAAGGCTTGCCCGCCAGTTTTTACTGTGTGCAAGGCCAAATTTATGGCTGGGTTTTTCGCTTCCTTCTCGATTTTTCTTGTTTCGCCATCCTTGAACTGAATCTCGTTGTAAAGCATCACACCTTCCCTAAGAACTATGGGGCGCCACTCAGTGGTTACGTAGCCCGCATTAAGCCAGCTTGCGACTTCCTCCACGTTGTTTATGGTGGCGCTTAAAGCCAATATTTGGATTTCTGGATTTGTCTGCATAAGCCTCGCCAGAACCACTTCAAGGGTTGGACCCCGCTCCACCTCGTTGAGCAAGTGCACTTCATCTGCCACCACAAGGCTGACCTCGTCCAACCATTTGGCTTTATGCCTCAAAAGCGAGTCCACCTTCTCGTTGGTAGCCACAATAATGTCGTAACGCTCAAGCCACGGATCAGAGCTATCATAGTCGCCGGTGGAAATGCCGACGTTTACCCGTTTGCCGTCAGGCTTTATGATGACCGAATACTTCTTGAACTCCTCGTATTTCTCGTTGGCCAAAGCCCTCAAAGGCGTCAAATAAAGGACTTTGCCGTCCTCCTCGAGAATATGTTTAAGCGCGCAAAGCTCCGCAACCAAAGTCTTGCCAGAAGCCGTCGGACTGGCTAAAACAAGATTCCGCTTCTCCAAGGCGCCGGCTTTTATGGCTTCATCTTGTGGAGGATAAAGCTCCACAATTCCAGACTTAACCAGAACTTCTTTAACCGACTCCGAAATTGGCAGTTCTGTTATTTTCACTTAGACACGCCTTTGGGCTTTTCCCACCGCACACTAAAGACAAACACCATTTAAAACATTATTGAAACCCAAACCTTAGTTTATGACCTAAAATAGAATTTCTAAATGGGTGAAATCCATAGGAAGGGCCACTGTCAGCTTTTTCCAAAGCCGATATGTCTGGATCCAGCCACAAATATGAATAATGTCATAACACTAGGTTGGAATAGCTTTTTCTATTAGCTTAACCTATTATTGAGTTAAAAGCTTTAGATGGACTTGAAGGGTCATGGTGGAAAACGTTAGGGAACTTCTTAAAGCCCATGAAGGGCTGAAACATGAAGTTTACTTGGACATAGAGAACTCAAGCTTCGTCCCAGAAGAAGTTGTTGAAGCTATGCTTCCCTACTTCCACAGGCGCGCTTATGGCAATCCAACACTTACCCACAAGCCGGGGTGGGAAGCCTACGAAGCCATAATGGAATCCGCCCAAAAAATCGCCCGCTATTTAGGCTGTAAAAGCCTTGAAGAGGTCAATTTCACGCCTGGCGAGACGGAAGCCAACAATCTCGCCTTGTTGGGTGCAACCCTTTTGATGCGGGGGAAACGCGGGAAAATTGTGATTTCCGAGATTGAGCCCTTAAGCGTCATACATGTGGCTGAAATGCTTACAAAGTATGGCTTCACGGTGGTTAAGGTGCCCGTGAACAGTGAAGGTTTCGTAAACCTTGAAAAGCTGAAGGAAACCGTGGACGGTGAAACGGTTCTCGCAAGCTTCTCCACAGTGAACCACGAAATTGGGACCGTCCAGCCCATAGAAGAAATAGCCGAAATCGTTAAGGACAAAAACCCCAACGCTATAGTTCACACAGACGCCTCGGACGCTTATGGAAAAATTCCCTTAAACGTGCGGGAAAAAGGCGTGGACATGGCTACAATAAGCAGTTACAAAATCCTCGGCCCCCGGGGAATTGGCGCCCTATACGTGAAGGAAGGCGTAAACATCGAAAGAATACTGGAAGGACAAATCGGCACCCAGAAACTATGGCCCGGAGTGGAAAACACGCCCCTCATAGTTGGTTTTGCGAAGGCCTCCGAAACGGTTTTCGAAAACTTTGAGGGAAACGTTGACCACATGCGGAGGCTCCGCGACAAGCTCATCGAAGGCATAACGGACACAATACCAGAGGTGAAGCTTAACGGACCGAAAGGCGAGAAAAGGGCGCCCGACAACGTTAACATGAGTTTTCTGCGCTGTGAAGGGGAAGCCCTAACCATCGAGCTAAGCCTAAACGGCGTGTATGTTTCAAGTGGAAGTGCATGCACAAGACGCTTGCTACAGCCAAGCCACGTGTTAATCGCCATAGGCAGAAAATTCGAAGAGGCTCATGGAAGCATTCTCATGAAGGTTACACGGGTTCATACCGAAGCGGACATAGACTATGTGTTGGAGGTTTTGCCCAAAGCTGTTGAAAGGCTTAGGGGCATAACAGGCTCAACGGTGGTGGAATAGCCATGTCGCGGGTTCCCTTACCTTACAGCCAAAAAATCCTTGAACTGTTCAGAAACCCCAAGAATTTGGGAAAAATGGAGGACGCTACAGTTTCGGCGGTGGCTGGTAACCCTCAATGTGGAGACATGATAACCTTCTACTTGAAAATCAACGACCAAGACATCATTGAAAAAGCGACCTTTGAAAGTTATGGGTGTGCCGCCAACATAGCCACCTCAAGCATAGTGACCGAAAAAATCAAGGGAATGAAACTTGAAGATGCTTGGAAAATCACGTGGAAAAGCGTAGCCGAAGAGGTGGGCGGGTTGCCCGCTGTGAAATTCCACTGCGGCGTATTAGCCGTCGGAGCCTTGAGACGAGCCATCCGCGCCTATTACCAAAAAAAACAGCAAACTCCAGTGTGGCTTCCTAAAGAACTAACTTTCGAAGAAAAACAAGCACTGGAAGAAGAGGAGCTGGCGAAAATCCTCGCAAGAAGAATGCGAACGGCAGAGGAAGGCACGTAAAATGTTTGATCCCTACAAGATTAGGGAAGACTTCCCAATTCTTAAGCGGAAAATAAACAATCACCCGCTCATCTACTTTGACAATGCAGCAACATCCCAAAAGCCGAAACAGGTCATCGAAGCTGTAAAGGAGTTTTACGAAAAACACAACGCCAACGTTCATCGTGCAGTGCACACATTATCTATGGAGGCAACGGAGCTTTACGAGGAAGCCCATGAAGAAATCGCCAAATTCATAGGCGCCGAAAGCATGGAGGAAATAGTCTTCGTTAGAGGAACAACAGAAGCCATAAACCTCGTCGCCTACTCGTGGGGGCTCCACAACCTCAAACGAGGCGACGAAGTCCTTACAAGCCTCATGGAGCACCACAGCAACATTGTTCCATGGGAAATCCTCTCAAAGATAAAAGGTTTCAAGGTCAAATACGCCGACGTCAACCCAGACGGCACACTAAGCCAAGAATCCCTAGAAGAGAATCTAACCTCCAAAGTGAAGCTTGTCTGCATAACTCACGTCTCAAACGTGACAGGTGTCGTAAACGACGTTAAAACTATTGCGAAACTTGCCCACGAGAATGGCGCTCTCGTGTTTGTGGACGGAGCCCAATCCGTGCCCCACATGCCGGTGGACGTCCATGAGTTAAACTGCGACTTCTTAGCTTTTTCTGGACATAAAATGCTCGGACCAACAGGGATAGGCATCTTATATGGTAGACGGGAGCTTCTCGAAAAAATGGAGCCCTTCCACGGCGGCGGCGAAATGATTAGGGAAGTTTCCTTTAACCCCGAGAAACAGCGGTGCACAATTTCGTGGAACGATTTACCATGGAAATTTGAGGCTGGAACCCCAAACATCTGTGGAGCTGTTGGCTTAATGGCAGCCGTGAAATACTTGAGGGCTCTTGGGATGGAAAATGTGAAAGCCCACGAATGCGCCTTAACGGACCACGCCATGAAACGCTTAGAAGAATGCCCAAAAATCACGGTTTATGGTCCCAAGGACGTTAGGTCAAAATGCGGAATAATACCCTTTAATGTTGAAGGGTTCAACTCCCACGATGTAGCCTTACTATTAGACAGTTATGGCATAATGATAAGAAGCGGTTTCCACTGCGCCCAACCCCTCCACCAAAAATTCAAAATTCCATCATCCGCAAGGGCCAGCTTCTACATCTACAACACTCGGGAAGAAATAGACCGCTTTATCGAAGCCTTAAAGGAGATTGAACAGGCTCTATGACCGCGGGCGCAACCCTAGAAAAGTACATAGCAAGAATTGAGGAAGCATGCGGCGAGGAAAAAGATGTCATAGTTCACTTCAAATATGAGAAAAAGGATGAAGCAATCTCGAGGATACTTAAAAGGGCAAAAGTGGAAAGAACGGTCGCTGGAATAATTTTTGACTTAACCTACAAGGGTTTTTCCATTCGTCTCTACAACACTGGAAAAGCCATATTTAAGAAAATGAAAGAGAAAAACCAAGCACAAGAGGTTTTGGCTGAGCTTTTGTTGTAGTTTTGTGGCTAATTAAGCGTATTGAATCGCAAGAAGTAATATTTAAATCGCATATAAACAAATAAACCAATTGAAAAAGGAGGGAACGCCCCTTTGTCTTACGGCAAACAGAAACTAGAAGAAAAACCAGCGGTAACCGTCGGTTTCGGGTATCAAGGCGGAAGGAAAAAACAAGCCAACGCTAAAATTGTCACAGAAGAACAAACAAGAACAGCATTCAAAGACACAAAAATATCTGTTTCAATAACGAAAACAGCGGCCGTTGACGAAGACCGATACGTCGAGTTAAAGAAAAAATACCGCATAGACAAGTACGACCTTCACCCCGGCTACGTTTTCCCAGAGTCAGTGCGTTCCCTCATACCGAGAAACACTCCGGAATACGTGGACAGAGGCTTCAACTATGTTGAGCGAATAGTCCGCGCCCTATACTATTTCAAACAGTGCGCCCTAGTTGGCCCCAGCGGCACCGGAAAAACCCACATCGTGTATCTGATTGCTGAGCTTTGCGGGTTGCCCATATGGGAGATAAACTGTGGTCTTCAAACATCCTCTTACGACTTGTTTGGCAGATACATAGGCCTTGGAAAGGAGAACTGGGTTGACGGTCAAATAGTGATGTGGTGCCGGAACGGCGGCATCCTCTATTTGGACGAGGCAAACATGATGAAACAGGACATTGCTTCAAGGCTTAACCCCGTTCTGGACACTAGAGGCCATATAGTCCTAACCGAGAAAGACAACGAAATAGTGCATAGACATCCCTACGGCTACTTGATAATCTCAATGAACCCCTTTTCAGCGGAGTTCGTTGGAACGAAACCCCTAAACGCAGCCTTAAGAAGACGCATGTCCGTCTGGATAAACTTTGACTACTTAAGCGTAGGCGACAGAATAGCCCAAGAAGAAATAGAGCTAATCGCGAAAAGAAGCGGCGTAGACATGAAAACCGCCGAAAAAATCGTCCGTGTAGGCGCTGAACTTCGAAGACAATACAAAAACGGCGACCTGCCTTATGGACCTTCTCCCGGCGACTTGATAAACTGGGCAACCTTGGTAGCTGACGGTTGCCCGCCTATAGACGCTGCTGTTGAAACAATTGTTGGAACAACAAGCGACGATGTGGAAGTTCAGGCGGCAGTAAAACGCATAGTTGAGTCCATATTCAGCTCCTAATAAAACGTTTTAAGTGGGGTAAATCTTGAACTTTTTTGATTTCGCCTGGTCAACCGTGTTTCGAGTGACAAAAAAGCATTACAATGAGGTGAAGATTCTTCTTCACGATGACTTGAGGTATCCATACCTTGGTAGGGATGAAAGAGGTTACGTTTTGCATTTAGTCAAGCCTAAAAGATTGAATAACAACAGCGTCCTTTTTCAAGGTTTAAGGTTTAACCTTCAAAACCCCGCCCATAGGAAGTTTATGTGGTACATTTTTAAGGCTTCAGTTTACCATTTAAGCCTTCACACGCTATTTTCAGACTTAACCGTTTACTCCAAATGGGCTAGGGGAAAACAACTTAACCTAGCTGCCTTTGTTATCAGCTTAATAGAAGACGCCGTAATAGACAAGATTTTAAAAATGGAATTTAACTGGATGCTTCCCGAAACGGTTTACGCAAACGTGGTTTCCTATATTAGAATGAAAAGGGCTGAGGAACTTTCAAACGACATTTCAAGGGCTATGACCTCAATACTTCTTAACTATAACCTTGGAAAAGTCAAGGGCGAATTAAAAAACGATGTGCAAACGGATGTTGAAGCCATAACGGCCATGCTGCAAAAAATCGGAGAAAAACCCACCGCAGACGAGAAAATAGGCTATGCCAACAAAATTTACGACGCTCTATCCCTTTATGGTCAAGCGTTTGAAGTGCCATCCCTTTTACACATGGAAAGCCATGGAACAAACGACATGTTCTACAATGAGCAAACACCAGACGAGAAAGAAATCCAAGCCCTTTTTACCGAGGCGCTGCATACCGCTAGGGCAGGATTCAACGGCAGAACTTATATAGAAAACGAGGGGGAAGCTCACAGAGCCTTGACCAGCTGGTTAGAGCGTGAAAACGCTCAACTGAAAGTTTTGAGGGCGTATATGGACGCTGGGCGAAACACGCAGTTCGAGGATATCACGTTCCCAACGGAAGACTACTCGGAATATCAAAGAAGAAAAGAGCTTCTAGGCGGCCCCGTCAGGCGAATACTCCACCAGTTAAGGCTTTTGAAGAATATCAGCGGCGAAGACTTTAAGCAGGAAAGCGGATTTGTTGACTTACAAGAGGCTATACAGGTCATTGCAAGCAAAAGCCAGCGAACAGACATATTTGTCCGCGAAGAACTGCAAACAAGGGAAGACGCTTGGTCCATCCTTATCGACGCCAGCCACAGCCTAAACATGTTTAAAGGCGAAGTAAGGGGCATAGCCATATGTCTAGCAGAGGTTGCCCGACTGCTGATCTTGAACCAGAACTCTTGGGGCATGTACGCCTTCAACAACAAATTCTACATAATAAAGGATTTCACCGAAAGATACGATGCCCACGTTAAAGCCAGAATAGGCGGCCTAACCCACGGAGGATTCACATATCTGCCAGACGCCATAACCCTTGCAGCTCAAGCCTTAAAGGGCAGGCTAGAAGAAGCCAGGGTCCTCGTGGTAGTTTCAGACTTTTTCCCATCCGGATACGACGACGCAGAGGAAAAACTAAAAGAAGCCCTCAAAAAGGTTGAGCGGATGGGTGTTGGTGTGATAGGTATAGGCGTAAACAGCAGTGCTGTAAAACGTTATGTTCGAATAAACTGCGTGGCGGAAAGCCCATACGACTTAATCAAAAAATTCACGAGGGCCTTCATAGAGTTCAGTGCCAGTTGAAATAGTCTAAATCTGCTTTACAACAGAGAAATCGGCTACAAACTTGAATTTCTCTTCGTCTTCCACGGTTTTCTTTGGCTTAACGGCTATCTTCTTAGGAACGCCCTCATGGAGGTAGACTATGTAAACCACGTTTTTGCCAAACCCGTAACGTTCAAGCTCAGCTAGGGAGTTTCTTGCCTTCTCCAGTCTTTCCAGTTTGTTTTTCAATTCTTCAACAGCTTCGAAAATGATTTCCACCTCTCCAAACTCATCAGCGCAGAGCATCAAATCCTTAAATTCAACCCACTCTGATGAATAAGCGGATTTTCCCTCTTTTTTCCCACTTTTTCTGCCACTGGACCTCAAAATTTTCTGCAGCTCCGAAATCCTCTTGGCCCACTCTGGATTCCTTGAAGATTCCGGGTTTCTCAGCAACGTGCCAAGCCATTGGCTGTAGTCCTCTAGCAACGCTTTGTGCTGGCTTATTTCCGTTTCAACAATTTCCCGAATTTCTCTAATCGAATAAAAGGTTCGAATTTCCGTGGTGGGGCCGTCCAACTTTTGCACCACAGACTTTTAAGCGGATTGGCCTCCGGTGTTTAACGCGTTTTTGACAGCGTCCATGGACCCCTTTTCAGCTTCGGTGTTTTCTTGACTTCCAACTATAGCCTTAACAATGTTTTTCAGTTCCTTTTTTATCCTTCCAAAAAGGTTTACCCGGGTGCTTATCCTCTTTCTGTAAAGCATTAAAGCCTCCGCCAGTTCAGGCATTATCACTAGCAGAGTAGCCATAACAATTTCTGGAGAGTACTCCGCTAGAAAGGCAGAATGCACTTCGCCCTTTTCATAGACAAGGATGAGATGGCATTCATCGTTTAAAATGACCTTTTTCACTTTACCTCTTATGGGGATTTCCCGCGGAGGAATATAGAACGAAACTTTCAGTTTCTTTAAAACTTGCTTGAGAGAATTGCATAACTCTTTGATTAACCTATCTTCCTCCATTAAAAACTCACTGAGCTGCATGGTTTCCTCGCTTATGCTTCTTAGGAGTTCTTGAAGTTTCTGTTCAAGGTCAGCTTTGTGTTTTTCAATTTCCTCAATGTTTCGGGTTTCTTCGCCTTCGGAAACCTCTAAAGGATGGAAAAAGTATGCTTCATCTGTAGCCTCTTCTTGAACCTTTCCCACGTCTACTTCAGAATCTGCATTTCCCCCAGTTTTCGCATTCCCGTTCTCCATACTAGCCACCCACCCGTAAAGCTTCGGCTAACTACAAGAGGCATTTAGACAACATAATAGAGTTAGTATGTGTCGCTTTGTTACGCACTGAAACGCATGTCGCAGAAAGGTTATAGAACCCCCATAAAACAAGAGTTTCGAATCTCAAAGGGTTGATGATTCAACTACGATTCGCCCCAGCCAGCGGTTTGGGAAAGGGGAAGCAGCATAGCCTTAATAACACGTGTAAACTTTTAGGTGCACTCTTGCTGAAAATGTATTCTTAATTCAGATTTTAGATTCAGAAGTATAAAATATAGTATTTCACTGAATCGGTTTCTGACTCCGACGAAAAATAGGAGTAGGCTTTAAAGGGGTTTAAATGGAGCTATCCGTTGAAAAACCTGAAGGCATCGTGAAACTCTATGACGAAAACAGCGGGCTATGGCGCTTTGTAAAGGCAGATAAAAGCTCAGCGAGATCCTTAGAAATAATCGAGAAGGCTCTCCGTGGACTTGGATTGTCGAAAAACGAAGTTAAAGTTTACGTGTATCTAGCCAGAACCGGCGAACACAAAGCAAGCGACATTTCTGAGGCGTTATCACTTCACAGAACAGAAACCTACCGCATTCTGCGGGACTTGGAGAAAAGGGGACTCGTGTCCTCGGTCTTTGAAAAACCCCTAAAGTTCATTGCGACACCCTTTGAAAAGGCGCTGGACATACTAATTGAAACCAAAAGAATGAAGTTAAACCTCCTCGAAAAAAAGCGGCAAAACCTTATTGACATTTGGCTGTCACTGCCAAAGCCAGAAGTTGAACCCGAAAGGAAAGAGGTTTTCCAAATCCTTGAAGGAGAAGAACAAATAAGCCTAAAAGCCGATGAAATCCTCGATAAGGCTGAAAAAGAAGCCTTAGCGTTTATTTCAGAAAGCGACATTGCAAACTTTTACCATTCGGGATTTTTAGACAGATTGGAAAAAACTTCGAAAAAAGGGGTGGATGTGCAACTCTTAACCAACTATTCCCCGAAAACATGCTTCTTCATAGAAAGAACCAAACTGAAAAAAACTAGGTATTCAAGGTTGAATTCTGAAAATATGCCCACCTTCATAATAGTAGACAATGAACACTTGCTCCTATTAATCAGAAAGGAAAACGGGAAAAAGAAAACAGCGGCTCTATGGACAAACTACGACGCTTTCATAAGAGCCCTAAAAACACTGTTTACCGAGTTATGGAATAATAACAATTAGCCATATTCAAACTTTGTCTTTATTTCCAGCCAAGCTGATTCGGCGAGCATTCTGGTGTCTTTATCTATCACCATAAGCAACGCAAGATAAAGGATGCCGGCAAATGCCGAAACCCCAAGAATCTGATAAACTCTAGCCAACTGTAATTGTAAACGAAGCCAGCAGAGGAGGCAACCCATAATCACAGAAGCGAAAACGTATTTTGCTATGTTCCTCCACGGAATGACAACCTTGACCATACCGCGAACCATGAGGTAAAGTATCATAAACATGGCGAAACGCATAGCCGAATTTATTATGGCCACTGAAAAAGCAGACAGTTCAGGCTGGTTTTGAGTATATGTTGAAAGCACAAAATATGTTAACGGTATAGTTACCGCCGAATGAATATAGGGCAACGAAAAAGATAGAAACATGCGGCTTTTAAAAAGCTCTTTGAAGGATATCCTTGCCTTTTCATCTACCCTCTCGAAACCATAAAGCACGAACCCAAAAACCGTGGAAATGGTTGCAACTAAAGCGTCGACAGCCAAAACCCCTAAGACATACCATGCCCTAGCATATTCCCGTTCAAGAATTGATAGATACAAATCTGGTGCTGCAAGGGCGCCAGCAGTCATGGGGATTGCAAACATTAAAACCGTTTTAAGAGAAGTTGTAATGTCCTCGCTTTTTCTCTCCGCCAGAAGCTTGGGATACAAGGCAAAAGCCAAAACCGTTGAGTATGATATGATGTTCGCTATTAAAGATGCTGCGCCATAAAAGCCTCGAGCAGCTTTGCCGCCATAAGTGAAAAGTAAAATGAAGATAAAGGCTGCTATTTGATTTCCTAAAAGGTTATAAACGTTTGCAATTGACCCCTTCAGCCACTCTCTCACGTATGCCCATTCAATCTTTTGTTTTAAGTCTTCAGCCAGCAGTTTTAGGTAATAAAGTAGTTGCGCAGCTATGCCGGCTGTTAAGCCGATTACAGCTCCTTCCAAAGGCTTTTGCAGCCCAACTATAAGAATGTACCCAAAAAGGACTTTAGAAACTTCTGCAATGACAAGGCCATACCCCAAAGTTTGAGGTTTTTTAGCCCTCAGACAGGCTTCAAATACGCCTAGCATGTGAAGCTCTACTATCTGAAATGAGGCAAGCAAATACAGGCTGATATACTGTTGGGCGCCTAGCGCCGAAACTATTAATGGGATAAGAGGCAGATAAACAAACGTCGCCGCTAAGGATATGGCGAAATTCGCCACAACCCCCGTTTTTACGGCGCCTTTTTCAGATCTTGCCACAAAACGCAGGACCCAAAAGGGCATAATTCCGGCGGTGATTGTGAAATAGGCTAAAACGTCATTTATGTTGAACCATATTCCATATTCTCCAGTGGTGGTATAACGGGCTATCATATACTGAAAGGCAACACCAGTGGCGACGCTGAACATTTTAGCTGCAAATATAATAAAGCCTGAATACTGCAGCCTTATCGGGTTTTCCTTCAACTGCTAAACACCGAAGATGCAGCTTATTTTTAGAGTCTAAGAACACTTAACCTTTTTAAAATACTTGCTGTTGATAATTGTATTGCAAGCAACCAGTTAAAGAGATGACACAAGTGCCTCATAAAAACGTGCTAATTCTAGCTGGTGGAGGAGGGCACACGGCGTATGGCTATGCCCTAGCTCAGAGGCTCTATGGGAAGGCTTATTTACATTTTCTCGTTCCAAAGGGAGACAAGTTAAGTTATGAGAGACTTGTAAAATTCGGTTCTGTTGATTTTCTTTTAAAGCCAAGAGAGGCCAAGACTCCCACAAAAGAGTTTCTGCCAAAACTTGCCAAAGCGTTTATGGAAGCCTCCCAAAAAGTCCCAAGCGAATTTGATGTTGTTGTAAGCACGGGCAGCAACTTTTGCATACCACCGTGCCTATTCGCGTGGATAAAGGGGATACCAGTAATCAACATAGAAAGTTCTGTGCGCTTCACAAAAGCCTCAAAGTCAGCCCTTATATTGCAACCTTTCTCAGCTATAACGGCCATCCAATGGGAGGAACAAAAAAAACTTTTGAGAAGAGGCACCGTTGTTGGACCATTAATTCCGAAACCCGAGGTCCAACCATGGAACGGCGGATACATACTCGTGACAGGCGGCACACTGGGACATAAACAACTTTTCGACGTAATTTCAGAAAGCAAACTGAAAAACGTGGTTTTACAGACAGGTAAAGTTAGCCCAGAACCTTATAGAAAACGGCATCCGGAGTGGAAGATTCTAGAACATTCCGCAAAATTCTACGAACTTGTCGCTGGTGCAGATGTCGTGGTCACCCACTTCGGTGCAACAATTTTGGAGGCGCTTGTCTACGGTAAACCGACTGTTGTTGTTCCAAACCCTGAGTGGACGAGAACCGCCGGAATCGAAGACGCGAAACATTATGTAAGAAAAGTTAACGCCGTGTTAGTTTCGGAAATCACGCTGGAAAACATATTGAACGCCATAGAAAAATCAAGGGAAAGCCGAAGGCCAACGTTGCCTGATGGTGCAGAAAACCTAGCGAACATGATTTTGAACCTTTGAAGGAAGGAAAATGAGGATTCTTGTGACCGGTGGAGCGGGTTTCATTGGAAGCCACCTAGTTGAAAGACTTTTAAGGGAAGACCATAACGTGATAGTTTTAGACGATTTATCCTCTGGAAGAATTGAAAACCTAAACTTAAAAAACCATAAACTCTCGTTTTTTCAAGGAGACGTATGCGACAAGAAAATCGTCAAAAAAGTTTTAAAAAACGTTGAAGTCGTCTTTCACTTGGCAGCATTGATTGACGTATCGTTTTCCGTGGAAAATCCCGCTGTTGTCAATCATGTAAACGTGTGCGGTGCATTAAACGTTTTAGAAGAAAGCGTTAAAGGGGGGGTTGAAAAGTTCATTTTTGCGTCCTCCTGCGCCGTCTACGGAGATCCTCAACACTTGCCCATAGACGAGGAGCACCCGACAGATCCGATATCGCCATACGCTGTTTCGAAGCTTGCTGTAGAAAAATATTGTCGAGCCTTCAGTAAACTCTATGGCTTGAAAACGGTTTCTTTGAGGCTCTTCAACGTTTATGGTCCGAGACAGGAGGGCAAGGCTTACAGCGGTGTGATAACACAGATGATTCAGAGATTAAAGTCCGGCAAACCGCCAATAATTTTTGGAGATGGCACCCAGACAAGGGACTTTGTCTACGTTTTAGATGTGGTAGACGCCTTTTACAAAGCCATGAATGTAAAGGAGTGCGCTGGCGAAATTAACATAGGCTCTGGGGAGGAAACTTCAATCAAAGAGCTTGCAAAACTTCTGATGGAAAAGTTTGGCTTAGAAGTTGAGCCGGTTTACATGGAGCCCAAAACGGGGGAGATCAAAAGAAGTTGGGCAAATATTGAAAAGGCTAAACGTGTTTTAGGGTATGTGCCAAAATTCACTTTGAGCAAGGGGTTAGATGCGCTTTTAAATTTTTATAGACGTTATTAGAACCGTTGAGTTCTACGGGTTTTTAGCCAGCACTTCTTTAACGGTTTCCACTAATTTTTGAGCAAGCCTTTTTCTGTCGTATTTTGTTGCCAATTCCCTTGCCTTATCAACGTATTTGGCGTGTGCCTCAACTAGTTTGGCTAATTCGCTTAGCAGAATTGGGGGGTCCGGTTGGTCTACATAGGTGCCTATTTCGTTTCTCTTAATGAAGTCTTCTAGGGCTGAATTTTTTGGGCCGTATCCCGCCACCGGGAGACCGGCTGCCAGATAATCATAAGTTTTCACGGGGATGGCGTATAAATAACCCACGTTGCTTACGAAGGGTCTGCCTACAACTCCGACCTTTGCCCCGCACAAGTGTGGGGTCAAATTTTCATAGGGGACCCAGCCCACAAACGAGACTCTATCATTCACTTGAAGATTTTGGGCTTCTTTCTGCATTGCAGCCAAATATTTGCCGCCGCCTATAACCGTCAAATGAAGGTTTCCGTCTTTCAGCGCTTTGAGCAAGAATTCCAGATTATGGTATGGGTGGTTCAAATCCGCCAGATATACAAGGTCCTTCTCACGTCTAACGTTTTTGTCTTCACATTTTATTACGTCAACATCCGTCCCATTGCTGATGACAACGATTCTGTCCATTGCGCCGAGAACATTTTCGTAATACTCCTTCATGGGCTGAGTAACCACCATAATTTTTGACGCATAATTTAATGCTTCGTAATACTCTGCAACCAGTTTTTTAACCACGCCAACACTGTGCATTAGGGGGTGGGCTGTTTTGGCGTATTCCTCCCATACATCTCTTACATCAATTATCAGGGGCAATCCATGTTCTTTGGCAACTTTGCAGCTTAGTATAGCGTTCAATAGGGTTGGCGAAGTTGTGATAACTAAGTCTGCCTTTTCCGATGCTTTAATCAAGCTTTTAGGCGGCGTTCTAAAAAAATAGCTTAAATATTTTTTGACGCCCTTCAAGTCTATTTCAAAGTTTATGAGGGCGTAGCCATTGGCTTCTAAGGCTTGCTTGAAGTATCTCATCCTAACATTACTTGCTGACGACGTCTCGCCTTTCGTTGAGACAAACAGTAGGGTTTCTTTAGTCATAACCGTACTTTTCCCTTCCTAATTTGAAGTAGATGTTGCTGACTAGGCTTAATAAAACATTCTCAAGTTGTAGTAAAAGTTAAGCTGGGAGCAAAAGATTTAATTGCGTCAAGCATTTTTTGTGAAGCTTTCCCGTCTCCGAAGGGGTTTGGAAGGTTTTCGAGTTTTTCGCCTATCTCTTCTCCTTTGTCTAAGATCTCAGTTGCCCTATGCACTATTCTCTGCGTGTTTGCCCCAACAAGGCAGTTGGCTCCAAGTTTCACTGTTTCCGGCCACTCTGTTGTTTCGCGGAGCGTTATGCATGGCGTTTTTAGCCAGAAAGCCTCTTTTTGCATTCCGCCTGAATCTGTTAAAACCAGCGCCGAGTTTTTTATCAATTTTACTGTTTCATGGTAGCCTAAGGGTTTAATCATCTTAATGTGTCTCTGTTTTTGAACCGCACTGTATAATCTGAACTTTCTAAGTTGTTTTTGGGTTCTCGGGTGAGCTGGGAAAACTATGGTTAACTGGTTAAGCCTTGTTATGGCCTCCACTATGCTCCTCAAGTTTTCTGGGTTATCCACGTTTTCCGGCCTATGAGTTGTTAGCAAAGCGTATTTTTGGGGTTCAAGGCCTAACTGTTCAAGGATTGGAGATTTTTCCGCTTTTGGCATCTGCTGGATTAACGCATCGTACATGGTGTCGCCCGTTTGATGGATTTTGTTTTTGGCTATTCCCTCTTTTAGGAGGTTTTTTGTGCAGTTTTCTGTGGGCGTGAACAGAAGTGTTGAGCAGTGGTCTGTTAGGCGTCTGTTTACCTCTTCTGGCATTTTCATGTCGTAGCTTCTGGCACCAGCTTCCATGTGGGCTACTGGAATGTGGAGCTTCGCCGCCGTTAAGGCTCCGGCGATGGTTGAGTTGGTATCGCCTGGAACCACAACTAAGTTTGGCTTCTGCTTTTGCAAGATTCTTTCTAAACGAAGCATTACTTTTGCTGTTTGCTGCGCGTGGGTTCCGCTTCCCACATTCAGATTTACCAAGGGATCTGGCAGTTTTAGTTCTTCAAAAAAGATTTTAGTCATCTCGTAATCGTAATGTTGACCAGTGTGGATTACGTCTAAGTGGACCTGCTTGTCCTCGCTTGCCAGATGAATGAAAGGCGCGGACTTAATGATTTGGGGGCGAGCACCCAGAACCAGCGCAACCTTCAACAAACTTCACCAGCATTAATTGGGTTCTTGCTTTAAATAACAGTTATCTATACTTCAGTCAGTAAACACGCCTGCTCCAAGTGGGTAAAGGCTATGTGTCCCCCAAGAAGGGCGAAGATTAAGATTCTCTTTGTCTATTATAAGTTGGCTAGTTTTGTCCGCAGTGATTTAGAAATTCTTAGAAGGCATTTTGACGTTAAAGAGTTAGAGATTCCAACTTTTAGAAATCCCTTTAACATACTTAAACTGTTTTTGTGGACTGCTCGTGTTGACCTGGTTTACACGTGGTTTGCTGGCACAAACGCCTTTTTCGCAGTATTATTTTCTAAACTTTTAAGGAAAAAATCGCTCGTGGTTATCGGCGGTTATGATGTGGCTTATGTTCCCGAAATTGGTTATGGATCTTTGCTTTCGCCTTTGGAGCGGGTTAAAGTGAAGTTTGTTCTGAGGCATGCCAGCATGGTTTTGCCCGTTTCCAAGTCGACGGCTAAGGAAATGTTAAGGGTTGCTAACCCAAAAAAGTTTGAAATAGTGTATAATGGTGTTAATGTTGAGATGTTTAAGCCTCTAAGTGAGAAAGAGAATTTAGTCATAACGGTTGCAAATATCACCGAGGCAACTATAAAGAAGAAGGGACTGGACATTTTTGTTAAAACAGCAGCTTACCTTCCTGAAACTCAATTTGTTTTGATTGGAAAATATGATGACTCGATTCAGCATCTTAGGAAAATCACTGGTTCTAATGTGGTTTTTGCGGGTTATCTTCCAAATGAAGCACTATTAACTTATTACCGGAGAGCAAAGGTTTATTGTCAGCTTTCGGCCCATGAAAGCTTTGGTGTAGCGTTGGCTGAGGCCATGGCTTGTGGCTGCGTCCCCGTTGTTACAAAGAGGTATGCCCTCCCCGAAGTTGTAGGAGACACAGGTTTTTATGTGCCCTACAACAACCCCAAAGCAACAGCCGAAGCCATCCAAAAGGCGTTAAAATCTAACGAGGGGAAAGAAGCACGAGAAAGAATACAGAGAGAATTCTCCATAAAGACTAGAGAGAGAAGACTTGAAGAGATTATTAATTTGTTATTTCAAGATTAAACTGTCTCTTCAATGAGTGCTGTTTCTTCGTGCATTATCTCATCCCAACTTTTTATTTTAGGTACTTCAATCTTAACCTCGTCTGCGAGCATATTTATAGCCTCTCCAGCCAAAGCTTCAAAATCTCCCTCTTCAACA
>JANXDU010000032.1 GCA_025059195.1 Candidatus Bathyarchaeota archaeon
GGCTGCTCGCCTATTAAAGGGGAACGTGAGCTGGGTTTAGACCGTCGTGAGACAGGTCGGACTTTATCTGCTGGGGGTGCTGGCTGCCTGAGGGGAAAGGGTCCCTAGTACGAGAGGAACGGGACGCTGTGGCCTCTAGTTTACCGGTTGTCCGACAGGGCAGACGCCGGGCAGCCACGCCGCCGGGGATAAGGGCTGAAAGCATCTAAGCCCGAAGCCCCTCCCGAAAATAGGCAGCCACTCCCACTTATGGCTGGGCTGGCGACAGCCCGAGCCTGTGGGACGAGGGCTCCCGTAAAAGACGGGTTTGATGGAGCCGGGGTGTACGCTGGAAGGCTTCGGCCGACCAGCTCAGCCCGCGGCCCCCAACCGCCCGAGATGTCGGGCGCCAAGGCGGTGTCTGGGCGAAATAAGCGGAACCCTTTTTGTTGTTGCGAAACAGCCTATGCGTGGCCTCTAAAAGTTTATTTTCTTCAATCCGGTTTTCGATTTGGAGTTTAGTATGAGCATACGCGTCCGAAGCCTTTGCGGTGGAGAATTGTCTAGGCTTGTTGAGTTGATTAATAGGGTTTATGAGAGGTCTTACGAGTTTATTCCTTTCAACGTGGATAGCCTTGAGAAGGAGATTTTGAGAAGGGGGCTCGTCTTTTTGGTGGCTGAACAAGGCGACGCCATCGTTGGCTGTGTTGGTTATGGCCGCCGTCCACGAGGCACGGAAATTGAGTGGATTGCCGCCTCCGATGACGCTGTTAGAGACGCTCTTGTCCAAAAAGTTGAGGAAAACGCGGAAGGCGAAGTTTTCACGGCAGTGGATGCAGGTAGTCCCATGATGGAGTTTTGGAGTAAGCGAGGCTACATGGCGGAAGGAGGCTTATATCATATGACTGCTGAACTTGACGGTGTCAAGCCTCTTCCAGAGACTCCAGCTGGCACAGTATTTCGAAGCCTCAAACCCGGAGAGGAGAAAAAGCTTATCGAAGTTGTCAACACCAGTTATGGGTGGGAAAGGCTTAGAGAAGATTCCCTTACAAGGTTAAAGGCTGAACACCCACCATTCAGCGAAGAATGGGTTCACGTGGCTGAAGTAGACAGCAAAATTGTCTCCGCCGTTGTTTCAAGGCCAGACACAGAATACAACGCGTATTTCCACGCCAAGAGAGGTTATCTTGGACCAGCTGCAACCCTCCCAGAGTATAGGGGCAAGAATTTGGCTTCAGCCTTAACGAGAAGAGCTATGAACTTTCTCTACGAGAAAGGAATGACCTCTGTGAGCCTCTACACTTTTGAAGGAAATGTCCCATCCATCACGCTTTTAAAAAAGCTTGGATTTAGAATCCAGCATCACTGGAAGTTTGTGCACAAAAACCCGAAAGGTTCCCGTTAAACATTACTAGCAATCCTATTTTAAAAATGTTTTATTGCGCGTATTGTTGAAAGATTAACCGTTTGCCACAATCAACAGAAAATTTTGGGAAACTCGAGGAGAACTTCTCGAAGGCGTTTAAGGCCAAATAAGGGTTTTATAGTATTTGAGAGATGATAACACAACGTTTAAGGACCATGGGGTATTTTTCGTTCTCCCTCATGTTTTCTAAGTTGTTCTTTAATGGTGGTTGAAGCCTTGTTTACATTGAAGGGTTTTCATTGGACAAAATTGAAGTTTTAAAGAATTCTATCAGTGTTTTTGGCTTGAAAGCTTCCAGCTTTGCGCCCTGTAAATGTTTGCCGAGTTTTGGGATTAAGCCCACGGCATCCGTTCCAAGCTTGCACACAACTGCGTGTTCAAATAAGCCCAGGGGTTCCACCGTTATGAGGTCGTTTTGGCACCTGGCGTGTTTTATGGCCTTTCGCACTTCTTGGATAGATGCGCCCAGAATTAAAATCCTGTCGAATACGGATTTTACCCACCTTTTATAGGTTGCCAGCTGGGTTTCAGCCAGCTCAGCTTCTATGTTTTTTTCGCTTAGATTTGTTATCTTAACAATGATTGGCATGTTGTCTGAGAGACTGTAAAGTTCAGCTATTTTTTGCAAGGCAATTTTTCTTCCACCAGCGAGTTGAGCTTGTAGACGTTGTAATGGGATGATCGCGTTTAATGTTTTGGGGTAAGCCACACCTATATCAACAGATACCTCATCTCTGCTTTTATCCAGATTGTTTATATAACCCTTCACCGTCGAAAATTTTTTAAAATCCTCTATGCGGGTTGGGCTTAGACCGATCTCTTTTTCTATGAGGCGCAAGGCAGCTTTCTCATCTTCACCTGAAAAAATTGTTCGAATTCGGTTTTCCGCCGCGATTTCAATCTTCTCCACTTTAACCTTTAAGCCTTCAAAAAGGGTTTTCAAGTGTTCTTCAACTATAGCCAATTGGTTTTCGCTGTAAATTTTTGAGGCAAGCACTGCCGTGATCATTCGCAGTCTCCAATTAGATTTTGCATTTCTCTGTGAAGCCTTTTTATTCGGGTTATGGCGGGCTTTGGCAGTTCCTTGGAAAACTTTTCTATGGTTTTTTCTATTGGAACTCTTTGGGAGCCCTCGATTAGTTTGTCTGCGTAGGCGACGATTTTCTCTTCGATGGTTTGGGGGGTGTAAACGTCCTTTGGCCATCCCAGTTCTCTGGCTTCCCGAGCGGTTATTCCACCGCCCACATGCCTTTTTATTATTGCAATTATTGGCTCGGGCAAACCTAAAGCCTTAGCGATTTGCGCCCCAGCCACAGCGTGATGGACACTGTGGGTTTTCGCCCGTCCAATGTCATGGAGAAGGGCGCCTACTTCTACAAGTTCAACGTTGACCGTTAACCCTTTATTAACAAATTTTTTGGCAATTTCGACGGCTAAATCAGCCACTGCTTCACAGTGCTTCACAACGTTTTGCGAACAGCCGCTTTCCCGAAGGAGAATAAGGGCTTGCTCTCGTGTTGGGAGCTTTTCACTCACCTAGCTCCTTCCTCAACTGCTCAACCTTCTGGGTTAGAACTTTAACTATTTTCTCGTTGTCACAATGCATTAGCGGTTTGCCGCACGTTGGACACTTGAAAACAAGTTCCACGGCTTCTTCGAAGGGGACTCGCTTGCATCCCGGTGTGTAGCAGTAGTAGAAGTCATGGTTTTTTTCGTATTCTAATCGAATGTTGAGTTTTTCGAAAACCCTTCGTTTCTGGCTTAATATGAAGCCCTCAAGCTGGTCTGGTTGAAGCTTCCAGTGAAATATGAACCATCCGGTTTTCGGGTCCCGTGTTCTTCTGAGGCTTACAAGCGAGTGATCGTACAATTTATAAAGGATTTTGCGCACGTTGTTAAGCCTTACTCCCGTTTTGTTGGCTATTTCGTCATCTGTAATCTCGTCGGAGTTTTTCAGTATCTCAATTATTTTCACAGCTTCTTCTTCACCTAAGGCTTCAGCAACTTTCATCAGAGTAGCGTCGTCGATGGTGGACAACATGATGGGTCCTTTTCCGTTCCGGCACCGAAATCATTCTTGTTATATATTTGTAAATCTCAATTTAAATCTCTTTTCCGACTTCAGGCCCAGAATTAACTTGCCTAACCACTTTTTTGCCCCTCTCTTGGGGAATTATCACAAGTCTAGGGTTCTCAAAAGTTTTTTTAAGCTCCTTCCCCTCAAAAAAGCGGTCTAAGAAAACGGCTAGGCTTGCGCATTCTGAGTGGGGTTGGTTGCCTATGGCTACGTTGAAATCTGAAACTGCCGGTGAAAAGAATTCTCCTGGAACTTTTTGGCTTCCAACGATGACTAGGACATCCCTACCTATAGCTTTGATTCTTTGCATTACATCACTTGTTTCAATGTTTTCTCCGTAAGCCGTGAGGTGAACCACTATTCCGCCTTCGGCTTTCCACCGGTTGACAACTTTTCTCCACGAAATTCCCATTTCAAAGTGGAAGGGGCCACCCCAGTTTTTCACAACTTTTTCCACAGTTGCCCTTACCTTTTCGTCCTCTACATCGGAGAGAATGAAGCCTGAAGCGCCTAAGGCTCTGGCTGTCAGGGCCACGTGGGTTGTTAGGCGAAGGTCTCTTTGGGGACGGTGTCCCCATCTTAAAACGAAAACTCTCGGCTGTTTTTCAATACTGGAAACTTTCAACTTTTCCGCCGAGTTCTTTGACATGGCTTACCACCTTTTCAGCAAACCATGGAACTGCCTCAAAAACCACGTAAACTTCATTGCTTGCATATTCTGTTTTCTCGACGTCTACACGTTGGAAAAGCCATGAAAGGAAAGACATAGTTTCATTTGCCAGCGGGATACGAAAAGATGCCCGCGCAAAGTTCCGCAAGGTTTTAATTATCTCCTCTTTTAACCGGTCAAGATTAAGCCCGTAGAGAGCGGACACGGGCACAGGTTTCGATGCCTTATCTTTGAGCATCTCCATTTTACTTTGCAGTTCTGCTTCAGATATTAGGTCAATCTTGTTTAAGGCTGTTATTATTGGGATGTCAGATGCTCCTATGCGGTTTATTGTTTCAAGGCAGACTTTTAACTTCTTTTCCACGGTGGCTGGCGGTTCGCTCAAGTCCACAACAAGCAGTATTAAGTCTGAGTATATGGTTTCCTCTAAAGTTGAACGGAAAGCCTCTATTAAGGTTATGGGCAAACGGTCTATAAAGCCCACGGTGTCTGTCAAAAGGAACTTTTTCTTTGAAAACTTGACAAGCCTCGTGGTTGTGGAAAGCGTTGTGAAAAGGGCATCGTCTACAGGAACCTCTTCTTCTGTTAACGCCGTGAACAGTGAGCTTTTACCCGCGTTTGTGTATCCAGCTAAAGAAATGGATGGAAAGCCAAGCTCAGCTCTTCTTTGGCGATGCAGTAAGCGTTTTCTTCGAATTTTTCTAAGCTTTTCTGTGATTGTTTGAATTTGCCTCTTAACGGTCTCGTAGTAGACGTCCACTTCATACGCGCCAAGCCCCATGAAACCAGGTTGCTCACCCATTTTTGCCAACCTAACCTTTTCCTTTGCGCGGGCCAGCTCGTATTTGAGCCTCGCCAACTGAATTTGGAGTTTGGCTTCCGTTGTTGTAGCTCTTCTGGCGAAAATTTCCAAAATTAGCTGGAAACGGTCCATTGCCTCTACGCCTGTTTCTTTGGCTATGTTGTAGGCTTGAACGGGCTTCAAAGGATTGTCGAAAATTATTTTTTGGGCGCCTGTCGCCTTGACGAGCTCAGCGAGTTCCTTAATTTTTCCATAACCCACCTGGTACCTGGGGTCTGGAGCCCTAACCTGTTCAATTTTACCTACAACGGTGTAGCCTGCAGATTCGGCTAAGCTTTTAAGCTCGTCTAAGGTTAATGGTTCGCTTGGTTTGCGGCGCTGCACTAGAATGGCTTTCGTTAGGCTTTCTCCTCCGCCTTTTCTTTATCAAAACGTATTATGTCTCCAAGGGTGAGGGCACGGCTTGATTGTTTAAAGGGAGCCGTGGTCGAAACTTTTTCTTCTGAGGCTGGGATGAGGAGCTTTATTCTTAAAGCGTGTTCAAGTTTAGCTGCCAACTTATCGTCTGGCTTAATTTTTCTTGTTTCTATCTTCTTGAGAACCGACACTTTTTCATTTATTTTTTTGCCGAGCTCTTCATGGGTTAGCCCCATTTTTTCTCTTGCTTGTCTCACCTTTACGTCGTAGTCGTCCACAAGTTCGAGGGATTCTTCACCGGCCTTTTGAACTTTAGCCGCAGCTAAGGCTGGCCGCATTAGAGGAGGCATTGTCACCTTTTTTGGTTTGGGCTGAGACCTTGAGGACGTTGTAGGCGTTTTTGGCTCTTCCAGTAAAATTGTGCCGTGTTTCGCACATTCGCCGCAAACAGTTAGCTTTGCCCCCTCAATTAGGGCTTTAACTGGTTTGCCGTGGATTTTCCTTCCACAAACCTCGCAACGCAATTTTGCGTGCTCCTTTGTGAACCCTTTTAATACTTGGCACTTAGTTATGTTTATAGTTGTCGAATAACGTTTTAACAGGCACGGTGCCGGATTTGGATAATCCGCTTAGACGTATCAGAAGTATGGCAGACTACCAGTTTGGGAGAGGCGTAGGCGAAAAACTTTTTCCGGAGAACGTTGAAGTTGCCTATTCGAAACGTACTGGCAGGATACGATACGTTTACTTAGATGGAAAAAGACTTGTCACCCTCCGCCCCATGGACGGGCTTTTCTCGCTAAGCATTGAAGGCGCAAAAAGAATCGTGGAAAATCAAATTCCGGCTAAATGCCTTGTAGTGGTTCAAAATGAGGTTTCAAAATTTATAGCCGACGGCGGCGACGTTTTCGCCATTCACGTTGTAAAAGCGGACAGTGAAATTCTACCAAAGGATGAGGTTATTGTTGTCAATGAGAAAGGAGAAGTTTTGGCTGTTGGAAGAGCTGTCTTGTCCGGTGAGGAAATGACCGCTTTCAAGGTTGGTGTGGCAGTTAAAGTTAGACGAGGCGTCTTAGAGGAAAGTTAATTATAAGATGTCTCATTAGGTTAAGGGTGGAGATGAAAACTGTTGATGCGTAGACGGTTAAGCCCCCGTGAAGCTAGACGCATGATGCAACGCATGGGCTTAAGCATGGACGCAGTTCCAGATGTGGAACAAGTCGTCATAAAAACCGCAAGCAAAGAAATAGTCATAGAAAACCCTGAAGTCGCAGTGGTTGACATCCAAGGCCAAAAAATGTTCCAAATAGCTGGAGGAAAAATAATGGAAAAGGCTGTTGAACGAAAATTAACCATACCAGAAGAAGATGTGCGGTTGGTGGCTGACCAGACGGGAAAAAGCCTTGAAGAAGCAAGGAAAGCCCTAGAAGAATGTGAAGGAGACTTGGCAAGGGCTATCCTTCTGCTCCAGGCTAAAATCTAGTTTGGCGGAGGCTTAATGGTTTTTGACATAGTTGTCGTTGGACATTTCTGCATAGACGCCATAAGCTTGCCAAGCAGAAAATCGCCATACATAATTTTGGGAGGCTCTGCAACTTATGTTTCCCTCTCAGCTAAACACTTGGGGGCAAGCGTCTCCGTAATCTCTAAGGTTGGCGGCGACTTTCCAGAAGCCTACTTATGGTGGCTAAGCCAAGAAGGCATAAACCTTACAAGGGTTCAAAAAGTCGAACAAGAGAAAACAACAAGGTTTGAACTGCAATACAACAGCGACTTGTCTAAACGCATCTTAAAGCTGGCAAGCAAAGCTCCACCCATCACTGTTGGGGACATACCAAACCATTTGGAGGCAAAAGCAGCTCATTTAGCGCCAATAGCTGGTGAAATCCAATACGGTGTCGCTGAAAAACTGAAAGGGCTCGTTGAAATTTTATCACTAGATCCCCAAGGCTTAGTCCGCGTCTTTGACGAAAACGGGACGGTGGCAACCAAGTCTTTGGAAGACAAGCGTATACTGGAGCTGGTAAACGTTTACAAATCCTCTAAGGAAGAAATTGAGGCGGTGGCTGGCACGAAAGATTTACAGTCAGCCATAAAAACTGTTCACACCCTCGGCGTCGAAACGGTCATAGTAACAATGGGGGCAAAGGGCGCCATTTTATCCGTTGAGGGAACATCCTACGAAGTTCCAGCTTACCCGCCCAGTAGGCTTGTGGATCCAACGGGAGCTGGAGACGCTTTTATGGGCGGCTTTTTAGCTGAGTATGTTCGCGGCAAAGAAGCCTTATGGTGCGCGTGTGTGGGTTCAGCTGCAGCCTCAACCGTTGTGGAGGGTATAGGCCCAACCTCAATGGGTTGTGAAAGCGAAATTCTTCGAAGGGCGGAGCAGCTTTACGGAAAAGGAATTAAGCATTAAACGCATTTTACTCTATTTAAAAGCGCCTTAGGCAATATGCCACGAGAAGGGAAAAGCTTGGGGAAAGTTGGGAAAGGCGTGAAATGCAGCGTTTCGGGATGCGGCAACGAGGCTGCCCGTTCCCTTTCAACAGCAAAAGTTAGAATGGCTGGGTTAAGCGTTAGCAGCAGCGAAAGACGCGCCTACCTATGTGAAAGCCACTATAAGGAATTTAAAAAGCGAACCAAAAAGGAACGGAAAATAGAACAGTGGCGATTTAAGGGAGTATAAAAACGAGGGGGAAGGGCGAATATGCGGATACTGCAACTTCACTCGAACTATATCGAGTACAAGCCTATTCAAAAGGAGATAGCCATAGCTGAAGAAACAGACGAAAAAACAAAACGCCTAGAAGAAGTTGTCGTCCTATTCACGGCGGTTGAAGAGGGAGACGACGAAACCGCAGCCCGCAAAGCCATAGATGAGGTTAAGGCTTTTCTTGAAAAGTTAAAGGTTAACCGCATTTTGATATACCCCTACGCCCACTTGAGCAGCAGCCTTGCAAAACCATCCGAAGCGCTGAAAATCGTAAGGGTTATGGAGGCTTACGCGAAAACTAAGGGCATAGAAACATACCGTGCGCCTTTCGGCTGGAACAAACAGTTCACAATATCCATAAAAGGACACCCATTAGCGGAGCAATCCCGCGTGATAATGCCAACAAAGGCGGAGAAAGAGGAAGCCGAAAAGGTTTCAGAAGCCTTAAAAGCCGAAGAAAAGCTTGTCTCTTACTGGTATATTCTGCAGCCAAATGGCGAAATGATTCCGGTGGAAGAGTTCAACTTCAAAGGGCACGAAAACTTGGAAAAGTTTGCAAGGTATGAGATGTCCAAGGTTAGGGCAAGCCAGCAGATGCCGCCTCATGTGCCGTTAATGAAGCGACTTGAAATAGCCGATTACGAGGCGGGAAGCGACCCCGGAAACATTCGCTGGTATCCAAAGGGTAGACTCGTGAAGTCGCTTATTGAGCAGTACGTAACCGCAAAAGTCGCCGAGTATGGCGCCATGGAGGTCGAAACACCCGTTATGTATGATTTCAGCCACCCAAGCCTAGCCGACTACATAAATCGTTTTCCAGCTCGGCAGTATGTGTTAAAATCCGAGGACAAGGAGCTTTTCCTGCGCTTTGCAGCCTGTTTCGGACAGTTTTTGATGATTCATGACTCGCAGTTCTCGTATAGGCACATGCCTCTAAGGGTTTACGAGCTAACTCGTTACAGTTTCAGACGGGAGAAAAGCGGCGAAGTGGTAGGCTTAAGAAGGCTTAGGGCTTTCACCATGCCGGACTGCCACGCTTTCTGCACAGACCTAGAACAAGCCAAAAAGGAGTTCATAACAAGGTTTAAGTTGTGCATCCAAGTCTTGGAGGGAATAGGCTTAACAAGAGATGATTACGAGGTGGCAATACGCTTCACGAAAGACTTCTACAAAGAAAACAAGGATTTCATCAAAAGCCTAGTAGAAATATTCGGTAAACCAGCCCTTGTGGAAATGTGGAGTGAACCCTTCTTCTATTTTAGGCTTAAATGGGACTTCAATTTCGTCGACAACCAGGACAAGGCTGCAGCTCTATCCACAGACCAGATAGACGTGGAAAACGCTAAAAGGTACGAAATAACCTACATAGACGAGAAAGGCGAGAGACATTATCCGCTCATACTGCACTGCTCGCCAAGCGGTGCCGTGGAACGCTGCATATACGCCCTTTTAGAAAAAGCCCACAAACAACAGCGGAAGGGCGAGCCGCCGATGCTGCCCCTTTGGCTTTCGCCAACCCAAGTACGTGTAATTCCCATGTCAGAGAAACTTCTCGAACACTGCGAGAAAATAGCGGAAAAACTTGAAGCCAGCCGAATCCGCGTGGATATAGACGACAGACCCCTAACCATGCAGAAACGCGTTAGAGAAGCCGAAATGGAGTGGATCCCTTACATAATAGTTGTCGGAGAAAAGGAACTGGAATCTGAGGCGCTGCCAGTAAGAGATAGGAAAGCTGGAAAAATACGCAAAATGACGCTGAAAGAACTTATAGATGAAATTAGAAGCCACGTGCAAGACAAACCCTTCAAGCCTTTGCCTTTGCCAAAACACGTTTCAAAAAGACCACAATTCCATGGCTGAATTTAATAGAAACTGCCAAAACACATATCAACCCTAAAGGGGAAAATTTTCTGTTCTCCGGAAGGAGAAATCATCTTGGATAAAGAACTACTTGTCTATATAGACGGCGAATATTACCCAAAGTCACAAGCGAAGATCTCCGTCTACGACCACGGGCTTCTATACGGTGACGGAGTTTTCGAAGGAATCCGCGCCTACAACGGCGTAGTTTTCAAACTTAAAGAGCACATTGACAGACTCTACCGTTCAGCCCACGCCATAATGCTCCAAATCCCGGTTTCAAAAGAGGAAATGATAAAAATCGTATTAGAGACACTGCGCAGAAACCAATTGAAAGACGCCTACATACGCCTAGTAGTAACACGAGGCGTCGGTGACTTAGGCTTAGACCCTAGAAAATGTCAAAAACCAACCATAATAGTGATAACTGACACCATTGCGCTCCACAAAAGCGAGGCAAAAGAGAAAGGCATAACGGCGATGCTTACATGGGTTAAAAGAGACCCCGTGGACGCGACAACCCACGAGATAAAGTCGCTAAACTACTTAAACAGCATCTTAGCAAAAATAGAAGCCAACATTTACGGCGTAGATGAAGCTATATGCCTCGACAAAAACGGCTACGTATGCGAGGGAGCGGCGGAAAACATATTCGTAGTTAAAAACGGGCGAATATACACGCCGCCAAGCTCCACAGGGGCGCTTCCAGGAATAACAGCCGAAGCCGTAAAAGAACTTGCCAAAAACTTGGGCTATGAGGTTTTAGAGAAAAACATTACACCCTACGAGCTTTTCACGGCGGACGAAGTTTTCTTCACGGGGACAGCTGCGGAAATAGTTCCAGTTAGAGAAATAAACAAGAGGGTGATAGGCAACGGCAAACCAGGTCAGATAACGCGGAGACTCATGGAGGAGTTCTCAAAGCTTGTCCAAGACTCTAGACATGGAATCCCGATCTATCCATAAGCAAGCTTCACGTCGCACCTAAACATAGACGCCCTTGACCAATTTACCCATTCTTTTCCATAAACCTTTCAACTAGGTTTAAGGCTTTTTCAAGAGTTTCGATAGGCGGTAGAAAAACACCCCTAACATGGCCCGCCCCATAAACTGGACAGAAACCAGAACCATGCACGAAAAGCACGCCAGTCTCCCTTAAAAGTTCTAACACAAAATCAAAATCCGTTTTCCACCGCGAACCAATGCCATGGATTTTTGGGAAAACATAAAAAGCAGCCTCAGGCTTTGTGCAGCTAATCCCCTCAATTTCGTTAAGCCTCTTCCAAACATAATCCCTTCTAGCCCTAAGCTTTGAAACCATCTCGCGGATATGATCTTGGGGGCCTTTTAAAGCGGCTATGCCGGCCTTCTGTACGGGTGTGCTGGCGCAAATCCTTATTCGAGCCTCCTTTTCAATGCATTCTTTCAACTCTTGAAGTTCGCCACGTGGACTGTGAAAGTATATGTAGCCAAGCCTCCAGCCAGTCATCAAGTAGGCCTTAGAGAAACCATTAAGCCCAATCACCGGCACATCTTTGGCGATGCTTGCAACACTGACAAACCGTTTTTCAAAAACAAGCTGATCGTAAATCTCGTCAGAAATTACCGGAACACCATGTTCGGCGGCGACATCCAAGATCTGCTTAAGCGTTTTTTCCTCGTAAAGGGCGCCACATGGGTTGTTAGGGTTTATAACAACTATCGCCCGCGTCTTATCCGAAATTTTTCTCCGTAAATCTTCAATATCCGGTTGCCAACCATTATCCTCAACAGTTCTATAGGTGACTGGAAAACCGCCGAAAAACCGCGCATAAGAAATGTAGGGCGGGTAAGTCGGTCCTGGAAGGAGAACCTCATCCCCAGCCTCCACAAGGGCAGCCATAACCATTTGAATACCTTCAGAAATTCCAGAAGTCACAATGATTTCGTCAGCGGAAACGTCAACCCCGTTTAGGCGTTTCTCTTTCTCGCTTATGGCCAGTCTAAGCTCCGGTAAACCTTCAGAAGCCGAATAGGCATTATCTCCACTTCTGACAGCTTCAAACAAAGCTTGTTTAACGTGTTCCGGGGTGTCAAAGTCGAAGGCTACCGGATCACCGATGTTTAAGTAATAGATTTTTCTGCCAGCCTTGGCCAAAGCCTTCGCATATATAATAACGTCGCGGATGGCATATTCGATGGAACGCGCTCTTTTAGCAACCTTTACATTAAACAAAGGTGAAACGCCTCTTTCAAGACAAGGCTCTCGCAGAGAGAATAAAAGGCTTATGGAGAAGCCTAAGTGATTGTGTAGGTTTTTGAAGCCTCCACAGACTCTTCGGTAATCACGGACACAGTTACGCTCTTGTCCATGTATTTTTGCCAATGGAACGGGCAGAGCAAAACGGTTTCATCACCAACTCTGATAATCACGTGATTTTTGGGAAACGTGTATTCCAAAGGCTCCGACAAGCCTTGAACCACTATAACAATTTTTGCCAACGTTAGATTCCAAATGGAATATCCAAAGTTCTTAACAGTTAAATTCAAGTATCCAGTTCCACCAATTACAACATGGTTTACGGTCATTATGTCCAGCTCCGCCACAGGAAGAACAAAGGAAAAGTCGAACTTGTACTCCTCTAAAGTTTGAGTGGCAACAGCGTAAACGGTTAATTCCAAGCTTCTGCCATAACTGCTGAGGAAACGCGCCCAATTAAAGGCACAACTGAAAGCCTTGTTATAGCCGGGGTTGATCAACCCATTGGCAATGGGCAGCACTTCCCCCGTCTTTTTCACCATAAACTTTGTCACGTTAACAGCTTGAAGCGAAGAAGCATGATTTAGAATTACCACCCTAAAGTGGCCCTTATCCAGTAAGCTAAACGTAGAGTTTAAAACCTTAACTATTATGGGAGAAGGAGTTTTTGCGACAAAAACCTCGGCAAATTCTTGAGTGAAATAAGCCTCAACGGTGACATTTCTTCCACGGTATCCCCTCCAATTCCATCGAAACGTGAAAGTTCTAGTGGAGTTTGGCAACAACATAACAGCCCCACAATCCAACGGAGAAAGCGCCGTTCCATTATCCAACCTGCACTCGATTCTGGTAACGTTAACATAGCCCGCGGATCCCGGAAGATTATAGATTGTCACGTTAAAGTGATCTGGACAATCCACATCAAAATTCACATTTTGAACCATCGCACGGACGGCCTTTATTTCAACTTCTTTGCGAAAAACGTATCCCTGTAGCGTAGAAACACAGAGCACGGTTTTAGCTAATCCATACCAGCTTCCATTAAACCTAAAAGAGGTAGATTTGCCCCTCGCAACCATTATGGGTTGTGTTCCAAGGTCGGGAGCCATTCCCTCAATAGTCACACCTGGAACCAATATCTCGGTGACGGTAAGGTTAATTTCTGACGAGGGGTTGTTAGTCAGTGTTATGTTAAATTTTTTGAAGGAAATTCGAGGATCGAATTCTGCGGCTATATCCAGTTTAACATAGGGAATCGTTGCCTCCATGTTGGCGGCTGGCGATTCTTCAGCAAAAACGTGCACAAGAATTTTTTCGCCGGCAAAAGTGACGGCGAACTCTCCAAAAGTTACGTTCATATTGTCTTTTCTAATTTTTAAGCATGTTACGTTTACGGATTCACCTTTCTGAATTTTTAATCCATTTTTGATGGAAGGACTTGTTTCTACAACCTCATAGAGTTGAGTTCTATTTTTTAGACTTACCGCTATCCTTGACACTGTGGCATCGGTAGGCGAGTAGGAAGGGTTTAAGATGCTAACGCTGAAGGAACTGATGTTTTCGGGGTTAATTTGAACGCCAGTTATTGCCAAGGTTGTTTCTTCAGGGATTTTTGTGTAATAAACTATGGTGAACGCGTACGAGATTAGTCCGCCTACTATAGCGGATAGGGCTACCAGAAGTATAAGCGCAATTGTGGATAAACCCCTCATTTCGACACTTATGCCCACAAGATCACCTCTAGGACGGGAGTTTATCTTCATAAGTTTCTTGAAATAGATAAATATTCCCTTTTAAGCATGTTGAGGGTAAATTTTATTACAACGACGGGGGTGCTTTTTAAACTCTGGAAAAACTGAGGGAGACTTGTGAGCGAATATGACGTCGTCATAATTGGGGCTGGTGTTATCGGTTTATCAACCGCTTACCACATTAAAAGTAGGCACCCAGCCTCGCGGGTTTTGGTGGTTGACAAGTTTAATGCTGCTGGGCAAGGTAGCACCGCTAAGAGCATGTCTGCTTTTCGTTGTTTATTTTCTTCTAAAGTGAATTATTTGCTTTCTGACTCTTCAGTGGACTTTTACACTTATGTGCAAAATTGTCTCGGCGTGGATTTGAAGTTGACTTTTGTGGGTTATCTTTGGCTTTTAAGCGAAAAAGAATACGGGGAGATGCGACCCATTTTGAAGGGCTTGGCTGCCAATAACCTCAAGTATGAAGAGTATGAAGTTGAAGTGCTTGCTAAAAAGCTTTATTTAAATGCCCGTTTGGCCGGTGATGAAGAAGCTGAAGTCTTGGGGTTAAACGACGTTTATAAGGGTGTTTTTATTCCAAAGGCGGGTATTGTGGACGCTGACAGCGTTGCCAAATTTTATGAGGAGGAGTTTCTGAGGCTTGGCGGGGAAATCCGTTATGGTGTTAAGGTTGAAGGCTTTATCGTTGAACCATGCAAACCCCTTGGCATACCGGGCGAACCCTTTTTCTGGCAAGAGGCCAGAGTTTCCGGTGTCAAAACAAGTGTTGGCGTGATTAACGCGAAGAAAACTGTTTTAGCGGCTGGTGCATGGATTCCCCAGCTTTTAGACGCTGTGGGAATTGAGTGTTTCATAAAGCCTAAAAAGAGGCAGGTTTTTGCAGTGGAGGCTAAAAAGCTTGAACTCAAACGGCTGCTTTACACGGAAGGTTTTAACCCTGTGGGATGCATGCCTTTCACTATTTTGCCTAGACCAAGAGTCTTGATTAGACCTTTCCCCACAGAGAGCGTTTTTTGGCTTAGTTATGCAGATGATTTTCCAAGGGCTTTTAGGCTTGAGGAGGACCCGCAGCCCGAGAAAAACTTCTACGAGTATGGCATTTATCAAGTCCTTGTGAAGTATTTTCCCCAGTTCAGGGATTGCCATCCATACTCGGCTTTCGCCGGGCTTTACGAAATTAACACTTTGGATGGGCATCCAGTGGTTTTTGAGGAAAACGACTTAATAGTTGTCGGCGGCGCCAGTGGAAGCGGAATTATGAAGGCAGACGCTATTGGAAGAATTGCCGCCGCCCTTTATGACGGCGAGGAATACGCAGTTCTTTATGGTGGTAGGAAGTTTAAAGTTAGCGACTTAAGCATTAGAGAAAGACACGTTGAACGGGAGAACCTTCAGATCTAGATGGCTTTTCAACAGTGAATTTTTATTAGTTATAACGTGCAATATCCAGTTTGTTGCTGGAAGTTGGTGCTGTTATGTTTGGCTGGAATGGTAAATTCTTGCGGGTAAACTTAACCAAACAAAAGGCCGCGGCAAAAGAGTATGACGCCGACATGGCTAGAAAGTTTCTGGGTGGCAGGGGTTTCGCCGTTAAAATCCTCTGGGATGAACTTAAACCAGGCGTGGACCCATTGTCGCCGGAAAACAGGCTTATTTTTGCAGCGGGTCCTTTGACGGGATTTGCCCTTCCAAGCAGCGGCAAACTTGTTGTTGCGGCAAAAAGCCCTCTCACGGGCGGCTATGGTGATGGGAATGTTGGAAGTTACGCCGCTGTTCAAATGCGGAAGGCTGGCTACGACGCAGTCATCGTTGAGGGAAAAGCGGAGTCTCCCAAATTTTTGCTGATAGAAGACAGCATAGTAGAGTTTCTCGACGCCAAGGAGCTCTGGGGTTTAAACGCGTTCGAAGTTGAGGAAAAACTTAGAAGCGTTTACGGACCAACCGCTGGGGTTCTTGTGATTGGACAAGCTGGCGAAAACCTTGTGAAATTCGCCAACATCGTCTGCCAGAAAGGGCGGGGTGGGGGACGACCCGGAATGGGCGCTGTGATGGGTTCGAAGAACTTGAAGGCCGTGGTGATTGTGGGTTCCGGCGAGTTGCCCGCCGCTAATCCAAAAGAGTTGAAAGAGTTAGGAGCCGAAGCTTATCGGGAGATCTTAACAAAGCCCAACTATGCTTTTTGGAAACGACAGGGCACCATGATGACTATCGAGTGGAGTCAGGAAAACAGCGTTTTGCCCACCCACAATTTCAGGGAGGGCGTTTTCGAGGATGCAGATGCTATCGGCGGGTTTTCCATGGAAAAGATTAAGTCTTCCCAGCGGGGATGCCCCAACTGCAACATGACTTGCGGCAACGCCGTTAAAGACGTTGACCGAAAAGAGTCTGAGTTAGACTATGAGAATGTCGCCATGTTAGGCTCAAATATCGGCGTGGGAAACTTGAAAAAAGTGGCGGCTTTAAACAGGCTTGCCGACGAATTCGGCTTGGACACCATTTCGTTGGGCAACGTGATAGGCTTCGCCATGGAAGCTTCGGAGAAGGGATTGATAAAGGAGGAGATTCCATGGGGAGAATACAAAGCAGCAAAGGCTCTCATTGAAGACATCACCTATAGGCGGGGGCTGGGCGCGGTTTTAGCGGAAGGCGTCCGCTTTGCAGCTGAAAAGTTTGGCGGCGAAGCCCGCAACTGGGCTATGCACGTGAAGGGGTTGGAGGTTTCAGCCTACGACTGTCACGCCGCGCCGGCGATGGCTTTGTCTTACGCTACAAGCCCCATAGGAGCCCACCATAAAGACGCTTGGGTAATCTCTTGGGAGGTGAAAACTGGAAGAGACCGGTATAGCGAGGAAAAAGTAGACAAAGTCATAGAGCTTCAGCGCCTTCGAGGAGGCTTTTTCGAATGCGCCACCGTTTGCAGACTTCCATGGGTTGAACTCGGCTTCGAGCTTGAATGGTATCCAAAGTTCTTGTACGCGGCAACAGGGCTGGAAATGGGTTGGGATGAATTGTACACCATCGCGGACAGAGTTTATACGTTAATGCGGGCGTTTTGGGTGCGGGAATACGGCGAAAAATGGAACACCCAAATGGATTATCCTCCAGCAAGGTGGTTTATTGAACCACTAAACAAGGGCGCATTAAAGGGTGTAAAACTCGACAGAGCAAAATATGAGGTTATGCTGAAAACGTACTATCGGAAGAGAGGATGGGACGAAAGGGGCATCCCAACCAAGACTACTCTTAAAAAGCTGGGTTTGAAAGACGTGGTTGGGCAGTTGAAGAAACGGGTAAAATTGTGGGATTAATTGGCCTAATAAGACCTTGCAAAGTAAACGAGTTCCTTCGCTTCACCGCCACAGTAAATGCAGCTAGATATAGGAGCCTCCTTTTCAAAGGGAATAACTCTGATGGTTGCTCCTGTCTCCTCTTTTATTTTTAATTCGCATTCCCCGCTGCCACACCACGACGCCTTGATGAAGCCCCCTTTTGTCCGCAGCACCTCTCTGAATTCATCATAACTTTTAACAGGAGTTATGTGCTCTTCGAGGAACTTTTTGGCTCTTTGGTACAAGTTCCATTGTATATCGTCTAGCAGCCTTTTAACTGCCTCTACAACTTCTTCATCCTTAACCACAATTTTTTCGAAGGTGTCCCTTCTAGCTAAGGTCACTTGTTCCCGTGCTACATCTCTGGGGCCTATTTCAACCCTTACGGGCACTCCTTTAAGCTCCCAGTCGTTAAACTTCCATCCAGGTGTGTACTCTTTTCTGTCGTCGAGCACTGTGGAGATTCCGGCCTTGCTCAGTTTTTCGTAGGTTTCACGGGCTTTAGCGGAGATGGCGCTTGAATCGGCGGTTTTATAGGGTATTGGCACAATCACGGCTTGTATTGGGGCTACTTTGGGCGGTATGATAAGGCCTTTGTCGTCGCCGTGTACCATAACCATGGCGCCAATGACGCGGGTGGACATTCCCCAAGAAGTCTGCCAAACATAGTGTTCTTTTTCGTCCTCACCAATGAATTTTACGTCGAAAACCTTTGAGAAGTTCTGTCCAAGATTATGGGAAGTGCCCATCTGCAGGGCTTTACCGTCTGGCATTATGGCCTCTAAAGTGGTGGTGTAGAGGGCTCCGGCGAACTTTTCGTTTTCAGATTTCCTTCCAACGAGCACTGGAATAGCCAAGTAGTTTTCCATTATGTCGCGGTACTCGTTTAGGATTTCCATAACCTCTTTGTCGGCTTCCTCTTTTGTGGCGTGGGCTGTGTGGCCCTCCTGCCATAGAAACTCCCTCGTCCGCAGAAACAGTTTCGTGGCTTTGGTTTCCCACCTTACAACGCTACACCACTGGTTAAGCTTAATCGGCAAGTCTCGCCAACTTCTAATCCATTTGGCATAAGTAGCGTAAATTATTGTTTCAGAAGTCGGCCTTATGGCAAGGCGTTCTTCAAGCGGTGTGTCACCGCCAATTGTCACCCAAGCAACTTCTGGCACAAAGCCAGCGAAGTGTTCCGCCTCCTTTTTCAAGAAGCTTTCGGGTATAAATAGGGGGAAATACACGTTTTTATGTCCGGTCCGTTTGATTTTTTCGTTGAAAATTTGCTGGATTCTTTCCCAAATAGCGTAGGAAAGCTCCCGGAAAACCATGCAGCCTTTTACTTGGGCGTAATCAGCCAGCCCAGACTTCAGAATCACCTGCGTGTACCATTCCGAAAGGTCCTCGGACTTTTTAACGGTGATGCCTAAATCAGACATTACGTTCACTCTCCAAATTTTGTTTGAATATTGAATATAATTCTAGCGTGGTTTTAGCGTTTAAAATGGGCACGTACGCGAAGAATTCAGCAAACTGGAACACAACCGCCCATTTTCAACCACTCGCAATTAGAAACGCAGCTTTATTATTTAAGGTTTCTTCTCATGGAAAATGGTAAGTATTTTAATCTGGATAAGGATAAGGTAGTTAAAGTTGAAATGTTGAGAGTCGTTTAAAAGGCGTGGTTTAATTGAAAGCCCTCCTCATAATTGGAGACGGAATGGCTGACAGACCCCTAAAAGAGTTAGGCTGGAAAACTCCACTGGAAGCTGCCAACAAGCCGTCGATGGATCATCTGGCGAGCATGGGCGTCTGCGGCATAATGGATCCCATTGCACCGGGAACTCCGCCGGGCAGCGACACGGCTACGCTTGCATTGCTCGGCTACGACGTTTTCAAGGTTTACTCTGGAAGGGGCGCCTTTGAAGCCTTAGGGTGGGGAGTGGAAGTCGCCGAGGGCGACGTTTGCTTCCGATGCAACTTTGCAACCGTCGATGAAAACCTTACAGTTTTGGATAGGAGGGCTGGCAGAATATCCAACGTCGACGCGTCTAAGCTTGCTGAAAGCTTAAAGAAAGTTAAAGCTCCAAGGGAGGATTTAGAGTTTTTCTTTACAAACACTGTTCAACACCGCGCTGTCCTCATTTTGCGCGGTCCAAAACTTTCCGCAGCGGTGAGTGATTCAGACCCCGAAACCAACGGAGAAAAAATTAAGGAAATCAAACCGTTGGAAAACACACCAGAAGCTAAGCTTACAGCTGAAGTTCTCAACGCGCTTTCCCAAAAATTCCGTGAAGTCTTGGATGGGCATCCGGTGAACAAGGAGAGAGTTGCCTGTGGACAACCTCCGGCAAATTTTGTTCTATTTAGAGGGGCTGGCACGCTGCCAAAAATCAAGCCTCTGAGCGAGCTTTATGGTATAAAAGCTTCTTGCGTGGCTGCAACCTCGTTAATTCGAGGTGTTTGTAGGGCAGCGGGCATGCAGCTGCTGGAAGCGAAAGGCGCCACCGGAACACCGGAAACAAATTACATGGCAAAGGCTAAAGCCGCCGTTCAAGCATTAGAAAACAATGACTTTGTTCTGCTGCACGTGAAGGCTCCAGACGTCTCCAGCCACGACGGAAACTTCAAACAAAAGGTTGAAGTAATAGAAAAAATTGACAAAATGCTCGCTTACATACTCAACAAGGTGGATTTAGGCGAAACCTATTTGGCTTTAACCGCCGACCACACAACCTCATGCATAACGGGGAAACACGAAGGCGACCCCGTGCCTTTAGCTATAATGGGGCCCCATGTACGCAGCGACGATGTTAAAGAATTCAACGAAAGGGCATGTGCTAAAGGAGGTTTAGGAAGGCTACGGGGAAAACACCTCATGCCAATCCTCATGAACTTTCTTGACAAGGTTAAAAAGTTTGGAGCCTAACGTTTTTATTGGCTATTGAACCCGCACAAGTCGCCACTCCCGGTAGTCTGTAACCACTTTAATGTAGCCTTTCAGCATATTGTCTGCTTCAGCGTCGCCTGTGTCAACCCTTAAAACGCCTCCCTCAATGTCGCGGAGTTTGCTTTTCGTGGCTATGACGATGATTCGCCGTTTACCAACGCGCTTTATGATTTCTGGACTTATCTGCTGGTTTCCCCTGCCAAGCAGTATCCCTTGCCTACCAATAGGTGATAGAATTATCCAAGTGTTCTGCCAGTCGTCTATGGCCTCTAATATTTTCCTTTCATCAACGTCAAGAATCACTTTGCCGTTCTTGTATATGTCAACGCCTAAAATGGTTTTGGGCACACGCAACAGCTCCGCTATGCGTTTCACCGTGGTTCCGGGTCCGAGGATGTATGTGGCGTTGAGCTGCATTTCCTCCACTATGAACCTCGCTATCGCCATTTGATTTTCTTTCTCGTCCACGGTGTCTGGGCTTACTTGTTTGCTTCCCTGAATCCTCATGGGGAGGAATGGCCCTTTTAAGTAGCCGTAAAGCTTTACAGCAAAAGCATCACTGCGGATGGCTGATTCATCGGCGTCCATAACTTCAAACTCCTCAATGTCTGCTTCTCCCCGTATAAAAGCCGAAACAACCTCCGCAGCGTCAGAGGGATTAACAGAAAAAACGCCACTATACATTTTTACGCCAGATGGAACTCCTAAAACCAACACTTCAGCGTTTTCCGCTTTCATAGCGTCTAAAATGTCTTTAGCTGTGCCATCTCCACCTACAAAAACAATCAAGTCCACTTTCATTTCGCATAGGAGTTTGACAGCAGTTTTAGTGTCTTCCGCCGTGGTTTCCTCCCCAACTCTCATGGGCAAAACGTGGACAGGCAGCTCTGCCTCTCTGGCCTCTTTTTCGCCCATAATTCCGGGGCACGTTAAAATTTCAATGGGATTCTCCTTCACAACTTCTTTAAGTTCTTGGAGAAACTCCAAAGCCCTTTTCGGCGCCACCGGTGTTGCGCCCCGCGCAATGGCCTCTTTTAAAACGCCGTCTGTCCCTTTTAGGCCTACTCTCCCGCCCATGCCAGCGATAGGGTTGACAATGAAGCCCATTCGCATATCTAATCCTCATTGAAAGGATTATTGCATAAACTATAAACCGTTTTAGGGCTTAAAATGGATTTAATGATGGGAACCTTTTCAATTTTAGCAATGTCCAAAGACCGCAGGCTTATGGGTGTTGCTGTAGCTTCAGGCTCGACGGCCGTTGGCTCTAGGGTGCCCCACGTGATGCCGGGCGTCGGCGTAGCTGCCACCCAAGCCTACACTTATGTGGCTTACGGGACTGAAAGCTTAAAGTTGCTGGCTAATGGCCTATCGCCAAAACAAGCCTTAGAGAAGCTTTTGGCCTACGACCTTCAGAGGGAGATGAGGCAGGTTGCCGTAATGAACTTCGCTGGGGGAAAGGCTGTCTTCACAGGGGCAAAGGCCCCGAAAGAGTGTGGAGAAATCGTCGGCGAAGACTACGTGGTTATTGGCAATCTCCTCAAGAGTGTTAAAGTTCTTGAAAGCATGGCAGCATCCTTTGAAAAGGCGCAGGGTAATTTTGCGTTAAAGCTTTTGAAAGCCTTGAAAGCTGGAAGCGAAAGCGGCGGAGACAAACGGGGCGAAAAATCTGCCGCCATAAAGGTTGTAGACGGGGCCGAAGTTTTGCTCAGCTTAAAAGTTGACGAAAGCCCAAACCCCCTTCAAGAACTCATGAAAGCTGTTTCAGAAGCTCTTATATACCACCAAAAATTGAAAAGCGAACTCTACTAGACGGGGAAACCAATTGCGCAGAAAAACTATGAAGAAAATTCTTGTGACAGGTGCCACCGGCCAAATTGGTTCAGAACTGACCTTGGCTTTGCGGGACAAATTTGGAGGAGAAAACGTTGTGGCAGCTGGGCACCGGAGGACACCCAGCGAAAAGCTTCGGGACACAGGCCCTTTCGTGTACTTAGACGCCACGGACAAGAAAGCCTTGGAGAAAGTTGTAGACCAATACGATGTTGACACCATTTATCATCTGGCTGCAATTTTATCTGCCACTGGAGAAAAAGACCCCCAGAACGCTTGGAGAATCAACATGGAAAGCCTCTACAACGTGCTGGAAATTGCGAGAGAAAAGGGCCTCACAAGGGTTTTTTGGCCAAGTTCCATAGCGGTTTTCGGCCCGGAAACCCCTCGCGTAAAAACGCCGCAGAACACGGTTTTAATTCCAAGAACCATTTACGGTGTTAGCAAGGTTGCGGGCGAACTTCTCTGTAACTACTATTTTCACCGCTATGGTGTAGACGTGCGAAGTGTGCGTTATCCGGGCATAATCAGCAGCGAAACGCCGCCCGGCGGCGGAACAACAGACTACGCCGTTGAAATATTTTATGAAGCAATCAAGCATAAGAGGTATACATGTTTTTTGAGGGCTGACACCGTTCTGCCTATGATGTATATGCCCGACTGCATAAATGCAGCCCTAAAACTGATGGATGCAGACCCTTCAAGAGTTAAATGCCGCACAAGCTATAACGTGGCGGCTATTAGCTTTTCGCCCGCCGAGCTTGTAGCGGAAATTAAAAAGCATATTCCAGATTTTGTATGCGAGTATAAGCCGGACTTCAGACAGCAGATTGCCGACTCGTGGCCCATGAACATAGACGACAGCGCAGCCCGCGAGGAATGGGGTTGGCGTCCCGAGTATGATTTGGCTGCTATGGTCAAGGACATGATTGAAAAGCTTTCGAGGCGTTTCGCTGAAGGCCGCCTTTCATAAAGCTTTGATAGGAAATGTTATAATGAAACTCGAAATTAGACTTTAGTGAGGTGGGAGAAATTGGTTGAGAGGCATCCTACCCGTTATTTGGCTGAGGAATATGAGCGGCTTGTCCGTGAAAACCTTAACTGGGAGCTTAAAGTTTTGGAATCCGCCAGCGAACCAGTATGCATTGTAAACGGTAAAGAGGTTTTGATGCTTTGCGCCAACAACTACTTAAACCTTGCAACCCATCCGAAGGTTGTAAACGCTATGATAGAGGCAACCCGTAAATACGGCGCCGGAGCTGGAAGCGACAGATCCATCGCAGGCAACATGATACTACATGAGGAGTTGGACCGACGCCTAGCCAAGTTCAAGCGGGCGCCCGCTTCGCTAACCTTTCAGACAGGGTTTATGGTTAATGAGGGACTTATCCCACAGCTTGCAGACAAAGGAGACCTTCTCGTTTCAGATGAACTGAACCATGGGTCCATAATAGACGGGTGTAGGCTCAGCAGGGCGGACAGAGCCATATACAAGCACAAAGACGTGGAAGACTTGGCAAGGGTTATGGAGGAAGCCGAAAAACACGACCCACCCTACAATCATATCTGGATTATAACCGACGGGGTTTTCAGCATGGACGGGGACACCGCGCCTCTCAGGGAAATAGTTAAAATCGCAAAGGAACACGGTGCCGGCGTCTATGTGGATGACGCCCACGGTGAAGGCGTGCTGGGCGAAGGCGGACGCGGAATAGTAAGCCATTACGGGCTTAGACGGGACGAGGTGCACATTGAAATGGGAACCTTTTCAAAGGCTTTCGGCGTTATAGGCGGACACATCACCGGGAGCGAAGAGCTCCGCAACTTTGCCTACAACAAAGCACGAACTTGGCTTTTAAGCGGCGCTGTTCCACCCGGCGTAGCGGCTGCGTGCATAGCGGCGATAGACGTTCTAGAAACCGAGCCGGAACATGTCCGCCGAGTATGGGAAAACCGAAACCACTTGCTAGACGCCTTACAAGACGCCGGCTTCGACACTGGAAACACTGAAACGCCCATAATCCCAGTCATGTGTGGCAGAAGCAAGGCTGCCAGAGATTTAGCTGATTACCTCTGGACGAAGGGCATATTTGTCCTGCCAATATTTTATCCAATGGTGGCAAGAGACAAAGCGCGAATCCGTGTCCAAGTCTGCACAAAACACACAACCGAACAACTTGACAGGGCGGCTGAAGCCTTCAAAGAAGGCGGCAAAAAACTCGGCATAATCTAAAACCCTTAAAGCCTTCATCTCCCTCATTTTCATTTCGATGTCAAAAAGGATTACAGAAGAAAAACAGCGGTTGCGAGAGAAAATTTGGCGGGAAATGGAAGAGTCTGGAGTGGCAGCTTTCCCGCTTCCATGCTGGGGAAGAATCCCCAATTTTGTTGAGGCTGAAAGGGCGGCTGAAAGGCTTCGCCAACTTGAAGAATGGAGAAAAGCGAAGGTTGTTTTTGTCAATCCAGACTCGCCCCAGCGAAAGGTTCGGGAAAACGCGTTGAAAGATGGAAAAATCCTTATAATGGCGTCTCCAAGGCTTCAGAAAGGCTTCATCCTAATAGAACCATCGAAGGTTCGAGGAAAAGAGCATATAGCCTCAACAATAAAAGGCGCATTCAAATACGGCTTTACGGTGCAGGACTTTCCAAAACCAGACTTAATCGTGGAAGGCTCGGTGGCTGTGGACCTTGAAGGGCATAGGCTTGGAAAGGGAAGCGGCTACGGCGACACAGAAATAGAAATCATCAAAAAGAGGTTTGGAGATGTTCCGGTGGCCACGACAGTTCATGACATGCAAGTGGTAGAAAAAGTGCCCTTTGAAGCGAAAGACGAAAAAGTTTCCATAATAGTTACGCCGACAAAAATTATCCGCGTGAAACCGTAAATGGAGAAAAACTGAGGAGAGCTAGTGTTTTGCTTGGCCGCGAAAATAAGCGATGTTGGTTTTCATCGAAGCTTTTCGAGGGCTTTGTCAACGTCGTCTAACCCAAGCCGTTTAAGAAAATCAGATTTCGGTATGCCCCTTTCATCCCAGCCCACAAGCTCATAGTATTTGCGTTTCTCCTCGTCCACACGGGCTTTCTCAACAGTTTTGCCCTTGAACGGTCCAGACGGAAGCGGTTCATAGAACCGCAGTGGATTATCATCATGAATTTCCGGGTTCCACTGCAAATCCGGTCCGCCCAAAAGAAGCATAGCCCTTTGCAGCTGTATTATTTTCATGGCTTTTATGTTAACCCATTCCTCCTTGGTTAGCTCTATGCCCGTCACAGCTTTGTAGAAGTCGAAAACTAAGTTGCGGGGTATGCCGAAGGTGTTGAAGAAGCAAATTACTCCGGAGTCGTCGAAAACCCTTATGTGTTCGCTTCTGGGCTCATCCAGCGGCATAAACGCCACTGAAGTGTGGTCTCCGCCTTGAACGGAGCACGCATAAGAATATACTTCTGGATAGTCCTTCTCGCTTCTTATACCGTGGGCGCCAACCCCAATGCCTTTAACCTGCACAGCGTAGGGCATAACGTCAACACCTTTCAGTTCACCAATTTTCAAGGCAGCTCGATAAGTGCCTTCAGCCAGAAGGCTGCCGACGCCTTCCCGATAAGCGATTTTTCTTGCCAGTGCAGCGAAGGCTTCAGCTTTGCCCCATTTTGGTTCGATGCCGTCCAAATCCTCCTTTGTCAGTATTCCTCTCTGGAAGAGTTCGGCGGCGAACCCTAACACGTTGCCAGTTTGTATGCCGCAAAGTCCTAAGTCGTCAATAACGGAAGCCAAGTAAACGTTTCCTTCCGGAGTGAAGATGCCCAGGTTTGTGCCCAAATAGGCTTGTAGCTCGTAGTCTGGGTTGTCCGTAATGGCCCCCTTAAACTTCCCAGCCCTCACCACAGCTAGTTTAAGGCATGTAGTTGGACAGCCGAAATCGCCCCAATACGACTTTACCCAAACACGGTTTTCAAACTGGTCAACACCGAAGCTTCTTTCGTCATGCCACTCCTCCTGCCAATTTCGAACTGGTTCGGAGCTTTGTTTTGCACCCACATCATAGCCAGCCGCACCGGTTCCCCAACGCCTCCAAAGCTCACTTTCATAGGCATTATTGCAAACATCCTGCATGAGTCGCTGAACAGCCTCTAAGTCGGCAACTTCCGGCAGTGGACCAGTGCCTTTAACAGCAACCGCCTTGAGCTTTTTAGCGCCCATAACAGCACCGTAACCACCATAACCAGCGGCATGCGACCATTTAGCCGCCACCACAGCGGTCCGCACCTTGTTCTCGCCGGCCGGACCAATGTAGAGGATGGAAGGCTCCCGCCACTCGCCCTTCTTTGGATAACGCTTTTTCAAAAGCTCTCTGCATTCTTTAGTGAGGAAGGCAACCGTCTGCTTAGCATTCATACCCCAAATGCGGGAGGCATCCCTAATTTCGACATCCCCATCTTTTATGAAAAGGTAAACGGGTTTTTCAGCTTCACCAACAACAATAACGCCGTCGTAACCGGCGCATCTAAGGTCAACGCCAAACTCGCCGCCCACAGTAGAGCCAACCACTCCATTACACTGCGGAGACTTACCTGAAACACAGATGCGCCCACCCGGGAAAAACCCAGTAAGCGGACCCGCTAAAAACAATAGCAAGTTTTCCGGTCCAAGCGGATCTACGGTTTCCCAACGGCTGCCAAGTCTATCCCAAAGAACTTTCGCAGCTAACCCTCTGCCACCAACATAATCCATCAAAACTTCGTCGCTGAATCGCACTTCTTTGATGTTCTGCGTTGAAAGGTCAACTTCAAGGAACTTTCCAGCGTAACCAAAAATCATAGTAAGTGTTCTCCCTCCTCTCCGAAGATTTTAACAGCTAAGTCCCGGGTGATCTCTTCTGGAGTGCGGGCGTAAAGCTTGAAGGAATGTGCTCTCCTAGGCACTATCATAAGAACGTTCCACAAGCCTTCTTGGCAGACCCTAACGCATTGGGGGTTTCCGCCGCACAAATCACAAATCAAAATCCTGTTTTCTGTAGGATGCATGTGGGGAATCTTTCCGGGGCAAGCCTCAATGCACTTCCCACAGCCAATGCACGTGTTAGCGTCCACAAGCACAGCGCCCGTTTCTGTGCTCACCGACAAGGCTTTGGTTGGACATGCCTCCACACATGGGTAATCCTCACATTGGGCGCAGAAATGGGGAAACTCGATTCCCGGGGCAAGCATAAAAACCCTTATACGGGAGGCTTCAGGCCATATGCGCTTCTCGTGGAAAAGCGAGCAGGCCACTTCACATCTTCTACAGCCGCTGCATTTCGAAAGGTCCCGGGCGATCCATATCGCTTCCCGTTTTTCAGCTTCAGCCAAACGATCGAAACCTCCAGCAAGCCTAGAATCTGGATGATTGGCAAATCCCCAATTTAAAATTTGGCTTCCACAGCCTTCGGTCCACGGCAAGCTCTTTAAGGCTAAAATGCCTATGGGTAAGGGAGGCTGAAACTTTGGCAACAGAAGACCTCCTAAAACAGCTTGCCGAATGGCTGCAAAACTTTTCCATGCAATACAGCTACTTGGGTGTTTTCCTCATGAGCTTAATGGGTTCCATGTCAATTTTTTTCCCAATTCCGTATACAGTAGTGCTTTTTACACTTGGCTCCGTTGAAGCGTTTAATCCAATTTTAGTCGCCTTGACCTCCAGCTTGGGCGCGGCTGTCGGCGAGTTTTCTGGATATCTGCTTGGTTTAGGCAGCAGAAAAATAGTAAGCGAAAAGGGCAAACGCAACGTAGAGTTTCTCTTAAAAGTTTTTGGGCGATATGGCGTTCTAGCCATTTTTATATTCGCATTAACCCCCTTACCTGACGACTTGCTATTCATCCCCCTTGGAGTGATGCGCTACGGCTTTTTACGGGCGTTCGTCCCAGCATTTCTCGGCAAGCTTTGCATGGGCCTGATCATAGTCTACAGCGGACGCTTTATGGTTGGTATTATCCGCGACATTTTCGGAATAGAAAGCGACTGGACTTCAGCCATAATCGGCATGATTATCGCATTAATCCTCCTTGTAATAGTTTTTATCCTTATGTTTAAAGTGGATTGGGAGAAAACTCTTGGAAAACGCACCCAAAAACCTAGAGAGAGGCCTAGCGAAAATAAAAATTGAAGCAAAACCATTTTCCACAAACATAATAGGGAGATAATCACAAATCCTCTAGTCTGGCGAAAAACTTTGAGGGTTATAGCCTACTAAAAACGTGTGGTGAGCTCTCCCGCAAAATCCCCATTTTTTCTATCGTGGCCCGTTTAAGGAGTCTTTAAAAGTTTTGTGATGAAGGTTGTTTTGGGCTGAGCTTTGGTAAGCGTTGAGGAAGATGCCCTCGGCTGAAAGGTTTGTTTAAACTTGAAAGCTTTATGGACTTAAGTGGATATTTTGCAGGGCTTAAACTAGCTTAAACATGTAAAACATGCTAGTTCTCAACCGTATTTCTGCAAAGCCTCATTAATAAGTTGCATGTCCGCCTCAAGCTGCTTTTGGGCCTTCTTGAAGATGTAAATTAAGTTTCGCAAGCCATTTAGCTTCTCGCCTGTTTCTACGAATCTTTTGAGGATTTTCCTTTCATGTTCCGTGAGGATGTATGTGCGTGCCATCTTAACCTTCACGTCTCCACTATAATGTCTTAGCAATCGAAACATTTAAATATTTCGTCTATGCTATTATGTCTTGGTGATAAAGACATGATGGGCTTGGTTAAGTTTCGAGTTGAAGATGGGCTTAAACACTTGATGGCTGATGAAGAGTTTAAGAGGCGGGTTATTAACGCCTACAATCAGCAGGTTGAAATAAACGGCGGCTGGGGATTCACAGTTTGTTATAAGGGCTATCGGATCCGTTTTGAGGATGATGGCAAAACAGCCCTTGCAACGAAGGGCCGCGTGAGGGTTTATGTGGGCTACGCTGAGGAGAAACCCTCAACGGTTCAGAAAACGCTTTTGGAGGCTTTTAGTTGATGTCCCTTTGTGGGTTGGAAAAAGCTACAAAGCAGGAGCTTCAACGCATAATTGAAAGGCTCTGGAAAAAGGCTGAAGAATTTAAAACGCGAGGCGATTTGTCAAGGGCTGAGCAATGCATGTTCCTAGCCCGCTACCTTGAAGAGTTTCTAAACGAACAAAAGAGGGCGAAGGCGAAATCAACCTGCTTTTGTAGGAAGCCATGAATGGGCCATTCCATTTTCGGTATATTTAAGTGTATAAAGGATTTTGTAAAAACCTCGAAAGACCGTTCAAACCGAGAATGAAACCGAGGCGGAGTATTATGAAGGAGCAGGAGTTAGCGGATTTGGAGCTGTTTTACGCGGTTGTTTTGTATGGCAAATTCCGCGACATAGCTCAAGTCATCGACTACATTAAAAATTTCAGCGACGTGAAGATCGTCTTTGATAGAAAGGCGCCCTTCAAACTTTATATCACGGAAAAGCCGCCGAAGGAGGGCAAAACTTGAACGCGATTGTTGAAGCTGCTAGGGGCTACTGGGCCCAAGACCTCCCCGTTGTTCCTTTGAAGGGCAAAACTCCACTTGCCGAATGGGCTAAGTGGCAAACAGAGCCTCAAACCGAAGAGGAGTTTAATGGGCT
>JANXDU010000036.1 GCA_025059195.1 Candidatus Bathyarchaeota archaeon
CACCTCTATGGAAAGTATGAAAGCCAAAGCGAAGCTTTCTGCTCCGTTGAGATTTTTCATAATCGGCAACTTAATGTAGTCGGTAGTGGGTGTATTGTAGTAATCTTTACTTACAGTCTCACGGATGCTTTTTGCAAGAGACGCCACTCCAGCCTCGCCGCTGCTGATGCTTCCCAAAAACACGTAGTCAACGCCATATTGTCTACCTGCAAAAACATCAGGGGCTTGTAGCTGAAACTTTTTGAAAATGGCTGGCCCTTCATTTGATGTTGATAGGAAAACAATCTTGCAGTTTTTATCAAAAAGATGTTTGACAATAATTGTCAGTTGAGGTTCTAGAGCTGTTCTTGCAAGTAAGCCGTAATGTAAATCTACTAGGATATGCCCTCCTGTTGCGAGTTCATTTTCTATGTGATTGTAGATTTTTCGAGTGTTTACCGAAGTTTTTCTTGAAAAATTCAAGGGGTCCAGCATTGAAATTGTTATTAGAACTGAAATCAACAAATAGCTCACAAAAGCCTTGTTGAAAAATCCGCGATTCATTTATCCTCCCTTTATCATTAAGAACAAAATTTAACCGAGGTAATCAATTTTGCGGCGTGTAAAAATAGCAAAATTGTGGCTAAAATTTTAAGAAACCACCACTCACAGTTTTATTTCTTCTGCAGCTTCGTTGCATCAAAGAAGAGCTTGGAGGTTCTAAGACAGCGATAACCAATTCCATCTGAAAAGAGCAAGCACCGCGAAAAATGGGGAGGTGCTTGGCAAGAGGAAGATGAAGTTTGAAGCATTGCAGCTTTTGAATCGTTGTCAAAGGGGGTAGCTTTCAATCAGGTTGCACAGGTAGAAACATGGTCCCGGTGAAAGCTGGCATAGTGGAACTGGCTGATCGTAAACTTGTCATTTCCAACGGTTCTATCTCTGTCAGGTTTTTGATGGCATGAAGCTTTGGATGGGGAAAATATAAGGGGAGGAGTTACTGTACTAAGTGCTTCTGGAAGTTGCCGCCTGTGGAGAGGACAACATGTATGATGTGTTGATTAAGGGCGGAAGGATTGTTGATGGCGCTGGCAATCCGTGGTTTAAGGCGGACGTCGGCGTCAAAAACGGGCGAATAGCCGCTGTTGGGAACCTAGGCTCTGAAGCGGAAACCGTGATTGAGGCAGATGGTTTAGTGGTTTGTCCGGGTTTCATAGACATACATTCCCACTCAGATTTGGAGTTTCTCATAAACAATTATGCGGAAAGCAAGGTTAGACAAGGTGTAACAACGGAGGTTGTTGGAAACTGCGGTGTTTCAGCAGCTCCTTTAAACGATGAGCTTAGGGCAAACTTCAGAAAAGAAAACCCTGTTCTGGACGAGGCCGGCGTGGCCTTAAACTGGTCAAGCATGGAGGAATACTTCAAAGTTTTGGAGGAGAGGAGTTTATCCGTGAATGTTGCAGCGCTTGTTGGGCATGCCAACATTCGGGTTTGCGTAATGGGGTATGATAACAGGACTCCGACAAAAAGGGAGTTGGAGGAAATGAAGAGGCTGACAGAAGAGTCCATGAAGGCCGGAGCTTTCGGCTTGTCCACGGGGCTTATTTATCCGCCAAGCTCCTACGCGGACACTAAAGAGATAATCGAGCTGGCCAAAGTTGTTGCGAAGTATGGAGGCATTTACGCCTCTCACATTCGAGGTGAGGACTCCCCAAGACTCGTATCCTCTGTCAAGGAGGCCATAGAAATAGGCGAGGCCGCCGGCGTTTCTGTCCAAATATCCCATCACAAAGCCCACGGCCAGCCCGCTTGGGGTTTGGTTAAGACAACGTTGAGGATGATTGAGGAAGCCCGGGAGAGAGGCGTCCAAGTGACATGCGACGTTTACCCCTACACTGCGGCAAGCTTCGGCTTAAGCGCTTTGCTGCCTCCAGAGGTTCATGAGGGTGGGCCTCCAAAACTGGTTGAAAGGCTGAAAAATCCGAAATGGCGAAAGCGGATTAAGAAAGAGATGGTGGAGGGGTTGCCGAAATGGCCTAGCCCTTTTATGACGGCTGGTTGGGATTCCATTATGATTGCCCGCTCAAGTAGGCATCCAGAATATGAGGGCAAAATGATAAGCGAGATTTGCAGTTCGCTGGGCGTTAACCCCTTCGACTTTGTTTTCAACCTCCTCATAGAGGAGGAGGCATCCGTTCAAGTGGTGCGTTTCACCATGCGGGAGGGCGACGTCTGCACAGTTTTAAGCCATCCAGCCTCTATGATAGGCTCCGACGCCTCAATATGCGCTACTTACGGTTTCCTCAGCAAAGGCAAGCCTCATCCAAGAGCTTACGGTACATACCCCAGAGTTTTAAAACGTTATGTTAACGAACTCGGCATTTTAACCTTAGAAGAGGCCGTAAGGAAAATGACTTCTTTCCCAGCCGTCAAACTTGGACTTTTCGACAGAGGCCTCATCAGGGCGGGCATGTGGGCTGACATTGTGGTTTTCAACCCGAAGATTATATCCGACGAAGCCACCTATGCAGATCCTCACAGATACCCGACGGGGATAGAATGCGTTATTGTTAACGGCGAAATTGTAATAGAGAAAGGCGAACATAGAAAAGTTCTGCCGGGAAAAGTTCTACGCCATAAAAACAAAGGGAGGTGAAGAATGGATGAAGGAAGAAGCGGAAGAAACCATCTGCATAAAAGCTGGACTTTTGGTTGATGGAACTGGGAGAGAGCCGCTAACAAGTCCCATCGTATTGGTCAAGGGAGACAAAATTGTCGAAGTTGGAAAGGAGAGCGAAATAAATATTCCAGAAAACGCCAAGCTTATAGATTTGGGGAACCTAACGATTCTGCCGGGTTTAACGGACGCGCACGTTCACATTTACGGCCGCAGAAGCTACAGTCCAGCCGAAGGGATAATAACTCCCCATGATTTGGCAGTCATCAGAGCTGTGGAAGACTGCCAGAAGCTTTTAAAAGCCGGCTTCACCATGGTTCGAGACGTCGGAAGCTCCATAGCCTTATCGCTGAAACGCGCCATAAACGAGGGAACTATTCCAGGTCCACGAATTTTCGCAGCGGGTAGACCCATCTCTCAAACTGGTGGGCACTCAGACATTCATTACCTTCCAAGAGAGGAGGTTCTAAAAAGGGGGATTCTCCTTGCCGACGGCCCAGACGACTGCCGTCGTGCAGCTAGAGAAGCCTTACGGGACGGCGCAGACTTAATCAAGATAATGACGTCGGGTGGGATAGGCTCCGAGAAGGATCACCCGCGTTATCCACAGTTCACCGTTGAAGAGGTTAAGGCCATAACCGAAGAAGCCCATCGAGTTGAGCGGAGGGTGGCATCCCACGCTGAGGGCGCTGAAGGGGTGAAAATTGCCGTGTTGGGTGGCGTGGACTCTGTAGAGCATGGCTTCTTTTTAGATGAGGAATGCGTGCAGTTAATGTTAAGCCACAACGTCTATTTCGTGCCAACTCTATGCCTTGTTGAAGTTTACAAGAAGGCTATGGAGCGTCCCTACGACATGCCCCCATGGAGGCTTAAAAAGCAAGAGGAGTGCATAGACGCCATGCCGAAAAGCTTCATGATGGCTTATAAGGCCGGCGTTAAAATTGCAGCTGGAACAGACTATTTTGGTCCGCCCCTGAGGGCGCATGGAGACAACGCCGACGAAGCCATAACCATGGTTAAGTACGGCATGAAACCCATGGACGCTATTTTGGCTACAACAAGGAACGCTGCCGAATGTATAGGGGTGTTAAACGTTGTTGGCACCGTGGAAGTCGGCAAACTTGCCGACATAGTTGGCGTGGAAGGCAATCCTCTCGAAGACATAACGGTTCTCAAAAAGGTAAAATTCGTCATGAAAGAAGGAAAAATATACGTTAACCAGCGGCAGACAGCCTAGAAAAGCTTTGACACGCCTACTCTTCCAATGCTCCGGATTCAACCACTTCGGCTTCGGCGAATCTTCGGCTTATCCTCGTTATTCTTATCTTTACACGGTCACCTGGCTTCGTGTTTGGTATGAAGGTTACTAATCCCTGAATGCGGGCTATTCCTTCACCTCTTCGGCTTGTTTCCGTCACGTCTACCTCGTATTCTTTGCCCAGCTCAACTGGTTTTGGCGGGAACCTTCTCGGCCCGCCTTTTCCAAAGTCTCTTTTTCCGCCGAACCTTCTTCTTTCCTCCATATTTTTCACCTCTTATGCGTGGATTAAATGTCCCGCGTTTTCATTTAACTGTAAGTTTGCCATATTTTCCAACGTTAAGCTGAATTTCACCCTTGAAGCTTGTCACGTAGCCGTTTTCCACTTTGACGGTGTCGTTGACGTTTACTTGGTCTATTTGCTCATTCCATAAGGTTAGCTTTACCCTACCTGTTTCGTCTGCTATGACGGCGGTCGCCACTTTGTGGGTGACGTCTTTAAACCTTGAAAGAACCTCGCGGGGAGCGGATTTTTCTATGACCTTAGCTTCAATGTCCACACGTTTCATTCCATTTCGCAGCTCCTTAATTTTCACCTTCCCTCCTCCATCTAGGCTACTCTTTCTGCGACGGCGAATTTTCCACTAACCGACAAAATCCGCACCTTGACGCGTTCGCCTACTCTGCTGTTTGGAACAAAAATCAAGTAGCCTTGTATGCGGGCTACGCCGTCCCCCCTACTTCCAATGTCGTCTATGACAACTTCTAACTCTTGATTTTCTTTAACCGGCGCGGTTTGGAAAAGTGGTTTGCCGGGGTTGAAGCGTCTGCTACTTCCAAACCTTCTAGGTTTTCGCTCAGCGTGTTTTGTTTTTTCTGGGAGCCTTCTTGGCATACTGTTTTTTCGTCCTTACCGCGGAACAAGCCTTCTAAGCCTTAAAACCCACGTGTCCCTTTTCAACGGAAACACTGAGTTTTAGGCTGAGGCTTGTCTTTACAAGAGACGCCCACGCATATAAATCTTGCTAGAGTAAACAGTATATTACAGTGGTGTGTTATTTGCCATGATCCGCTCACGCGGAGATGGGGCTTAATAATTGCTGGGAAAAACGCAGACAAAACCAATAATTAGGCTGGTGGATGTTTACAAAGAGTACAGAGTCGGTGCCATCTCAACGCTGGCCTTGAAAAAGGTGAACTTCCAAATAAGCAATGGCCAGCTCATCGCTATAATGGGGCCTTCGGGTTCTGGAAAGACAACCCTTCTTAACATGATTGGGCTTCTGGACAGGCCATCAAAGGGCAAGATTTTCTTTGATGGAGTTGACATTTCAAGGCTTGACGACCGAACTTTGGCGAGTCTCCGCAACACCAAGTTAGGCTTTGTTTTTCAAACCTTTAACCTCATTAACAGGCTGACGGTTTTTGAAAATATTGAGTTGCCCCTCATACCAAGGGGGATACCCCGCAACCTAAGGGCGAAAATGGTTCTGGAAGCCTTAACCAAAGCGGGCGGAGAAGAAAGCTGGCTCCATAAAAAGCCAAACCAGCTTTCCGGTGGACAGCAGCAGCGGGTTGCCATAGCCAGAGCCATCGTTGGGAAACCCGTTGTCTTGTTGGCGGACGAGCCCACCGGCAACTTGGACAGAGCTTCAGCCAAAACCGTGGTGGAAACCTTTCTAAACCTTAACAAGGCTGGCCACACGGTGGTGGTTGTCACCCACGACCCTGAAGTGGCTAATTGCATGGACAAAATATATGTCATAAGAGATGGAGAAATTGTAGGCGAATTCCCACCTAAAAAGTCGGAATCCCTTATAAGTAAGGAGTAAAAACGTTTAGAAGGTGAAAAAATGAGAAAATGTTTAACGCTCATGTTGCTTTTCACGTTGATATTCCAGTCAACATTCGCCTTCATAAATAGGACTTATGGAGGACGAGATGAAGACTTCCACATAGTTTATGTTAATGTACGGTCCTCCGCCGACACGGCGGAAATATATCCGGGCAGCAGAAGGGTAAACCTAAAAATTGAGGCTGTTTACCAAAACATCACTCCAGCCAGAAACGTGGTGGGATGGCTTAACACGTCGGCCGTTCCCGGCATAAGCTTCAGTTCCGGAAGCGGCTCATGCTCTCCGGCAAGGCTCCTTAATGGAAGCGTCGCCGAAAATGTCCACCTCAACACCTATATAGCCTTTGAATACTTGCTTGACATTTCAACATCGGTTAGCCCAAAAACGTATAATTTAACGTTAAAAATAACCCACGAGAAGGGAAACGTCCAATTTGAGGAGTTTAAAAACATAACTTTGAGGGTTTGGGGTTATCCCCCCATTTCCTTGAGGGTTGTGGATGCATATTTCTCGCCAGCCTCTTACCCGGGATCTGTGGACACGAACCTTTACGTGATATTGGAGAATAACGGCAACACCATAAGCTCCGCGTACTTCAACCTTACCAGCCTAAACGGGTTCATTGTTAAGAATCCGCGGGCAAGCACGGGTCTGGTCAACAAAGGCGACCGTTTCACCTTAACCTTCACGGGCATATCCATACCCAAAAACGCTTCTTTTGGCGTTTACAACGCAACTATCTATGCTGATTGTAGTGCTAGAACTGAGGACGGTGTAGTCTACGTCAAAACCGCAAACTTGACGATTCCGGTGAGGGTGGATGCTCCACCTCCAGAACAACCCGTTATGATAGCGGCCGTAAACACCCTTTACAATGGGGCACCTGCTCCGCTTCTTCCTTCAGCCAGAGGCGTTGTTCTACGCGTTTACCTTGTTAACAGACTTCCAGACAACATAAACACCATGATTGTGGACGTCAAACTTCCGGAGGGCATAAAGCTTAGAGCTGTTTCAGGAACATACATTAATGGTATGGCTTCTGGCGGCACATGTTTTGTTGATTTAACCGTGGACGTCGACCTTAACATAAACTTGGCTTTACACGAGGGCAAGTTAAACATAACCTATTTCAAAATTGTTAGTGGAGCTTCCTTCCCCATGAACCAAGCGGTTTCCTTCCCAATAAACGTTGAAAGCCCCCACGGCCACGTTCCAGAGTTAACACTTGTTGAGGCTTATTGGGGTTATCCAGACCCCACGCCAGCCTATTCCACCTCGCGTTATGTGCCTTTAACCTTAAGGCTTGTCAACGTGGGACGCTACCCGGTTTGGGGGGTTGTGGTCAACGCTTCATCGCCGCAGCTTACATCCATCAAGGATTCAGAGGCATGCGCCGCAACCGTTGCAAGCGGCGGCTCCTGCACAGCGGTTCTCCACTTCGACGTAAATACGACGACGCCGACAGCCCATGTGAAAGTTTTCACAAGTTATCTGTTCACGGAGTTTGGAACCCACATAAGAATTTTGAGAAGTTTCACGGCTTTTCTGCCTTTTGAAAGCTATCCCGCCTCTGAAAGCTTACTGTCTCTTGTGGGTGCTGGCTGGCAAAACAACGTGAATGTTTTTCCAAGAACCAGCAACGCCACGTATCAAGTGACATTAGCAAATCGGGCACCATACTCGCTGGGCGGGATAAACCTTAAACTTAAACTGCCAAGCGGAATGACCTCTAAGGGACAAGGCGAAGCCACAGCGTATATAGAAGGCCCCGTTAGAAGCCTAGCCACGTTCACGGCGTCTTTCACGATATCTGTGGACAATATTTCCCCTGGAAGCTACAACGCAAGCTTAACGGTGGATTGCATACTGCTTTCCGGCGGCCCCGGCGTTAGACGCGTCGAAGAGTTTAAAGTGCAGATAACGGTTAACAATGACCGTTCAGCCATCGAGCTTGTGGAGGCTAGATGGTACGAGGGCACTGTTGGACCCTACACGTACGGCGCCCACCTCATAGTGATGGTGAGAAACGTTTACGTGGACGGCTTAAGGGGCGCTGTGCTCGAGCTTGAACTACCAAAGGGTTTCCGCAACGCCGTAGACAACTCCAGCGCGGTTAAGACTCCACCTTTGTCGGTGCAGCTGCCCCAACAACTACAGGCCTTGAACTTGGCGGAAATCTTAAACGCGTTTCTAAGCGCCCAGTACGCGAGTCCAGCCCAAACGTATGGTAGAGGTGACATCCTAACCTTCATGGTTAGCCTAAACCTTTTCAATGTTGAAGTTGGCGGGCACATAATCAACGGAGCCCTTTCATACATTGATTCGTGGGGCGGAAACAGAAAAACCCCGTTATCTTTTGATGTGGCGGTGCTCGGCAAAGCAGGCTACATTGAAGTATCCGTGGACAAAACCTTAACAGTGAAAAGCCGCTACGTGAACACTTCACTTACGTTAGTGAACCGTGGAAGCACCTCCATGCACGACGTTTACATAGTGGTTTCGCCATACCAAGCAAGCCCAATCCTTATAGCTTCGCCGGCGGTGAACTATGTCCAAAAAATAAACCCGGGTGAAGAATGCATAATACCCTTAACCATGGCATACAACCCCCTAGGCTTTTACGCTCAAATGGGGGCCACGCCCTACATAACCTATGGACCTGTTCCCCTTCTGGTTTCGATTTTTTATAGAGATGCAAGCGGATACTACCGAACCTTCAACAACTCCGTAACAGTTGTCGTAGAGCCCTTCATAGAGCTTGCCGTGAGAAGTGTTAAGGCAACGGGAACCAACGTGTCCTCAACGGTGACCGGGTCCATTATCAACTACGGATCTTCAACAGCCTACCGGGTTGAAGTGGAACTGAAAATTGGAGACACCGTGACTTCTGAAATTATAGGCGATATTGGACCCGGGGAAGAGGTTGCCTTCAGAGTTGACATAAACAAGTATAACAATGTGGCCATCCTCACGGTGCGATACTACAACATTTTCAATGAAAGAGAAACAAAGGAAATGGAGATCGCCATAGTGAAACGAGAGGAGGCGGCTCCGCCAACAGCGAAAGAGGGAGAGGGGCTTATTGAAAGATGGATAATTGTGGCTGGAGTTATAGTCTTTTTAGCGGTGTCAACCATGTTGATTTATAGAATGATGAAGAAGACCCGAATTGTGGGAAGCATGCCTCCCGAAATTTGATGGGTGAAAAGCCCAAATGTTCATGGACTTTGTTCGGCTGGCGCTTAAAGCCCTGAGCGAAAGAAGAGTGCGGGCAGCCCTAACAATAACAGGCATAGCCATAGGCCCCCTTGTCCTCGTCATGATGAGCTCGGTGGTTGGAAGCTACTCCACCTACATAGAAGAGAGAATAACCTCTCTGGGGCAAAACGCCATCGCCATCTTCCCAACAGAAAACTATCGGTTAGACGAAGAAGACCTAAACTATATCAGAGCCGTAGAATCAGTTAAAAGGGCTGAACCCTTCTACAACACCCAAGGATTGGTGAAAAGAGGAACTGAAGAGGCCAAAATAGCCATATTCGCCGTGGATTACAGCCTGCTTTTCGAAGCAATAGGCAGCCTGGAAATCGATGAAGGCGCGATTCCGCCGGAAACTGAGGTTATAAGCTCGATTATCGGCAGGAAGATAGCTTACAAAAACCATGAAAGACATTTTGGCTTAGGCGACGTTGTCACGGTGACTGTTCCAAAAATTGAGGGAGGCAAAATAACTGGTAAGAAAACCATTAACTTGATGGTGGGCGCCATCCTCAAAGAGTATGGCGGCGCTTTGATAGTTGACCCGGACTCAACCATTTTCACATGTTTAGAGGCTGGCAAGAGGCTTTTTGGGATGGAGAGGTGGTCGGGGATCCTGGTTTTGGCAGACAGCCCAACCAACGTTAAACCCATAGTCTCCATTTTGAGGCAGTATTACGAGGATAAAGCCCAAATAATCGCCTTCAGCTCCATAGCTGAAGCTGTTTCCAGCGTAACCAGCGCAATAAACTTCATAAACTTTTCAACATCGCTTTCAGCCTTCGCCGTAGCCATTGCAGGGGTGGCTGCCACAATGATAACCTCAGTTATGGAGCGCACAAAAGAAATCGGCGTTATGAAAGCTATTGGCTATACTAACGGGCAGATTTTGCTGTTAATCCTCATGGAATCCATCATGATGAGCCTCGTCGGCGGAACTGCCGGGATATCCTTAGGCGTGGTCGGCGCTTATTTCCTCTCGTCGAGAGGTTTCAGGATAGGAGGCATAGGTGAAAGCGGCATTACCCTACAGCTAAGCCCGTTGATAACGCCAAGCCTCATAGCCCAGACGTTAACCCTAACCATTCTGATAGGCTTGGTTGGCGGCGTCCTCCCAGCCTATAGAGCCTCAAAAATACCGCCAGTGGTAGCCCTAAGATATGAATGAGGTTCAGGGGCAAACCGCGCTACATGGTTAGAAAGCCTTCAATGAACAGTGCGGCGAGGTAGGCTGCAAAGGCTGTTAAGAGGCTTGTTGTCCATGAAAGCTCCGCTGTTAAATGAATGGCGATAGTGCACAACACCACGGTCCACATAAGCATAACCATCTGCACAACACTATAAACTTGATTCACAAGCCACGTTTCCTCCAAGATTTTGCCGTAGGCGCTTTTAGCTTCCCCCTCAACGCCACCAATAAACTCAAAAGGATATTTCAAGGTGGGTAGGGCTGAGAAAGCCGCCGCGCTTATTGCAGCCTGCACAAACATGGTTATTAAAGCGAAGCCTGCTAAGATAAGGGTAACTCGCCAAACAGTTTTTGCCTTAAACACTTTTGTTAAAACGTAAATCATCCCGCCCAGCAGAAACCACCTTAAAAAGAACTGCATAAACGAGTAGGCTGCATAACTGGCAATGTAGCCAGGCACGTTCTCCACATAGGGCTTGAAAACACCGCCGAAAAATAAACCGTCCACAAGAACCCTTATGTTCGAAGTTTGGTTCCACACAAGCTCCAACTTCAAACCAGTAACGTTTCCCCAAAGGGGGTTTCTCAACCATCTTTCATCTGCAAGGTTGATAGTTAGGTTCCGCCAAGAATTGACGGTGGCGTTGGAAAACTCGCTGGTTAAGTTTCGATAAAAACTTGTGGAGCCCGAATAAAAGTGAAGCGAAGCGTTCTGCGGTGGATAGCTTGGGCTTGTCCACTTTACCCTCAAATAAAGCCGTGTGTAACCGCCATTAACGGAACAGTTTACCCCAATGCTACGGAGTTCCATGGCGATTCTTTCGCTCTGCTCAACCCAAAACTCTATGCTTCTACTCCCATAATACACACCTGCAACGTAATCCATGGAGTTTTCCGTGCACTGCGCGCCATCAAGGGGCTGCCAAAAACTTTTGTTTTCAGTCCACAAATCCCTTTTTTCCAGCGAAAGCGAAGGCTCCGTAGTTTCCACATAGGTTTTTGACGCTATAACGTAGGCTGAACCCAAGTTCGCAATTACAAACAGAACCATAATTAACATGGGCCCAAAATATTTTGGGTTTTGGGCCACTTCTTTGAAAGTTTCATGGGGCGCATATAAAACTTTGAATATGCCGTAGGCAAACAAACGTTAAGGCTCCGCGCATTATTTAGGTTTAGGCTGACTATTAAAGGGTTCGCTACATTCCATGTTTTAGCCGTCTATAGGTGTTGTAGTCCACATACTCCAAGAACGGGTTTTCCGCCTGGTATTTAACGGTCATTTTTTGGCGTTGCCTTTTCTCCACTATTTGGCTCGTCGTTATGAAAGAGTAGGCGTCGCTTCCAGCGCCAGAGCCATAACTAACGATTAAGATGCGCTCATTCGGCTTTGCAACGTCAAGAACCGCTGCTAGGCCTACAGGCGATGAGCCCGAATAGGTATTGCCAAACTTTGCCACCTGTAAAGATGGAGTGTACTGTTCCTCTTTGAAGCCAAGCTCCTTGGCTATTCTAACTGGGAAAGCGACGTTAGGCTGGTGGGCTACGAAGTAGTTTATATCGCTTGGCTTGAGCCCAAGCTTCTCCATAAGTCTCCTTGCAGCTTTTCTAATGTGCTTAAAATAGGCTGGGTCGCCTGTGAAGCGCCCACCGTGCATCGGGTAAGGTTCTCCGTCTCGCCGCCAGAAGTCCGGCGTGTCGGAAGTGCACGAATACCAGCCCTCCAACTCGGCTATTACGTCGGTTTTTCCGAAGATGTAGGCGCATCCGCCATAACCCACGAAAAAGTCTAATTCTCCGCCGGGACAATCTCTTGGAGCAGCCTGCGAGTTATCGGTGCCTATAACCATAGCATAGGACGCGCCGATCTTTGGATAATTAACGAGGGAGGCAGCGTCCTTAAACATGCTTGTAGCCGCTTTACAAGCGAATTCGGTGTCCACGGCATCCACGCCTTGAACATCCTCGTCCTCCTCGCCCAACTTTAAAACTTGAGCCACTTTTGAGGCTATTGGCTTAACTGCATAGGGATTCGACTCAGAACCCACGTAAACCTTGCCAATAAGCGTGCTGTCAACGCCCGAGTGGATTAAGGCGAGTTTCCCGGCTTCAACAGCCGCCGTTATGGCGTCCTCATCTATGAAGGGGACAGCCCGCTCCATGCTGCCTTCCCTTATCCTAAACCTTGACGTATAAACACCATAGCCCACGATTCCAGGCACATCATACTCTTTGTTCGGCTTTGCCGGATGGTATTCTTGATGCGGGTAATACTCGTCTGCGAAGGTGAAAGCCAGCGAAATCGTTGGTATTATTTCGCTCCTATCAACTGAATAGCGTCTCCTAAACCTCGGGACTACCTCCTTGCCCTCCATGCTTGAAAAGTCTATGGCTTCCGCGTCTTTGATTATCTTGTCTGTCAGTCGGCCTGGAACCCTGATTTTGCCGTTGTGAAAGGAGACTATGCCGTAAATGTAGCTGCCAAGCTTTGTGAACTTGTTTGTCGGCTCGTTTATCAAAGTGCAAAGTTCAAGCCTCCCCTTTTCATAAAAGAAGTCTATGTCCTCCATTTTGCCGAAGCTTTTTCTGCCGCAGTTGCCGCAGTAGTTCCTTAACTCGAAGTATTCTTTGCCACATATCTGGCAGCGTCTTCCCCTAAGCCTATCGCCAAGATAAGAAACCCTTCTTTCGATTGGTTCACTGCTCATTTAGGCTCCCTCCACCCCGAAAATGTGGACATGACCCTTAGTGCCGAAACCCTCCAACTCAAGCACACACCCATACCTAAGGGGTTTATCATCCACAATTTGGCGAGCGCCGGCTTCGCCTCTCAATTGTTTGAAAACCTCGTAGATCTGGGCGCCGCCCGTTGCGCCCAACGGGTTTCCATCCGCCTTTAAGCCTCCGTTCATGTTCACGAAAAGCTTCTTCTCGCCAATCCTATAGTAGCCCTTATAGTCTTGGCAGCTTTCGTAAACGGTTTTCCAGGCTGTTCCATGGGGGCAGAAGCCCAAATCCTCTAGGGAAATCATTTCCATGACCGTTGACTGGTCGTAAAGCTCCAAAACCTGTATCTCCCAGAGGTTTATCCCAGCTATTTTCAAGGCTTTTTCCATGGCTAAGCGGCTCACAACAAAGCCGGTTAAATCTTCCCTAGCCGGATAAGTTAGGTAATCTGTCGCCGAAGCGGAGCCAAGCACGTATATGGGTTTGTCCGTCAATTTTTTCGCAACATCTTCGCTGGCTAAAATCACGACAGCGGCGCCGTCGGAGATAGGTGCGAAGTCATAAAGCCCCAGAGGGCGTCTTGCGGCTTTTCTGGCTTCCAAAACCTGTTCCACAGTTATTTTCCTCTGAAACTGGGCGTACTCGTTTTTTAAGGCGTTTAAATGATTTTTGACGGAAACTTGTGCAAGGGCGATGTTAAGCTTTTCAAGGCTTTCACCCGTTATACCATAACGCTTAACATAGGCTCTGAACATAAGCTCGTGATTTGCCTCCGGCGTGCACCCCGCATAATAACTCCACGGGTCTTCCAAAAGCATTAAGTCGTCGCGAATCTTGTCCCATCGGTCTGTCATTTTCTCTATTCCACCCACAAGCACCAAGTTGTATTTTCCAGCTTGGATGGCGTTGCAGGCGTTGGAAAAAGCTGAGCTGAAGGAGCGCACCACATCCATTGGCACGTGCAGCTCCGTTAACTCTGACAAAAAGCCTTCTTCAAGCCCAAGCTTATTTGTTATGGGAAGAAAATAATCCGACAAATAGCACGCCTCTAAATCCTTACGCTCCAGCCCAGCTTCCCCTGAAGCCTTGAGCCAAGCTTCCTCAATGAGGCGTTCGGGCTGTTTCTCGTAATGTTCTCCAAACTTTGTCCTTCCAGCAGCAACAACCACTGGACGGCTACCCATAACCAAACGCACCTTTCAGCAAATATTCCATAAAGACTTTTAAGCGTTTGCCAAATCAACGTCTAAAAAGCACTTGAAAGGCGAAAAACATGGAGACGAAAAGCCGGCTAATGGTTTTTAGCAAGTTACCTAAGAATCTGTGCTGGCAACCACCAAGCTGGTGACCGCTATAGCGATGAATGGTCTTGTTATTTTCCGATGGATCAAAAAGCTGGCGTATCCACAATGGCGCCCTCAAAGTCAAAGGATGCAAGGTGATCAACGGTTCGCCCCTCAGCAAAACCTCAACAAGCTGAAGAGTAAAAACCATAAAGGTTGCTGGTTAAAAGGCACTCCTGCGAAAGCCTTTTATCCCACATAGCTAAATAAGCCTATGGCTGTTGTGAAGTGATGCTTCGCCAATCCATTTAAGGACAACCTCAATTCTGAGTTCACTTAGTTTTCATCATAAAGATCTAGGAGGCCCACATTATGTTCTTGGTGGCTCTTGATTTTGATGGAGTACTTGTCGAAGGCGAATACTTGCTTGAACTTGCGAAAATCACTTGGAGGAGCAACGAAGTCGATAAAATAACCAAAGACGGAATTGAAGGGCGAATAAGCTGGAGAGAAAGCTTGGAGAAGCGGATAGAACTTTTAAAGGGCGTCGAATACGAAAAATGTGTCAAAGCTGCTGAAAACCTTAAGATACGACAAGGGGTTAGAGAATTTCTGGACTCGTTACGGAAACTTGGAGAAGTGAAAGTAGGTGTAATAACGGGATGCTTTGATATTGCCGTAAACCCTGTAAAAGAAAAGTTAGGTTTGGATTTCGCCGTGACCAACGAGCTCATATTCAACAGCGGCAAACTTGCTGGAGTGAGGATTATAGTGAATACGAACAAAGACGAGCATTTGGAACGCATCGCCAAACAATATGGCGTTAAAATGGAGAACGTGGTCGCCATAGGCGACGGAGCAAACGATATAGGCATGATACAAAAAGCAGGCCTCGGGATAGCGTTCAACCCAACACCGATACTCAAGGAACATTCAAAAATAAACATACGCTCAGAAAGACTCGACGAAGCTCTACCTCTCATAAAGTCATTCATACAGAAAAGAAAAGAGCAAGGAACCACGCTTAACCCCGCAGGTAAAGAAATAACAATAAAAGTTCTTGTTTGTGATCCAATAGACCCCGAAGGCATTGCACTCTTAAGGGATGCTGGATTTGAAGTGTCTGTCGAACCTGACATCTCCACGGAAGATCTAAAGAAAAGGGTAGCTGAATTCCACGTCCTCGTGGTGAGAAGCAGGACAAAAGTTACAAGGGAGATAATCGACGCTGGAAAGAATCTAAGGATAATAGCGAGAGCCGGGGCAGGAGTGGACAACATTGACGTTGAATATGCGGATAAGAAGAGGGTACGAGTTATATGTGCACCGGAAGCCGTGGCTACAGCCGTTGCCGAACTTACGATGGGGCTTATGCTATCTCTAGCTAGGCAAATACCAAGAGCTGATCATGCGACAAAGGAAGGGAAATGGATAAAGACAGAAATTATGGGATGGGAACTCCATGGAAAAACCATCGGCATCGTGGGTTTCGGGAGAGTGGGTCAAAAGGTTGCAAGACTTGCAAAGGCCTTTGGAATGAAAATTCTTGTTTGCGAACTAAACAACGTTCCAGAACACGTTTTAAAGGAACTGGATGCAGAGACTGTGCCAATGGAGGATATATTAAAGAGAAGCGACATAATAACCTTGCATGTGCCTTTAACTCAAGAAACATATCATATGATCGGCAAGAAAGAAATAGAGCAGATGAAAGACGGCGTTTACATAATTAACACCTCCAGAGGGCAAGTAATAGATGAAAAAGCCCTATTCGAAGCGTTGAAAACCGGGAAAATAGCAGGAGCAGCATTAGACGTTTACGAAAAAGAACCCCCAAATGATTTCTCAATTGTGAGATTGCCAAACGTGGTATGCACTCCCCATATAGGGGCACAGACGGCGGAAGCTCAAAAATGCGCTTCATTAATAGTGGCGCAAAAAATTGTTTCCATTATCAAACATTCCATGGAAAGCGCATGCGACTATAAATGTCAAGAATGTGACAAGTTTTAAAGGTTTGACGATCCGATTTCTTCACTTTTCAATTTCAAAATTATTGGAATGCTTTCATTGCTGCCTCAAGGCCCCCTTCAATGTTTACGTGGCAGCCCACCTCTTTTAACGCGTTTCCTAAAGCATTTATTGTCATCACAACCTCCGCCTGCGATATGATGCCCATGCAGCCAATCCTAAAAATCCTACCTTTAAGCTTGCCAATCCCCCCAGCAATAAGCACTTTGTACTTCTCCCGCATTATTTCTCGCACTTTTCTGTCATCACCCTTCTCCGGAACATTCACTGCTATAACAGTGTTTGAACGGTTCTCTTCTTCCCTTGGGAAAGCAGTCATTCCCATGGCGTTTATCGCCTCATAGAAGGCCTTTGCACATCGCCTGTGCCGTTCAATTCTCCTCTCTAATCCTTCTTCCTTAACGAGTTTCAAAGCCTCGTTTAATGCATAAAATAGGGGTAAAGCCGGCGTGAACGGAGTTTCACTTCTGGACGCGGACTTCCTCATTTCTAACAAGTCGAAATAAATGGGCTTCTTCCCTATTTTTTCTATTTTATCCCAAGCTTTTTGGCTTACGGAAACCATCGCCAAGCCTGGAGGGCAAGCTAAACACTTCTGGCTTCCAGTTATGCACACATCGATTTTCCATTCGTCAACAGGAAGCTTGTCTCCACCGAGAATCGACACGGCGTCAACCACAAGCAACAAGTTATTCTCTTCAGCTATTTTTCCAACTTGTGGCAGTTCTCGAACAGTAACACCTGTAGAAGTCTCATTGTAAACGAGGAATATGGCCTTTACATTCTGTTCCTTCTCAACAATTTCCTTTATCTCCGAAGCTTTAGGAGCAGTTCCCCATGGAAGAACAATCTCTATTGGAACTCCTCCTCGTCGTCTTATCTTTTCAGCCAACCGTTCGCTGAACTCGCCGAAAACAGGAACTACAACTTTTTCCCCTTCATTAATTAGGTTAGTTACAGCGCATTCAACTCCACCAGTTCCGGACGAAGTTAATATGAAAACGTCGTTTTCTGTTTGAAAAACGTACTTAAGGTTAGCCTCTATCTCCGAGTAAAGCACGTGGAAATCAGCTCCACGATGATCCACCATTGGCTGCAGCATGGCATTCATAACACGGTCAGGAACATTTGTCGGACCGGGAAGCATTACCAGCCTTCTCTCTATCAAATATCCTCACCTAATTTTAGACGAAAAATAAAACAGTTCTTACTTAAAAAATCTTAACGGTAACCCGGCTCGAAAGGATCATTAAGAGGCTTTCTCGTCAAAACAGCCATTAAATAGTCGTTTATTCCCATGTTGGCTTCTTTAGCTTTGGCCCTTAGCAATTCAGCAACCTCTTTCTTAAGGCTAACCCCAATCATACCTGGTTTGGGCATTTTCGCGTTTCTCACCCTTCTCTCATAAATTCATAGATAACAAACCCATTATTTAAAAATTGGTATAAATTTAAGAACTCAAATGTCCTCCATAACAAGCAAATACATGTTTCCGTTAGCTGCAACTAACAGAATGCACTTTCCAGATGCTCTGAAAAATGGTGTGCTTTTATACTTTTCAGGAGATTATTAACTTAGAGGGTTTGGCTTGAGCGCCTATGAAAGCAGGGTTAACGTCGCTTTGGCTCGGCTTCTTGAGAGGATATACATGTATCAAGTGTTGCGAAAATATTCCAAAAAGGATTTAAATATTCTGTTCTTATCTTATTTTTAATGGAGAAATATGCGGAAAATCGTTTCGGTTATTGCGCTTTTGGTGTTGTTGTTAGCGGTTGTTGGAGCTGTTTCTGTTACAATAAATCCCGTAAATTGTGAATCAGGTACTTCTGTGAAGGGGATAATAGGCACAAACACTACTTGGACTTTGGCAAACAGCCCCTACGTTCTTAAGGGTCCTGTTCTTGTAAATCGTAGTGCTGTTTTAACCATTGAACCGGGTGTTATAGTTAACTTTACGCGTTACTTTATTCAAGTGGACGGTGTGTTAAACGCGAGAGGCAACGAAACCCATCCAATACGGTTTATAAGCGTTGAAGAAGCCACAAGCGAGGAAGGCAGCATAATATTTACGGCTTCAAGTATTCCCTGGGATGAAGCAGCCAATTTCGGCAGCATAATCGACCACGCCATCATAACCGCCCCGAGAAATGATCAATGGCAGTATAGTCACATATATGTGGCTATTAGAATTCAGGGATCTTCTCCTCGAATAAGCAATTCCATTGTAAGCAACAGTTGGGGTGAAGGTATACGGATTGACTCAGGGTCACCATTCATAGTCAATAATACAATAATAAATAACAGAGTGGCAGGAATAGCCATATTTGGAGGGGCACCCCTCATAGTGGATAATGTCATTGCAAATGGTGATATGGGAGTTTCAATAATGGGTGGCTCACCTAAAATATATCGGAACAAAATCGTGATGAACGGTGCCGAGTACAAGGAAGGTAGTGGCGGAATTGGTGTTGGTTCCAATTCACAAGCTACTATAGCCAACAACACAATAAGCGGAAACCTTAATGGAGTGACACTGTCTTATTCGCCATCTTTGATTATCCACAATAACATTATGGGTAACAAATATTATGACGCCCGACTTTGGGGCTCCCATGACGTTAATGTGACGTATAACTGGTGGGGAACCACGGACACCTCGCTAATTGATGAGCGCATATGGGATTTCTATGATGATTTCCGGCTTGGAAAGGTAATTTACACTCCGTTTCTAAGCGCTCCTAGCCCCGGGGCTCCTCCATGGGATGGCACCCAGCCAACCGTGGACAATATTCCCCCAACCATTGAATCAATTGCTCGAACGCCTACAGGCGATGTCCAGCCTAACCAAGAAGTAAAGGTTTCAGCAAAGGTAACGGACGCAGATAGCGGAGTGAAAAAGGTGGTTCTCCTCTACAGCTTGGACGGAGGCGCTTCATGGATTAATGTCGCCATGAACTTCAACATCACATCAGGCTTCTGGGAAGGCACTATTCCAGGACAACCAGCCGGAACACAAATACAATACAAGGTCGTAGCCTACGACAATGCCGGAAACTCCGCAGCCACATCAGTGACAACGTTACAAATACAGTCAAACCAAAATCCTCCACCCTCAACACCCTTAACACCACTAATAGTAATTTTAATAATACTAGTTGTTATAGCCTCTATTCTTGCAGTTAGCATAACAATTCTAAAACTAAAGAAAAGAAAGAGCAAAAATTACTAACGATACAGCTAACTTAACAATTTAATACCATAATATGCAATACGGAAAATGAACATAAATTCTGTTAAGAAATATTAACAGAAATAGGACAAACTAATTATTTTGTTCTTTTTTT
>JANXDU010000015.1 GCA_025059195.1 Candidatus Bathyarchaeota archaeon
GGCTCTTAGAGGGCTCATTTAAGCTTCATTTTTGGGTTTGTATGTGCAATAATTGGAGCTGTAGACTATTTTTCCCTTACATAAAATGATGCAAGATAAGCAACCAGTTTTCAAAGAAGACTGCAAAAACGGCCACGAAAACATCGCAAATGTTCCACTAACAGCGACTGATAGAAAATGCACTCTTTATGGAGTTTTATTTTAATTTGCGCCGATTAGTCTTGAACCTGAAAAGTTTAAATTATAAATTGCCCAGTGGCGTTCTTTGTAATTGGCATGTAAGTTCTGTGGTGGCAACCGATGTTGGAAAGGAAGAACATCGGGGTGCTTGTATTGACTATAGCTGCGTTGCTGTTGTTAAGCGGGTTATTGTGTATTTATTTGTCGCCGCTGGTGTTTTTGGTCCCAGCGACTTGAAGACAGCATGGTATAGTTAAGACATCTAAAATGGCGGTGTTGATATGACATGCGAATTTACGATGATTCCTGAGTTTGCTCCGCAAAAGGGTGTGTGGCTGCAGTGGCCAACTTTTAAGGTGTCAAGAGGAGTTAATGGGCGTTCCTTTGTCTCTGCCTTTATAGAGATTATTCGGGAATGCTCCACAGAAGGCGAGGTCCATATTATTGTTTTAGATTCCAACGCTAAAAATGAGGTGAAGCAAAAACTTGCTGTCGCAGAAGTTCCCCTGAAAAATATTTTCTTCCATATACTTCCATATGACTCATGCTGGATTCGGGATAATGGCCCTATTTTCGTTAGAAAGAACGGGCAAGAACACATATTAGACTTCGGCTTCAACGCTTGGGGTTATGCTCCTTGGGGACCTTGGGATAAAGATGACGAAATACCTAAGCGAATAGCAAATCTACTCGGCATAGGTTACACTACTCTAAAGTATGTTGATTATCGTGAAGGGGGGAAAGCCAAAGATTTTATATATGAAGGCGGGGCGTTTGAATTCAGCGGTGAAGGAACCGTCATAGCCTCATGGGCAATATGTCGACAAAGAAATCCGCATCTAAACAAAAAACAAGCGACACGTGTCTTTAAAAAATTCACAGGCGCGCACACAGTTATATGGATAGATTCTATCTGGCCGGGCACCAGTGCCAAAAAAGCGGATAACCACACTGACGGCTACATAAAATTTTACGCAAAAGACAAAGTTTGTGTTCTTGGGTCAGAAATGGAGGGGCCAGGTAAAGAAGCGGCTAAAAAACTTGAAAGAGAAGGGTGGGATGTTTTTAGGCTCCCCCAAGGATTCAGATGGACTTTCGTAAATTGTTTAATTTTCAACAGCAAGGTGATTTCTGGTTGTCTGGGCGCTCCAACCCCTTTGGAAATGGAAATCATGAAAGAGCTTTACCCCGGCAAGACTATTGTCACTGTGGAAATCAGTCCGCTGGCCAAAGCAGGTGGAGGTGTCCATTGCGTAACCCAACAACAGCCTAAATAGCATTCCGTTACGATAAAAGCCCCAAAACGGTTTGTTTTACTCAAAAAGGAGCATGTTCATAAAGTGCCAACAGCCATATTGCCACCAATTTTCCCACAATACACAAACGACAACTTTGCGTTTCCTAGTCTCTCCTTGAGCTTAGAGGGCAAATGGTGGGCATACTAACCGCTATTATTAGCGACTCTCAAGGGCTGGGCTTTGCAATTCCATCAACTTTATACCGTTTCGAGTTTTTCTAAGGATTGCGCTTATAAGCCATCAATTATTATTCCGCAACGTATTCGGTTGATACGTGGGTTAACTTCATGGTTTCCAAATTAAAATGTGGTTTTTATAAACTATAATGTGTAGTGTAGTCAAGGCCGCAGATAATTCAGCCTTCTAGAACAAAGTTCCATAAGATTTAAGAGTAATTAAGGGTTTAACTGTTTTGAAGGAATAATAATTTTGTTCTGGTGTGAACCGTGCCAGCAAAAACGATAGAAAAGGCATTTATATTCTCGCTTGGGTTCCTACTTGCAATTAGTTATTTCAATCCCGTTTTTCTAAAGATCCTGCAGACGTATATCTTTTCATAACCCTACCACTTACATCGCAAATGAAACAGGTGAGATTTTCTGCATAGCCATAAACATTTCAAATGTTAAAAATTTGTTCAGCCTTGAGTTTACTTTAGTTTATAACACGTTTTTCTAAACATTGTAAAAGTTGACCGAGGATCATTCCTTCCCCCTTCTCCTAAGGCCTTGTTCCAATATGAAACGAACGAGGCCATTGGGTGTATTAGAGTTAACATGACGCTTGTCGAACCTGAAACGGGAATAAGCGGTAATGGCACTTTATTGCTGATAAGTTTTGAAGTGGTCAACGGTTTGGGTTCATGTGTTGGTAGCCCGTTAGAGTTTAAGCAAACTTTGATTATAGACTCCGCGGTAAATCCCATAGCGCACGATCAAGTTGGCGCCGTAGTTTTTGGAAATCGATGTGGCCTGACCCTATCAGAGGCCGTGTTTTAGATATTTACACCAATAAAGGCGGAGTTGGCTTGAATAAGCCTGGAGGAAATTTTATAGCTGGAGAACCCATATATTTGGTTTCGCTTGTCACATATAACGACTGCCCCGTACGATGGAAGCTGGTTGCTTTTGAAGTTCGGAACCCAATGGATGAAATTGTCTTAATTAGGACAGCGGTAACGGATGAAAATGGTTTAGCAACAATATGGTTTAGGACGCCCGTTCTTCCCATCAGTAATGGTACGTGGACGGCCATTTCAACCGTTGACGTAGCGGGTACAGTTGTATTGGATACAATAAGTTTTCAAGTTTCTTTTATAATGCCCGTCGGAGGCAACTCTTATTCCATGATGGCAGAATACGAATTTGAAAAGATTTTAACTGCATATCTAATTTCAGTGTTAACGTTAACAGCATCTGTTATGGAAATAAAACGTAGAATCTATTAATGGTCTATTGTTTAAAATGCGTGTAACCGTTCGCCATATCTTTCGTGTAGACTGACAACAAAGGGTACTTAACTTTCTCATGTTCTTAAAGGGATTGCTGATAATTCAAGACTATGGACAGTTACGCCTAGAAGGTAAGCATAGAAGATTTTTCGAGAAAGCTTTTTTAAGAGGGGCGTTCAACTTTCTGTTGCCTATTGATAAAGGGAGAGAGGAGATAGGTGTTGTACAAGAAATTATGTTCCATTGTCTTTTGCAGTGTTTTTCTGGCTAGCGTTTTCACCGCAATAAGTGACAACAATTTCGCTTCAGCTCAGAATGGAACCAAAATAATAATAGTTCCAAGCAGCATTGAAATTATCCGAGGGCAAGAAAGCACAGTTTATATAAACGTAACTAATGTTGAGGATCTTTATGCTTGGGAGTTTCAGCTCACGTATAATCCTTTAATCTTGGACTTAACCAGTTGCGCAATAGTTCCCAACGGTTTGAACGAGCCTACTCAAACTTTTTACAGCCTCACGGACGAGGTAAATGGGCTTTTATGGTGGGCTGTTTCAACCACTCACCCAACAAGAGAAGGAATTTCTTACGAGTCACATGCCATTTTCGAGATACGCTTTAAAGCAGTCAACGCTGGCACCTCCCCTCTTACATTAAGAGGTACAATCCTTTCAAACAGCCAAGCTCAACCAATAGAACACACCACCTATAGTGGTGTCATTTACGTCAAAACTTTAGACTTGGTTGTTACAAGCATTAAGATACTTAATAAACATGCCAACGAAATTTGGATGCACAGCATATATGCCAACGACACATGGGCAGATGGAGCAGCCTACTATTACCCCGTTAACGTTACGATAAAGAACACTGGAACGTTAGTTGCGGCTAACTTCAAAGTAAAACTTGAAGTTTACTACGGTACATCGCTTAAAGCCTCTGCAGAAAAAGAAGTAATAACCCTTGAAGGGGGAGCGTCAAAAGAATTAACTTTTCATAACCTGTTCCATCCAACCAAAACCGGCGATCTAGGCGCATACATTCTCAAGGCTACTGTAGATAGCGAAAACACTGTCATAGAGGACGACGAAACCAATAACCAGTTGTTAAAGATGGATTTTATGGTAACAATAATGGGAGACATCAACCGCGACAGAAAAGTTAACATACTAGATGGTGTAATCCTTGCCCTTGCTTGGACAGGAAAACCCGGCGATCCACAATGGAACACCGCAGCAGACCTTAACCACGACGACGAAATCAACATTCTGGACGGTACACGAATGGGCTTGAACTGGGGCAAATCCTGGTGAAACGTCAATATTCCTTATTTTTATTTTTGAGGAAACTTAAAAGTGAATTAAACAACGTGGTGATATTGTTCTTTGAAGTGTACCGTTAGAAAATAGAGGCTATATATTTTTGGTTCTTAGTTTTATGATGTGAGGTGTTAAATGAAAAAGCGTGGTTTATTATTGAGACAACGGTTCTTGTTGGCTTCTGCCTTTTTTGGCATGATTTTTTTAAACGCAGTTATAAGCTTGACTGAGGCGCAAACCGCAGTTGTTTCCATAAAACCTACTTATTTAGAGGTGCCTCAAGTCGGCGAATCTTTTGACGTAGACATAAACATCACCAATGTAAACAACCTTTTCGCTTACGAGCTTCAAGTTTTCTACATGAGAAATGTGGTAAATTGTATACGTGCATCCAGACCGCCGGGACATTTTCTAGAACCAAAATTGAGCCCTGACAATTATTTGATTTTTAAATGGGAAATTGAAAACGAGTTCAACGCAACTCATGGTAGGATATGGCTGGCGTATACGTTAAAAATCGGTGAAACTGGAAGATCTGGAAGCGGCATTCTGGTGAGGCTTACTTTTATCAGTGTAAGTTTAGGCACTACGCCGTTAATACTTGCTGATGACAGTGGAAGGGGTGGACATGTTCTTCTTGCAAGGTATCCAGACAGCGCATCTATACCCAACGTGACAGAAGATGGGATGGTGAAAGTGATACCTGAATTTTCAATAGAGGTCATTCTTCTTGCGTTTCTAATAACTTCATCGTTTGCAATAGCTTTAACCATGAAATCAAAATCTAACCAAACAAAAGCTTAATGGCTCTTTCATTTCAGCTTTCATTCAGATAGACTTGTGTCGGGCGAATCTCGATAAAAACAGCCGGACCTTTCTTTTAAAGTTAGTGACCATGCAGTTGTTAATGGTCTCATTTAAATTTGCATTATGGGTAGAAAATTGTTCCATAACCCTTAAACGAGTAGTAAAAGACGATATACACGAGAAGGGAGAGTTTAAATGCGAAGTCTCACGCGTCGTAATCGACAACTGTCAACTACATTAATGCTAGGAATAATTTCACTTGGTTTTCTTGCTTCTTCTGCGGTTCTTGCACCTGTTCCTCCTCCTAACTGGTGGAACATCGGCTGGCGATATCGTAAATCGTTAATTATAGATCACACGAAGATAGCCTCTGACCTTACCAATTTTCCAGTTTTGATAAACCTCACCGATTCTGATCTGGCGGAAAAGGCTCAATTCTATGGCGGAGACATCGTTTTTACAGACATAAATGGTCAAAAATTGGCTCATGAGATCGAATTTTATGACGGAACATGCGGGGCGCTCATTGCATGGGTTAAAATTCCATATTTATCACCCACCAGAGACACAACCATCTACATATATTACGGCAACTCTGACTGCCCAAACCAAGAAAATCCACGGGAGGTTTGGGACTCAAACTATATGATGGTGCACCATTTCAATAATAAGAAATACAACTCTATAGAATGCCGCTTTTGGGGTATGATTTCGCAAACAGTGCTGCCGCGGGCCGTGGTTTTGGATCATCTGATAAATCTGCCTAACTCGCTGAAAAACCTCGGGCTAACAAATCCTGACGGATGGGGACTTGCCTACTACAATAACAATGCACCAGTCATTCTAAGAGGACAACCTTCTGCTTACACGGATCCAAATTTCTTCTTAGCCGCCCAAGAGTTAGCGTCGAACGGTGCTTGGATTGGAATTGGGCATGTCAGGAAATCAACTTCTCCCCCATATAATGTTCCCAACCCTCATCCGTTCATCCGTTCAAAGCTTGGTAAAATGTGGACTTTCGCTCATCATGGTGTGATAGACAAATCAGTGCTTGTCACGCTGATTGGAGAAGACTATCTAGCTGCTAATCCCCCTCAGCATGGAAGTAGCATAAGCGACTGGAACGATTCAGAACTATATTTTATTTATCTCCTAAAATGCATAGAAAAAAAGCTGGGTGACGTTAAAAAGGGTGTGGCAGAGGCTGTAACAACAATATGCTCTTACAGCTCAAGTTACAACATGAATTTTGTCCTCTCTGATGGTACAACGCTGTGGGCTTTCCGAAGGGGTGACCCAATACATCAGGTTTACTACTACTATAATTCGACTTATCCCCAATACTCGGCTGTTGTTTCACAGTATCCCGGAAGCACTCAAGGGAACTGGGTTCCACTAAAAAATTACAATTTTGTTGAACTTACAGGAAATAATGCGCCGCTTATAGTAGAGGACGTGCGGCAATACGCGACCGCAGAGCACTTTGACTCAACAGCAAATCGCAACGATGGAATTGCCCGTAATGGTGTGGTTACAAAGGCGAAGGGGAAAATAGACGGAGGCGATTATTTTGACGGAGTTGATGATTACATCTTTGTGGCTCATGACTCAACTCTTGATGGTGGTGGAAATTGGCAACAAATAACCGTTGAGTTCTGGGCAAAATCAACCAGAGACCATCAGAAAGCAACAATAATTCTCTCGAAGAGGGAGACGGGAACAACCCCGTTTAACTCAAGTTACCAAATCGGATTCGACTCTAACGGAAACAGTCAGCTCTTTTGGGGGCTCTACTTGGATACAGGGTATGTGGATACGCCCTACAGTAGTTGTCCCACGCTTGTTACGGATCAATGGTATCATGTAGTAGCCACCTTTGAAAGCCCATCAATAAAACTCTACGTCAACGGCCAACTTGTTTCCACAAGTATTAAAGCAGGAAAGATTCTTCAATCAAGAAATGTTCCGCTTCGCATAGGTTGCAGAGGCACGGGCACAGGGCTTGAAAGGTTTTTTGCCGGTTTTCTTGATGAAGTGCGCATTTCAGATATAGCCCGTTCTGAAGGGTGGATACGTACGTCCTTCGCGAACCAAAATAACCCTTCTGAGTTTTACACTGTTGGAAGCGAGGAAGCTGTAGCTCCAACAACCATGCAAGTAAACCCGGAAGTCACAGCGGTCCCCCTTGGCGCAGAATTTACTGTATACGTCGAAGTCACCAATGTGGTCGACCTCTACTCCTGGGATTTCCGGCTAAACTACACAACTGCAGTTTTAGAGCTCATCTCGTGCTCCATTGTGCCCGGCGGCTTAAACGAGCCCACTTACATCCAATACAACATAACGGACAAGGAATATGGACACATTTGGTGGGCTGTGTCAACAACTATGCCGACTGAAAGAGGGGTTTCATATAATAGGCATGCAATATTTGAGATCCGTTTTAAGGCGAAGGCGTTGGGCACTTCAAGCCTTAACCTTTACGGCTCAACCTTATACAACAGCACTGGAAACCCGATAGAACACGCGGTTAAAAGCGGACAAGTAAAAGTAGCTGGAAAAGTTGATCTGTTGGTTGAAAGCGTAAGAGTGTTGGATTACAGCTGCAGCGTTTACGCTAATGACACTTACGTGGACGGTGCTACCTACTATTACCCAGTCGAAGTTAGAGTGCGAAACATTGGCACAGCTTCAGCTGGATCGTTTTATGTTAAACTAGAAGTCTTCTGGATTAACGGCTTAACAACTGAAACTTCAGAAGAAAAATTTGTTTTAGAACTAGCTGGAGAAACAAGTGTTGTTGTCAACTTTACCGATGTTTTTAGTCCGGCCCACTCGGGCTTTTACAGGTTGATCGTCACTGTGGATAGCAGAAATAACGTCACCGAAAGTGATGAAACAAACAATACACTAAGCTTAGAAAACATTAAGGTCACGGTTATTGGCGACATTAACGGCGATAGAGTAGTCAACATCTTCGACGGAGTAATCGTCTCTTTAGCTTGGTCAGGGACGCCTGGATCGCCGCAGTGGGATATTAGGGCCGACGTTAATCATGACGGCCAAGTAAACATCCTAGACGGTGCTAGAATATCGCTTTATTGGGGACGAAGCTGGTAAGCTTAATCAGCCTCTTTTAGGCTTTGATTTATTTTCGATTTTCCATATTCTGATTCATTGCAACAGGAGTGTAAGGCTACATCCACTGAGTTTCAGATAGAAGATGTTTCCATAAAATTTTTAGGCTTGTTTAACTTTTAATTTAATTCGTCGAGGAAGAAAGGAGATGAAAATTTGCAGAATCGGATTTTGCCCATTCTGCTAATTGTGGCACTCCTGTTGGCTAGCGTTGCCGTATTAAATTTCAATATCAAGCCCGTAGCGGGGCATACGGATTTGCTTGTTGACCCAGGGTTCGACGACAGCGTCAACAGCACCGATTTGAGGAACAACTCTCCTTGGCAAGACTGGTACGAAAGTCGTGGAAGCTTTTCAACGGGCGATTCAACTCTCCTTTCTCTTGACACTTCTGACGTCGGAGGCAACAAAGGCAAAAAAGCTGCACTGAAAAACTTTGGTGTCTCACGTAATGCTTACCTAACCCAAGAGTTCAGCTCGCCGCAAATCGGAACATTCAACGTTACCTTCGACATCTATATAGATAGGATACAGGACAACGGCGACTATGATCGCGTAGGCCACATTTACATAGGGGACGATAGATATACAGTGGACGCACCGACGGGAAGAAGCGACGAAAGATTCGTATTATTAGCTTTCTACGACCCAACTCCAGGCGAAACAGGAACCGACATCCAAATAAGAGCGCGGACTACAGCCAGCCAGTCTTGGAGCATCACCTCTCAATGGTTGCAAGTGGCAACAGGCCTAAGCTACAAAACATGGTACACCATTAAAATAGTGGTCAAAGTAGCCAGCGGCGTATACGACGTTTACGTCAACGGAGAGCTGAAAAAGGCCAACATTACAAAATATTCAGGTTACACGCCTACGTCCGTAATTTACATAACTTTTTCAGCAGACAGCGACGGCAGAGGAGACTTCTATGTAGATAACGTTTTCTCTCCAGATCCAGAAACCCGAATTAAGGTTGTGTCTAAGGTTTCAGAAGTCCTTGTTGGACAAGAGTTCGCAGTATACATAAATGTGACAGACGTCGCCGACCTCTACGGCTGGGAATTCCAATTCAACTACAACCCATCAATCCTTGATCTCACACACAGCGTTATAATATCTGGAGGGCTTAACGAACCAATCAATATTTTCATGAGCTTAATAGACGAGGAAAATGGGCGTCTATGGTGGGCAGTTTCAACCCGTTATCCTACTACCGCTGGAATTGCATACTTAGACCGAGCAATCTTCGGAATGCGCTTCAAAGCCATAGCTGCCGGAGCCACAAGCCTCGATTTAAGCGGAACAGTCCTTGTTGATAGTAACGGAAATTCAATCCAGCACAAGGTGGTTAACGGTTCTGTAAGCGTGCAAACCTTGGACTTGATAGTGGAAGCAATTGAAATAACGAATAAGCACGCAAAAGAAACATGGCTTGGAAGTATATACGCCAACGACACGTGGTGGGATGGAGAGACACCCTACTATTACCCAGTTAACGTCACAATCAAAAACACTGGAACGAAGCCAGCTACAAACTTCAAAGTCAAACTGGAAGTTTACTACGAAACGTCGCTTGAAGCCTGGGGCGAAATAACTGTTGGAAACCTGCCCGGATCATCCTCGCTAGAATTGACCTTTGCCAACGTGTTTCACCCCACAAAAACAGGAGACATAGGAAAATACGTTCTAAAAGCAATAGTGGACAGCGGAAATGTTGTGATGGAAACCGACGAAACCAACAACATGTTAGAAAAGAAAGATTTTATGGTGACAATTATGGGTGATGTTAACGGCGACAAGACGGTTAACATTCTCGACGCAGTGAAAATTGCATTGGCATGGAATGGCAAGCCAAGTGATCCCCAATGGAACATATACGCCGACCTGAACCATGATGATGAAATCAACATTAATGACGGAATCCGGATAGGACTTAACTGGGGAAAACGGTGGTAGAAAACTTCGCCAAGTTTCCCCTTTTTTACATCAAATTTTGCCAACTCCATTTATATGTAAAACGTTTTAGACCCTAGAGGATAACTCCAGAAGACTTATATTAAAATGTAAATTCATAATTTAACCGAAAACGTTTGAGGAAGGGAGAAGGGAACATGCAAATTTTAAAGTTATGTCGTGGGATTTTGTTTCTTAACATCATAATTACAGTAATTTTAATGAGCATTTTTACAACATCCGTGGTTCACGTTTCTGCAGCGAATCCAACCATCTACATCGATCCCGCTGCAAAAACAGTCAAGGTTGGAGAACAATTTACTGTAAATATAAGTTTGGATTATGCAGAAAAACTATATGGTTATGAAGTGTGGTTAAGCTTCGACAAAAACAAGTTAAATGCAACAGCGATCGAATACAAAGGTTTCCTTAATACGCCTATAATGGTTTGGTATAAATTGGTTAACAATACGGGCGGATATGTAGCTTTGGCAGTGTCAAGTCTTCACCCTGCAGAGGCAAAGACAGGAGGATCACCTCCCCCATTAGCGACTGTTCACTTCAAATGCATAGGAGTTGGAAAATCTCCACTTCGTCTTTTCAAGACTATACTTTCCGACAACCAAGCCCGAGCAATCCCCCATACAGTTTTAGATGGTGAATTAAATTGTGTCCCCCATGAACCGAAAATATTAATAATGCCTGCCATCACGTTCGTTAGAGTAAACGAAGAATTCAACGTAACAGTAGCGCTTGACTATGCGGAGAACCTTTACGGTTTCGAGTTCTGGTTAAGCTTCGACAAAACCAAACTGTATGCCAAAGCAATACATTATACAGGATATCTAAACGAACCATCAATAATCTGGTACAAGCGGATCAACAACACAGCGGGATACTTAACATTAGCGGTTTCAAGCCTTCATCCTGCGACGGGAAAAACAGGCGGTGGCAACCTTGCCATCCTGAACTTCAGAAGTATCTCAACCGGAACTTCTGCACTGCGTTTATACAAAACATATCTTGTGAATGACAAAGGCAAAGCGATAGCGCACACCGCCATCAACGGAACAGTTCACGTAGTAACGGGTGTATTACACGATATAGCAGTGACAAAAGTAAAGTTACTAAAAACTGTAGTTGGGCAAGGATATGCCACAAATATAAGTGTTACCGTTGAGAATCAAGGCGCCTGCCCTGAAACCTTTAATGTTTCCTTGTATGCTTCAAGACCCGACGTTGGAATTGTCAACATTAAATTGTTCGGCTCTACCGCTAGAGGATGGGGCTTCACAAGAGACGGTATGACGATTCCAGGACCCCCAATAACCGTCAAAAAGGGAGACATTGTTAACCTAACGCTTACCAGTGTTGATGCGAGAATTCATAATTTCTTTGTTGATTACAACGGAAATACCTATCGAGATTTAGACGAGCCTATCTCACCAGACTTTCCAGCCCCGCCATATTATATGCCAACAATCACCTTCAAATTTAAAGCAGAAAGAGTTGGAACATTCAAATACTATTCTAGTTATGATAAAACTACCATGTACGGCGATTTTATAGTTGAGGAACCAACAGTCCGTACAACAGAGATAAGCAAAAAAGAGATAACTTTGAACGGGGGGTCCTCTGCAATTCTAACCTTCACATGGAACACTAATGACTTTGCTAAAGGAAATTACACCATTTGGGCCTATGCTTGGCCCGTACCGGACGAAATAGATGTCGCTGACAACACGCTTGTCGGTGGATGGGTTTTTGTCTCCATTCCAGGCGATGTAATACTAGAGTTTCGCCTAGTTGACATTTACGATGTGACAGCCCTATGCGCTGCTTACGAAGCTAAACGAGGCTTTGACGGCTATTACTGGCATGAACATGTCTGCAACCAATGCCCCCACAGTTCCAACTTCGACATAAACGACGACGGCATCATAGATATATTCGACGTAGTTATATGTACAAGCCGCTACGAGCAAGCATGGTGAATGTCTCAATTTTATTGTTTGTAGGTTTTTAACGGTTTTCCAAGCTTTGCGGTATCCAGCTCTCTTATGCCCAGCCCATAGATTTTGGGGAACACCCGCATGGATTTTTTAACCTTCGTTCCACCCCTCTTGACAAGCTTGTCTTTAAGCAGCAAATCCGAGTCTAGATCTGCGTATTGAATATTTCTTACTGCTGCTGCTAGGTGGGCGCCGGCGGCTATGCCTATTTCTGATTCGCCCATGCACCCTATCATGCATGGTATGCCAGCAGCCTCAGCTATGGCGGCTATTTTCCTAGCTTTGTGGATTCCGCCGCTCTTCATCAGCTTAATGTTGATGAGGTCTACGGCTTCAGCCTTTACTAGGCGTATGGCGTCTTCTGGCGAGTGGACGCTTTCATCCGCCATGACCGGTATGGGCGAGTTCCGTTTAACTTCGATTAAGCCTTTCAAGTCTTCGGCTGGGACTGGCTGTTCTGCAAATTGCACATTGTATTTTGCCATCTTGTTTAGGGCTTGTATGGCTTGTTTCGGCGTCCACCCTTGATTAGCGTCTATCCGAATTTGGACGTCGTCGCCGACAGCCTCTCGAATAAGCTTAACTCGCTCAACGTCTTCTTGAGGGTTTACGCCCACCTTAACTTTTAGGGCTTTAAATCCGCGTTTAACGGCTTTAACGGCATCCTTAGCCATTTCTCTTGGAGTTTTTATGCTTAAAGTTACGTCTGTTAAAACTTCTGTTCGGTAGCCGCCCAGCACACGATGAAGCTCTTTTCGAGCAGTTTTACCGAAAACGTCGTGGAGAGCTATATCTATGGCTGCCTTCGCCGAGGGGTTTCCCGCCACAAGCTTATCCATAACCTCAACAATCTGTTCAATGCGTAATGGGAACATGCCAATCAATTTCGGTGCAATCTTGTCAACGGCTTTGATGACGGTTTCAGCTGTTTCGCCGGTAACCCTTTCTGAGGGTGAGGCCTCACCCCAACCATAAACGCCGTAATCCGTGACCATTTTGACGATCACGTTGTGGCTTTCAGTGCTTGCACCTGGTGCAATCCGAAACGGCTCACGATAAGCCAGCGTCACGGGGTAGACTTCAATCTGTTGGATGCCCAATCAAACTCACCAGCCGAATAGTGTGCATGTTTTCTGGAAAAGCTTTTGTCCATTTTAAGCCTTTAAATTTCTTCTGCGGGTTTTTCGCTCCGGCGAGTCTTTAATCCTTTAATTTTCAGCTTTGCTGTTAGAATTTTCTCTGTAGCGAAGAGCTTCGAGGCTACATACATAACAACCAGCGTGAAGGCTGAAACGTAGACTATGCCTAGCCCTGCTGTCCAGTAGTCACCCATTACAACGGCTTTTGAGGCTATGACTGGGTGGCTGAAGGGTATGGCGAACAAAACAAGTTTCAATGCAAAAGGCAACGTATTGATGTCCAAGTATATCAGAGCAATGGATGGGACGAAAACCAGCGGGTAAATGTTGCTGACGAGGGATTGGGCGCTCCTAACGTCTTCGGCGAAAGCCGACAGTATAACAGCCAAGGCCAAAGCCGAAATCATGGCTACAAAAAGCGATAAACCCAAAAGCAAATAGCCCCACGCCGAAGGCACAAGCCCCAACGAAGCCAAATCTAAATTTAAGCTCGCAGGGGCCCCAGCCATAATAGAGCTAAACATGTAGCTGTAGCCAGCCATGTAGGCGACGGCGCCGACGGCTGCGACAATAATGGAGCTGGAAAGCTTCCCCCAAAGAATCGCAAGGCGGTCCATGGGAAGCGTCAAAAGAGTTTCAAGGGTTTTCTCCTCCTTTTCTATAGCCATAGAAGCAGCGGCAATCTGAGGGGCATACGAAAGCAAAATGAGAACGGTGAGAGGCAAAGCTATGGACTGCGACATCAAAAGCCCAGAAACAACAGCTGGATCCACACCATACTTAATTTCGCCCTTGATTACAGCTGCCTTTTCGGAATACACAACATCCGGAGCCACGGCTCTGTTAAACTGGTTTATTAAAACGTCAATCACCGAGGAACCGGTGCCTTCGAAAATGCTCGTTCCAGCCAAGACACTGTAAAACCTTAAGGAAGCTTTTACAGCCGGATTGCTGAAGTGGGCTGTCACATTTTCGCTGAAGCCCTTCGGAATTTCCAAAATCTGTGTAGCGTTATGTTGGGACAACAGTTCCAAAACTTTTTTGTCATCCAGTTTCGTGTTGTTTACAACATAAATCGTAACATTCAACCTCTTTAAGAAACTGACAAAAGAATTGGACCAGCCTCCGCCGTCGTTGTTTACCACGATTAGTTTGGCTTTTATGGCTTGTTCTTGGGCTGTTTGCACTGCATAACCCATTACTGCGCCTAACACTGGGAACATAACCAGGGGAATGACAATCATGGGCAACAGGATTTTTGGGTCTCTCACCAATTCTTTAAGCTCTTTCAGAAGGAAGGTTCCAAACCCCTTAAGCAATTTTCACCACCCTGGCGAAAACCTCTTCAAGGTTTTTGCATCCAAACTTTTCCTTAAGCTCCTGGGGGGCGCCTTCAGCTACAATCCTACCCTTGTTGATTAAGGCAACTCTGTCACACAAGTGTTCCACTTCCAACATGTTGTGGCTTGAAAGAAGCACCGTCACGCCATGCGTTTCCACATATCGTTTTATTATCTCTCTAACGTGATAGGCGTGGACAACATCCAAGCCGCTTGTGGGCTCGTCTAAAATCGCCAGCTTAGGCTTAGTCATAAGCGCCCTAGCCACCAGAAGCCGCCGCTTCATACCCTTACTGTAAGTTTTAGTTTTATCCTTTAGGCGCTCGCCTAAACCGCAAATTTCAGCAGCCTCCATAACCATGGCGCGAACTTCATCCTTGCTTTTGGCGTTAAATTTCGCCATGAACTCGAGGTACTCCCACCCAGAAAGATAACGATAAGCACCAGCCTCTTCTGGAAGGTAAGAAATAACCTTACGAACTTCGCCGGCTTCCTTAACAACGTCCAACCCAAAAACCTTCACGGTGCCAGCTGTTGGCAAAAGCAAAGTCGAAACAATCCTTAAGGCGGTGGTTTTCCCAGCGCCGTTAGGGCCGATAAGCCCGTAAGTCTCTCCGGGTCTAACTGCAAAGCTTAATCCATCCAAAGCGCGAACGTTGCCAAAAACCTTGACAACGTTTGAAGCCTCCACAGCCAAACTCATTGGTCAAACCGTCCCTTTAACCGAACAGACGGGTAGGCTATTTAAAGGTTTTCCGCAGTTAAACCTTCCAGTCCAATTCATGGTTCTGGAAGATAAATGCCCTCAATATGCCGACAAAAAGCACAAGGGCGGCTATTGGCTGATAAACAAAATAGTAGACTAAAAACTCTGCAAAGTTGAATCGAAAATCAAACCTTCTTGAAACAGCGTAAAAAACAAATGAGAAAGCCAAAAAACCCAAAAAGAAATTTGTCAAGCCAGTGAAAATTATGGATAAAAGCGAATCTGGAATCACCTGTGGAAGGGGAAAACTTAGTTGCGCCGCCAAAACCGATGGAACCAAATTTTGAAGCTGCACTTTTAGGAAGGCGGAGCAAATGTAGCTGAACAAAAGCGGTATAACCGTTGGGAAAAGCACGATTGCGCATGGAAGCGCAACGTGGGGATATTTTGCTATGTATCTGACCAGTTTTCTCCAGTACCCTTTAATCCACAAGCCAGTGCCAATTCCCCATCGTTTTCTCTGCTTAAGCCAGCTTTTCCAATTAGAAGGCGCCTTCGTGTAAACCTCAACTTTCTCTGTATATTTAAACTTCCTATTCTTCAAAAGGATTTTAACCGCCAAATCCAAGTCTTCTGATATAACCCTTGAAAAACCTCCAACTTCTTTGAAAACATTCCTTCTAATTGCAAAAGCTGTTCCTCCAACGCCAAAACATTTCCCTACAAGCTTAGAGTAAAGGTAGCTTGCAAAGTTTGAGCCAGCATATTCATAGTTCACCATTCTGGAAATGAAGGAATCCCGCAAAATCTTCTTTTTAAAGTCAAGAATGTCCGTATCCGCCATCTCTTCCACTACAGTCTCCAAAAAGCCTTCCATATTGCCAATTTTTACATCAGCGTCTAAAAAGACGAGAATCTCCCCGGAGGATATCGCCACAGCGTTGTTTAGGGCCTCAACCTTTCCTTTTCTTTCATTACTTAAAAGAAAATGCACCTTCCCATTATAACGCTTAACAATTTCGAAAAATTCTCTGTTAGGTTTGTCCACAGCAACGAAAATCTCCTTATCTACATACTCATCGTTTACCAGCCTTTCTAATAAAGGCCCAAGCAAATCCGAACCTTCGTAAACGGGGATGAAAACGCTAATCTTTCTTTTTCCAGCTTCTGCGTGAAAGGAACCATCAGAAAAACAGTTTTCCAACTTTAAACCTCGCCTAACAGTTTCACATCCGCACGCCAACTGCATTTTCAAAACATTTTGAAAAGCATGCAAATAAGCTTTGTTTATATCAAGGTGTGAAGTAGCCCGGGGGAGATTCGAACTCCCGTCGACGGGTCCAAAGCCCGCCATGCTTGTCCGCTACACCACCGGGCTTCATTAATGATTGCGTTAACTCTTAGATATGTGGGTTTTGATTAAACGTTTTCTTTCCATTCGCAACTTAACTATGTTTTTTCTAGCCTTTTCAACGATTTCGTTTGTTTTTGTTCCGTCTAAGCTTGCAAGCCCCAAAAATTTTATCATGTTTTGGTAAGTTTTTGGGTTTGCCTTTTCAAGGTTTTCCATGGAGCGCATTAATGTAGTGTAGTCTATAGGTTGCCCTTCCAGCGTAGATTTCAACCAAGCGTAATATTCAAGCATGCTTAGAAAAACATCCCTCGAGTAGTGAACTGCCTCGGCGAAATTTTTGGCGCTGATGATGGAAGCAGCCCTTAAAACAACGCCTTGCATGAAAACTGGATTAAAATAATATTTTATTCTGGTTCTTGCCTTAAAGTGGAATTTTTCAACCATTTGGAGGTTTTGTCTAACCGTAAAGTACATCTCGTCCCAAAGCGTCTTGAAAAGTTTCATTTTTTCCTCTGCCAACGTCTTATCCACAGTTTTTAACCCCGCCATTTCCATGTAGTCTGCAAGTATTTCTTTCAAGCCCAGCCTTTCTGTTGCTTTTTCCACCTTTTCTATAAAGCGGCTGTTTGAAATCGGCTCAAGCGCTATTTCTAACGGTATTTTTAAAATGTTTTCCATGGCCGTTGAAGCGAAAAGCCATGCACTTAAAAAGTCTCCTTTTGATAGGGCTGAAGTCGCCCTGCTTAAATGGATGTCAGCCTCCATCACGTGAACATTTGTTCGAATGTCAACCCTCTCTGGTGAGCCGTAGAATTTTGCCATTAACAGCTTAACGTTTGTCAAAGCCCAGTCTCTATCATAAAAAATTTGGACTTCGAAAAGTTTCTGGTCCAGTTCTGGTGGGATGACCCCCTGAATCCATTTAATGGGTACAAAATTCAAATCTATTAGGAGGCCGTTAGCCATGATTCTTTCCACATACTCCTCTGAAACATCGCTTTTTGTTAAGACAAGGAGGTCAACGTCGCTTGCGGTTGTCGCGTCACCTCTGCTCCAACTTCCAAACAAGCCTAAACCGTAAACATCCTCTTTCGCCGACATTTCCCTAACTATCTTTTCAAGGGCTCTTCTGATTTTTTCCGGGAGCCTCATCATGTAGGACACTTCGGTTTTCTAATAATCAGTAGTTTGCATCAGTATTCAAAATTTGTGAGGGAGATATTCCAGTTTGAACCGTAAAACTTATATATTAAAACATTTCATCTGAGTAAGCACGCAGGGCCCGGATGGCTGTCTTCTATTCCGATTTGATGAGGAAAATGAAAAGAGCAACGGTTCTACCGTGCAAAATGGTGGGATCATGAGCGAACAAGAAGCCAAATTCCGTCAACGCCTGGTTGACAAGTGTCCAGAATGTGGTAGCCCAAACCTTATTCATGATTATGACACCGGTGAAACCGTTTGTGGAGAGTGCGGGCTTGTTCTCCACGAACAGATGATGGATAAGGGGCCGGAATGGCGAGCTTTCACCCAGGAGGAAAAAGCCTCGAGGAGCCGTGTAGGTGTTCCAACATCCTATTCCGTCCACGATAAGGGGCTTTCAACGGCCATAAGCCAGGTTGACCGTGACGCTTTTGGAAGGAAGCTTCCCCTTTCAACTCGCCTGCAGATGTGGCGTCTGAGGAAATGGCAGATACGCTCAAGAGTACATTCCTCAATAGACCGCAACCTAGCCCAAGCAATGGCTGAACTTGACCGTTTATCCGATAAGGTTTACATTCCCCAACCTATTAAAGAGAAAGCTGCGGTTATATACCGTAAAGCCCTCGATAAAGGCCTTGTAAGGGGTAGGTCAATAGCCGCCATAGCCGCTGCCGCCCTTTACGCAGCTTGCCGTGGAAGCGGGACGCCAAGGACGCTTCGGGAAATAGCTGAAGCCAGCCTAGTCGATAGAAAGGATGTCGCTCGATGCTACAGGCTTTTGCTCCGCGAACTAGATGTGCAAATGCCCATAGCCGACCCCTTAACATATATCTCGAAAATCGCCGAGAAGACGGGGATTTCCGGCCAAACACAAGGACTTGCCATACAGATTCTAAGGGAGGCAAAAAAACGGAGGGCTGCAGCCGGAAAAGACCCTATGGGTTTGGCTGCCGCCGCCCTTTACATTGCATGTTTAATGAATAATGAAAAGAAGACTCAGAAGGATATTGCTGAAGCCGCTGGTGTTACAGAGGTTACTGTGCGAAACCGCTATAAAACTTTAAAGAAACAGCTTAGCCTTGAATTGCCCGATTAAGTGTTGGCGGGCGTTAAGTTTCTTTTCCGTTTTTCTTTCAGCTCCAGCTCCATAATTATTGAGCCGTAGTAGCCGCAGTTTTCGCAGATATATTTTTTAGGTGTAAGCCAGTAGTCAAGGCTGCTTGACAAACGGATTTTAGGGCTCCCACATATTGGACAGTATATTTTTGATGGCCAACGATGTTTTAGGGCCTTAAATACTTCTAGCATGTTCTGTAGGATTTTCATGGGCTTTCTCCTTTGACGGTTTTCACCTTTACTGGACTTCTATGTTTTCTTCTGGGTATCCAAGTTTTATTAGGTATTGGCGAACCTTTTCACGGTGGTCTCCTTGAAGGATTATTTGTCCATTTTTGGCTGTTCCGCCGCAGGCGCAGAAGCTTTTAAGTTTTTGGGCAATGCTTCCGAGGTCTGTGTCTTTGTCGTCTATTCCCTCGACTATTGTCGTTGGTCTACCAAACTTTCTCGTTTCAAACCTTATGCGAATCCTTTGCTGTTCCTTGCCTATCTCACCGCAGACACACAAGTCTTTAGGAAGCCCGCATACCGGACAGATATCAGCCATGACGCTCAACACTACAATAACAACAGCCATATATAAAATTTTCAACTTGCCAGTAAAAACTGATCAAGTTAAGACCGAGAAACATGAAAAAGATTTGGAAGAAAACTCAGCAAGAAAGGCACAGTAATCATCCGCATGGCAGCCTGCCCATATGTAATGTTCCGAATCCGTGTTTATGATAAATCAATAACTGGAACATCCTTTAAAGGCGTGCGTTTAAAGTTTAAGGGAAGAGGTGGTTAAAAATGAAACGCATGTGGGCGGTGATAACCGTCGAATTAGTTGACGAAAGTTCCGCGGAAAATGCTAACACTATTCAAAGAGACCTTTTAAAGTGGTTTAAGGAAGACTGTCTTTTTATTCCATGGGTTAAACAAGTTAAAGGCATTGTGGTTAAAGAGGAATAGACCTAAAAGGCTAGTTTTAGAACAGAATTTGCTTCGCTAGGAAAAATCCTAAAACAGCAAAAGCTATGAAGCAGAAAATCAGCATAAGAGCGTCCATCTTACTCCAAGGCTCCAAGCGTTCATTCCTATCTAAATCGTCCATAAGCATTCCCTTCCAAAACAAGAATTATCGAAAACTTTGAAAAAGGTTTTATGAAGCAAAGATAATAACTTTGAATAAGCAAAAAGCAAACCATTTTAAAAACAGGGCCGGTAGTCTAGCTGGCTAGGACGTCGCCCTCACGCGGCGAAGGTCGCCGGTTCAAATCCGGCCCGGCCCACTGGTCCGAAAAGAGTTTTCGTATGCCGCACTAAGTGTTGAAGGTTCAGAGTGGGCAGCCCTAACCCTCTGCAAACAAATAGGCAGGCCAACAATAATGCAGATAGAAAAACATAATGTGAATGTGTACCCCACGTTCTGAATCCTATGGTACTAGACGTCTTTGGGCAGGCCTACTACATAGACTATAAGAACGAAAGGGCGAAATTCGTTGAGGCTTTCTGGAGAATAGCAAATTGGGACACGGTAAACAAAAGGTTAGAAGAAGCGCTGAAATAGTTCCTCCATTTTTTCTTTGAAGTTAAGCTGTGTAAGTGGAGCAAAATCCCAGTAGATGAATTGAAGGACAATGCGATCATCCTACACTAACCTTGAAGAGTAAAGTTAATAGACTTTTTAATCCCGTACTTCATATCGTCTAGATCAAATAAAAATTCGAATTTGGTTTTCGTTGGAGATTCAAGCTCACTAATTATTTTTTTAACAAAACCACTCTTTTTTATTTAACCCATCTTTTAATAATGTAGATCTGTAAAATCTGTTTTATTGTAAAATGTGTAAAACTATGCTATGATGGCTCATTTTCTCTTTTGTTTTTGCTTTAAACAGTCATAGAAGATTATTTCTTAACGTTTAAATACTTAAACGGCAACTACGGAACCTTTTAGTAAAATGAGGAGTGAAAATCTGTGAAGAATAATAAGGCGCGATTTTTGTTTGTTTGTCTGCTGATTCTTTTGTCAACAACGGTTATATGCTGCCCTTCGCTGGTCTCTGCTGAGCCACGGGATTTCACTCCGTACCATAAAATACAAGGGATTCTTGCGGAAATAGCAGCGACGAGCAACAGAGTTAAAGTGGAAGTCATCGGGCAGTCTGTTGGTGGAAATGATTTATACCTTGTAACTATAGCAAGTCCGCAAGTGCTCAATAAGTTGAACTATTACAAGTGGTTCGTCCAGTTTACTGTGAATTACCCCGAGAAGGCTAGATGGCTCGTAGAAAAGGGTGTAGTGGACTATAAGGCCACAATTTATATTCATGGAAGCATTCATGGCAACGAAATGGCTGGGACAGATGCTTGCCTGGACCTAATACGGTTGTTGGCCTACGACAACAGCGATGAAGTGCAAGAGATTTTGAAAAACGCTATTATCATTATAAACGTTTGTGCAAATCCTGATGGAAGAATAGCCAATATCAGACAAAATAACAACAATTTTGATTTGAACAGGGACTTCATAACGGCATCCCAGCCTGAAACTCGGTTAACCATACAGAAAGTTTTTCTCGAATGGACACCCCTTGTGACCCTTGATCTTCATGGCTACATGGGACCCGACTGGGTTCTTATTGAGCCTTGTACACCACCCCACAACCCGAACACAGAATTTGACGTTTTGATAAAACACTTGTATCCTATGGCCTTGGAGATGGAGGCCGCCCTTAAAACAATAAACATTTCTACAGTGATTCCCTATAGAGATTGGCCGGCTGAATGGGATGATTACCCACCAATCTTTACGCCAATGTACGGATTTTACCACGCTTCGTATGGCATAACCTTCGAGACAGCCAATTGGCGTTCTCCAGGAACCATTGAAACGTCAATAAAGTGCCATTACTTGGGTTCTTTGGCGGCAATAAAGTATACCGTAAAACACAAATATGAAATGTTCTGGGGGCAAACAGAAATTTTCCTCAGAGGACTGCGCCGTGGAAACGGAAGATTCCCCTACGCATATATTATACCGGTAGATCCTAAATTGCAAGTGGACCCCCTGGAAGCGGTGGACCTTGTGAACCACCTGATTTTCCATGGAGTAAAAGTGCATGAAGCTACGCATCCATTCAAAATTGGCAAAACAGTTTATCCCAAGGGTACTTATGTCGTTTTAATGAACCAGCCGAGGAGCGGTCTTGCGAACACTATTCTTTGGGATGGAGAAAACCTTTCACCCCCACCGGACTACGGCTTAGACTTGCCAATGTATGATATCTCGGGTTGGAACTTTCCAGAGCTTTGGGGAGTAACAGTGATACCTGTTGACCAAAAGTTCCATGCATGTCTTAAACCCGTTAAGCAAGCGGATTATCCAAAAAGTGAGATAGTTGGTTTTGGCGATTGCTACTTTGCCCTCAAAGACGACACGAACAATGCTGTTAAAATGGTTAACAGGCTTCTCGCCGAAGGAATAAAGGTTTACTGGACAATTGAATCTTTCAACTGGTGTGGCGCAACGTTCAGGACGGGAACGTTCATAATTCCAGTCAAAGACTTCTGGACAAGGAGGATGGTATACAAAATCGCCAAAGAGCTGCATTTAACTTTGTACAAGGTGGGCAACGTAAAAGTGGGTATGAAACCTCTTCAAGAGCCAAAGGTGGCTATAGTCTTTGATAGTGGAGTGAGCAGAGCATCCTACGGTGCGGCAAACTTCGTTCTCAAAAACCTTGGCTTCAAGGTGGACACCATTAACTATGCCGCCATAAGACGAGGAGCCTTGCAAAACTATGATATTGTGATTATTCCCGACGGTACAAATACAACGATAGCAAACAGGCTTGGAAGCGTTGGACACCAGAAGCTCAAAGAGTTTGTGGAGGCTGGCGGCGTCTACTTAGGCTACGGTGAGGGGGGAGGATCCCTTGCAAGCATAACAAGCCTCATCAACGTTAAAGCCATTCGTTCAGGGAACTACGGAGGCTACAACAATGGGGTAGTACGAATAAACTATAATCCAAACGATCCCGTAACCGCTTACTATCCGTTAAACGGATACGCGTTTGTCTTCTTCCCAGTATGGTTTGAAGCAGGCCAAGGCGCCGAGGTCTTGGCAAAATACGCAGAAAAAGACCTCCTTGTCGCAGGATGGTGGCCATACTACGACGTGACAGCCTCGGGACAGCCCGCTATTGTCAAAGGATCCTATGGTAATGGAACCATCATTTTGATGGGAATAGAACCCACCTTCAGAGCTCATCCAGAAGTAACCTTTAGACTGGTGGCAAACTCAATTTTTCTAGCAGCCTCCAATTAGACGCAACTCCCTTTTTTCTTTTCTAGAAATTCATACTCAGCATCCTTGCCAAGAAAACTTAATTAATCCATGCGTTTCTCTATTCCTTTAGCTACAACAATGCCCTGGTAGTATAGTCCGGTCTAGTATAGGCGGCTGTCGCCCGCCCGACCCGGGTTCAAATCCCGGCCAGGGCGCCACATTCTCCCCTTTCAAACATGTTTTGGGCGTGACTGGTTGTTTGTGAAAAAAGATATGAGAGTGTAACTTCTTAACAGTTTTGAAGAGCCTTGAGCCCTTTACATAGGCTTCCTGACAGTGTTTCGCCTAATGTTTGGTTATTTGAGGTTTTGAAGGATTCCGGCTTGGCCGCTGATGTACGCTGTGATGAAGGTCAGGTTTTGGTTAGGGCTTCCCGCAGCGGCTTATGCGTCGCCTGTAAGGGTTCCCGTTTTCTTTGCGGTAAGACCCGCTGTCCAATAATTGTTAGGGCGAATTATTTCCTAAAAAGTGTCCCGCTTATGCAGAGCGAGGATATCGCTGGGGCTTCTCCGCCTAGCGTTTTTGTGGGTAGGATTGGCTATCCGTACGTCTATGCTGGGCCGCTTGTTCCGCCCGTTCAAGACGACACAAGCCTTTATGATTTGCCAGAGCTGTGGTTTGGCAAACCGATTGACGAAATTGTGGGTTTCCGTTCCATGTTGGTTCGCGGTAAACACCGTGTCCACGTGCGGAAGTTTGAAGAAGCTGGAAAAATTATCGAGAAGACGCGGGAGCTAGCGTTAGCCATAAAGCCCGTAGATGTGGAGCTTCTTTTAAAGAAAAAGCCTCGAGGCTTCATAGTTTTGGATGATGAGGTTCAACCTTTCGGGCCTTCCGCGCCTATCCGCGACCTACGGGTTGGAAATGCCCGCTGGGACCACCAGATCGAGAAAGCTTATTACGATGGGGATTTGAAAGCTGCCGACGCCGTTTTAGAGCTCTATCAGAAGGGCGTGTTGATCACCAAAATTCAGCGAGCCTTCAGCGTTGGCGCCTTCGGCCTAGAGCGGAACCGTCGCCTTGTTCCTACGCGTTGGAGTATAACTGCCGTAGACAGCATAGTTTCAAAGGCGTTAATGGATAAGGTGAAAACTTTTCCAGAGATAAGTGAATACCGCGTTTACGAGTCCCGTTATTTGGACAACATTTTCGAGGTTTTGTTGATTCCGGGAAGGTGGAGCTACGAAGCCATGGAGGCTTGGTATCCAGGCACTGTTTGGAACCCTAATGGCAGAAGCATCGTGATGTACTCTGACTGGGAAGGCTACGAGGGACGCACAACTTATGCGGAGATAGGCGGGTGCTATTACGCGGCGCGCCTAGCGGTATGTGAACAGCTTGTCAAAGAACAACGGCAAGCCACGGTTTTGGTGCTTCGGGAAGCGCATCCGGGCTACATTATGCCTGTCGGCGTCTGGCAGGTTCGTGAGAATGTCAGGAATGCTATGCGTCAAAAACCTTACATCTTCAAAACCTTAGAGGAGGCTCTGCGGTTTATTGCAAGTCGTTTCCAAATTCCCATTCAGCGGTGGATAATGCGGAGCACCCTCTTGAAGAGCGCCTTGTTTCAGAGGAGAATGACTGATTATTTAGAAAGACCTTAAGGCTGTGAAGTTTCCTGAATTGGTGCAAGCGGCGAGAATTAGAAAATCTTTTAACGGCCGTTGTTCCTTCTCGAACAAAATTTTAAGCATAATCGCCATAGATCCAATCACGCTTGCTTCTTTTTGGCGTGATGCTTGGCAATGAAATAGAAATTTACCGAATTTTAGGATGGAACAACTTTCTGCCACGGTTATCGACGCGGGCTTGAAAAGGTTCGGGTATGAAACAGTCTTTCTCTTCCTTATTTTTCATTTATTCAGGCTTGATAATTTCAATAGGTAACGTCAAAACCGTGATAATCGGCGGGGTCCCTTCACTGACGCTGCAGCTGTCGAGGCTTTCGCCGTCAAAGTTGCCACCGTCCGCTGCAGGAACTTGCTCAAGATCGTCCCATAATGAGCGCGCTACTTACCCTAGGGCTGGCGACAGCCGTGCTTGCAACTTTGCCTATGCAATACACCGCTGAAAATCCGGTTTTTCTGTCAAAACGGCCCCTCTTTTCATTAACATTACGGTTTTGGTTATCTTAGCAACAGCCATAATAGCCTCTTTGGGCATTCCGGTGTTAAGGCGAAAGGTTCAGAGGGTTTGACAAGACATTTAAGTCGACGCTGTGATAATTCTACATCGGTGACGGTTTGTCCAGCAAAATCGAGAAGTTTAAAGTGCCCTTCACCGTTTTGGCTGAAAACCGGAAGGAGCCGTTCACGGAGGAAATGGAAAAAGCCGCCGTATGTTGTTTCGTTGAACTTGAACGGGCGAAGGGCGGAGGCCTAATCCTAAAAAAGCCTGAAGAGAAAACCGTTTTCATAGCCGAGTTTTATTATCCCTTTTGGGTTGCACCTTGGAACGGTTTAAACCTAGTTTTTGACGGACTGAAACAATTATCCCACAAAGTAGCCTACAAAAGGATTTCAGACATTAAGGAATTTTTTGAAAACGCCTCTAGAAGCTCTAAGTTTATGGAAACCTACATGGCTTTTTTGTCCGACAACTTGAACTTTTTCCAAGTGCCAAGCGAAGAAAAGACAGTGACCCTAGAGACTTTGGTCGCCGACCCCGCCTTTATAGGCGAATTTGCCCAGTGCTTAGTCGAGGCAAAAACCTTTGAAGCTAAGGAAGCTGGAGAAGCTTTTATAGCCCCTCACGTGGACGAGTTGACAGTTCTCTCCGCCGTAGAGGACCTTGAAAAGTTGAAGGCGCACTTTGAGGCGGAGATTGCCGTTCTTAACAATTGCATTAAACTTTTGAACAAGACAACAAAAGGTTTTGTAAAAAACGTTCGCGGGAAGATAAAGGCTGTCAGGGAGGAGTTTGAGGCGGAAATTCGAAAACAGGAGGAAGCCACAGCCCAGAAGGTTAGCCGCATAAACGAGGATTACGAGGAAAGGCGTGTGAAGCTTATGAAAGATTTTGAAAAACAGCTGCTGCCACTTCAAGAGGAGAAGCTCAAACTGGAAAAAACAAGGAACCAACTCGCAAGAAAAATGGAGCAGTGCCATTTGGAGGCGAAATCATGCGCTGCAGGTGGGGACTCGGCTGGAGAGAGAAGGTGGAAGGAAAAAGCCAAAGAAGCTAAAAAGGAGCTTTCAGAAATAGAGCGCAAAATTAAGGAAGCTGAAGAAAGAATAAGAGAGCTTGAGGAAAGCCGGGAGGCTGAAACTTTTAGGCTTAGGTCTGAATGGGAAACCCGAATAAAAGAGGCTAGGAAAGGCCTCCTCGAGCTTGAGGCTTCAAGGGACGCCAAAATCCAAGTGCACCAAGATGAGACGGCGAGGCTGGAAAGCCTTACGTCAAAAATAATTCAGCAGATAAACAACATTGTTAAAATGCGGGAGGCGGATTTAGCCGGTTTCAAAGGCCTCGGGTTTCCATTAATCCGCAAAACCTTAAGCCTTGTGTATGTGCCTTTTTACATGGCTTGTTTTGAGGCGGAACTGAGAAAGCGTTACGTGGTTTTTCCACTTTCAACTGTCAACAGCATAGGCTTCACCGCGCGGCTTAAAGGAGCCCTTGGCAAGGCAAAAGTCAAACACCTTCTAACTCCGAGGTTTAAGGCTGTGGGTTCGCTTTTGGAGAAGCTTCCCACATTAGTTGAGAAGGATGTAGCCTTCGCCAGAGAAATCTATGAGGCTGGAGAAAGGGTTAACCTTCTTAAAAATGAGGCTTCAAGGAAAACCATCAGCGAGGGCTTAAGAAAGCTTAGGGATGAGGGTTGGCTTTCCGACAAGGAGTTTGAAGCCTTCAGCCAAAAACTTGCCTAACTGCGCTACTTCCCTAACTCTTGAAACTTTTTGATGGCATACTCCACAATTTTCATGGATTCTTCGGCGTTTTTCCATTCCCTAAACTTAACCCACTTGTGGGGCTCCAGCCGCTTGTAAGTTTCGAAAAACTCCTGGATTTCCCTCAGCTTGTGGGGATGCACGTCACCTATATCCTTGTAGCCGTTAAATCTTGCGTCGTCCGCGAGCACTGACAATATTTTTGGGTCTATGCCCTTCTCGTCCTCGATTATCAAAGCGCCTATAACCCTAACCCTTACTAGGCAGCCGACTTCAAGAGGCTCATAGCTAAGCGCCATAATATCCAAGGGGTCTTCATCGTCAAACCATGTTTGTGGCACAAAGCCGTACTCGACGGGAAAAACCACCGAAGATGGTATTATACGGTCTAAGACGAAGGTTTCCCATTTGATGTTGTATTCATATTTATCTCTTGAACCGCCGACAACCTCCACAACCATGTTCAAGATTTCCGGAGGCTTTTCACCGCACGGAATGTCCTTCCAAAGATTCATACGCTGACGCCCTAAGCCCAAACCATCTAACATGCTATTTAATTTTTCCGTTTACACCTTAAAGTTTGGCAAGCCTTTTATAACTCTGCTATAGAGTAGCAGTAGCCTTGTGGTGGTGATATTTGAGTAGGAGAACCATATACTGCCCCCACAGTTACACATTTTTCGCGGTTCTATTTTTGATTCTTATCCTAATCATAGGTTTGCTTTTCGTAGGTGTGGTGGGCCTCGCCTTTAGGCATGTTGGTTTTAATCCGCAGTTAACAGCGCTTATTCTTGTGGCAACCTTTGTGGGAAGCTACATTAACATTCCATTGTTTAGGCTTAAGGCCGTCATTCCAATAGTTAGGGAGGAGTACATAAGCTTCTTCGGCATAGTTTTTAGGGTTCCCCAGTTTGACTTTGAGGAGTCTACAACGCTAATTGCTATAAACGTCGGCGGCGCCTTAATCCCAACGGCAGTATCTATATACCTCCTTTGGAAATTGCCGTCGGTTATGCCCTATGCTATAGTTGGAATTTTAACAGTTGCAACGATCACCCACCTTGTAGCTAGACCTGTAAGGGGTTTAGGTATAGTTACACCTGCCTTTATCCCACCTTTAGCAGCTGCGCTTGTGGCTTATTTTCTGCCTTCAAGCGCACCTGTAGTCACAGCCTACACTTCTGGAGTGCTTGGCACACTTATGGGCGCAGACCTAGCAAATCTTCATAAAATTCCCAAACTTGGAGCCAGAATAGCAAGCATTGGTGGGGCTGGAACCTTCGACGGAGTTTTCCTAAGTGGGATAATAGCTGCCCTTCTAGTCTAAGGGTGGCTATTCTTCCCTTAAGGGGCGCCTCTTAACCTCAAACCCTTCTACACCGTATTTGGCGTAGAGGTCTCTCCGCAGAGCTTCCAGCATCTCTATTTTTATTCCAGCGAACTCTGCCGCGGTTACAACTTTCACATCATGTCTTTGGGCTTCCTCGTAGACAGGTTTTACCCGCATTTTATAGTTTAGGTCCCTTAATAAATGATGGTCCAAAACCAGTGTGTGCAGCATCCCCTCCTTGATGGCTTTCACGAGGTTGGCGTTGGATGCCTCCAAGCTTTTGAACGAGTAACGATATCCAAGCATGTAGGTCATCGGTCCATCCACAAACAGAGTGTCTGGCTTCTGTTCCAAAATGAAGGCGATCTGGCCCTCAAGGGATGGGCCTTCCACGTCAGATGTGTGGAGAAACTTTTCGCCGCCGCATGTTATGCAGGTTTCCGTAACATAGCCAAGCTTTGGGTTTGTTCCATGGCAAACCGCCCTCGAAAAGTTTATGGTGGTTTCGCCGAACACGAAGCTTTTGCCGTCAGCGACCTCCAGTTTTTCCGGCAAGCCTTTTATGGCTTCTAGGAAATAGGCGGCTCGCCCCTTCTGGCTTAGGTTTATGTTTTGGGCTGGATGCTTAATGAAGACCGTTTTGCCACGATAAAGCTCTGGATAATCTGGGTCATGATGATCGTAGTGGTAATGTGTAATAACAAGCACGTCGGATTCTTGAGCATAATCCTTTATAACATTCCATGTTTCCTCAAGCCTCTGCCACTCGAGGGGATGCGGCTCCAAACCATAACGCAGAGGCGCCAGAGACACGCCCGGGTCTATTAGGATTTTCAAGTTTTTTGTTTCCACGAAAGTTGCCATGGAACGCACGCCAAAACTGTCAAAACCCAAGGGGATAATTTTCTCAATCATGGCCTGTTTCCTCTCCTAAATAGGCTTCAAGCCTCCTTGTTTTCGCCCTTTTTAGGATTTCGGTGCACTTCTTTGGGTTTAAAGCCTTAAACTCAAGTTTCAGCGTTTCCAGCAGCCTTTGAGCGTCTTTAGCTATGTCTGGCGCCACTAGGATTCCGCGCACCTCCCGGTTCGTTCTTGTTTTAACCGCTTCAACGTATTTGGCAAGCTGTAAAACCGCCTCTTTGCCGGCTGTTTTGCGTTTAATTTCCACAACCACGAGTCGCCCTTTTCTGTCTATGCCGTAAACGTCCACGAAGCCTGGCTCAACTTTTTTCTCGAAGCTTATTGGCTTAAAATCCTCCTCTAAAAGCGAGGGCTCGGCGAGGATGGCTTTTTGCATGTCTTCCTCGCTGGCATATAAAGCGAATTCGCCGGAGTCTCGTAGGCTTAGGGCTGAAGCCATTTGAACCTTGTCAAAAAACACCTGGACGGTTTCGGGAGGCCTCTGCCTGACAGCATGAATTTCCAAAAGGTTGTTGCGTGTTTGAGCATGAAATATGCAACCGGGGGGCTGCCAGTTCACCGGCTCGTAGCCTACTGAACGGTGGACGAGAAGCGAACCATCCTTTTTTATTATGAGGATGCGTTCTCCAGGTTCAAGTTTTGATGAGGCTCTTCCCTTGTAGTGGACCCAGCAGTTTCCAACAATTAACAGCGTTTTACGCTGGGATAAGGCTTCTCTGACTATTTTTTCCGCCTCGTTTATGGTGGGGTTAACCGAAACCGTTTGGGGCTTGGAGTCTGACAATTTTTCCGCCAAACACTTTAGAAGCCTTGTTTGCTACATAAGACTTCTGAAGGATCTGGTATGAGCGGGTGGAGACAAAAACGTGAAACCATGCAGCATTATAATGTGACGGCGAAATCCTATGATGAACTTTACGCTGCTGAACAGAGGGTGAAAATTGAAAAGGCCCTTGAAAAAGTTAGGATACCCAATAACAGCCTAATATTAGATGGTGGCTGTGGAACCGGCTTGTTGTTCGAGTATGTGGCGGACAAAGCCCAATTGGTTGTTGGAATAGATATTTCAAGGAGGATTTTGGAGGAAGCTAAGAAAAGGGCTAAAAAATTTAGCAACGTGCATCTGGTTTTGGCCGACGCTGATCACCAGCCTTTTAGAGATGGAGTTTTCAGTCATGTTTTCACCGTAACTTTGCTTCAGAACATGCCGAATCCGGAAAAGACGCTGATTGAGTTTAAAAGGGTGGCTGTGGAAAACGCCCTTTTTGTTATAACCGGTTTGAAGAAGAAGTTTTCACGGTCTTCCTTTGAATTTTTGTTGCGTAAGCTTAAATTAAGCGTAATGGAAATTGTGGACGGAAACGCTGAGTTGAAATGTTACGTGGCTCTTTGTGTGAGGGATAAACGTTAATTTTTGCGTGGTTGCCCCTAAACCTATATATGAAGGTGATATGTCTAAGCTATAACTTCACATAGGTTTCGACTAAACCTTGGTGGTGGGTTTGCCCCTAAAAACCTTAAAGAAAGCTGATGCGGAAACCCTCACATTGGAATGGATTTTGCATGTTAAAAATTACAAGCTGACTCTTAGCAGGAAGCTTTGCGTTGGATGTGAAATCTGCAGCCTTGTATGTCCCAAAGAGGCTATCAAACTCGTAAATCAGCCTAAAACTGTGGATGGCAAAGCTCAAAAGGCAAAGGTTGACATAACCCTTGAGAAATGCAATTTCTGCGGTATATGCGATATCCTCTGTCCTTATGGCGCTGTAAAGGTGACGCTTAACGGCGAGCACGTGCTAAACGTTGTGGAGAAGGAAAGCTTTCCAACCATTATTCGCGATATTCAAGTGGACGCTGCTAAGTGCCCGGTGGACTGCGTTGAATGCGAGAAGGCTTGTCCCCTTAAAATCATCAAAGTGACGTGGCAAACTCCGGACGGCAAAGTCCTCGAGGATTTAAGTGGTGTATCCTATAGGGAAGGATTGAAGGTTAACGTTAACGTGGATAAAGAGCGGTGTCCCTGCTGCCGTGTTTGCGAGTTTAAGTGTCCCGAAGGTTTGCTTCGTGTGCGCAAAGCCTTTTACGGTGTGATTCGCATTCACCCGGAAAAGTGTCCTGAGGGTTGCCGGGACTGCTTGGACGTTTGTCCCATAACTGGGGCTCTTTACCTTTCTGAAGCCGACGGGAAGGTTCACGTGAATGAGGTTTTCTGCGTTTATTGTGGAGCCTGCAAGGTTGTTTGCCCTGTAGATGGGGCTCTCGAGTTGAAGAGGACCAAGATTATGCATACGCCGGTTCGCTCCGGGGCTTGGAACAAAGCCTTGGAGCGTTTGGCTTCACCTCTTGAAATGACGAAGGAGTTGAAGGCTAAAAGTTCCCTTAAAGCCTTGGACTCTGTGGAAAGGAGGTTTATTCGGAGGCCATCGTAAAAATGGCGGAAAAAAGCGAAACTAAACCTCAAAACAAGCCTGAAGAGCTTCGCATAGGCGTTTTCATTTGCCACTGTGGTTTGAACATTGCCGGCGTCATAGACATTAAAGAGCTTGTAGAGTTTGCGAAAACGCTTCCAGACGTTGTTTTCGTGAAGGACAACCGTTACACGTGCGCCGACCCGGGACAAGAGGAAATTCGCAAAGCCATTAAAGAGCATAAGCTGAACCGAGTTGTAGTGGCTGCATGTTCGCCGCGCATGCACGAGGTCACCTTTAGGCGAACGGTTTCTGAGGCAGGCTTAAACCCCTATCTCTTTGAGATGGCAAACATCCGTGAGTTTTCTTCGTGGTGTCACTCCAGCACGCCCAGAGAAGCCACGGAAAAGGCTAAAGACATTATTAAAATGGCTGTGGCGAAGGCTAGGCTGTTAATGCCACTGCAAACTATCGAGGTGCCCGTCACTAACAGGGCGCTGGTTATTGGCGGCGGCATTGCCGGCATAAATGCGGCTTTGGACTTGGCTGAAATGGGCTTCAAAGTATACCTTCTAGAAAAGAGCGAGAGCATAGGCGGACACATGGCGCAGTTGGACAAGACTTTCCCAACTTTGGACTGTTCCATCTGCATTGAAGGCCCAAAAATGGTGGATGTGGGAAGACATCCGAACATCGAGATCATTTCATATGCGGACTTGCTCAGCGTTAGCGGCTTCATAGGCAACTTTAAAGTTCGCGTTAGAAAGAACCCGCGCTACGTTATTGAAGAGAACTGCACTGGCTGCGGCGAGTGCAAGGACGTCTGCCCCATTGAGTATCCTAACGAGTGGGATATGGGCCTTGGCACACGGAAGGCTATATCTGTCCCCTTCGACCAAGCTGTGCCGCTTGTTTACACGATTAACCGCGACTACTGTATTGAGTGTTATAAGTGTGTAGATGCGTGTGGCGCCCGGCAAGCCATAAACTTTGACCAGAAACCCGAGGAAATTGAGCTTGAAGTGGGCGCCATAATTGTGGCTACTGGCTACGACATTTATCTGCCCTACGACAACCAGCTTTTTGGTTATGGACGCTACACGAACGTGATAACCTCCATAGAGTTTGAAAGACTTATTTTGGCGGCGGGACCAACGGGCGGCAAGGTGGTGCGAGCCTCAGACGGGCAGAAGCCTCACAGCGTAGCGTTTATTCAATGTGTTGGTTCTAGAGACACGAACAAGTATCCATACTGTTCAAACTTCTGTTGTATGTACACGCTTAAGCACGTTGTCCAGCTCAAAGAGAAGTACAAGGAGGACGTTGAGGTTTACGTTTTCTATATGGACATGCGAACCAACTTTAAGGGATTTGAGGAGTTTTACCAGCGTGCCCGCGAGTTGGGCGTAAACTTCATCCGTGGCAGAGTAAGCCGCATCTTCGAGGATCCGAAAACCAAAAAACTGATTATTCATGCGGAGGACGCGAATCTTGGCATGCCCATCGAGGTGGAGGCGGAAATGGTGGTTTTGGCGACAGCCGCCATCCCAAAGAAAGGCACAGAGGAAGTAGCCCGCATTTTAAACTTGACGAGGGGCGCAGACGGCTTCTTTATGGAGAGCCATCCGAAGCTCAAGCCTTTGGACGCGCCGACGGACGGTATATTCTTGGCTGGAGCATGCCAAGGACCAAAGGATATTCCATACAGCGTTTCGCAGGGCTGTGGCGCGGCAGCTAGAGCCGCCACGGTGCTTTCAAAGAAGACTTGGAAGATTGAACCAATAATTGCGGTTGTGGACCCGTCTAAGTGCAGAAACGTCACGGTTAAGTGTGGCATTTGTGCTGAGCGCTGTCCCTACGGCGCCATAAAAGTCGAGGAGAAGCAGCCAGCCCAAGTTATAACTGCCATGTGTCATGGCTGCGGCACATGCGTCGCCGAGTGTCCAGCCGACGCCATTCAGCAGATGCACTTCACCGACGCCCAAATCTTGGCGCAGCTTCGCACCGCCTTGGAAAAAGACCCTGAAGACAAGATTTTGGCTTTCTTGTGCAACTGGTGCAGCTACGCAGGCGCCGACCTGGCTGGAACAAGCCGCTTCGAGTATCCGCCAACCATCCGCCCCATACGCGTCATGTGTTCTGGGCGGGTGGACCGCGACTTTGTTTTGGAAGCTTTCAGGCTTGGAGCTGGCATGGTGCTGGTGGCGGCGTGCCACCTACCCTACGACTGCCACTATATTAGCGGAAACTGGAAAATGAAAGCCCGCATGGACGCATTGGCGCCCATGCTTCACAAGCTGGGCTTAAGCCCCGAAAGATTCCGCGTAGAATACATATCGGCGGCGGAAGGCGTAAAGTTTGCAGAGCTTATACGCGAAATGACGGAACAAATGAAAGCTCTGGGAAAGGAGCGCATAAAAGCAGAAAACCAAAAACTCCGCCCAATCCTAGAAAACATGCTAAAACGCAAAGAAAAACGCTAAAGTTCCTTTATCTCCCAAAATTCCAATAGGCGGATTTTGTTATCAGCGGAATTGCTGATTGCCCCAGTGGAATGATGGGCGTCATCGTTTTAGGAAAGTTTCATCTCAACAACGTAGTAAACAACACCTACTATTATAGTTGCGATCCCTATTGTCCAAGCTTCTGGTTTAGTTGGTAGTGTTGTTGCTAGAAATGTTAGGCATGTGGCTGTTCCTAGGATAGAGACTGCTTTTGGGTAGCGTCTTTTGTGGTTCTTTATTTTTAGAGCTGCGACGTTGGCTAACGTGTAATAGAATAGTAGGGCGAAGGTGCTTACGGCTACAACCCCTGTTAAATCCACGAACAACGCCAGCCCTGTCATGGCGGCGCCGGTAATCCAAACTGCGTAATGGGGCGTGTTAAAGGCGGGGTGAAGCCTACCAAGTTTTTTGGGTAAGTCGCCTCTCCTTGCCATGGCGTACATCATTCTTGAAACTCCCAGTATAGCGGTTAGCAATACGCTGGCGGTGGCTATCAATCCGCCCGCTGACACCAAATGGGCTGCCGCAACATTGCCCGTGGCTTTTATGGCTCCTGTCAGGGGCGAGCTTGACTCTGCAAGTCTTTGAGCGCCTACAAGCCCAACCGCCACAACTCCCACTGACACGTAAACTGCTGTGGAGATTAAAAGCGACAACAAAATCGCCCTCGGCACATTCCGCCTAGCATCTTTAACTTCTTCGGCGACAACTGCCACCCGTGCAAAGCCGCCGTAAGCGAAGAAAATGTAGAAGGCTGCATACAAAGCCCCCAACTGAAAGGGGTTGAAACCCGCAAAATTTAATGGATTCGTGTAAAGGGCGCCGTAAACCACGAAGAATCCAAGAATGCCAAGCTTAGCCACCACGAGGATGTTATTTAGGAGGGCGGACTGGCGGATTCCTACAAAGTTGAGCACTGTGAAAAATAGGCAGAGCATGGCGGCAGCCCAACTGGGCGAAAAAGCCGGAAACAAAGCGTGCAAGTAGCTTGCGAAACCCAAAGCCACCGCCGCACCGGCAAACGTGTTGGAGACTATCCACATCCAACCCGTCAAGAAACCGGCAAAAGGTGAAATTAACCGGTAGACATACTCATATATGCTGCCCTCCAGAGGCTGCCAAGCCGCCAACTCACAGAAGCTTAAGGCTGTAAAAACCGAAACTACGGCAGCTAAAGCTGTGGAAACCGCCAAAGCTGAACCCGCATAGCCCGCGGCAACGCCAACAACCACGTAAATGCCAGCCCCTATCACGGCGCCAACGCTTATGGCTGTAGCGTCCCACAAGCTCAAAGAGGGCTTGAGGCAAATCCGTTGAGAATTCTTCTCCACCACTATGATACCAGCTAAGCTCTCAACCGTGAAGATTATTAAAACTTTAGTTTTCTCCCCTATTCTTTTTCGCCGAGGAATAGTTTTTGTTGGAACGCTTTTCCTTCGCTAAGGCAAATCAAAAACAAAAGTTTCCTTATAATTTCCTTCTCGGCCGTATGAAATCGCCACATGTTCCACAAACTTGCCTCCGCCTAAAATGTGGCTGAAACATTGGGTCAACGGCTCTTTTCTAGAAGAGAAAACCACTTCGCCTACCTCATTTTTCCAGACGTGCAATCCTCTCGTTTTCCCTTTATGAACGAGATGCAAGGACAGTCGCCCGTTTTTGACTTGTAGGAGGTTTATAGTGTTGTTTCCCTCTATGGTTGAGAAAAGGCCCTCTAAGGCTTTACTGGAGTTTTCCTCAGCGACCAGCAGTTCCTCGAAAAAGTGAGGTATAACCTCCGAATCTATAAGCGTGGCTTTTCTCTCCGACTCGAAAAAGTGCCCGGCTCCAAGCCTCTTTCTAAGATCCTCGTAATTCGCCACATAACCATTATGCGCTGAAATAACCACCAGTTTGGAAAAACACTGCACCGCATAGGGTTGAGCGGTCTCCTTTAAATGGGCTGTGTCCATAAACTCTGGGCTTGGAAACCTTACATGTCCAATTAAAACCGAAGCTCGCTGCACCCCACAAATTCTCGACAAGTACTCCGCGGGGGAACCGTCAACCTTTCCAGTTTTCTCCAATAAAACTTCACCAGAACTTGTGAGAACGGCAACCCCAGCGCCATACCCGCCCACAGGGTTCTTTTCATTTGGATACTGATGCTTCTCAAGCCTCTGCAAAACTTCAAAAACAACAGCCATTTCAACGGGTTTCCTCAAAACAAAGCCGAAAATGCCACACATATGTCTTCGCCTTGTCTCTTTCATTACTAGCCTGTAAAACATAAATAATTTCGCCACCCTAATCCTATTGGACTATGATGACATCGAGGTACGCTGAACAGTGATTGGTTTTTCCGCTTCTGAGTCCAAAACACAAAAAGCGTAAAGAGCAACGCTAAGAAACCGTTTCGCTGAACCGAGAAGTAAAAAGGATGGATGGTTTTAGGTTTCTTTAGGTCCAGTGACGTAAGCCCATATACTTACTAGGATTAGGGTTAGAAACGCGCCTGCCAACCCTGAAAGCATGTACCTCGTTATTACGCCTAAGGATGGCAGCAGTAGGATGAGCGCTGGAATCACGTAGGTGGCTGTTATGTCAGCTATGATGCCTGCAAAGAATCCTAGAAGCGCCACGAAGGCGAAAACTTTTAACCTTTCACCCATCTGTTCCACCTAGCCTAGAGTTGTTTTCTAGGCTTCTTTTTAGTCTAACTTACAAGTTTCTGTCTATTCCAGCGAAAACAGCAAACAATTCTTTTCACTGGAAAATTAAAGCTCAAAAAGGTTTCAGCCTACACATATATCTCTACATATATACGCAAATATTTCCAGCATATTAACAATGTATAAGATTTCTACGAGCCCCTAAGCCCTTTCTCGGAGGAATCCCAATTGTCAGAAAGGTTTAGTAAACGGTGGGAGGAGAGACGCGACGAGCAACCGCTTACCGAACGCATCAAAGAGGCTGTGAGGCCCCCAGGACCATTGAAGCCGAGGCTTGACATGGCTGTTCGCCGCATAGAACTGCAAATCCAGAAGCTAGATCAAGCAAGCGAAAGATTCAGCCAAAGAGACAAGTCCATATTCGCCAGAATAGTCGACGCCTACACGAAGCATGACATGGCAAGGGCCAACGTGTTCGCTAACGAACTAGCCGAAATAAGGAAAATGGAAAAAATGATAATGCAGGCTAGGCTTGCCCTTGAACAAATCGTCTTAAGATTACGAACCGTATCAGAACTTGGAGATGTTGTTTCAACTCTTGGTCCAGCGGTTAGCGTATTAAAAGCCGTAAAAACTGGAATGGCTAACATCTTCCCAGAAGCCGAAAGGGAGCTGGGGCTTATCGGCAACCTGCTCAGCGGAATAATAGTGGAGGCTGGACAAAGCACAGGGTTATCCATAAACTTTGAAACAGCCAACGAAGACGCCCAGAAAATCCTAACAGAGGCAGCCGCCGTCGCCGAACAGAGAATAAAGGAGAAGTTTCCAGAGCTTCCGGCTGGAATACCTCAAGTGCCCTTATCCGAGAAAACCCCCACAGAAACATCCTAGCATAATGGAGGAATCTCCATGCCACAAGACTCCAATATTTTTTTATCCCTTGGAAAACCCGTTAAAGACGAATACGGACGCTTGATCGGAGAAGTCACCTCTTTTGCCGTTAAACCCCACGGTGTAGTTGAACATGTCTACATAAGACGCAACGATGGAAACTTCATAAAATACCCTGTCGGAAACATAAAGTTTAACGGTTCAGAGGTGGTCTACCTTTCAGACATAAAGACAGAAACAGCCATCTTCTGCGACCAAATCCCCCTAATATGGCGTAAAAGTCAAGCCCTAAAAGAGCTTTACGAGAAAAAGAAGATATCCCCAGAAGTCTACGAAGATTTGCACAGCAGTTTTGAAGGCGCTCTCAACCAGCTTAAAACAGAAGCCCAAGCTCTCCTAGAAAGAATAAATAAAGAAATTGAAAGATGCGTCAAAGAAATTAGAGAGCTCAACTATGCCCTCGTCCATTTGGAAGTTGAACACGAAATAGGAGAGGTGGACAATACTTCCTATCAAATGGCCTTTTCAACCATACAGGAATGTCTGAAACGGGCTAACATGGAAAAAGCTGACCTTGAAGGTTTGAGGAGCAAGCTTTCAAATATTCTGTTAGGCGAAACCATTCCAAGGCCTTTTGGGAAGGAAACTGTTGAAGTCCCATCTCCCATGGCTCCGACTCTTCCAGAACCCCCTGTCATAGTTTACGTGAAGGAAGCGGGTGGATCAAGCGTTTAGGTTACTAAAGGCGTAGCGGGCGGAGGGAGCTAAAATAAAAAACCCTTTCGTGTCACCCCCTCCACCACTGCGTGAGGTTTTAACCCAGTCGGTGCACAAGCTGCGGGTTCAACAGCAAAAGGTGGTTCAAGCTTCGCTGAGACTTAAAGAAAGGGACAAGAGCCTTTTCCAGACCTGTGTGAACGCTTTAAAGGCTAACAACCGTGAGAGAGCCGCTATATGCGCCAACGAGCTGGCTGAGGTCCGGAGACTGATAAGTTTTCTCCAGCAAGTGGAGCTCGCCCTTGAAAGGGTTATCCTCCGCCTTGAAACGGTGCGGGAGCTAAGCGACATAGTCGTAGACCTAAAACCAGCATTGAAAACCCTTCAAAGCGTTTCGAGACAGCTTTCTGAAATATTGCCTGAAGTATCGTCGGAGATAAACGAAATCAACGACGTCATAGGCGAAACCATCTATTCAACAAAGATTTCCGCCGACGAAGTCGTAATACCAGTGGATAGGGTTACGCCGGCTGGAGAACAAATCTTAAACGAAGTGGCAAGTTTCCTTGAAAAAAGGATTGCGGAGAAGCTTCCTGAACCGCCTGCTACGCAGGAAGCGCCTAAACTTGAGCAAGCTAAAGCTGAAATCAAGCAGATGGTAGCCCTAGCCGCCTCTTGTTCTCAAACCGTGGGCGAAACCGTTGAAGAAAATGGAAGCCGTTCTGAAAACCTAATTTCCTTCAGAAAGGCGGAGATCCAAGAGATTAGCCTAAAAGTTGCCAAACCATCTCTAGAAGAAGCCCTCTTGGAATATGTCCGGCGGAGCGGCGGCGAAATAGACCTTATTCGTTGTTCAAGCGACCTTGGGGCTTCTTGTGAAGAGGTGGAGAAAGCTCTACAGAGTTTGGGAGCTAAGGGCAAAGTGAAAATTGAAGTTAAAAGGTGAGTTGTAATGGAAGCCTCCCAAGAACTGGAGAAGTCAGCTACAAACTACGCGTTAGAAGCCGTTCGCCTCGACAAGCAAGGCGCAAAGGGCATGGCAATAACCATGTACCAGAAAGCCATAGAAACCCTGCTTAAACTTGTGCAGCTTTATCCGGACTACAGCCTGAACAAAGTTTACATTCAAAGAGCTATAGCCTACCAGGAAAGGATAAAGGTGCTGCAAGGGGCGATGGCCCCCCCAGAACAGCAAACAGAGCCAAAGGATGTTGAAGGAGCAAAACCTGGAGAGGGAAAAAAGGCAAGCTATGAAGACCTAATCATAAAGGAAAAGCCAAACGTTCGATGGGAAGAGGTTATAGGCCTTGACACTGCGAAAAGGGCGATCAAAGAAGCCATCATATATCCTGTTCAGAGGCCAGATCTTTTCCCGCTGGGTTGGCCCAGAGGTATACTGTTGTTTGGTCCGCCTGGCTGTGGAAAAACCTTGCTGGCAGCCGCTGCCGCCACGGAGATTGACGCTGTTTTCATTTCCGTGGACGCCGCCTCCATAATGTCTAAGTGGTTGGGGGAGGCTGAACAAAATGTTGCTCGCCTTTTTGAATCTGCAAGGAAATCCGCTTTAGAAGATAAGAAGCCAGCCATAATCTTCATCGACGAGCTGGATTCCTTGATGGGTAAGCATTCCAACGAAGTTGGCGGCGAGGTTCGTGTACGAAACCAGTTCCTCAAAGAGATGGATGGCATAATTGATAAAGGTAAGAATCTCCACGTTTACGTTATCGGCGCCACCAATAAGCCTTGGGATTTAGACTGGCCGTTTATTAGGCGTTTCCAGAAACGCATCCTAGTGCCGCTTCCAGATCATCACGCCCGCTTGATGATGTTTAAACATTACACAAGCAATCTAACTTTGGCTCAAGACGTGGACCTCCACGAGTTGGCAAGGCTTTCTGAGGGCTTTTCCGGAAGCGACATAAAAGACGTCTGTCAAGCAGCCCACCTGAAGGTTATAGGGGAATTCTTCGAGTCTGGACAGGCTGCCAACAAGCTTGCCAAGCCTAGACCTTTGCGGATGAGCGATTTCAGACAAATCCTGGAAGAGCGGAAGCCTAGTGTTTCCCTCGATATGTTAACGCTTTACAACCGCTGGTTTGAGGCCTTCAAAGCCCTCTAAAAGGGGGCGCCCCATCGGTGGAAGGATTTGGAGAACCCTTTTCTTCTGTTTTTGCGAGCTCTCCTTTCTCCCCCTACGGAATCTCCAAATCCCGCAAATGTTTGATGGGCGTCCCGGTTAAGAGGGCCTTTCAGCCTAAATTTCCCCCTTTTTCTCATAAAATCTTCAACCAACTCTGCGAGTTTGCTGCCGTCCTCTAAAACGTTCATGTAAGGGATCTCCACCTTTGCATGGTCTATTTGAGCAAGTCCGGTGAAGGCTATGATTGGCTTAAAAGTTTTCAGCGCGCCTAAGGCTTCTTCGGCGGTTTTCACTGTAATGATTTTTGGAATTTTCACATTTTCTCCAATAAGTTTTCTGAACCCTTCTATTATGGCTATATCGCTTCCCACACATTTCTCCACGATGTTTTTTAGGGTTAGTTTGCTTGTGTCGACCTTTTCTATGGTGGCTATTTCTGTCGGAGATATGGCGACCACTGTTTTGGCGCCCGCCTTCGCAAACCGCCATGTGTCTTTGCCTTCCGTGTCTATGGTAAAGTCTCTTTCTGAAATGTGCTTTACAGCTGCCACGCGGTAGCCTCTTCTTGTTAATTCTCGCGTCAAAATTTCTATTACCGTGGTTTTTCCAGAGTTTTTGCTTCCTATGACAGATATGACTGCTGGCTTGCGGGTTTTCATTCCTTCATCTCTTCATCAAATATTCTTTTCAAGGTTTCCGTGTTCATGTGGAGTTTTGCCGAGAGGTTTTTAACCCATTTAATGTAGCTTCTGAAAATGTTTTGAAGTATTTCTACCTTTTCCTTGTCCGAGAGCTCCTTCTCCTCGGCTATTAGGAGGGCGAACCACTTGCCGATGTCCGAAAGCCTGTAGGCTTTAACCCAAACGGTTCGCCCCTCGTGTTCAGCTTTTTCCATATACTCGGTGAGAATGCCCAGCTCGGTTAAGGCTTTCAAATTCTCAATTATCGTCTTGTTAGAGTAGGCAAGTCTCCTAACAAGGTCTTTCTGGTATGTTTTGTTGGCTATCCCCTGTTTAAGGAAGAATCTTAAAATTTCAAGGGAAGCTTTAGAGCCAAAAATTGCGCTTAAGATTTTGTCTTTCTTTTCCGCTGGAAGAAAAACCACGTAGGGATGGGATTCCTTTGAGAAACTCAAACACAGCCACCCTTTTAATCTTTTAAGACAGGTTGTTTAATATTGCTTTTATCCTATCGCTATGCTTTTAAACAGCCAGCTAAAAGTCTATCAGAGGTGCCCAAAAACGGTTGAATGGAAACCTTTAGACGGCGACACTTTCCTAACACGGGAAGGCTTCATCTTAAACGTTTTTGGGTATGAACATCCAGAAAACCGTGTTTTCGCCTTCCTAAAATACATTCCATCCAAGTTTAAGGAGCTTTTCAACGTTCGCCTTTTAGAGAGGACTTGGCGTTTTCGTGAAACCGAGCTTTTCCGAGCTGAAAAACTCTACACCGCCAAAAATTATCAGGTTTTTCTTGAAGTTTTCAGGAAAAATTTTCCAGGCTACGTTTATTTTTGCCCCTTTAGACGGAAAGAAGTTATTAGCGTACCCAAAAACCGCATTGTTGAAGTTTTTGTCCCAAAAGAGCGTCTTAAAACCTTATTAGAGGCCAAAGAACGGGATACCCTCCAAGAGCTTACCTTAGAGTTTATCCGTCTTGTTTCCGACGAGGCTGCTGTGCCTTTAGACGATTTTGGGGTTCACGGTTCTGTAGCTTTAAACATGCATTCAGCCGAATCAGACATAGACATAGTGGTTTATGGAAGCCAAAACTTCCGCCGTGTTGAAGCCGCCATCGAAAAGCTTGTTCATGAGGGCGTTTTAACCTATGTTTTCAACAATCGTTTAGACGCTGCGAGACGATTTAAAGGGCGCTTCAAGAACAAAATTTTCATGTATAACGCCGTCCGCAAACCAGAAGAAATCAAAGCCAAATACGGCGAATGCCAATACACGCCCCTAGCCCCCGTCAAGTTTCGGTGCAGAGTTAGGGACGACAGCGAAGCCATGTTCCGCCCTGCCATCTACAAAATTGGAGACTATACTCCCCTCAGCGGTTTACAACCTCCAAAGGGCATGGTTCCAGAAACCGTTGTCTCCATGATTGGATGTTATAGAAATGTCGCCAGAAAAGGAGAGTTCATGGAGGTTTCCGGAATGCTGGAGCGAGTGGAGCATGCAACGACTGGCAAGACCACTTATCAAGTGGTTGTTGGCACTGCAGAAAGCGAGGAAGAATACATTTGGCCAGTTCAGACAGCTTGAGGCTTAGAGATCGGGACGCCATAGTCACGCGGGAAGGCTTAATCTTCCGTGTTTTTGGTTATACGCATCCACCAGAAGGCTTCATATGCGACTTAGAGTATGCGCCCTCAACCCTTTTCCAGTCCACTAACCCGAAAGCTTATAGGACCGATGGCAAAAGGGTTTTCTACAAGTTTTACGAGGATGAGGGTTGGCGTTTCGTCCAAAAAAACTTTCCACAACATATGGTTCTCCACAAACCCTTGGGCAGAAAGGTTGTGGGCGTTCATAAGGCGGACATTGTCGAAGTGCGCAGGCCAGAGCAAGCCCTCAAAAGACTTGTGGAAAAAAGGCAAAAAGACGATTTGCTTATAGCTTTGCAGAAAGTTTTAGAGGCCACAGTGTTCTCTCTCAAGCTACGTTTAGAAGATTTCGGGGTTTTCGGCTCGCTGCTCCACGGTTTTTATCATCCAAGGTTTTCGGACATAGACATCATTGTTTATGGTAGAGAACACCTAGAGAAAATCCGCAGCCTTCTACGGGAACTGTACAGCGATGGTGGCTCCGGCTTTTTCAACGAGTTTATTGGCTACTCATCCATTCGGGGGAAGGTTTGGCGCTACAAAAATCTGACTCCTCAAGAGTTTGTTTGGCATCAGCGGCGCAAACTAGTTTACGGAGTTTTCCACGATAAGGTTTCTGGACGCGCCATAAAAGTGGAGTTTGAACCAGTGAAAAGCTGGAGAGAAATAAGCGGTGATTACGGGGAAACCGAGAAAATCACATGGGGAGGATGGGTTAAGGCGGTCCTCCGCATAAAAGACGATTCAGAAGCCCCCTACATGCCATCAGTCTATCAAGTCGAGCCAATATGCATCCTAGAGGGCCCGCAAGTTGGCGACTTGAGGAGAGTTATCTCCTATCTTGAGGAGTTTAGGATGCAGGCATGGAAGGATGAAGCCGTTTATGTTGAGGGGAACCTTGAAAAAGTTGAAACGTCTAACGGTTGTTTCCATCAAATAACATTGACCTACGGACCCCGCTATTACGAACAAGTTTTGAAGGTTGTAAACGTCATAAGCCAAAATTAGCCCTTCAGAATCATGTAGTCTGAAGGCTTATTTCCAACAAGCAGCCTGAAATGTTCTCTTCTACTCCTGCAGTCTATTACATGTTCAATTTTGCCCTGTGCCACAACCTTTTCGCCATATTTTGCTTGCTCGCAGAACCTTCCACGGAACGAGACTATTTCCTCTATCGGTTGAAGTTTTGGGCCTTCGATAACTTTGACTTTATCAATCTTGTATGTGCATGGTGTGAAAATGGATTCTGCGTCGTCCACCACCACAGCCTCAATTTTCGCATAGCCAGAGTTCTTATAACATATGTCGCCGTACTTTTCGCTTATTTCGCTAAAATCCTTCACAAAACGAATGAAATAGTCCCTTCCCCAAAACTTGCCCTGTAAAACCTTCCGCGATTCGGTTTTGACAAAGTTCTTGAAGCTTACTGCTGTGTCCTTTGAACGGAAATAAAAAAGCCTCTTTAAATCCTCTTTGGAGTAAGGTTTCAGTGGACAGGAGGGTTTCTCAAACAAGGATTTAATCGCCGAGTAAACTTTCCAACAGTTTTCAGATCCATAAACAACTAGGTCTATGTCTGAACTGGCCGTGTGCAAGCCGGCCATAACCGAGCCTGAAGCTCCTATGGCGTTCCATGGGATATGGGCAGAATTTTTAAGCAGGGAAGCCATTTCCAAAATTATGCTTTCCAAGCCGTCAAGTTTTTCGGCTTTTCGGAGCCGTTTAAGCACTTCAACCGGCATGTAATGCCTCTTAACGTGGCCTGTTGGCACTTCGCATAGCACTTCGTCGAAAACTGGGTCATAAACCAAGTATTCTGGAAAGTTCTCTTTCAGCCATTCATACCGCCTAAAAAGAGAATAAACTTTCTTATAGAGGTATTTTCTGCCCCGTCTATCCCCGGTTTTGCTTGGATAATACCTTACGAAGGCTACCACTTTGTGGGGCGGGTGGATTAGCCCCTTCACATCGAATATTAAGCCTTGCTTGGTTTCTATGAAGTCTCCTTCCCGGAACCTTTTCTCCATCAGGTTTAGATGGCTTCCCTACCTGTATTTTATTGTTTCTTGAAGATGAGACCCGCCTTGTAAAGCCCCGAGATTAGGCCCACCCCAACTATTGTTGCTACCCCGGTCATTAGTATTCTTTCGATGGCTGACACTGGAACCATGTACATGAATAGGGATGGTATGTCCGGCAGCCCTAGAGGTTTGAGGAAATAGTTTTCTACAACGCTGATGGGGATGAGAATGTCTATGGTTCCGATGAATATTAGGTTTCCAAGCATGTGGTCGGCGATTATCCCGCAGTAGCTAGCTAGGAAAACTGATGAGATGAAGGAGAAACGTCCCGTCCCGAATATTCCATAGAGGACAAGGACTGCAGCTATTATATATAGGGGAAGCGAGAGATAGTTTAATGGAACAGTCTCGTTTAGGTATGGTTTTGTGAACATGTAGCCAGCGACGAACAGAATCACGCCGGAAAGTATAGATGCTGGTTTAAACTGCCAGCCTCCCTTTGGGACTCCAATTTCCTTGAACGAATTTGCAACCCAGCCTCGCGTAATTAGAATGGCAAATAAGCCTGCGAAATGTAGAACCGGATAGAATATGGCTTTTTGTCCAACCCATGTGGCGTACCATCCGGCTATGAGAGCGGCTAGGATTACTGCGGATATGGGCCATCCTTGAATTTTGCTGTTTTTTGAGATTTTGTCCATTGTTAGAAACCCGGCTACCATGGCTGATGTTGCTGTGCAGAAGGAAGTTAAAACGCTGAAGGGGCTTCCAGCGGCGATTAAACCACCTATTAAGGCGGCTAGAAAGCCTAAATATGGGCCTATTATCATTCCGTAGAGGGGGGCGGCGGCTGCGTCAAACTTTATTTGGGCGTCTGGAACGCCGACTATGGGTATCCCGGGTATGAACTTGCAGATTATAAAGGAGAGGGCGGCGAAAATTGTAAGTAGTGCCACGTTTTTGGCGGATAGTTCGGTGCTTGCCAAGCGTTTCACCTTGTGTACTTTTGGTAATTGCAGTGTAATTTTTTACACAACATTAATAAGCCTTTCCATACAATCTAACATGTGACAGAAAGGTGCACGCCTTTGCAGTCAAGTTTCGACAAAGCCACCCACATTGCTCAGTGCTTAGAACTAGCCATATTGTTGGAAGTTAGCGCCGACAAGCCCGGCAACGTTAACTTGGTTGTGGGTTTCGAGGACACTGATCACGTGCATTTTTTGGCTTCGGCTGTGGCTGCATCCCCCCTTTTTAGGCTTGCCGCGGAGAGGGGTTTGGCTGTTTCCAGAGGCGAAATCAGCCTAGAAGAGGTTGGGGTTGGGAGGATTATTCGTGATTGTGTTGCAGAGATAGGCAGTTGGCAAAGCGGCGGAAACACTTTGCTTGGCACGGTTTTGTTGTTTGTGCCATTAGCCGTGGCGGCTGGCATGACGCCTTCAGAGGAGGGCTTCTTCCAGCTTTCAGAGTTGAGGCTAAACCTGAAACGGGTTGTGGAGGCGACGACGCCTGAAGACGCCGTGGCTGTTTACGAAGCGATCAGAATTGCCAAGCCCAGCGGCCTCGGCAAAGCACCGGACTTAGACGTAAACGACTCCACATCAACGGAGAGGATTCTTCGGGAACGGATCACCCTTTACAAGGTTTTTCAGATAGCGGCGCCCTACGACATGATTTGCTCAGAGTGGGTTAACAATTACCCCGTAATCTTCGACTTTGCCTATCCGAGGCTTACGCGTTGGCTTAAAGAGGACGGCAACATAAACAGCGCAGTGGTCCACGCCTTTCTTGAGGTTTTGGCAGCTTACCCGGACACGTTTATCGCAAGAAAGGTGGGCATGCAGAAAGCCCGCGAAGTTTCAGCCATGGCTGAAGAAATCTTGAAAAACGGCGGCTTAAAAACACCCGCTGGACGGGAGAAACTCCGCTTGTTCGACGCTTTTTTACGGTTGGATGGCAACAACCTAAACCCGGGCACAACAGCTGATATCATAGCCGCAGCTATAGCCTTAGCAGTTCTCAACGGTTACAGACCATGAATTATTTGCTAAACAAATATCGTTTATCCGCAGCTTGTTGAAGGGATAAATTAATTAAGATTGAGATGATTGTATGTATTTTTCAAATGGAGCCTTGAACAAAAAGGGTTTGAGGTTGGCTGATGGTTGAAAAGCATAAACTGAAGGTTGTGCTGTTGACGGGGCGCACCATAGAGCAAGGCGTCGGAAAAGAGCTTGGAAAAATTACGAGTGAGTATGCGGAAAGCGTTTCCGTATGCTACATGGATCCAGAAGACATGAAAAAGCTTGACATAAAGGACGGAGCAAACGTGCAAGTTTCCACGGCTTTCGGTTCGGTTGTAGTGAAAGCCAAAAAGTCTTTGAGGGCGCCCCATCCCGGAGTGATATATATCCCCTATGGTCCTTGGGCAAATGTCGTTGTGGATCCGGAAACCCATGGGATTGGAATGCCCACTTTTAAGGGCGTGCCTGCCACTGTGGAGCCTGCTCCGGACAAACCGGTTTTGGGCTTATCGGAGCTTCTTAAACAACAGTTTGGGAAGGGTTGAAAATGCCGGTTGTTAAAGCCGTGTCATGTCCAGTTTGTGGAAGCCTCTGCGACGATATAGAATTGACCATTGAAAACGGTGAGGTTGTTAAGGTTAAGAACGGCTGCGCCATGTGTGAAGCAAAATTCTTAAGCCACCGCAGTGAACATCGCATCCGCAAGCCTTTAATTAGAAAGGACGGCGAATTCGTTGAGACAACCCTTGAAGAGGCCATCAGACGGACTGCGGAGATCCTTGCAGAAGCAAATTACCCAGTGCTTTACGGCTGGAGCAACACAAGCTGCGAAGCCATAAGCGTTGGCATAGAATTAGCCGAAGAAGTTGGAGGCGTCATAGATAATACGGCGGTTGTCTGCCACGGTCCATCGCTTTTAAGCGTTCAAGACATGGGCATACCCTCATGTACTCTTGGGCAGATTCGCCACAGAGCAGACCTAATCATATACTGGGGATGCGATCCGTGGAGCGCCCATCCACGGCACATTGAACGCTACACGGCCTTCGCTGAGGGACGGTTTGAGAAAAGCGCTTGGAGAGGCTACATGGCTAAAATTAGATCCCTCATAGGGCTGAAAAAGATTCGAAGCGCTGCCAAAAGGCTTGTCCTCAAAGAGCCTTCAGAAATTGAGGCTCGGCTGAAACCCACCTTTGTGCCGTCCATTGCCCGAGAGGGTAGAAAACTCATAGTTGTAGATGTTAGGCGGACGAAAACGGCGGAGATGGCTGACTTCTTCATTCAAGTGGAGCCGGGCAAGGACTATGAACTTTTGCAGGCTCTCAGGGCGCTGGTCCGCGACCAGGAACTTGAGGTTGATCATGTCGCCGGCGTACCCGTCGAGTATTTGGAGGAAGTTGTCGACGCCATGGTAAGCTGCGACTTCGGCGCTCTATTCTTTGGGCTCGGCTTAACCATGGGCGGCGCAAAACTGCGAAACATTGACGCAGCCTTGTCGCTGATCCGCGACCTAAATATGCGGACAAAATTCGTGATCATGCCTATGCGGGGCCACTTTAACGTGACAGGCGCAAACATGGTGTTTACTTGGCAGACGGGCTACCCCTACGCTGTGGACTTTTCGTTGGGCTATCCAAGGTACAATCCTGGCGAAACATCGGTTGTAGATGTGCTACTGCGAGGCGAGTCCGACGCCGCCTTAGTGGTGGCTTCAGACCCCGTTTCAAGCTTTCCACGGAAGGCCGCCGAACATCTTGCTAGGAACCCGTTAATCTATGTGGGGCCTCACATGGATGTCACAGCGCAGGTGGCTGATGTAGTGATCCCATCGGCTTTTGTCGGTATTGAGGCTCCTGGAACTGCTTACCGCATGGACCATGTGCCCATACCCCTCAAGAAAGTTGTGGACCCACCTGAAGGCGTTTTGCCAGACGAAGAAATTTTGAGGAGAATTCTATCCGAAGTTAGAAAAATAAAACGCGAAAAGACGAAGGCGGAGGCTGCCTAAAAATGGAGCTTCTCATAAGAAACGGGTTTGTTTTCGACCCGATTAATGGTGTTAACGGCGAAAAAATGGACATAGCCGTAAAAGATGGCAAAATAGTGGATAAAGTTAACGAGAGCAGAGCTAAAACGATAGACGCTACTGGCATGGTTGTCATGCCCGGCGGCGTTGACATTCACAGTCACATAGCCGGCGGAAAAGTGAATGCTGGACGACTACTGCGTCCAGAAGACCACTTTAAGGATGTTGAGAGGAAGACCGCCGTTACAAGGTCTGGTGTTGGCTATTCTATTCCTTCCACGTTTACAACGGGCTACCGTTATGCGCGGATGGGCTGGACAACGGTTATGGACCCCGCCATGCCGCCTTTGGAGGCGAAACACACCCACGAGGAGCTCAGTGACACTCCAATTATTGATAAAGCTAGTTATCCGCTTTTGGGCGACTGGTGGTTTGTACTTGAATACCTACGGGACGGTAAAATCGAAGAGTGCGCCCGCCACGTAGCCTGGATGATTAAGGCGACTAAGGGCTATGCCATAAAAGTCGTGAACCCCGGCGGGCTTGAAGCTTGGGGCTACGGCCGCAACGTAGAAAGCCTAGACGACCCTGTCCCATGTTTTGGGATCACCCCCCGCGAAATCATCCGCGGCCTATGCAAGGTTAACAAGCTTCTACATCTGCCCCACACCATTCACTTGCACACGAATAATTTGGGCAAGCCTGGCAACTATCTGACGGCTTTGGAGACCATGCGGTGTGTTGAGGACTTGGCGGAGAATGGCAAGCCAGTCATCCACATAACCCACTGTCAATTCTGCGCCTTTAAGGGCGACGACTGGCGAACCTTCCAGTCCGGAGCTGAGGAAATAGCCAACTATGTTAACGCCCACTCCCACGTAACGTTAGATATGGGGCAAGTTATATTCACGGACACTACAACCATGACGGCGGACGGCCCCTTCCAGTACACGCTTTACACGCTTACCGGCAACAAGTGGACAAACCATGATGTTGAGACGGAAACAAGCGCTGGAATAGTGCCCTTCCACTATAAACGGAAAAGCTATGTACACGCCACCCAATGGTCCATAGGCCTTGAACTCGCCCTCCTAATTAAAGACCCATGGAAAATCATGATGACAACCGACCACCCCAACGGCGGCCCTTTCACTGCCTATCCGCGGATCATAGCTTGGCTTATGAGCCGAAAAGCCAGGGAAGCCACCCTAAGAAAGATCAACCCGAAAGCCAGAAGCCGAAGCTTGTTGCCCTCCATAAGCCGCGAACTAGACTTTTACGAAATAGCCATAGTGACCCGCGCTGGACAAGCCAAAGCTTTAGGCCTAAAAAACAAGGGTCATCTGGGTGTGGGGGCAGACGCAGACATCGCCATATACAACTTCAACCCGGAAACCATGGATCCCGCCAAAAATTATAGGGCGGTTAGAAGGGCTTTCAAGCGGGCTGCCTACACCATTAAGGGCGGACAAGTTGTTGTTAAGGATGGCGAAGTTTTAAAGCATATGGACGGCGCCACCATGTGGCTGGACGTGCAATTGTGTGAACCGTGCGAGATAGAGTTAAACGAGAACCTGAAGAGACGTTTCAAGGAGTATTGGACTGTTGAGTTTGAAAATTATCCCGTTTCAGAGGACTATTTGGCGGTTTCCCATCCAATACCCGTGAAGGCTGATGTGTGATGATAGTGAATCTCTACCCCTTAAAGGAGTTTAAGTTGCCAGTAATAGCTGAATGCATAAACCCAGAAGTTTTCAAAGGAAAAAGCATCGAAGAAATCGGGAGACTGGAGGTTTGGGAGGGAAACAAACAGAGAAGGCTCAACGAACTCTTCAAACTCGAAGCGGAAGAGGCTGAAAGCAGCCCAGAAGCCCCCGTTATAACAATTCATGGCGATGTTAGCCGTGTTAGACGGATAGGAGCCGGCATGAAAAATGGCGAAATCGTTGTTAAGGGCGATGCTGGCATGCACTTGGGCGAGGAGATGCGGGACGGAAAAATAACCGTTTACGGCAACGTGCTGGGCTGGGCTGGCTCCATGATGAGAGGCGGCACCATAGAGGTTCATGGCAACGCTGGCGACTATTTGGGTGCGCCCTACAGAGGCAGCACAGAGGGGATGAAGGGTGGAAAAATAATCGTGCATGGAAACGTTGGCCGCGAAGCCGGAGCTCACATGAAAAAAGGCATTATCAAAATCTATGGCTGCGCCGGGCAATTTGTGGGCTTCCGTATGAAGGGCGGCACAATTTACGTGCAGAAGGACTGCGAAGCAAGGGTTGGCGCGTGCATGGTGGACGGCACAATAATAGTAGGCGGTTGCGTGGAATCCGTTTTGCCGTCCTTCACTATCGAAGGTTTAAGGAAGAGGGTTAAAATTGAGGAAGGCGAGGTTGTGGAGGCGCCCTTCTATCTTTTCACTGGCGACTTAACGGAAAACGGCCGTGGAAGGCTTTTCGTCGCCAAAGGGCCGAACCCCCACTTAAGCCACTATGAAAAATTTCTCTAAAATGGAGCGGGCAAGTCTTGAGAGCAAGTCTAAGCGTGAACCGTTTGGCTTGGAAGCTTCTGGAAAAACTTTGCGAAAACCCGGATTATTATGGCGTGAAGGTTGAAAAGTCGAAGAGCGGCGCCATAACGGTGGATGCTGGCATAAACGCGAAGGGCGGATTCCAAGCGGGCAAAATAATAACGGAAATCTGCATGGGCGGATGTGGAAAAGCCCGCATAACTTGTAGACAGTATGGCGAACTTGAACTTCCAACAATATTTGTTTATACAGACCATCCCGCCATAGCCACTTTAGGCTCACAGTTCGCAGGCTGGAACATTAAGGAAGGCGACTACTTCGCCATTGGTTCAGGGCCAGCCCGAGCTATAGCCCAAAAGCCAAAAGAAATCTACGAACGCATAGGCTACCGGGACGAATGCGACAAAGCCATAGTAGTTTTGGAAGCCGACAAATACCCGCCAGAGCCGCTTATAGAGCGTCTAGCCCGCGACTGCAAAGTGGAGACGCAAAACCTAGCCATCATCTTAACACCAACGGCTAGTGTTGCCGGTGCTACCCAGGTGGCTGGCCGCATTGTAGAAACGGGGATACATAAGCTTAACAAGCTTGGCCTTGACCCTAACGTGATTCTCTTCGCCTGCGGATATGCTCCAATACCGCCAACTCACCCAAAATTTGTTAAGGCTATGGCGAGAACCAACGACGCCATCCTTTATGGCGGAGTAGCCTACTATGGGGTCAACTACGAAAACGAAGAAGAGCTGGCAAAAATCGTGGCCAAGACGCCCTCTAAAGCCTCCAAAGACTATGGAAGGCCTTTCCTAGAAGTTTTCAAGGCGGCGGGCTACGACTTCTACAAAGTAGATTCAAACATTTTCGCGCCGGCAGTGGTGGCTGTAAACAATCTTAAAACTGGCAACGTGTTTAAGGCTGGAGAGATAAACATCAACGCTTTGAAAGAGTCATTTGGCTTCTGAAGCCTTGCCTTTGGCATGTGTCGGCCTTGTAAAGAAAAACTTGCTTAGGAAATCGTTAAACCCTTTGTTTCCTATCAATGCAGCCATAAAGAAGCTCATTATGGCAACTTCTGCTAGGGCCTTCGGCAAAATGTAGAGAAGGAACACCTCTGGCCCTCCCCTTCCAAGGAAAAAGGGCATTAAGCATGCGAAGTAAGCATAGGTGTAAAGGCCTTCTGGAACGTAAGCCAAAACTGTGGCTGGAACCGCTAAAAGCGAAGAATGCCCGCTTTGCCCTAACCCCAAAACTTTTGCAAGAATTCCAGCCATTAAACCCGTCAAAGCCTTTCCAAGTGGTAATCCCACCAAACCAAGCCAAGCCCCCATACCCATCGGGCCGAACATGATTCCGGGAAGCACTCCGACAAGAAGTCCCGAGACAAAGCCAACAACGGGGCCGCCGTAGAAACCCGCAATGAATGCTGCCAACAGAGAAAAGTCTAGCGCCACTCCTGGCGCAAGCTGTCCCACGTGATAGGAGACTGCAAATAGCAAGTTTCCAAGGGCACCCATCATTAATGTGAATGCCACTGTTTTGGTGTCCATTTTAATCGGTGCTGTTTTGGTTTTGTAATTATTTAAGAGTAGCTACCTAAAAATGAGTAAAACCTCTTTAACCGTTGAAAATTAAATAAGGCTTATGTTTATCAGTTATTGGGAAACTGGTTTGTCCGCACGCTTAGAAATCCCGTTGTCAGAGCTTAAAGATTGGCTTGGAAGCCAGATATCCCCCGCTTTCACACCAGTTCAGGTGAGGGCTGAAAAGCTCCTTAAAGAGATGCGGGAAGCCCACGAAAACTTAATTGAAGCTTGCAAGCTGCTTATAGAGAATAGTCGAAAAGAAATTGAGAAACATAACCCGCGCACCTTTAAAAGGGCTCAGGCCTTAAACAAGTTGGCTAAGCTGTTTTTGGAGCGACTGCAGCCGCTTAAGGTTCCAGAAAAGCCGTCCTTTAAAGACGTTGAAGAGTTCATAAGCGCGGCCCAGAAGGCCTATGCTGTTACGGACGTGGATGTGAAAAACTGGTTTCCAAGGATTTCACCTTTCTTCATAATGGATCGCGGAAGATTTCTGCGGGTGTTTGAAGGCGCTGAGGCTTCGCTTAAAGAGTTAGGCGGTTTCTTAGCGAAGGAGTATGGGAAAGCCAAAACTTTGGAGGAAACTTTTCAACTCGTTGAAGAAATTGGCAGGTTGAAAAATCAGCTGGCAAGTCTAGAAAATGAATGCAGAAGGATTGAAGGGGAAAAGGCTAAGCTGGAAGAGGAGCTAGACCAAACAAAACGTAGAAGGGCTGAACTGGAGAGCGGTGGGGAAATCGCCGAATTAGCCAGCATAAATGAAACTATAGAATGTTTGAGGAGGGAAATATCCCACAGCCTTAGGCACTTGCAAAAGCCTTTGGTGAAGCTTCAATCCATTGCAGTGCACGGTTCAGGAAGCGGCTTAACACCCGAGGAAACGAGGAAGCTTAACGAGTATTTGGCGGATCCCTTCGAGGCTTTGGCAACGGAGAGCACGGGCTATCCCCTTTTGAGGCAGATTCTCCAGAAAACTGCTAGGCTAATGTCCGAAGGGAAGCTTAAACTTAAAGAGGATAAGGAGCGGAAAGCAAGGCAATCCATAACAGAAATCGTGGACAAGACTTCGCTTACAAGCCTACATCATAGATGCGTAGGGGCGAAAACGCGTAAAACTCAACTCTCAACATCCTCAACCATAACTGAAGCCAAAGCCGAAATTTTAAGGCTAAGGGAACACGCAGACAATCTCCAGAAAAAGCTTGAGCGACTGGAATCCGAAACAGCCTCCATAAAGAAAAAAGTGCAGGAAACCGTAAAACAAATTGAAAGCGCTAAAAGCCGCGTGGAAAAGAACATTTTAGACTTTAGCGGGCGTGAAATAACCCTAATTATCTGAGGCTGAAGGGTTTGCAGCTTCAACAAACAGTTAAAGAAGCCTTAAGCGCCTCATGTAGGGACTTCTGCCGGCTTGTGGAGGAAGCAACCAGCCTTCTTCAAAGTGAAAACGGAAGAATTGGAAACCTTGATGTCTTGGGGCGGCTTGTGAAGCTTGAACCCGTCGGTGAAGCTTTGGTTATGAGCGATCTCCATGGCGACCTTGAAAGCCTCATTGATATATTAGAAGACAGCCAATTTTTCCAAAAAATGAGCCAAGATCCCAACGCTGTCGCCGTTTTTCTGGGCGACTATGGAGATAGAGGCCCATATTCGGCTGAGGTTTACCATGTAGTTTTGAGGCTTAAACTTCAGTTCCCAAGGCAAGTGGTTTTGTTGCGGGGCAATCATGAAGGGCCAGAAGACCTTATGGCTTCGCCCCATGATTTGCCGTGGCAGTTTGAAGCGCGGTTCGGTGCTGAATGGGAGGAAGCCTACACGCGCATACGTGAACTTTTCAACTGCCTATATAACGCGGTAATCGTGGATGACCGCTACTTAATGGTGCACGGTGGGCCACCGCCCCAAGCTAAAACGCTTGAGGATTTAGCTTACGCCCACATAAAGCATCCTAAAGAAAGCTTGTTAGAAGATTTACTGTGGAGCGACCCCACAGATATCATAAGCGAAACTTGCGCTTCACCTCGCGGGGCGGGAAAACTTTTTGGACAAAAAGTGACAGACGCCGCCATCAAAACTTTCGGCGTAAAAATAATTGTTAGGGGGCATGAGCCGTGCATGGAAGGCTACAAAGTGGGGCACAAGGGAAAAATCTTGACACTGTTTTCGAGAAGGGGGGCCCCCTACTTTAACGAGCACGGCGCATACCTAATGGTGGATCTTTCCCAAAAAATGCAAAATGCCTTTGAACTTACACAGTTTACCCATAAAATTTGAACGCTTTTCTCCTTCGTATGAGCTTGCTGCGTTGGGATGGCGCGGAAGCTTTAAGAGTTTAGCAAACATGGTTTTTCATGGTTAAACATTAAACCGTGGCGTTTAACCTTGAAGTTTGGAATAGTGACGCGGAACCCCAACGCATATAGTTCAGCTCAGCTTCGTATGGCACTGGAGAAGCGCGGCGTCCCCCATGTATGCTTTAGTTTTCCATGGCTTGTGGCCCGCGTGGGGTATACGCCCTACTTAAACGTGCGAGGCGTAAACGTCTTGAAAGACTTAGACGCCTTGATAATTCGGCCTATTGGACGCGGCTCGTTGGAGGAAATTGTCTTCCGCATGGACGTGCTTTACAGGCTTGAGCGTTTAGGTTTCTATGTGGTTAATCCGCCTGAAGCCATTGAACACTGTGTTGACAAGTATGATTTACTGGCGATTCTGGAAGACGCAGGCATCCCGGTGCCCCGCACCGCTGTTACGGAGGACGCAGATGAAGCCTTGAAGGCTTTTCATGAGCTTGGCGGCGACGTCGTCGTAAAGCCCATCTTTGGCTCCCGGGGAGTGGGCTCCACCCGCCTAACCGACCCGGAAGTGGCCTCCACCGTTTTTAGGGCCATCACGTTCTATCATGGCGTGATTTACCTTCAAGAGTTTGTGCCCCATGGGTGCTCAGATATCCGCGCCTTCGTCATAGGCGACCGTGTGGCGGCAGCCATGCGCCGAGTTGCCACCAGCTGGAAAACCAACTACAGCCAAGGCGCCCGCCCCGAACCGTTAAAGCTTGATGGCGAACTTGAAGAGTTAGCGGTGAAATCCGCTCAGTTAATAAAATGTAAGATTGCGGGTGTAGACATCCTCGAAAGCCCAAAAGGGCCAGTGGTGGTTGAGGTTAACAGCCAGCCGGGCTGGCGGGGATTGCAGTCCGTAACCAACATCAACATTGCAGACGAAATAGTCGGCTTCATGCTTTCAGAGCTGAAAAAATAGAGAGGGGGTATAAATTTTAATCAAGGTGGAAGCCGTCAAAATCGACAGCGTCACTGGAACAGCCCAGAAAATCGAGGACCTTGTGGCTGTGGAGCGGCCGCTTCACATTTTTCTGGGTAAAAACCTTTACGCCACCATTTTCTGCACGCCAACAGACCTCAAAGAGCTTGTTTTGGGTCATCTTTTGTCGGAGGGCTTAATGAAAACTGTTGATGAAGTTCAAGATGTATCCTTTAAGGAAGAAGGCTTATGCCAAGTCAGCCTGAAACCATCCGTAAACGTTCAGAGCCGCCTAAAACTTGCAGTGCGCCTTCACCGCATAATCCCGTCTGCGTGCGGAGGCCCTTACCGGCTTGAGGTTTTGAAAAGCCTTAAACCTGTGCAATCAACAGCTTTGGTTAAAGCCGAAACTCTTCAGAAGTGTGTGAACAGCCTAAACCGCATGGCGGAGACTTTCAGAAAAACTGGTGGGGTGCATGCTGCTGCAGTTTTTAAGGCAGATGGAACACTTTCGGCTTTTGCTGAAGACGTGGGACGCCACAATGCCGTGGACAAAGCCATTGGAAAATGCGCCATAGAAAAAATGGTTTTCAATGAATGTTTTCTCGCTTTAAGTGGAAGGCTTTCAGCCGACATAGTCCTTAAAGCCGCAAGGGTTGGCATCCCTATAATTGCCTCGATAGCTGCGCCTCTGGATTCTGGCATAGAGGTTGCCCGAAAAGCAAACCTAACACTGGTAGGCTTTGTCCGTGGAAAACGCATGAACGTCTATAATGCTCCGGAAAGAATACTATCTTCCTAAAAGCCTAGCGCATTCCACGCAAATTCCGTGGTAAAAATAGCAGCCTCTGCAGACACGCTTGCCACATCTTCGGCAAGTGTAATTTGCAATTTTTCCCTTACAGAGGCTGCACAAGTTCATGAAGATTTTGCGCCTTTGCCCTTCAGCTTCTCTATAACTAGCTGCGCAACCTTAGCGCCGCTGAGAAGCATGCCACCGAAGATAGGCCCCATACGTGGCGTTTGGTCTATGGCGGCTACGGCCATCCCCGCTGCAAAAAGTCCTGGACAAACTTCCCTAGTGTTTTTGACTGTTAGCTCTTCTGCGCGGGATGACCACATGGACTTTTCGCCTTGAATGGTGATTCCTAACTCTGGAATTTTTCTAGAGGCTACTGCGAGAACCTCCGCGTCGTGGCCGGTGCAGTCAATAACAGCCTTAGCCTTAACGGCTAAAGGGTCCACGTGGATGCCCGCCATGATAACGGATGTCCACTGCACAACAACGCCGACAACCCTTGTGGGCGAGTCGCGGTATATTAAGTCGTCGACGGTTACGCCCAAAATTATTTTTGCTCCAGCGTCAAGGGCTCCGCAAGCCAGCTTAGCCATCATATCAGCCGTATCCACGATGAAAAGTCCATTTTCTAAAGGCTCAAGCTTGCAGCCCACATCTTTTAGAATTTTGTCTGCTGGCGTTTGCACAACAATTTTGTGGAACTGCATGCCTCCGCCGCCTATTCCCCCGCCAAAAGAGAGCTTCCTCTCAAAAACAACGGTTTTCAGTCCAGCCTTCGCCAAGTGTCTTGCTGCAGTCAAGCCAGAAGGCCCAGCTCCAACGACGGCAACGTCGGTTTCTGCTAGGTTTATCCAGTCTTCCATGGCTTTCTGAATTATCGCCCTTGTTATTACTTCCTCCTCAACCTCCCTAATTTCCTCAGCCATCAGCTATTTCCTCCAGTTTTAGGAAGAGCTTTATACTGCTTAAAACCATTTCCTCGTTGGGCAGCTCAATATGCGGTGTCAAGTCTGTGGAAAAATCATAACCGGAAAACCAGTCGTGCGCAAGACGTGCTGTGTGAATAAGCTTTACGTTTTCTGCTCTGAAGAGTGCTTGCGAAAATGGGCTAGAAACTGGCTTAAGCGCCAAATATAATTTACAAATCGCTATTTTTCCCTCCAGCAATTTCCACGACCAGCTTCGCTAAGGAAACAGCATCTTTTCCCAAAACAACTATCATGGGCTCTTTTCCAACGTCGCCCCTATGATAGATCACGTCTGGCACTTTTCCAACACTTTTTATTGCTTCTCTTACGCCCCAAGGTATGGTCATTCCCTCAACCCTCTTGATCTCTTCCGGCTCTTTAGCGCGGTCATAAGAGGAAACGGTTAAACCGCGTTCTTCTAAAATTTTGAGGGTTTTTTCTGAAAACTTTAGATTTATTGCCGCTCTCTTATCTTCATCATGCCTAACAACTTCAACCAAATACTTTGCTAGGTGGCGGGAGCACCCAAATTTCGGGTTTCCAGCAGCTCTAACGCCGTTTAATGTTCTGACAATTCTTCCATCTATGGCGGCGACATCATTGACGCTTTCAGCATATTTAACAGCCATGGCAACATTCATACCCACCTCGGGAACAAGTTCCGCAACTTCTGGATGCCCTTCCAAAAGGTTTTTAGCCTCTTCCAAATTGAGCAAAACCTCATACCTTGAAGCTTCGCGATAAAGATAGGCCATGGGGTTAACTGGGCCGTAACCTCTTCCAACGTTTAAACCAAACCTTATGCTTAAAGTTACAAAATTCTTGGCGTTTTCAACGGCTTCTGGAATGTCAAGTTTTTTGGCAAGCCCAGCTGCTATGGCTGCTGAGAAGCTACATCCAGTTCCGTGGGTTGTCTTAGCGTCCAGCCTAGACGATGTGAACTTCCAGAATCTTCCCTTATAGTAGAGAATATCTGTAACCTCTACGCCTTCAATGTGTCCGCCCTTAATTACGACGGCATCCGGCCCCATTTTGGAGATTTTCTCGGCGGCGGCTTCAGCATCCCTTAGGCTTTTTATCTCCAAGCCTGAAAGCCTTTCAGCCTCGAACTTGTTGGGGGTAATAACTGTTGCCAAAGGAAGTAAGTGCTCTTTTAGGGCGTTTACGGCTTCGGGCTTTAGCAGGGGTGCTCCAGACTTCGCCACCATTACTGGGTCTACAACCATTGGGAAATTATATCGAGAGACTTCTGAAGCCACGGCTTTTATGATTTCCTCCGTGTGAAGCATGCCTGTTTTTCCAGCGTCAATGCCGAAGTCCTCGGCCACCGCTCTAATTTGCTCGCTGATAATTTCCGGCTTTAAGTCTTGAACAGCCCTAACTGAATACGTGTTTTGAGCAGTGACGGACGTGATGGCAACTGTTCCATGAACGCCTAAAGCTGCAAAGGTTTTTAGATCCGCTTGGATTCCGGCGCCGCCACCGGAGTCGCTTCCAGCAATTGTTATTGCAACTGGAATTCGGTTTTTCACAGGCATTGTCCCTCCGCTTTTAGTGCTTCCTTTAAAACTTTTAGGGCGCAGTATTTAGAGCACATGGAACATGTTTCCGGAGTTTTCGGCTTTATTCGTCCATGAATTCTTCTAGCCTTCTCCGGATCTATGGCGTTTTTAAATTGTTCCTTCCAATTGAGACTTGCCCTAGCCTTAGCCATCGCTAGGTCCCATGCCATAGCTTTTGTTCCAAGTTTTGCGATGTCCGTGGCGTGCGCGGCAATTTTCGTCACTATCACTCCCTCCTTGACATCTTCGATGTCAGGCAAACCTAGGTGCTCCGCCGGTGTTAAATAGCATAGGAAGTCAGCGCCTGCGAGGCCTGCTAACGCTCCACCTATAGCGCCTACAATGTGGTCGTATCCCGGAGCTATTTCAGTGACGACGGGGCCAAGCACGTAGAAGGGGGCGCCTTTGCAGATGGATTTTTCAAGTTGAACGTTTGCAGCCACATCGTTTAACGGTAAGTGGCCGGGTCCCTCAACCATAACCTGAACGCTTGCGGCTCTGGCTCTTTCAACGAGTTCTCCGATTGTGAGCAGTTCTTGAATTTGAGCCCAGTCTGTGGAGTCAAAAATGCAGCCTGGCCTTAAGCCATCTCCGAGGCTTAAAGCAAAATCATATTTCCTAGCAACCTCTAAAAGATAATCATAATTTGCATACAGCGGGTTCTCTTTATCGTGATGAAGTATCCACGCGGCTAGGAACGTTCCGCCGCGGCTTACAACTCCCATGCGTCTAGGATGTTTCGCTAACTTTTTGACGATTTGTTTCGTGACGCCGCAGTGTATTGTCATGAAGTCAACGCCGTCTTTTGCATGCTTCTCGATAACGTTGAATATGTCGTCTTCTGTTGTATGGATGATGGCGCCCTTTTTCTCCGCCGCCTCGATAGCCGCTTGGTAAATTGGAACCGTTCCAACAGGCACGTTTACAGCCTTAATTATGGCCCTCCTAATTTGGTCTAAGTCGCCAGCGGTGCTGAGGTCCATAATTGTGTCGGCACCGTATTTAACGGCAATCTTGGCTTTTTCAATTTCCATTTTTAAATCACATAGGTCTTGGCTTGTGCCAATGTTGGCGTTAACTTTAGTTCGCAATCCCTTGCCAATTCCAATAGGGTGAACATTTTCCCGTTGAATGTTACGTGTTATAATAACGGTGCCTTCTGCTATGCGCTGGCAGAGAACTTGAGGCGCTTCGCCTTCCTCTCTAGATACTATTCGCATTTCCTCGGTTATCTGCCCTCTTTTAGCCGCATCCATTTGGGTTGCCAAAACAAAAACCTCCATAACCAAGAAGAATAGGTTAAAGTTGATTGTTTAAAGAAGCTGGAAGCCACCTTTGCTCACTCCATTTTCCCTCCGCCGGCATTACCCGGATCAGGTTCTAAGGGTCGACGGCGCTCAGCCGTCCTCTCAGCCGGGTCACCGCCCAGCTCCCCCAAAACCTTTAACAAAGGTAATAACGCCTTTAATATAAATGCGTTTTGGAGCGGAGTTTTAAATGAGAAAAAGGATGCTATTTTGGACGGGGTTTCCGTCTGTAACAGATTATTGGAGCGGCGGTTGCGGTTAATGTTAGTATTATAAGCGGCCATTTGGGGTGTTCTGGGATCACTATCCCCCAGTCGTAGCTTGAATCTATCAACTCAAAGATGGCAATGTACTCGTATCTACCTATGGGCTGGAACTGTTGGTCATAGGCTGTTGAGTTTTCCCGAACCTCGTACCTAACCTGAATCCCTGTTTGGTTGTCCCACCAGTAAATTTGCCTTGTGAAGCTTCCTGGAATGAAAGCTGGGATAATCCAGTCCAAAACTTTGGTCGCCCTGGGCGAGCCGCCTATGTAATCAACGATTATTGTTTGGTTCAGGTATCTCGGCGGCCATACGTATCCAAACCCCCAGTCATAGGCTGGCCGCACCATGTCGCCGGGTTTAAGGTCGGCGTCGATAACCATCATGGTGAAGCTCGTGTCCATCTGGTCTTCCAAAATGTATTGGGTTTCGGATCCATTTTTCCAGCGGTTTGTAACCCGGAAGGTTACGTTGTGCGCTGCTGTTTTTATTTCTATAACTTCGTATCTAATCCATTCTGTCTGGTTATAGATTTGAAGGATGAACGCGTATTGGTGGGGTGGGAATGGCACACCTGGGTCGGCTCTCCAGTAGACCACTCTGCCTTTATATTTGAACCAGTCGCCCACTCGGATGCCTATCCTAAAGGCTTGGCTCTGAGGCATGGTGGATGAAACAATAACAAGCAAAATTAAAGTTACGAGCATGGCGGTTGCCTTTTTCATAAGACTCCCTCAAATTTTTCTCTACCCTTAAATATTTAAAACTTTAATTTTCAAAAGTCGAAGGCTGTTAGGATGTCCGGCGTGAAGCCTTTACCAAAAGAGCTTGACATATTAGCCATTGAGCGCAAGTGGCAGCGGCTTTGGGAAGAGTGGGGCATATACCGCTTTGACTGGAACGACTACACGCGGCCAACCTTCAGCATCGATACGCCTCCGCCCTACCCCTCCGGCGAGTTCCACATGGGCAACGTTTTAAACTGGACGTATTTCGACATTGTAGCCCGCTACAAGCGCATGGGAGGCTTTAACGTATTTTTCCCGCAGGGCTGGGACTGCCACGGCTTAGGCATAGAAGTCCAAGTGGAGAGGGAGCATAACATCCGCAAGCGTGATTTGCCTCCAGACAAGTTTAGAAGCTTATGCATGCGGCTTGTGGAGAAATACATTGCCATGATGAAGGAGGGCATCATGCGCCTCGGCTGCAGCGTCGACTGGACCACCGAATACCGCACCATGGACCCGGACTATTGGCGTAAAACCCAGCTAAGCTTCATAATCCTCTACAAGAAGGGCTATATTTATCAGGGGACGCATCCCGTAAACTGGTGTCCAAGATGTGAAACCGCCATCGCAGACGCTGAAGTAGAATACGAGGAGCGGGATGGCAAACTCCACTATATCCGATTTCCATTGGCAGATGGTTGCGGACACTTAACAATAGCCACAACTCGCCCGGAGTTTATACCTGCCTGTGTGGCTGTAGCCGTAAACCCCACGGACACTCGCCACAACAAATACATCGGAAAAAGCGTAACCGTTCCCATAGTGAACCGCACGGTGGAAATTATTCCGGACGACGCTGTAGACCCGTCCTTCGGCACCGGCGTCGTCATGATTTGCACCTACGGCGATAAGGAAGATGTCCGCACCGTTAAAAGGCATAATTTGCCCGTAATCACGATTTTAACGGAAAACGGACTGATAAACGAAAACGGAGGAAAATATAAGGGCTTAACGGTTGAAGAAGCCAGAAAGGCTATAGTTGAAGACTTGAAGGCTGAAGGGTTTCTGGACAAAATTGAGCCGATAAAACAGGAGATAGGCTTATGTCAAAGATGTGAAACCCCCGTTGAAATTTTGGAGCGCAAACAGTGGTTTATGAAAACTCGACCCCTCACAGACCGCGTTGAAAAAGAAGCCCACGAAGTGGTTTGGTATCCAGACTACATGAAATACCGCCTCATAGACTGGGCGCGCTCGCTGGACTGGGACTGGGTGATAAGCCGTCAACGAATCTTCGCCACACCAATCCCAATATGGTACTGTAAGAACTGCGGCGAAACAATACTGGCTGATGAAAGCTGGGTTCCCGTGGACCCAAAACTTGAAAGGCCCCGCATAGACGCCTGCCCTAAATGTGGACACCGCGAATTCACACCGGAAACCGACGTGCTGGACACGTGGATGGATTCGTCAATAACGTGCGCGGTGCACGCGGGTTGGCCTGACCGCCCAGACTGGCGAAGGCTTTTCCCAGCGGATTTGCATCCTTCCGGCGTGGACATCATTCGCACATGGGCTTACTACCTCATGGTTAGGCACTTAGCCCTCTTCGACATGAAGCCCTACAAAAGCTGTCTCATAAACGGCATGGTGCTCGGCTCCGACGGCAGAAAAATGAGCAAATCCCTCAAAAACTATGTGGCAACTCCAGAAGTCCTAAACAAGCATGGCGCAGACGCCGCTAGACAGTGGGCGGCGGCAGGCGGAGCCACAGGCTCAGACATTCCATTCCGTTGGCCCGACGTGGAGTATGGAAGGCGTTTCTTAACCAAGCTTTGGAACGCCGCCCGCTTCGTGGGCAGCCAACTAGCCGACTACAAGCCCGGCAACGGTGGTTACGCGCTTCAATTGTTGGATAAGTGGGTTCTGAGCAAGATGGAGAAGCTGACCCAACGGGTTACTGAAGCCCTTGAAAAATGCCAGTTCAACGTGGCCATAGAAGAAGTCCGCAACTTTACTTGGCATGTTTTCTGCGACCAGTATATTGAGGCTGTTAAAGACCGCCTATACAAGCCCGAAATCTACGGCGAAGCCAAACGGAAAGCTGCCCAAAACACGCTTTACACGGTTTTATACCGCTTGCTCCAGCTTCTGGCGCCCGTTACGCCCCACATAACCGAGGAAATCTACCAGAACATGTACGCTGAACACGTAGGCGCAAAAAGTGTACACTTAACCAAGTGGCCAGAAGCAGACTTAAGTCGCATAGATGAGAAGGCTGAGAACGAAGGCGACTTGTTAATGGCGCTTATAACCGAAATTAGGCGGGATAAAGCTGAAAAACGTAGGCCTCTAAACGCGGTGATAAAACTGGTTAGGGTTTATGCTGGAGACAACGAAAAAGCTAGAATCATTGAGGAAGGCAGGGAGGACGTGGCTGGCACATGCAAGATTGTAAGGCTTGAGGTTTTGCCCCGAAAAGGCGAAGGCAGACAAGTTCCCCAGTATCCAGAGCTAAGCTTTACAATCGAATATGGCTGAAAAGCGTTGTTGGCGAAAATAGGCTGTTTTCAGAATCCATTTTCGCCTCCCCTCCCCGTCTAGTTTTTGGCTTAGGGCGTCATTTTGTGCTGTCTGACTTAACAAATACGTTATCCCTCTGGGTTTTCCTCTGGCGGCGGAATGCTTCATTTCGTCCAATTTTTGGTTTCTTCTATAAGCTTGTCTATTTCTGCCTCTGTGTTGTAGAAGTGGGGGGAAACTCTTATGCCGTGGGCTCTGGCGGAAACAACGATGTTGTTGCGTCTTAAATGTTCCACAGCCTCTTTCGGCTTATCAATTTTAAAGTTGACTATTCCAGAGCGGTGTTGCGGTTCTTCAGGGGTTTGAAGTTGAAGCCCCAACGCCTTAACCTTCTCGATAAGGTAACCCGTAAGCTCCAACACCCGTTTCTCTATGTTTTCTATTCCAAAGTTTAACAGTAGTTTTATGGCTTCAGCAGCGCCCACAAAGCTTACGGTGCTTGGTGTGCCAACCTCGAAGCGGCTGGCGGTCTCCGAAAGCTTTAAACTCCAAATATCCCAGAAGGCAACGGTTTCGAAGGTTTCCTGTTTCACGCTTGCCCATCCAACGTAGGGAGGCTCCAGTTTTTCAATGAGGTCTTCCCTCACGTAGAGGTATGCGGCTCCCGCTGGTCCAAGAAGCCACTTATAGCATGCGCTGGTCAAAAAGTCAACGTTATCCCTTTTCACGTCTATTGGGATTACACCCGCCGACTGGATAGCATCCACAATAAAAACTGCGCCGTGACGGTGGGCGATTTCGCTTATGGCCCGCAAGTCGTTTCGGAAACCATTAACATACTCAACGTGGCTGACCGCCACTGCCACGGTAGCATCGTCCACAGCCTTTTCAATGTCTTCCAGCGAAACCTTGCCGTTCACGCTCCGCACATAATGAACTTTAACGCCCAAGCTGCTCTTCAGCCACGGGTAAACCACCGACGGATACTCCAAATCCGTTGTGACAACTTTTGAACCCGGAGGGTAACGCAGCACGTTGGCAGCGATGTTTAAGCCAACTGAAGTGTTTTCCACGAGGGCTATTTCTTCGGGTTTGGCGCCTACAAGCCTCGCAAACATAGATTTTCCAAGGTCGGAAGCCTCCAGCGGTGAAGCCCCAAAATTTGAATAGTCTTCTACATACTGGCGCATGGCGTCAGCCACTGGTTTTGGAAGCGGAGACTGGGCAGCATGATTCAAGAAAACCTTGTTCTTAACCACGGGGAAAAGCTTTCGAATATTCTCTAACTCCAAGGGCTTGCACTCCCATCCAAGTGTGGGCAACCTTAAATTGGCGCATACACCCTATAAAACTATGGGCGGAAAGGTTGGCTTTTAGGCTGGCTATCTAAAGCAGCTCCACTTTTCCTTCAGCAAACCCTTCAACTCTTCAATTATGTTCTCAACTTTTTTCCGGACGAAAGACGGCTCAACGGGCGGGGTGTAAGGTTCTTTCAAATCAAAGTTCTGCAGGCCTACGGCTCCAGCTATGAGGGCATACCAGCAGAGGGGCAAAACTTTCGGGTTGTAGCCGCTGCCAACCAGCATGATAAGTTTTCCGTTGCAGACTTCGTCGGCTGTCCCCCTTATTAGGCTGGAGAGGGCGAAAAAGCCTTTGGCTGTTAGGCTTAAATCTCCAAGGGCATCAGCGAAATGGGAGTCGCTTCCACCATTAGCAATTATTATTTCTGGCTTGAACTCTTCAGCTAATGGGACGAAAACTTCCTTCACAGCATAGAGATATGACGTGTCGCCAGTTCTCGGTGGAAGCGGAACATTAACATTGAAGCCTTTTCCTTCGCCTTCGCCAGTTTGCCACGTGAACCCCGTTCCCGGATAAAGCGTTCTCGGGTCTTGGTGGACTGATATGAACAGCACGGTGGGGTCGCGGTAGTAGATGTCGCTTGTGCCGTTTCCAGCGTGCACGTCGTAATCCAGCACCAGAAACTTTTCCACGCCTTTTTCAGCCCTTAAATATTCGATGAGGACGGCTATGTCGTTGAATAGGCAGAAGCCGCCGCCATAGTTTCTCCCAGCATGATGGAAGCCTCCTCCAAGCGAAACGCCCCTTTTCGCTTGTCCGCTGTAAACGGTTTCTCCACACTTCAAAGCGCCGCCCACGATAAGCAACGCTGCCTCAAGAATCTGCGGCGAAACAGGCGTTTCAATATCGTAGGGCTTGCCCTCCGATGCTAAACGGAAAATTAGGTTTACATAGTCTTCGTCGTGAACCCTTAAAAGGGCCTCTTTCGATGCTGGTTTAGGCGCTACAACCGTTAAGCTGGGCAAGCTTAAGAGGCTTTGCTCCTTAAAGAAGTTCATGGCGTTTATAAAGCGGTCTCCGCGATAGGGGTGTCCTTCGCCTAAATCATACTGCCTAAACTTTTCATGGAAGGTCATGGCAACCTTGTCTTGCAAAACGTTGCCCTCCGCTCCCCAGAGAATCAAGATTTCATTTATAAAAAATAAAGCCTACTAAAACCAAAGAAAAGAAAAAGAGTGTTTGGAGACCCCTTAATTTCCCACGTTTCCCATCAGTTTTCGCTTCTACTGCTGTGTTTCTGTCGCGTTTTCAGTTAATCTTTGTGTTTCCTCCTTAACTTCCACCGTTTCAACCTCAACTGGGCCAACATTGGTTTCTGCAACAGCTTCGGGCTTGATGGTTGGTTGCACTGTTAATGCCTCTGCGGTTTTTGGGATCCCGGCAAGGCAGTCCATGGTTTCCTTTATCGTGTTGAGCTCTTTCCTCGCATTTTCAAGCCCCAATGATAAGAGGGTTATCTCCTGCTGGTATTCCTCTTCGCTTATTTCTCCGCCAACATGTTGAATTTCATAGTTTGCCAGCAACCGCTCAAGAACTTTAATTTGCTCTTCAACCTCCTTAACCTTCGCAGCCATCCTCTCCAACAGAACGTTTTTCTGTTTCTCAATCTCTTTTAAGGCTTCATCCATTTCCCTGCTAAAAAGCTCGAAGGTGGACTGGGATATTTTGCCGCTGCTGTACAAGTTATTTAAGGCTTGCCTCTTTTTCAAAACAGTTTCGTATTCACTGCTTATTTTCTCAAAGGAACGTTTCCACGAAAACAATTTTGGCAACACCAGTTTTTAGGGGTGCATATATAAAAATAACATTTGTTAATATGCAGATATATCGCCAACTGTTAAAATCGACCTCCGTTGGCGTGTTAAATGAAAATCAACCTTTAAAATGGCGAACTTGTGGTGGCAAAATTTATCGAAATCTTGAAATTTTAATGGCGAAAACCTGCGTGGCAGAAGCTTTCGATGGAAACATACTTTTTTGGAATAACAGCCCTCACGCCCTTTTTTGGGTCCACAACCTGATTTATTTTGAGGTCCACGACAAGACTTGTAAACATGTAGGCTTCCTCAAAGCTCCATTTGTGTTCCTGCATAAGCGCTTTAACAACCTCCTCAACAGCCCAAGAACAAGCCTCATCTAAAGAGTCGCCGCAGGTTAAAACCGCATAACAGTCCTTGGTTTCCAGGATAGGCCACGAAACGTTTTTGCCTTTCAAGATGTTAAAGGTCAAAGTAACCTCTCCTGAAACTTCAACGGCGGAGACGCACGCTTCGCCGTCAGCCTGAACGGCATGCAAATCACCCGCTGCAAAGAGGGCGCCTTTGGCGAAAACCGGCAAGTAGAGTGTTGCTCCTCTGGTTATTTCTTTGACGTCCATGTTTCCGCCGTGCCTTCCAAGGGTGCCCGTAGGGTGCTCGCCGTTTTCTGGAGCCACTCCTATGGTGCCAATCATGGGATTTACTTTCACTTTTGCCTTTCCAAAATGGACGTATCCGCCGCTTATGGGCACAACCTTTACTTTCGCTTTGAATGGCCTATCTTTCAATACGCCCTGCTTTGGTATAACCGCTATAACACCCCTATTCGCCAACTTCACATCAACTATTTGAACTGCAAGGGTGTCGCCGGGCTCAGCATCTTCGATGAAAACCGGACCTGTTACGCCATTAACCTTAGTCCAGTCCAGATTTTCAATGGCTGTTTTTTCGTCTTTAACCTGTCCCCCAAAGGCATCCTCCAACTCTAGCAGAATCTCTTCCCCAGCTTTGACACGTTCAGCTGGATTGTGTCTTGGCGAGAATGTATAAACAACTTTGCTTCTGGAAACCTTTTTCAAGGTTTTCACCAGTTTTTCATGTCTGATATGCTTTAGAGGGGTTATCCTCCTTTAAGGTTTCGTGTTTAGCTTGTTTAAACCTATTTTATTCTGTTTCAACTTTTGATTCGGAATTTGAATAAAATTTAAATATTTATATCTAACCAAAAATGTTAAATTGTGAATAAATATGGCCGCCCTAACAATCATCGTTGGCGGTGAAAGGTTGGAAGGCAAAATATTAAGGAAGATGCATGAGCGCATAATCAAAAACTTCATGGACATAATAATTTTGGCGGAGCTCCGCAAAGGACCCATGAGCGGCTACGACGTCATATCCTTCATCCACAACAAATTCAACCTACTGGTAAGTTCCGGCACCGTTTACTCGCTCCTCTATTCACTGGAGAGAAACGGCCTTATTGAAGGCACATGGAACGAACGCAAACGCGTCTACAAGCTAACCGAGAAAGGCGCAAAAACCATAGAAACAATTCTAAGCGCCAACGACAAAATCAAAAACTTCATAACAGGGCTTCTCAAAGTTCAAACCTCCTAAATTTCCCCCCTTATTCTCCCCAGGCTCATCGAAATCCTAAAATGCATCCTCAAAACCTTTTCTAAACCGACAGTAAACGCCGCAAGAAGCCCGTAGCTCAGCATAAATAGGAAAAATCCCGTCCGAACTTATATTTCAGATAATGCTCGTCGCTTCTGACTGTTAAGTCTGAGCTAGTTTGCTTTCAAGGTCTGAATATGTTATTGTTTTTACGAATTTGCCTGCGGCTTTCTTTAGTTTTTCGTCTTCTGTTACTAGGGTGGCCCCTGCGCCTTTGGCGATTGTTATGTATAAGGCGTCGTAGAAGGTCAGCCCTTCTTTGTGGGCTATTCGGAACGTGTTGGAAAAATCCAGCTTCGTGAATTTTATTGGTTTAATAACGCCTCTTATGGCTAGTTCCCTTATTGCCGTGGCGGTTTCCACGGCGTCCTCTATAGAAATTGATCTCAATAATGTTGACAGTTTCCAGAGGCTGTTACACGCTTCATATATCGCTAGGTCTGTAGTAACCAAACCTTCACGAGAAGCTTCAGATATTAGTTGTCTGCCCCGTCTAGTGACCAGTGGCAAGAGTGCTGAGGCATCTAATAAATACTTCAATGTGTTTCCCTGTCTTCGCGTACAAGCCTAGCAACCAATTTCGGATCTATTTTATTGCCTAGACGCTCCTTTAACCGCTCCAACCTTTCCCAAGATCCTTCAACTCCAGTTCCACAAGATACTTGTCAAGCAATTTCCTCACGGTCTCACTAATGTTAACGTTACATTTCTCCAGCTTTTCCTTTATCTCCCTTGCAACCCTAATGGTTATAACGCTCATGTCCACCGTATTACAGCATGTAATACAAACTTATAAGCTTGACCTTTCCATGTCAAAGCTTAAAGCTGCTCAGCGAAAACCAGCCCAGAAAGGCTTATTGGAGCTGAATTTTTACATGAAAATACAAATCTAGCTTAAATGTGGGCTGGTTGAAAATGCGGCTTATGGTTGACGGATATTTTGAGAAAAAGCTTGCTAGGAATAAGACCGATAGACTTTAACCCTTCTTTGATGATTTTAGGCTTTTCCTTATTTCCTCTTCGTGTTCTCTCCAGCAATCGTTTACCGGACCCCAAATGCGACATTATATTCCAGCAACGAAATACATAGGCCTCGTTGGAAGAAAGCCTAGCTAAATTTTTAGGAGATTTTCCAGAGCTTTCAAAAACCCGCAAGCATATCCAAATAGTTGTGGGCTGTCCTTTCACTCTTCAAAACCTTTAACTCATCAAACCACGCCCTAATTTCTGCGTAATCTTCATATAGCCTCATAGCCCTTTTAGAAAGTGCACGTATATAACTAAACCTCTCCAAGGTTCATCAAGAAAACAGGAGGAACGGATAGGAAAATCGGGCCCGTAGCTCAGTAAGGATAGAGCACCGGGCTTTTAACCCGGGGGTCCCGGGTTCAATTCCCGGCGGGCCCGCCAAACTGCTTTTTGACAAAACCCTATTACCTTAAAGGTTTATGTTGAATGCTAAAGCCTAATAGGTTTAAAGTGTTTTACATTATCTTGTGAAGTGAGCGTCTCGTGGCTGCTCGGAGGAAAAGGCTGGTTTACCCTTTCACGGCTATTGTAGGTCTTGAAAAGCTTAAGCTAGCCATTTTGATTAACGCCATAAACCCCAAAATCGGCGGCGTCCTAATAAGGGGGCCGAAGGGCTCGGGGAAAAGCACTATTGTGCGGGCTTTGGCGGATATTCTCCCAAAAATAACGGTTGTT
>JANXDU010000005.1 GCA_025059195.1 Candidatus Bathyarchaeota archaeon
TTTGTTTGGAAAGGTTTAAGAGTTGCTCTGGGGTTATGCTATTTGAGGTGTGTGATGTTTGCCGACGCATGGTTCGCTTTCGAAGGCTGGGAAGGTTAGGTCTCAAACGCCTAAAATTCAGCCTTTACCCAAGAAGAGTCCCTCTCCCCGTTATAAGACTAGGCGGAACTATGAAAAGAGGGTTTTGCTGCAGAGGAAGCCTGGGCAAAACTGGGTTTAAATCTTTTATTTTTGCTTAAGCCTATTTTGTGGCATGTTTAGCATGGGTGTCGACCTAGCCATTTTAAATGCTAACATTGTTACGTTAAACCCAAAGCAGCCCAAAGCGGAGGCTTTAGCCATTAAAGACGGCAGAATTGTGGCGGTAGGTTCTAACAGTGAAGTATGCGAGCATTTAGGTAGCGAAACCGTAGTTTTGGATTTGAGAGGCAAAACTGTTGTGCCCGGGTTTGTGGACTGTCATGTGCACATGACAAGTTTTGGGCGGCAACTGCAGACTTTAGACCTTCGAAACGTCAAATCTTTAAGGGAAATGAAAGAGAAAATTCGCGATTATGCGGAGGAAAACCCTGGGAAAAGCTGGGTTTTGGGTGGGAGATGGGATCATGAAAGGTTTGCGGAGAAGCGTTATCCCACCCGTTGGGACTTGGATGAGGCTGTTTCAGAAAAACCCGTTTTCCTCTTAAGGGTTTGCGGTCATGTTGGAGTAGCCAACACAAAAGCCTTGGAGCTTGCCGGGATAACGAGGGAAACAGCCATTCAAGGCGGAAAAGTTGATTTGGACGAGGCTAGCGGTGAACCTAACGGAGTTTTAAGGGAGAAAGCCCTTGACCTTGTTTGGCGAGTTGTGCCGAAACCTTCAGTGGCGGAGCTTGAGGAGGCATGTATCCAAGCATGTCAAAGGGCTGTTGAGGAAGGATTAACGGCGGTTCACTGGATCGTTGATTCCGCCGAGGAGCTGCGCGTAATACAAAAACTTTGGATGGAGAGAAAGCTTCCTCTCCGAGTTTATTTAGGGGTTCCTGCAAAACTTTTGGATGGGGCTGCTAGACTTGGGTTAGCAACGGGTTTTGGAAACGACATGTTAAAGCTTGGCTTTATCAAGGTTTTTGCCGATGGCTCCCTCGGAGCTAGAACCGCCGCCTTGAAAAAGCCGTACTCCGACAAACCCGAAACAAAAGGCATGCTGCTTTTATCCCAAAGAAAACTAAACAGCCTTCTCTTAAAGGCGCATAGGGCTGGCTGGCAGGTGGCTGTTCACGCCATAGGCGACAAAGCCATAGAATCCACTTTAAAGGCTTTCTCAAAGGTGCTGAAGGAGTGCCCAAACAGAGATCATAGACATAGAATTGAACACTGTTCCGTGCTTAATCCCAAACTTGTCAAGTGGATGAAGAGACTTGGCTTAACAGCCTCAATCCAGCCTCATTTTGTTGTTTCCGATTTCTGGGTTGTGGAACGGGTTGGCGTTGAAAGAGCCCGCTGGGTTTACCCCTTTAAAACATTAATGACGGAAGGCGTTTTAGTTGTGTCTGGGTCAGACTGCCCAGTGGAACCGATCAGCCCACTTTTGGGCATTTGGGCTGCCGTAACGCGGGAAGAATTTATAGAGGAAAACCTAACCGTGGAGGAGGCTTTAAAAACCTACACTTTGAATGCTGCTTATGCTTCCTTTGACGAGGACAAAAAGGGAACCATTGAAGTGGGAAAATTTGCAGACCTCACAGTGTTGTCTGAAGACTTGTTTAAAATTCCCCCGAAAAAAATTCCGGATATCAGGGTTGAAATGACCATTGTCGATGGAAAAATAGTTTATGAAAGGAGCTTTTAAAGACTTCGAGGCTAATGTTTAAATTCTACAACATCATTCATACCGCCAATAACCAGTCCGCGGCTGGCAAACATGGTTAAAAACGAAAACTTGCTGGAAAAGCTTACGATGGAAGTTAAGCAACTAGCCTTTCAAGCTGGCGCAAGCCTTGTGGGGGTTGTTTCCGCCGATGTTTATGATTCTCTTCCCAAGGTTTGGATATCGTGGAAGGTCCAAGATTATTCGAAGAAAGCTGTTGAATTGATGGCGGAATCCAAATCCATAATTGTGCTTGGCTACCACGTGTGGGATGACATGCTTGAGTTGGCGGTTAGGAAGGGCGAAGGCTGGGTGTACCCGGGGTATTCCCCCTTGGAAGTTATTACTCGGACCGTGGAGAACTTTTTAGAAAAACTTGGTTTTAAAGCGGTTTCAGCTCAAGGCTTGTCGTATAAACGTTTAGCCCAGCTTGCAGGGTTTGGATGTTATGGCAAAAACACTCTTATAATCAATCCAGTTTTCGGTCCCTGGATACGTTTGGCCGCCGTTTTGACGGACGCGAAGCTCGTGGCCGATGAGCCTTTCACCCGAGACCTTTGCGTCGACTGTGAGGAATGTGTTAAGGCTTGTCCCGTGGGAGCTTTGTCTCCCTACAAAATTGATGTTAACAAATGTCTTGTGGGCGTGCGCCTATTGGGGAAAGGAGAAACTAAAAACGATGAAATGTTTAGGCTTTATGAGCCGGCCTTCACTGAAAACGCCCATTTAATGTGTTTGGAATGTCAAAAGGCTTGTAGATACGGAAGAAGCATTCACAGTTCGCTGAAACTGCGCTTATAGTATGGTTTTATGTTTATCTATAAGAGTCTTTTAGAGAGTATTTTGGTTGAATCTGCTTAATGACGGTGGAAGCGGTTAGGGAAATCATAGAAACGTTAATGCTTATTCCTTCGCCCAGTCCAGATGATGTTAACCGTGTTAAGATGCGGATTGCCGCCAAACACCGTCTTGGAAGGGTTCCCTCAAACCCCGAGATAATAGCGTCTTTGAAAACGCCCGAAGAAAAGGCTAAGCTTTTGGCGGTCTTACGGAGGAAGGCCACACGAACCATTTCAGGCGTAACCGTCGTGGCTGTTATGACCCAGCCCTATCCGTGTCCACAACCGGAGCCATGTGCCTATTGCCCTGGCGGCCCGCCCTATGGAGTGCCTCAAAGCTACACTGGTTTTGAGCCTGCTGCCATGAGAGGGTTGCAGAACGCCTTTGACCCCTTTTTGCAGGTGAAAAGCCGCATTGAACAGCTTATGGCCATCGGCCACAAGGTGGATAAGGTTGAGCTTATCATTATGGGTGGAACTTTTCCAGCCACTCCAGACGAATATCAAACATGGTTTGTAAAGCGTTGTCTTGATGCATTAAATAATGTGGAATCGCCGAGTCTTGAAGGGGCTAAGCGGTTGGCGGAAACAAGCCCAATCCGCAATGTTGGCATAACCGTGGAGACTCGGCCAGACTGGGCTAAGGAGAGGCATGTGGACAAAATGTTAGACATGGGCGTGACACGGGTTGAGCTGGGCGTTCAGAATCCGGACGATGAGGTTTACCGGCTGGTTGGAAGAAAACACACCGTCCAAGACGTGGTTGAAGCAACTCGCATATTAAAAGACGCGGGACTAAAAGTTGTTTACCATTTAATGCCCGGCTTGCCCGGCTCTAATATGGAGAAGGATTTGGCCGTTTTCCGCGAGGTTTTAACTAACCCGGCCTATAAGCCGGACATGATTAAGATTTACCCGTGCCTCGTTTTGAAGGGCACTAAAGCCTACGAGTGGTATGTGCATGGCGAATATACGCCCTACACGACTGAGGAGGCAGCCAAGCTCATCGTCGAAGTTAAGAAGATGATTCCGCCATGGGTTCGCATAATGCGGGTTCAACGCGACATACCAGCACCGCTCATCGTGGCGGGCGTTAAAATGAGCAACCTCCGCCAATTTGTCCAACAAAAGCTTAAGGAGCAAGGCTTAAGGTGCAGATGTATAAGATGCCGAGAAGTTGGACATAGGCTTTTAGCGGACGGCGTAAAACCCAACCCAGAGAAAGTGGAGATCTTGACAATCCATTACGAGGCTTCGGAAGGCGAAGAAATCTTCATCTCGGCGGAAGACGTTGAAAACGACGTTTTGGTAGGCTATTTAAGGCTGAGAGTTCCATCAGAGAAGGCGCACAGACCAGAAATAAAGGCGGAGTCATGCAGCATAATCCGGGAACTCCACGTTTACGGACCACTGGTGCCAGTGGGCAAACGCCTACCAAAGGCTTGGCAACACAAAGGCTACGGCGCAACCCTACTAGCCGAAGCGGAACGCATAACCCGCCAAGAATACGGCTTCAAAAAGATACTGGTTATAAGTGCGTTAGGCACAAAACAATACTATAAACGGTTTGGATACACATACGATGGACCATATATGTCAAAAAGGTTGGAGAATTAAAAATGAACAGAGAAGAGAGTCTCGCTGGGTATAAAGGGTTAGCCCTTAAAATTCTTAAGGATATGGATGCGGAAATCGGCGACCTAATTCGCATTGTTAAGGGCGGGCAAGCGTATGAGGGAATTCTTATTCCCCGTTCGGAGTATGGTGATGACAAGCATATTGTAATTAAGTTGCGAAGCGGCTACAACATCGGCGTGCGTTTAACCCCCGATACTAAAGTGGAAAAGATAGGGCGGGGTGAGAAGCCGGCCTTTGTGGCTCCGCCTATGCCCGAGCAAAAACAAGCTCTACCAAAAGTTTCCATTATTAGTACCGGCGGCACTATTGCCAGTCGTGTGGATTACCGAACAGGTGCGGTTCGTCCTGCGTTGTCTGCTGGCGACCTGTATAGTGTTGTGCCGGAGTTAGCCGACATAGCCCGCATAGACGCCCAAATATTGTTCAGTCTTTACAGCGAAAACATTACGCCAGTCCATTGGGCGGAGATGGCGAAAACTGTGGCGGAAAAAATTGCTGAGGGCGTTGAAGGCGTTGTGATCGCCCATGGCACTGATACTATGGGTTATTCGGCTGCAGCCCTAAGCTTCGCCTTGCAAAACTTGCCGGTTCCAGTTATTTTTGTTGGTTCTCAGCGTTCAGCCGACCGCCCCAGCTCAGATGCAGCTACAAACTTGACGGGTGCCGTTTTAGCTGCTGCCCGCGCGCCTTTCGCTGAGGTTGCCGTGGCCATGCATGAAACCACATCTGACACCAGCATAGTGCTTCACCGCGGGACTCGCGTCCGCAAGTGCCACACAAGCCGACGTGACGCCTTCAAATCCATAAACGCTCAGCCCCTAGCCCGCGTAGAGGAAAACCGCATAACTATGCTCGCTGAAGACTATCCAAAGCGGGATCCAACGCGAAAACTTGTTGTTAAGTCGGACTTCTGCGACAAAGTCGCCCTCGTCAAGTTTTACCCGGGCATAGATCCAGCCGTAATAGACTGGTATGTGGATAAAGGCTACAAGGCGGTTGTGCTTGAGGGCACTGGTTTAGGCCACGTGGCAAAAAGCCTATTTGAACCAATAAAAAAAGCCGTGGACAAGGGCGTTTTGGTAGCTATGGCTTCACAGTGCATCTGGGGGCGGGTAAACATGAACGTTTATGATACTGGCCGCGACTTGCTAGCGTTGGGTGTTATACCACTGGAGGATATGCTGGCGGAAACAGCCACCGTTAAACTCATGTGGATTTTCGCCCAAACCAGCAGCATGGAAGAAGCCAAACAGCTTTTGAAAACAAACATAGCTGGAGAGTTCTCCACACGCTCGCTATATACGGTGGAGGAAAACAAGCCATGACAACCAAAGAAATAGACTACGCCCAACTAGGCTTAAAAGTGGGTTTGGAGGTTCACCAACAGCTGGACACCTCCACCAAGCTTTTCTGTCACTGCAAACCAGAACTATTCAAAGAAGAGCCGGAAATCACTTTTCTACGCAGACTGCGCCCAACCCAAAGCGAACTGGGTCAAATAGACCCGGCCGCCTACTTCGAATTCCAAAAGGGCGTGAAAATCCTTTACGAGGCGGATAGCCAATCCTCTTGCTTAGTGGAAATGGATGAGGAGCCACCCCACCCGCTGAGCATGGAAGCCGTTGAAATCGCTTTAACAGCGGCTTTAATGATGAACGCTAATCCAGTAGATGAAATCCACGTCATGCGAAAAACGGTTATAGATGGCTCTAACACGACTGGTTTTCAACGCACATGTGTCATAGCCCTAAACGGCATAATAAAAGTTGGCGAAAAAACAGTGCCCATCCAACACATAAGCCTAGAAGAAGATGCAGCCCGCAAAACAGGCGAAGATGGCACAACAATACGTTACCGCATAGACCGACTTGGAATACCCCTAATCGAAGTGGCCACAGCTCCAGTCATGAACTCACCAAGGGAAGCTGGCGAGGTAGCCCTAGCCATAGGCAGGATTCTTCGCGCTACAGGACGTGTTAAACGGGGCCTGGGTACAATACGCCAAGACCTAAACATCTCTATAAAAGGCGGAGCCTTAACCGAGATAAAAGGCGTCCAAGAACTCGAACTCATACCGCTCGTTATCGAATACGAGGTGCAGAGACAACTAAACCTAATAAAGATCAGCGAGGAACTTGCTAAAGCCGGAATTCGCCCAGAAAACCTTAAAGAAGAATTCTTCGACGTAACAGAAGTTTTCCAGCAAACCAACTGCAAAATTCTCCGCAAATCCATAGAAAAAGGCCACCAAATCCTAGCCGTAAAACTTCCGGGATTTGCAGGGTTCCTAAAACGGGAACTCATGCCTGGAGTCCGCTTGGGGACGGAGATGGCTGACCGCGCCCATTTCTGGGGAAGAGTCGGCGGAATATTCCATACGGATGAGCTTCCAGCCTACGGCATAACTCAACAAGAAGTCGAAGCCTTAAAGAAGGCTGTTGGTTGCGTACCAACTGACGCCGTGGTTTTCGTTGCAGACGTCATGGAAAACGCAAGAGACGCCTTAAAAGCGGTTTTAGAAAGAGCCCGCGAAGCCTTGAGAGGGGTTCCAGAAGAAACCCGTGCTGCAAACCCAGATGGCACAACCCGCTACATGAGACCTAGACCCGGAGCAGCCCGCATGTACCCGGAAACAGATATACCGCCCATCCAACTGACGGAAGAACATATAGACAAGATTCGCAAGCGCTTGCCAGAACTTCCGGAACAAAAGCTTCGAAGGTTGATGCTGGAATACAACCTAAATCAGAAGCTAGCCCAACAGCTTTTGGATTCAGAGCACGCGGAGCTTTTCGAAACAATTTTGAAGGAAAGCCGCGTTTCCCCGACAACTGTTGCCGCCTTCTTGACGGAGACGCTGAAAGCCCTGAAACGTCAGGGAATCCCCGTGGAAAGACTTTCAGAAGGACGACTAAGGGAAATCTTTAAGGCGCTGGCAAACGGCGAAATTACTAAGGAAGCCATCTCGGAGGTTGCCGCTTGGCTGTCGAAAAACGAGAACAAAACAGTGAAAGAAGCCCTTGAATGCCTCAGCTTAAAAGTCATGCCAAAAGAGGAGCTGGAAAAACTTGTAGACCAAATAATAAGTCAAAACAAGAACTTAATCGAAAAAAATGAGGCAAAAGCTTTTGGCTCTATCATGGGCATGGTTATGAGGGAAGTTAGGGGAAGGGCAAACGCCGATCTTGTCAGTGAAATTATTAGACGTAAACTAGCTGACGCCCAAAAAGCCTAAAACGGTTTATCTGTATTTTTCTAGCGGAAGAACTTGCTCCCTCAACGGTTTTAGGTTTTCTCCACAGTAGGGGCATACGTTAAACCCTGGAAGCACAGGTTTTCCGCACGCAAAGCACATGTTTGGATATTTCAACTTTTCCTCAAAGTTTTTTAGCTCTCTTTTCAAGTGGCTGAGTTCAGCCTTTATCTTTTCCACGCTTTCATTAAGGGGCTTTATCTCTTTTATTTCAGCTCTTATGTTATAGATGACATCTTTAATCTGTGATAGTATTTCGTTGTTTATCTCTATCGTTTCGTTCATAGCGTCTAGGATTTCGCTTTTTTCCTCCAAGAGTTGGGTTTCAACGGCGCTTTGTTTCTTTGCGTCTGATAGTATTTTGTTTAGAAAGGCTTCCATTGGATTATCGAAGGCTATAGCGCATGTTATACCCCAGAAAATGATGGTGGAAGCAGCGGCGGCGAGAAAGTAGATGTTGGGCGTTATCGCTTGAAGCTTCGCCTCTTCAAACGGGTATAGGCGGAGAATTGCCGCCGGCTTGTTAAAAAACAGCGCTCCGGCCGCGTCGATTAGGTGAGTGGCGGATATTGCGGTTAAGGTGCTGAAGAGCCAGACGCCAAAGCCCTTTTTTGTCAAGTGTATGCCTCGCGCAAGTATATTGCATCTTAATATTTAATACAGTATTCCCACTCCCGAAATATTCCAGACGCGTAAATTCTAAAAGGAGAACCGCCACCTACATAATGTGGTTCCGTAGGGTGAGACGGTGGCGAAACGTTTAAGCGAAAATTTTTCTATTCGCGTTAAGGTTGGCGAATATGAAGTTGAAGTTAAGGGTTCTCGCAGCGAAGTCTTAGAAACCATAAAGGAGTTGCCAAGCCTCGTGCCAAGCTTCAGCAAAGCCTTCGAAAGCCTGAAGACAAAGGGGGCGGAGGCGGCGGTTAAAGCCCCTGTTCCGGCGGCCGCTAGGGCGGAGTCTCCATTGGAGAGGTATCCAAAAATCTCGAAGGTGGAAAGCTGCAGCGAAGCCCTTCTGAGAGTTTTGGAGAGCGACTGGGGAAAGTGGCGTCCACGGACGGTCACAGAGCTTAAGGAGGCTTTGGCGGCTAACGACATGCATTTCCCGGGGCGGACTTTGGCGGGAGATTTGTTGGCTCTCGTGCGGAAGGGCGTTGTTAGGTGTTGGAAAACGGATAAAGGTTACGTTTACATTCTAGCTGAAAAGGAGGTTCTAGCCCAGCAGGGGGAGTAAAACCGTATGAAAAGGGTTGAAGTTCGTATCAAGGTGCCTTTCGGCGAAATAGTCATAGAAGGTGAAACGCCTCAAGACATCTTAAGCCTAATGGAGGCTTTCCCAAAAGACTTTGTGGAAAACGTTTCCAATCTGGTGACAAGCAAAATTGTTCCGTCGGCGGCAGCCCAGCTTAAAGGCATAATAGAGTTCACCACTGATGGGCCGGTGCTTATAGCCCGTGAGAAACTCACACATTACGAGGCCATTGGGCTAATCCTATACGCTTCAGATGGACGGCAGAACACTGCCGCTCAAATCCAGAAGCTTCTCGAATACAGCGGAATAAAATGCATGGTGCCAGCCCGCCTAAACGAGATGGTTAAACGAGGCCAAGTCTTCAAGCCAGATCCGGGTAGACCAGAGTTCAAGCTGACGGTTCAGGGCGAGAAGTGGATTGAAGAGGAAGTCCTAGCCAAACTTAGAGGGATGATGGCGTGACCAGCCAGCAGCAGCCTTTAACAGTTCACGTGAAGTATGGCGACGTGGAGTACACTTTTTCCGGCAGCCTTGAAGAGGTCTGGCATGCTCTGAACCGATTCTTCGCCGAGCACGCCCCCACGTTTCAGATTGCTAGGACGCTGGTTTTGAATGTCGACTTGCAGAGGCTTGTGGAAGACTGTAGGGGTCTGATTGGGTTTGCAGATAATGCGCCGCACTTGCTTGTTCCGAAGGAGAAGCTGACGGACAATGAGACTTTAGCTTTGCATCTCCTAGCCGTCCACCTGGGGTTTAGGCTTGGCATTCTAAAAACGGATGTGCTTTCGCGGGAAGAGCTTCAAGCGAAGCTTGGCAAAAACCCAAAGATCACTAGCACCCGCCTCGGTGAACTTGTAAAGGCAGGAATTGCCGAAAAAACAAGCGAGGGCGGATACCGCATGACAAGCTTCGGCCTAGTCCAAATGCAGAGGGAATGGCTTCCAAAAATCAAAGCGAAGCTAGGCTTATAACTCGCCCTTAAGAAGCCTTTCTTCGTCCTTGACGATTTCATTTGAACAGAGATATGCCACAAGCCTCTGGCTTATGAGGGGTTTTCCATCTCGCAATGGATAAGCGTATGGAAGATAGACTTCTCCATGCCCGTTGAGCTTCAACGTTAAACCCTTCTTGACGGGTATAGCCTCTAATGGTGTTCCTTCGCTGACAAGCATCGCCACGTAAACAGCACCATCAATGGAGAACTGCCACCGGCCAATGTGGCGCACCATCGCCTTCGGAAAACGTTTTGTCAAAAGCTTTCTTGTTCTGCCCTTCGGCGGATGGTCGCCCAAGATCCCACCGACGATAACGGCCTCTTTACCCGCAAAGTCTTCTGGTTTCAGCGGATGCTCAGCCTTTGGGTCTAGGATTATGACTTTCCCGTGGTTGAAGATTTCCGCCGCGCTTTTCTCTTCAACCATGCCGAACCTTGAAAGCAGTTGCCATTCGCCCGTCTTTTTGACGTTTGTGAACATTAGGCGGTCTTTACCCACAATTTCTGATACGTGTTCATATTCAAAGATGAGCCACTTTCCAAGTTCTGGCTCTAGATGTTCAATGACAAAGATGAGCTTCGTCACTTTACAGTCGCCTAGTCCATCTAGAAGTTTTGTTTAGCGATTTCTTCCAGTTGTTTTAGGAAGTGTTCATATTGCCCTATGCCTATTTGCCAGAACTCCTTCTTTGTTGTGTCATAGCCCGCTATCTTGGCTATCTCAGCTGGGGATAAGCTTCCGCCAGCAGCCAGCATCTGCTTCATTTTTGGGACGAAGGCTTTTTCCTCCGCCAAGTATTTCTGGTATAGTGCGTAAACGAAGAGTTGCGCGTACACGTAGGGGTAATTGTAGAAGCGGAAGTTCGCCATATAATAATGTGGTGTGATACTCCATTCGGAGAGCATTTCGTTGAACCATTCCACAGCGTCGCCGTAAACCTTGTCTCGAGCTGCTACCCAAAGGCGGCAAACAGCCTCATGGCTTAAGTATTCGCCCCGCTTAACAGCGTCGTAGGCGGACTGTTCAAACCACGCGCGGGCTGTCACACTGAAGATCACGCGGCCGGCGCCATCCAAAACTCGGCAGAGGACTACTTTTCGCTCCGTGTCTGTTTTTGCCTCTTTAAGTAGCAAGTCTGTTAGCAGCAGTTCGCCGAATATGGAGGCTGTTTCCGCTACAACCATGGGAATCCGCGTGTTCAGCATGGTTTGGCTTCTATAGCAGTAATAGTCGTGAACCGCGTGGCCAAGCTCATGTGCCAACGTGTACAAGTCGTTGAGTCGTCCGTTAAAGCTTTGAAGGATGTAGGCTGTCTTGCCATTATACCACCCAGCGCAGAAGGCACCATGTTGCTTGCCATATCGTGGCGTAGCGTCTATGTGCCTTCGCTGGAACATATCTTTCACTGGATAGGCGTATTCTTTGTCGAAGCTTTCGTAAGCTTTTGTGACTAGGTCTCTGGCTTGCTCAAAGGTGAACTTCATGTCTGGGGCGTCCGGCAGAGGCGCAAGAATATCGTGGCATCCAAGCTTAGGCAAACCCATGAGTTTGGCTTTAAGCCTCAAATAGCGTTGGTATATGCCAACGTTTTCCTCCACCGCCCTTAGCAAGTTGTCTATGGTTTGCTGGTCTGTGTCGTTCACTATTAGGCTGGCTTCCATGGGCGAGCTGTATTTGCGCCACTCGCAAACCGTAAGCCAGTCGTTGCAAATGTTGCGGAAAGCCGAGGCGAAAACTTCACCGTCTTTGCCGACGAGGCTGAAAACCGCCTTGTAGGCGGATTCGCGGGTCGCCCTGTCTGGATGCGAAAACAAGCCATAAGCGGCGCCAAAGGGCAGAAGCTTCTTTTCACCTTCAACTGTCACTTCGAACGTTCGAGTGTTAAGCCATTTGGCTTGAAACTCCTCCCAAGCGTAGACGCCAAACTGGTCCTTGTCAATTATGAGTTTTTCTTCGGTTTCTGAAAGCTGGTGGGGAACCATCCGCCGAAGCTTTTCAAGATAATGCCTGTAATTAGCTAAGGCTGGATCCGCTAGGAGTTCTGGCTTGTCGTAAACGAGTCTGCCCACCTCCAACTCCAAGAAAGCCAAAAGTTTGCCAAGTTTGGCCTCAAGCTTCATCGCTCTATCATGAAGCTTTTGGGTTTCAGGCAAAGTCATGTTGGCCGCAAAAGAAAGCTCAGCAAAAAGAGTTACATCACGCAGCCTAGCCAAATAAGCCTCATACTCTTGAAGACACTTCGCCAACTCCGCAGCTGTTAAACTGCCAATTTTCCCATGATATTTGGCGGCAAACGCCTCAGCCATCGCCGACACTTCGTCCATGGCTTTCTGCACAGAAGCATCCGAAACGCTTGGAAAAATTTCAGATAGATCCCAAACAACTTCGCCTCCAATCATAACCGTTCACCACCTACACACGGAACACCAAAAGTAGGCAACGACGGAATTTAAGCCTTAATCCACGGTAGGGTGGAGATCTTGAAAGCTAGTAAAATCTCGCCAAAAATGGTTGAAAGTCTAGCTAAAAATTACTATGGTGGCCTTTTTTGGGCGTATTGGTATCTGCGGGGTTTTCCGTCGCGTGTGAGTATGCCGTCTTTGACTAGGTCGATTAGTGCGTGGGCTACCGCCGTTCTATCGTAGTGGTATCCTCGTTTTGCCATTTCCGTGTGGACTTCGCTTAGGGTTTTTGGCGTTTTGAACCATCCTTCCTCCCAGAGTTTTTGGATAATGCTTTTACATGTTTCTGCTCTTGGTGGTGGGGGTGCGCGTTCAGCTATTGGCGTGGTGGGCGCTTGTTTTAGTTTTTCTGTTATTGTGGAAAGGATGCGGTCTACGGCCGATTGTAGTTGGTCTTCTTGGCATTCTATTTCGATTTCTATTTCGCCTATTCGCATTTTTAGGCGGATGGGTGGTTTTGTGCTGTTTTGTGTCAATTTTTCACCTTATTGAATATTGAATTGCGCATCTTGTTCATGCACAACATTTATATACCTCTTCCGCTCAAACAACTGCATGTTGGTGAATCTTGGTGATTGAACAATACACTATAACAACAACATCAAAATATAATTTTCCACAAAACCCCATAGACACCGCACTTCCCCAACGATTCATAGAACTAAGCCTCCACTCGCTCAAGCAAGTACAAAACCAAACCATTCAACTAAACCAACAAACCATTCAACAACCACTCAACAGCCAAGAAACCCTCATCGCCCAGCAGTCAAATCCGCCAACCCTTCCCATACCATTAATCCCGAAACCAGAGCCGCCAACCACTATAGCCGCCGTAGACACATCCAGCATAAAACTCGGTGAAACAAGCAAAGGCATAATAGTCGCCGTCCGCGGGACCACCGTATGGAAAAGAGCCAAAAACTATGCTTACCTACGGGTTGGCCCCTTCATATTCCACATAACCGAAGACAACATTCAAGAAGTCTACAACGCCCTACTGAAGGCGTATTTTCCAGAACAAAATCCGCAAGCGTCGCCGGGCTTCCTCCAAATTCCGGTGCGAATGGCAAACCTATTGGAACGGTGGCTGCAATTCTCCTTAGCCAAAACCATGAGCAACAGCTTAATCCTCTTCGATGGTTCTTTAACCGCTGGAACCCCCGACACACCGGCTCATCAGCTTAGGGAAATTTTGGCGACTGCCAGAAGCATGGGCAACACAGTTTTAGCGTTCACAAAAGTGACGACACTACGGTTTAACGGTTGCCTATTAACGGAAGCCTTTCCAGCTTATAGGCCGCCCTGCCTAATAGCGGTAGCAAACATCAAGCCAAAACCGCCTTTAACGCTTTTGGGCGAAGTTCACGTGGCGAAACTAGCCAGGGGCAATTATGCCTTCCGTCTAGACATAGACCGCGAAGTCCCAGCTCCAAAACGCGTGGAAGCCGTTGAAAGGCTTTTGGGAAATGATTTGATAACGCAGGGCTATCCGGAAACACTTCGGCTGGCGCATATACTGTGCACTTTCACGGCTAACGAGGTTATAGCTATGCAACATTTCATCCAGCACCGCTACCGCCTAAAAATCATCGATCGCCCGGACATGCATAGGCTTTTGTTTGGGCCCTTTGGAAAGGGGGAAATCCACCATGAGATTGTATAGGAAAGAGGGCAACATAATAGAGATCCTAAGCTTTCCAAACGAAAACGTAGAGAAGGGCGACTACCTTCTTATAGAGAACGGGGAATCCCAAAAGGCGCTTATAGCCCAGGTCATAGACGTGCAGTTCGCCAACATACCCGGTGTTTTAGAGGAACTTCTGCGAAGCCTTCCAGACGGGGGAGGCTTAATTCAAGGCGAAGATGTGGATCCTCTGGAAATTGCACCCCACATAACGTATATCCAAGATTCAAGGCTTTTAATTTGTAAAATCCGCGCCACCGTGGAAGGCGAAGCCTTAAGCCCAAGCACTTCGTGGCTTCCTTCGCGGTCGCAGTCTTCGGTTAGGAAGCTTCCCATCTCCATGCTTCTTAAGCTTGCAAGAGTTGACGGCAACCTTCCCATAACACTAGGCGTAACAAAAGAGAATTCCCTTTTAACCATAGACGCTTCCTCGCTGGATGGACGGCTAAACATTATTACGGGAAAAAAGGAGACGGGCAAGTCTCACCTTTCAAAGCTTTTGATCACAAGTCTCCTTCAGTATAAGGCTGTGGTGGTTGTTTTAGACTTGAACGGTGAATATGCTGGTTTGGGTTTAACATCTGACGGAAAACGCAACGCCTACTACAACAAAATCCACGTTTTAACGCCTTCGCAAAACTTTAAGGTCGCCCTAAAGCAGCTCCACCTAAACGTTATATTAAATATTCTCATTCACGCCTTGCATTTGCCGGGCACCTCCGCCCGAGAATTCCGTCGAATATGGCAGTTTCTAAAAGAAAAAGACAGCTTAACGTTGCACGAGTTAGGTGAGGCTATTCGCAACTGGAACTGCAACCAAAACGTGCGCGATGCGCTTTTCAGCCGCTATTACGCGTTGGTGAATTCTGGCTTTTTCACCGACAACCCGGCGGAGGCCACTTTGCTGGAGGAGTGCCTAATTAAGGCGAGGGAGGAGGGCGGCGCCATAATCGTTAATTTGCGGAACACTTCGCCCATAGACCGCCAAATAGTCGTTGAATACGTTTTGGGCAAGCTTGTCGAGCTTTTGACAAGCTGGAGGCTTAAAGCTGTTTTCCTATTCGCCGAAGAAGCCCACCTATATTTACGTGAAACCTATTGGGACGACGTTGTGACGCGGATGCGTCACTTTGGAATATTCACAACCTTTATAACAAACCAGCCGGACACCATCCGCGAGAACATTTACCGCCAAGCCGACAACATATTCCTATTCAACTTCACCAACGAACACGATTTGGAAGTGGTTTCCAGAGCAGCACGCGTGGACGCGGAAACTGTCAAATCCATAGCTCGCGATTTGCCGCCGCACCATTGCCTTGTGCTGGGCAAAGTGGTTCGAGATTTTCCAATAGTCGTTAAGGTTCGGGCTTTAGACGTCAAAACCATGGGCGAAACAAGGCTCTTCTTTAAAGAAGTTAACTAAATTTGGCTGGTTTGTTGTTTTGTAAAAAAGGGTGGGATGAAACTTTTATATGCAACATTTGCGTGGATTATGCTTAGGTTGCCTCCTTCAAGGTGCTGTTATGGAGCCAAGCAAGAAGCCTTTGAACGTTCTTGTTAAGCAGTTAAACGCGCATATTGCCGTTGTTTTAAAGAATGGTTGCGAGTATAGGGGTAAGATGGTTAAGTGTGATGGACACATGAATATTCTGTTGGAAGGCGCAACTGAATGCCGGGAGGACCAGCCTATTGCCAACTACGGGAATGTTCTGCTTCGGGGCAACAACATCCTCTACATAATTTTGGACTCTCTTAGGTAGGAGGCTTTCGCCCCTTGCCCGTTACATAGGCTAGGGCTTCTTCTGTTTTGACCTCTAGCAGATGTTTTCGTTTGAAGTAGGCGATTATGTTTTCGATGTCTCGCTTTAAGAGTTGCTGGGCGTTCGGGTGTTCCTTAGTTACATATTGGGGCCAGTCGATTATGAGGATATGGGTGTCTGGTTTTAAGATGATGTTGTATTCGCTTAGGTCTGCGTGGATTACTCCAGCCTTCAAGTAGGCTTTTCGGATGTTGCCTAAAATTTCCAGAAGCACTCTCCGTGGGTTTGGGATTTCATGGTATTGGGCGAGTTCTGCGCCTTCTATGGCGTTCATGGCTATGGCGTGGCGGTTTTGGCTTATGGGTTTTGGAACAGCCACGCCCTTTGGATAAACAAGCATTAACGCTTCATACTCTTTTTCTGCTGCTTTTCTTGAACGGAGCAGCCAGTTTACGTCTTCCCTTGTCCAGTTTCTTTTTCGCCTTGTTTGGCGGAAGCTTATTCTGCCTAGGCGGTGGAACTTTATGGCTATGCGTTCGCCTGAGGGCGTTAAAGCGTCATATACGTCGGCTTCTTTGCCCACGCCTAGTGGTTTGCCGAAAGCCTCTAGGATGCCGGCCTTTACGAAGGCGTTTATGACTAGGCAGTCGTAGCCCGCGTAGTTTAGGGTGTAACCCAAATAGGGCTGTTTTGTTTGGCTTATTAGGCGAAGCTTGTGGAGTTTTTCAAGGCGGAAGGTGGCTTCTTCCATGGTAAATTTGGAGTATTTGACGATGACTTCTTTTGGCACGTATTCGTGTTTCGTCATGGCAGCTTCAATAACCTGCAATATGCGGAAGTCTTGGCTTTCAAGGTTTTTGAAGGCTTGAATGGCTTCGGCTGACATTCCTAATGCCTAAAATAGGCGCGAACGCTAATTAAACTATGCACTTATGCGGGGCTGCCGGTGGCTTATGGAGGGCGTTGATGGCAAGGTGAAACTGCCGGTGCATGTGCGAGAAGCTTTTAAATCCGACCGAGATGCGGTTTTTGATTTTTGCCGCCACACGTGGAGTTGGGGCGACTACATTCCACACGTGTGGGACCAGTGGCTTCAAGAGCCTAACGGTAAGGTTTTTGTGGCTGTTTTGGACGGGGCGCCCGTGGGCATACAACATATATCCATCGACAAGCCGGGGGAAGCGTGGCTTAGCGGCGCAAGGACGGCTCCCAGATATAGGCGGATGGGTGTGGCAACCGCCATCACTGCCAAGTGCCTCGAATATGCAAAGAGCATGGGCGTGAAGGTGGTGAGGCTTGCCACGGAGTCAGATAACCCGGCGGCGGTTGCAGCCGTCCAGAAGATGGGTTTCAAACCTATCGCCGAGTTCATTGAAATGGTTTTGGAGAAAACTTTCAAGGCGAACAGCCACAGTTCACGGTGGGCTGACGGGGGCAACCTCGGGGACGTTTGGCTTTATTTGCAGTCTTCAGAAGCTTACAGGCGGGCTGCTGGATTATACACGGTGCTTTATCATTGGTATTCTTTGGATAAAACCGACTTGGAAAGGTTTCTGGACGAAGGGAAAGCCATAATTTACGAGGGCAAAGGCAACGGGGCTGTTGATGGCTTGGTTTTGGTGGACGATGCTGTTGCAAGCGAATGGCGTGAAAACGCTATTCAAACATGCTACATAGACGGCGCTTTTGAAGCGGTTTCGGATATGGCTGATTTTCTGGTGGATTACTGCTACAGGCAGGGCGTCGAGAAAATTTACGGGTTCACGTGCAACTACAAGCCCCTAACAGATGCCCTAACGAAACACGGCTTCAAGAAACCAGAAAAAACAGTCATAGCCTTCGAAAAACACCTGTAAACGCCAATTTCATTGATTATGGCAAACTGCGAAACTGACGCTCTTCAGCTTTTAGCAAAGCATGGAAAATGGCGCCCCTTCCAGCCTTATTTTCACTAGCCCCTCCCCTCTAGGTTTTCGGTGAACGCTGACGCCGTTATTTTATTCTTAGCCTTTCTATTTGCTGTGGGTTTGGTCTTTCCACTGTTATGGTTTTTTCTGGTTTTGTTCTGCCGTATTGCACTTGGACTTCGCCCGTTTTCTGGTCTGAGTAGTAGGCTGTTAGTTGGGCGGCTTTTTCTATGGCTTGCCTTGTTTTTGGTCCATGCAACAGCGTTACGGGGCTTCCGGTGCCTACTGCCTCGAAAAAGTAGTCGTTTCTGCCTTTTAGCTTTAGAAGCGTTTCGTTTTCCTCTTTGTTTCTTCCCACGATTATCTTGTTTTTGCCGAATCGGAAGTGGCGCCCAATTTTTAGCAGTTCTAAATCCGCTGTTGAAACGCGTTTTTTATGATCCAGTAGGTCGCGGAGTTTAGCTGCAAACTCCTTGGAGGTTAAGAGGCACCCGCCGCTTGGAGACTGGTATTCCGTTACGCCATAAGCCTTTGCAAGGGCTAACTGCCTCCTGCGGGAACGCCCTCTAATGTCCAGCAGCCTGCTTCTATCCACGATTCCCGCCTTTTCTGGTTCTGTGGGCGGCAGAAGCTTGGCGGAAAGCGGACGCAGCAACCGTCCTTTTAAGCTTGATTCTTCCTCCACAATTTTTAGGGCTTTCCAGTGCTGAGACATGGGCCGCTCATCCAAAACCTCGCCAGTTATCACGAAGGCCGCCCCAATTCGCCTCGCATATTGCTTGGCTTTCTTAAGCATGTAGATGCGGCAGTCTATGCACGGGTTCATGTGCCTTCCGTAACCATGCTTAGGCTTGCGAATTATCCGCAGATAATCCAAGCCCAAACGCATGACTGTTAGCCGGACACCCAATTGTTGGGCAGCCCTTTCTAGGCTGAAGCCGCCTGCCCTAGCCGAATAAAAGGGCGTTAGAAAGGTTACGGCTTCAACATCTATTCCCTGTTCTTGAATCAGTTTTATGGCGAGGCTGCTGTCTAAACCGCCGGAAAAAAGCGCTAAAGCCTTCACTTTAGGTTTTTCCATAACACCTAATCCATTGAGTTTTAAACCCTTATTTAAGCCCTCTTTCAGCCTTTATCTGTAGCCTCCGAAGCTTGCCACCAAGAACACTGCATACATGAAAAGCAGCATTAGGGCTTCTCTCCAGCCGACTTTTCCGCTGGATAGGAAATACCAGAGCAGAAGGTTTGTTATGAGCGAAAACAGTATGGGGCTTGTGAAAGGGGTGATGTCCCTTATCACTGTTGAACCCATGAGGGCTACGCCCAAGATTAGGGTTATGTTGGTGAAGCAGCTTCCCACAATGTTGCCTAAAGCCAGCTCTAAATGCCCTTTGAAAGCGGACTTCACCGTGTTCGCAAACTCTGGAAGGCTTGTTCCAAAAGCAATTATTGTGGCGCCCAAAACAACTTGGGGCACACCAAAATACTCGGCGATATACACGGCGGAATCAACTATAAAATTGGCGCTTGCCACCACTACAATGGCGCCCAAAACAGCCAAAAAAGTGTAAAGCTTCAATTTTGCCCTTTCCCCTCCGAGAGCGCACTCATTTTTCGGGCGTTTCATCTTTGCGAGTCTAAAAATGTAGAATGCAAATATCCCTATGAGAAGGACTCCTATCATTCTACCCGCGTATCCCACGTAAAGAAGCGTTAACGGAACCACCGACGCGATAAAAAGGCCGAAGTAAAGGGTTCCAACTTCCTCTTCAGCTAAGAGCGGCACCATCTTCAAACGGTCAGAGCTTTTCAAAGAGGCTATTAAAATTCCCGTGCCCAGTATTAGGCAGATGTTCACAACGTTGGAGCCTAAAACGTTTCCAATGGCTATGTCTATACCTTCCCCCATGATTGCGGCGAAAATGGAAACGCTGAGTTCCGGCAATGTTGTAACTAAGGCTATTAGGATGAAGCCCACGGTTGTTTTCCCCAAACCGCTTATCTCTGAAACTTTAACCGCGTTGTCAATGGTCAAATCGCTTGCCCTATCAAGTATAATTAACGAGGCTATGAGAACAAGCAGGTTGCCAAGCAGTCCCCACTCCTCAAACACAGCTGTCGCCCCTCACGCTCTAAACAAGCTCTCTATTAAAATATTTCCTTGATGAATTCTAAATATGGATGCGTTAACAAAATTCCTCGTAAACCAGAGGCATGGGCATGGCGCCTTATGAAATAGTGTTCCTCGGAACGGGCGGCGGAAGATTCACAACCATAACTCAAAAACGGCGCACAGCTGGAATCCGCATTTTAGGAGAAAACCTAAACTTGCACTTAGATCCCGGGCCTGGAGCGCTTGTCCACTCCATAAGCGAGGGCTTAGACCCCCAGAAGCTTAACGGCATCCTTGTTTCACATAGCCATCCAGACCACTATACAGATGCGGAAGTGCTTATAGAGGCTATGACCCGGGGCATGACGAAAAAGCGGGGAGTGCTTGCCGCCTCAAAAAGCGTGTTGAAGGGGAACGCCGTCTGCGAACCATCCATTTCGAAGTATCACCAGCAAATGGTTGAGCAAGTTGTCGAAGTCGTTCCGGGCGCCCGTTTCCAAATGGTAAACGTGGAGGTTTCCGCCACGGAAGCGAGGCACACCGATCCAGACGCTGTTGGCTTCCGCTTTGAAACGCGAGAATACGGTGACTTTGCCTACACCAGCGACACCCAATATTTTGAGGGAATAGGCAAACACTACGAGGGCGTAAGGCTCCTCATGTTATGCGTTATGAGGCCAGCTGGCAAGCCATGGGAAGGCCACATGACCACAGAAGACGCCATAAAAATTGTGGAGGCAATCCGTCCAGAACAAGTCGTCCTAACGCATCTTGGCATGCAAATGATATTCCACGGACCAGCCAAGGAAGCCAAACTTATCGAGGCGAAAACTGGCACCCCTACAGTGGCGGCCGCCGACGGCATGCGCATAATTTTCGGCGAAAAAATAGAGGCGCAAACAGCCAAGCCCAAACAGGGATTAGATAAATTCTTTTAAGCATCCGGCGCCTTTCTCCCTAAATTAAAAGGAGCTTGAACTATGCGGATAGTCATACGCTTGGGCGGCTCCGTTGTCGCCACACCGGTGAACACTGAGCTGATAGGCAAATACGCTGAAATTTTGAAGAGGCTGAAGGCTGAAGGCCACACGTTGGCGGTTGTTGTGGGCGGAGGCGCCCTGGCAAGAGAATTCATAAAAATCGCTAAAGAGCTGGGCTTGCCGGAAAAAGACCAAGACGATTTGGCGATAACAGTTTCGAGGCTTTACGCCAAACTTTTCGCCAAAACTTTGGGTGAGCTGGCTTGCGAGAAAATCCCCACAAGTGTGGAAGAAGCTGCCCAATGCTTGGAAATGGACAAGATCCCCGTTTTAGGAGGTCTTAAACCGGGCATGACGACTGACACCGTTGCAGCCATGGTGGCTGAACATGTAAAGGCGGACATTCTCATAAAAGCCACAGACCAAGAAGGCATATACACTAAAGATCCGCGTAAATATTCCGACGCTGTGAAACTGGACAAGCTTAGTTTTGAGGATCTCCCAAAGGTTTTGGCGGAAAATAGGCACAGGGCGGGGATCCACCAAATCCTAGACCCTCAAGCTGTAAAAATCTTAAAAGCCAAACGAATAAAAGTGTGGGTTCTAAGCGGGTTCAAGCCAGAAAACCTTCTGCTTGCGGTGGAAGGGAAACCCGTTGGAACAATAGTAGAGTAGTTTAAAAGTTTTTGATGGCTTTTCTCCACACTATGGCGGCGGTGTATCCGCCTACCAAGCCGCTTATGGTTCCCGCTACGAGAATAACCGCCTCGAGGATCGGATTTCGAGGTATGACGCCAAGCACGTGGGATGAAAAGTAGTAGCTCAAGAGCCCCGTTACCGCTGTGCTCGTTGTCATGGCGAATGCAAGCCTCCATGCCTTGACGTTGCTACTCGGCTGCTCAACTCTAAATGCGTGAATCAACGCGTCTGTCAAGAGCCCATACAATATGGCAAAGATTATGGTTAGGGGCGCGAGAGCTGACTTAACGACGGCCGTGAGGACTGCACTGACAACCGAAACCTTGGTGGCACCGAGGGGCTTGGCCAGCAAGGCACCCAGCGCCAGAAAGATGGCTTGAACAGCGATCAGCATTTTATCTATGGGCGTTGGAAGGAAACCCTTTGATATGAAGACAGCGACGCCGAAGAGGATCGTAAGGGCAACCTTACGCATTTGGGCTAAACCTCATTTACAGTTTTTCGACACGCTTTGTTTAATAGATAAATTTTTGCTGTGGCTGTTATGGTTTATGTGCCGTAGAGGTGGACAAAACGTTTATATGTTTTATCAAATTTGATATCGACGGTGATATCATGTTTGATGTGTTTCCGCCGCCTCCGCCGTTTCGGCATTGGATGAGGCACATAGCTGCTGTGCCAAAGGGCTTTCTGCGTTATCAAGTCCTCGAGCTTTTGAGCGAGAAGCCCATGTCTGGTTCAGAGATTATCAGCGAGATTGAACGGCGCACCGGCGGATGGTGGAAGCCCAGTCCAGGTTCGGTTTATCCGCTCTTGGCTTGGCTTCAGGATAACGGCTACGTCCGCGAGGTGCCGACTGAAGAGACTGGTGTGAGGCGTTATGGGCTGACGGATAAGGGGAAACAGCTTCTTGAAGAGCAGCGTAAGGTGCGCCACCACTTCCCTATGGGCAGAAAGTTTTTCGCTTTGCCAATGATGGGCGGCCTTTGGCTTCGCATACCCCAAGATAGAGCCGAAGAAATCCGCGAGTCCTTTAGGCACTTTCTTAAAGCTCTGTTTAGTTTAGGTTTAACCCTTGAGGAACGTTTTAGCGAGCAAGCCTTAAAAGAGGCTTTAACTGTTTTGAACGAAACCACAAAACGGCTTGAGAACCTTGAAAAACGGCTTAAAGGTGAGAAAACTTGAGGGAGGACGTGATTAAGGCTGAAAACTTAACAAAGGTTTTTAACCGAAACTTAGTGGCAGTAGACCATATAACCTTCAGCGTCCGCGAAGGCGAAGTCTTCGGTTTTCTGGGCCCCAACGGCGCCGGCAAAACCACAACCATAAACATGCTGATCACTGTGCTGAAGCCGACTGAGGGAGCGGCCTCCGTGCTTGGCTTTGACGTTGTGAAACAAGCTAACGAGGTTAGGAAAGTTATCGGCGTTGTTCCCCAAGAGTACACGGCGGACGAGGATTTAACAGGCTACGAGAACATTATGCTTTGTGCAGACTTGTATGGAATTCCCCGCGACGTCGCCAAACAAAGGGCCCTAGAGCTGCTGGAACTCGTGGAGCTGTCAGATTTTAAAGACAAGCGGGTAGAAACTTATTCTGGTGGGATGCGGCGAAGGCTTGAGCTTGCATGCGGCTTAATTAACCGTCCCAAAGTGCTGTTTTTAGACGAGCCCACTTTGGGTTTAGATGTTCAAACACGGGCTGCCACTTGGGAGTATATTAGACGTCTAAAGAATGAGTATGGCATGACCCTTTTCATGACAACCCATTACTTAGAGGAGGCTGACGTTCTCTGCGACCGCATAGCCATCATAGACCACGGCAAAATAGTTGTGACGGGCTCGCCCAGCGAACTCAAAGACAGCCTAGGCGGAGACATAATCACCATAACCGTCAAGGAGAACGCCGACGTGACAAGCGTGATTCAAAGTGTTGAAAACGTGAAGGAAGTACGGAAAGAAAACGGCGCCTACAGGGTTAAGGCTGCGAACGGCGAGGTAACTGCCCCCATTATAATTGAGGCTTTACGGAAGAAGGGCTATACGGTTACGAGGCTTTCGCTTACAGAGCCAACCCTAAACGAGGTTTACTTAGAATACACGGGCAGAGCCTTCCGCAACACGGAAGAATCTCGCATGGAGTTTATGGCGCAGAGATTCCAACTATGGAGGGCTAGGCGAAGATGAGCGAAGCGGAAATCGTAAACGAGTGTCAGCCAAGCTTCGCCAGAGGCTTGTGGGCTTTAACCCGCCGCGAACTCAAAAAGTGGCTCAACGACCCAGTTATGCTGGTCATGTTTGTGCTCCAGCCCCTTATATGGATGGGTCTGCTTGGCAAGTCCATGAACATTGGAGGGCTTTTCTCAACCAGCAACATAAACCTACCCCAGCAGATACCCATTCCGGGCAGCGCTATCCTCTATCCGTCCGGCCTTCCCGGCGTGGTTCTGGATGGCGCCGTGATTTTGCAGATGTTCGCCGAAATGGGTTCAAGCATAATGCAGAACACGTTCGGAGTTGCGGACTATTTCAGTTTTATGGCTGTGGGCATGGTTTCCATGATTGTTATAACCACAACCATGTTCAGCGGCATGTCCATCGTCTGGGACCGACGTTTAGGATTTTTGGACAAGGTTATAAGCACACCGGTTTCGCGGGCAGCCATAATATTCTCGAAAATTCTCAACGCCACTTTTAGGGCGATGTTTCAAGCCACAGTGATTTTGGCGCTTGCCTACCTGCTGGGATTAAAGTTGAGCTCCACGTTTACGCCGCTTAACCTTTTAGGGGTTTACGCCGCCATATTCCTGCTGGGCGTGGGGCTCTCGTCGGTTTTCATAGCCTTCTCCATAAGGTCCACTCGGATGGAGCGTCCCATGCAGTTTGTAAGCCTTATCACTATGCCGTTAATGTTTGCAAGCAACACCTTCTTCCCAACAAAACTCATGCCAGACTGGATGCAAGCCATAGCCCGCGTCAACCCGCTCACATATTTAACAGACGCCGTTCGACAGTTGACCATACTGCCCACGGATTCATCTGCCCTACTAGTGGACTTCACATATCTGGGATTGTTTGCGGCGGTTCTCGCCACAGCTGGCATAGTATTGGCTTGGAAATACTTGACAAGGTGAAAGGGCTGACGCGTTTATGACTGCGGTTGTTGAAGCCGTCAATCTTAGGAAGGTTTACATGCTTGGCAAGGTTCCAGTGGAAGCCCTTAGGGGGGTAAACCTAAAAGTTGAGGAAGGCGAATTCTTGTCAGTTTTAGGGCCTTCTGGAAGCGGTAAATCGACGCTTCTAAACCTAATAGGGGCTTTGGACAGGCCGACCAGCGGGAAAGTCCTCATAGACGGGGCTGACATTTCAACTTTCAACGAGGACAGGCTAACAGATTTAAGGCGTAAAATTGGCTTCGTTTTCCAGTTTTTCAATTTAATTCCAAGATTTACGGCTTTAGAGAACGTTGAGCTCCCCATGGCTATTGCTGGTTTGGGCAAGGAGGAAAGGCGGAAACGCGCCGTAAAACTGCTGGAAACCGTCGGTTTAGCCGATAGAATAAACCATAAGCCAGCAGAACTCAGTGGAGGCGAACAACAACGTGTAGCCATAGCCAGAGCCTTGGCGAATGACCCGCGCTTCTTACTTATGGACGAGCCTACTGGAAACATTGACTCAAAAAACGCCAGCGAAATAATAGAGCTCGTGGAGCGTTTAAACGAGGAGAAAGGCGTGACGATAATCATGGTTACCCATGACCAGCGCCTAGCCAAGGAAACCCATCGAACAGTGCACATGCTTGACGGCCTCATCGTGGATGAGAGGGTGAATAAGCCGTGAAGCCAACAGACGTTTGGTCTTATGCCCTAAGCGCCATAAAGCTGCGGAAACTCCGCGCAGCCCTAACAACCCTAGGCGTCGTCATAGGTATAGCCGCCATAGTGGCATTGCTGTCAATAACTCAGGGCTTGCAGACTGCCATAGCCACGCAACTCCAACGGGGATTCGCAACAGACGCCCTCATCGTAACGGCCGGTGGGGGACTAGGCGCAGACACAGGTTTTAGCCTCCTAGTCAATGATACGGAGACCATAAGCCAAGTAGGGAACGTTACCACAGCCCTAGCCATAATCCAAAGGGTCGGCTACATAAAAAATGCTGAGGGCAAAGCCCGCCGCGTTACAATTGTGGGCGTGGACTTTAAAGCGTATAAGGCGATTTATGGCAGCACATTCATAGCCGAAGATGGAGCCGATATCCCGTCAAAGCCAGAGAACACCGCTGTAATTGTGGGTAAAAGGGTAAGCGACCCATGGGGCAATGGAACCCGCTTCTGCAGTAAAAGCGACACAGTAGAGGTTATTTGGACTAACACGACAGCCCGTCCCCTTAGAAACGAGTCTTACACGGGCATGGTGGTGGCGGTTCTTCAAGAGGTGGGAGGCTTCAGCTTAGGCGGCCCCTCAGACACGAGCATTTACATTCCAATAACGCAGGCCCAAAGCTTCTTCAGAACGGATAAATGTGAAATTATAATTGTCAAACTGAAAAGCGACGACAAGGCAACCATCGAAAGCACCGCAAAAACTATAAGAAGCCTCTTCGGCGGCCAGGTTGCAGTTACATCTGCGGCAGCCGTTCTGAGCATAATTTCAAGCGTCTTCTCTACTATGGGGCTTTTCTTGGCGGGGATAGCCGCCATATCGCTTCTGGTAGCCGGAATAGGCATAATGAACATAATGATTGTCTCCTTAATGGAGCGAACAAGGGAGATAGGCATCCTAAAAGCTCTGGGAATGAAAAACCGCACGGTGCTGCTTATCTTCCTAACAGAAGCAGCCATAATAGGGTTAATGGGCGCCATCATCGGCGTTGGAACGGGCTATGGGTTGGCGGAACTTGTTGTGAGAATATTCGCTAACGGAGGTTTCGGAGGCGGCTTAAGGCAAGGCGGCCAAGTAGCAGCTGCAAACGTTGTGAGGATAACTCCTGTTTTAACGCCCACCGTTTTTCTCGGAGCCATCGCCTTCGGTCTTGTGGTCAGCTTGATTTTCGCCCTCTACCCCGCTTGGAGAGCCTCAAGGCTTAAGCCCGTGGAAGCCCTTAGGTATGAATAGCTGGCCATCAGCAAATTATTTAACGTGCCTTTCACCTTTAAAGGTGAGGAGTTGCAGTTTAGTTGCTTAACCTTAAAAGAAGCCTTGGCATACCCATGGGCGGATACACCCGCACCAAAACGCGGCCTATAACCACACTAGCCCTCATAATAGCGAACATCGCGGTTTACGCTGTATCATCCTACCAACGCTTTTTCATGGAAATAGATGATTACTGGGTAAGCGCCGGCGGCTTTGTCCCGTCTTTGATCGCCATGCCAAACCAGCTTTACCGGATTTTCTCTTCCATGTTTCTACACGCCGACTTCTTCCACATCCTATTCAACATGTATTTCCTATACCTTTTCGGCAGGGCTGTAGAAGAAGCTTTGGGCAAACTGCGTTTCCTAATCCTATACATTTTTTCAGGCGTGGCCGCCTCCATTTTCCACACGGCTTTCAGCTTTCTGGGAGGAGCAACAGCCTACGTGATCCCAGCTATAGGGGCGTCGGGAGCCATAAGCGGAGTCTTAGGCGCCTACCTAATCCTATATCCCGGCACATCGCTTACGATGGGCTGGTTCTTCTTTTACATGCCGGTCCTCTTCCGGATGAAGGCAGCCTACTACCTAATCTTCTGGTTTGCAACCCAAGTGATATATGGCTACGCGAGGCTAGGCGGAAGCACAGCGGTCTTCGCCCACGCTGGAGGCTTCATAGCAGGAATAGCATTGCTTCCGCTTGTCGCCAGTGAAAAAAGGCTTAGCCAGTTTAGGCTTACAAGGCAACAAGCTCTGTTTCCCGCTTACGTAATATTCACGCCAGAATCAGTTAAAAGCGCGGGGCTGGGCACCGCCACCAAGGTGGTTATAACCGTGCTTTTAGTTTCGCTGCTCTTTGGAGCCGCCTATGCATCTTCGGGTCTTTCTATTCGCGGCGACGTAAAAGCGGCGACCCTTCGATACTCTTTTGAGGGGACGCCATACATGGATTATGTGGGCCTTCAACTCCAAAACGTTGAGTATCAGCTTTCCCAAGTGTCGATGGATGAAACGAGGATTTTGTTGAATAGGTTGTATGCTGCTGAACTGCTTTATGACGACGATAAGGCCGGCGGAACCTTGAGCTTAACGGACTGGAACGTTAAATTGGTTATGCGAGTTGGCAATCGCCCCGTTTCAGTGAATTTGACGGTGGCCTACTTCAATGGGACATACGATGAAGACGGTTTTCTAAACCATGGCCAAGGAGAACTGGAAACCCAAGTGGTTTTAATAGACTATTATGGTCGCCCATCTGTCAGCGACTACCTCGTGCACTACAGCTTTGAATTGGTTTCGCTGACTGTAAACCTTACAAGCATAACGCAATACACGGGGATGATGTCGCTTGTTGCTACAGCCTTCGCGCTTATGGTGGCTCTTACAAAAGATAGGGATTTAACCTTAATCGGCGAGGAACCCGAAAGGCCTTGGCAGCCCCTTTCCCCCTACGTTTAAGAAAAGTTTAAGCTTAGGCTTGGAAAAATGCGTAGAAAGGGCTAGGGTATGGTTAAGCGTTTTTACCCAAGCCAGCCCGTGGTCGGCGTTGGCGCCATAATTGTCTGCGATGGCAAGATTCTTTTGGAAAAGAGGAAAGGCGAACCTGGGAGAGGCAAGTGGAGCGTCCCCGGCGGACTGGTTGAGCTTGGCGAAACCGTTGAGGAGGCGGTTGTCCGCGAGGTCAAGGAGGAAACAGGCTTAGATGTCGCCGACCCAGAGCTTATCGACGTGGTGGACAACATTGTCCGCGACGAAAAAGGAGAAATAAAATATCATTTTGTCATAATTGACTATTTGGTAAAGGTTAGGGGAGGGGAAGTTAGAGCGGCAGACGATGCCGAAGAATTAAAGTGGATTCCGTTGAGTGAAGTGGAGAAATATGATTTAACCAAAACTTTCAGATTTTTCCTTCAAAAGAATAGAGGAAAACTTGAAAAGTTTAACTCTTGTCCTTAAAGTTTCTTCAGCCAAAAGTAAACTTCCTTAAAAGGGCCGAAGTCGCTGCATTATGGTGTGAACCAATTATCAAAGAATTTAAAATCCTAAACGTTGAGGTTTATGGCGGAGAGATCTATGCATAAAGAGGTTCAAATAGACGGGGAAACCTTAACCATTGAGGATGTTGTTGCAGTTGCCTATGGAAGGGCGAAGGTTTGCGTGCCCGAAAAAGTGAAGGCGAGGGTGGGAAGGAGCCGCCAAATTCTGGAAAAAATTATGGAAAAGGGCGAGATCATTTATGGTGTGAACACGGGTTTCGGTGCTTTAAGTAGTATTGTAATACCAAAAGATGAGATTAAGCAACTTCAGAAAAATCTCATTAGAAGCCATGCCGCAGGCGTTGGAAAACCCTTAGAAACAGAGGTTGTGAGGGCAGCCATGCTTTTAAGGGCTAACACGTTGGCTAAGGGATATTCAGGCGTGCGCCTTGAAGTCCTTGAAACCCTTGTGGAGATGTTGAATAAAGGCTTGCATCCGATAATACCGGCGAAGGGTTCTGTGGGTGCAAGCGGAGACTTGGCGCCCTTATCCCACATGGTCCTCGTGGTTACGGGTGAAGGAACAGCCGAATACAAAGGCAAAATTATGGATGGAAAAGAGGCCATGGAAAAAGCTGGAATAAAGCCCGTTCAACTCGACTTCAAAGAAGGCATAGCCCTAAACAATGGCACCCAGATTATGACGGCAATAGCCGCCCTCAACGTCCATAAAGCGGAGAACCTAATTAAAGTGGCGGAGATAGCTGCAGCCTTAACCATGGAAGCTTTGTTAGGGGTTTCAGACGCTTTAGACGAGAAAATTCACAGGGTTAGACCCCACGCTGGGCAAGTTGCAACAGCTAAAAACATTAAAAAACTAATCGAGGGAAGCCAACTTATCCAAACTGGAAAGGAGGCTATAACAAGCCTTGGACGGCTCCATGACGCTTACAGTTTGAGATGCACGCCCCAAGTTTTAGGCGCTGCCAGAGACGCCTTAGCCTACGCTAGGAAAGTGGTGGAAACCGAAATAAACTCGGCGACAGATAATCCGCTGGTTTTTCCAGACGAGGGCGTGTGCCTTTCTGGAGGAAACTTTCATGGACAGCCCATATCCCTAGCCATGGACTTGCTTGGAATGGCTTTGGCAGTGGTGGGCAACCTTTCAGAAAGGCGCATAGCCCGCCTCTTAGACGAAAAACTGAACAACGGTTTGCCAGCCTTCTTAGTGCCACCCTCAGCGGAAAAGGGTTTACACAGCGGCTTAATGACAGCCCAATACACGGCGGCAGCCCTAGCTTCAGAAAACAAGGTTTTGGCGCATCCAGCCTGCGTGGACTCGATACCAACATCCGCCAACTTCGAAGACTTTGTAAGCATGGGAACCACAGCAGCTCAAAAAGCAGCCCAAATACTGGAAAACACGGAATATATAATAGCCATAGAACTTCTCTGCGCCGCCCAAGCCATAGACCTCCGCGGACCAGAAAAACTTGGAAAAGGAACACGAAAAGCTTACACGGCCATCAGAAACGTGGTGCCCATGCTGAGAGAGGATAAAGTGCTAAGCGAAGACGTAGAGAGAATTAAAAGGGTTATGTACACTCTTTTAAGGCCTGAACAACCTTCTCAGCCACGGCGACAGCAAGCCTCTTGAGGGTTTCCTCACAGCTTGCCGCCAAATGCGGCGTGAGAATAACGTTGCCAAGCCCTGTTAAGGGGTTGTCTGGGCTTAAAGGCTCAGCTTCAAAAACGTCTAAGGCTGCTCCAGCCACTTTTCCGGAGACTAAAGCCTCGTATAACGCCTTTTCGTCTATAACTGCGCCTCTAGCCGTGTTAACAATGTAAACGCCGTGCTTCATCAACGCGAACTCTTTAAAGGAGATCATGTGGTAGGTATCAGGGGTTAAGGGCACATGAACCGTTATTATGTCTGAAGCCTTCAAAAGCTCATGGAAGGAAACGTATTCTACACCAAGAAGCCTTTCAAGCTCCACGTTTCTGTTCCGCTTGTAATAAATTAGGTTGACGTCAAAACCGCGCAGCCTCTTGGCGACAGCGCTTCCAATCCGTCCAAGCCCTAGGACGCCCACAGTTTTGCCCATAAGCTCGGCGCCTACGAGATCGCCATATTTCCTATTCCATTCACCCTTCCTTACAGCGGCGTCAGCTGACGGAATCTTCCTCAAAAGAGAAAGCATCAAACTCACGGTGAACTCGGCGACGCTGTCAGCTAGAGCCTCCGGAGTTCGAACAATACGTATACCCCTTTTCGCTGCAAAATCCACATCAATGTGGTCAACACCCACGCCGTGAACACCAATCACCTTAAGCCTTTTAGAAGCTTCCAGAACTTCTCTTGGAATCTTGGTAAAACCCCTTGTGATTAAAGCGTCGACTTCCCCGCTAAACCTTAATATATCTGTCCAAGAGGCGCCGGGACCAAGCTGAACCACACGGCCATGCTTTTCTAAAACCATTATCCCACAGGGGTGGATGGGCTCCACAACGAGAAAAGTTAAATCCTCCTCCATAACCATCAACCTTCCATAAGAGGCTTACATAAATGGAAGTAGAGCTAAGCTAAAATTTATGATTAATCGTGGTCGGGCGGGCAGGATTTGAACCTGCGACACTCCGGTTTCAGCAACCACCTGTACGCTTGGTAGGCTGGATGGGACACCCACCATGGGCAGGTGTCTACAGCCGGAAGCTCTACCAAGCTGAGCTACCGCCCGGTTTTCGGCTAAATCTTAAAGTTGAATAAAGCGATTTAACCGTTTCGCAGTTTCGTTTACTTAGCCTTCTTGACTGTTTTAAGCCAGAGGGCTCCCCAGATTATGGCGAAGCCCAGCGTGGCCCAGAGAAAGAATATCAACATTTTAACAGCGTTTGCAGCCGTATCCTCAAACATTCTGAAGCCTCTCCGCCTCCACAACGAAATGTCATTTTAAAGGTTAAAAGCAAGCTTCCGCCCGTGAAATACGCCTCCAAGCAAGCATATTTTCAACGGAGAAATATGCCAGCGTGGACAGTAAGCCATTTATTAACAAAACGCCTAATAGTGTTTAGCCGGACAAGGGGGAAGGGGAGGGCTTCCATCACCCTTCCATAAGTTTTAGCAACGCAGCTCATTTTAAGCGGCGGTTTCTGCCCAGCAAATCATAACCGTAATACCAAGCGGTCCAGCCCCTTGCAAAGGCGGTTTCTCCAGCCTTCGCCCTCTTCCTTCTGCGATAAATCCAAACGCAAAGCAGTATGATAACCAAAACCAGTATCAAAAGCAGAATCCAGTAAAACCATTCCGGAAGGAACCAGCCAACCACACGAACGCTATAATGGGCAGTGGCGACGTGAGGCCTATTCATAAAAACAGTCAACGCGACCCTGCCAACCTCAAAAGCTCGACCATCAACATCCCAATAGCTAAAGTCGTACCCAGCCACAGGCAGGGCCACCAGAGAAACATTCACATACGCGTTATACCACCAACCATCAACTGGACCGGCCTCGCCGAGGGGGCTTCTAGAAGGCCTCGGCCTCAAACCAGCCGGATCCGTAGCCACGGTCAAGAGATACTGAGTCTTCCAATTCGCAACAGCAGTCTTCGGCCCGTCCATGAGAATTGGACCGCTTTTCGAATAATTTGCTCCGGAAGCAGCACCACCCCAAGAAACAAAAACACGTCGTGTTCCATTGCCATGATCAAGAAGCCCCAAATCCAAAAAAGCATAAGCTGTCTCATTAGCATTATACCAGCCTTCGCCACCCACAACACCATAAGGGGAAACAACATTCAAATAGTATTGCAGATAGTAATGGGCAGTCGCAGTGTAATTTCTATCCATAACAAAAGCGACTGTGTGGCCAGCTAAAGCTTTACCGTTAACACTCCAATGCTTAAACCTATACCGCGCACCAGGAGAAATTGGAACAACTTCTGGAGCAGTTAAAGAAGCCGTTGCCCCTTCATCGTACCATCCCTCGCCAAGAATAGAAACAACACCAGGAGGGTCCGTTTTGACAGTTAAGTAATACTGTACCTTAGGGATAGGCAACACGTCAAAATACGACAGGCATGGAGGACTGTAAGCGACACCCCCATACACCGGCAAGGCGGTGTACGCGACAGCGGAAACAGTTGCCCTTCCCACCGTCGCGTTCTCCGGCACCTTTACAACAACTTGAATAAAGCTTTTGCCGGGTTGAAAGATTACGGGTTTTCCAGCATAAATCACGTGGGCTATGGGGTAATTTACAACGTCAAAGACGTTGACTATCACAACTGCAGACTTACCCGTTAAAGCAATGTTTTTAACTGTTAGGTTGAAAACCACCGTTTCTCCACGCAAAAAGCTTGTTTTGGGGCTAAGCTCAGCATTCAATGTTTTTATGTCGGTTATCTGAACGATCCATCCAACCTGAAAAGTCAACGTGTCCATGAAAACTTTCTCAGCTATGTTAACCGCCGCCACAACTTTCCAAACGCCAAAAACCGTTTGCTCAGCAACATCCTCAGAAGGCCATGGAACCCTAAAACCGAAATGGGCTATACCATTGCCATCCGTCCGATTAACGCTCACCGCCACCGTTTCATTTAAGGGGTTTAAAACTTGAAAAGCCACAAGCCAGTTCACAATTGGCTCCTCATTGTAGGTTACGAGGGCATACAATTCTACAAACTCTTGAGGTTGAAAGGCATCGCTCTGCCGGTTTAACCCCCGCCCATCAAACGGCACTTTATTTGTAAACAAATCAATCTTTCCCCCTCCACCATAAACCCTCACATTCACAACCGATTGTGCAAAAGCGGTAATGCACAAAGCCAACATGAAAGTGGCTAATAGCCTTCTCCCCGTTATCATCGTCATCAAGCCTATAATTGATGAGGGCTTCTTTAACAAATATTCCGTAATCACGAATATTGCTACAAAAGATGCACAGTTTTATGTAAAATGTCAAAATTAAAGTGGCGGGCCCGCTGGGATTTGAACCCAGGATCTCCGGCTCCGCAGGCCAGCGTCCTAATCCGTGCTAGACTACGGGCCCATCTTATTGAATATTTGAAAGTGGATAAAAGGGTTTTTAGGTTTGGTTTAGGGTGCGTTGTAGGGCGTTTATTACGTTTTGTTTGCCCATGGCCACTATGTAGGGGCCTAGTCTTGGTCCTTGGGGCGCTCCGATTAGGATGGTGTATAAGGTTTTGAAGAATTCTGAGGGTGAGACACCGTGTTTTTTGGCGGTGTTGAATATGGCGTTTTGAATTTTTTCCGGTTCTGTTTCGGTTTTTAGGGTTTCTATGAGGTCTTCTATGGCTGTTTTTTCTTCGGGTTTTAGGGTTATTGTTGTTTCTCGGATTTCTTCAAAGTCCCTTGCCCAGTTGAGGGCGTATTCTATTCGTTTTTTCAAGTTTTCGTCGGGCTGTTGTCCTTTTGGCAAGTAGCCGTAGGCTTGAAGTTTTTCTGTTATGAACTCTATTTCTCTGTCTTTCGGAGCGATTTTCGCCAGATAGGTTAGCATGTTGTAGGGGACGTGGATGCTTGGCTGTTTTGGCGGTTTCAAAAGCCAGCAGTACTCGTATAAGCCTTTAAGTTTCGTCAACTCTTTCTTATCGGGAATCGTTTTCTTTCCGAAGTATATGTCTTCTAAGGCGTCTAGTTCGTTCATGTAGGCGGGTATGTCCCTCACGTCTAAGGTGCGGGTTCCAACGAACCTTTTTAGCATTAGAAGCATGAGCGACTGGGGTGAGCCATACCTAAACCATACTTGAGGCGTGAAAACGTTGCCCGTTGACTTTGAAATCTTTCTTCCACTTTTGTCTAGGAACATTTCGTATCGGGCGTGGGCTGGCGGCTCGTAGCCCAGCACTTCGCGGCTTATTCTGTCGTTGACGCGAACGGAGTCGGCTATGTCTTTTCCGTAAGCTTCAAACCTTATGTCGAGGGCTTTCCATCGAGCGGCGAACTCGCCTTTCCAGCTCAGCTTCCCAGCGCCTTTCGTCACGTCAGCTTCGCCTTTATAGCCGCATCCTTCAATCCATCTGCCCTTAATTTCCATTCCTTCGCAGATGTAGAGCACTCTCTTTTCTTTGGGCAAATATTCCAAGGCTTTGGTTGTGTATATTCTCCCGCAGCTTTCGCATGTGGGGAAGTATGGTAAAACCTCCATGTACCTTTCTTGTCCAACTTCTTCCCGGACGATTTCGCCAACTTTCTTCGCGTTCAAGAGGATCGTGTGGATTTCGTTGTTAAGCAAGCCTCGTTCATAAGCTTCTTTGGCCGACATGTAAAGGTATTCTATGCCACACTTGTCTAAGGCTTCAAGCAGCAGAGAACTCATGTGTCTGCCATAGCTATCATGGCACTTGAACGGATCTGGAATGTCCGTAACTGGAAAGCCCAAATACTTTTCCAAGGTTTTTGGTAGGCCCACTGGCACTTTGCGTAGTCCATCCTTGTCATCACAGAAGGCTATAAGTTCTGAGCGGTAGCCTTGCTCTTTTAGGGCTAAAGCCACGGCGTAGGAGCGAGCGGCGTCGCCTAAGCTTCCAATGTGGGGGAAACCCGAGGCGCCTAACCCCATTTCGGTTCGGATTAGGTCTAGGCTTCTGCCTAGCTTTCGCTCTCTTTCGATGATTTTCGCCGCCATTTTGTCGTACCATGTTCCTCGTCCAATTATTTCGCGGCTCATTCACTATCACAGCCGTGGGTTAGAATAATCCTATTTTCGTTGGGGGGATTTCGCCCTTTATAACTGTGCCAGTGGCTCCGTCCAGCCATAACGTGTAAACTTTGCCTTTATACTCATATTTAATAAACCAAACGGGGGCGTGGAGGTAAACTGTTTGGTTCACTTTTATCTCGTTTTTCATTTCTATGATTCTGTCAACATCCTGCTGAGCCAAGTAGCGGTGATGCTCAGTTATCTGTTGCTTTGCGATTTCTAAGGCTTCTTCTCTATCCATTTCGCTGTTCAGAACTTTCGCGAACTCTTCGATTCTCCTAAAGTCGTATGGAACCTTGCCCTCTAAAGGCACGTCGTACTCTTTCGTTGGAAATTCTGAGGCTTTTCTTGCGAGAACAAGCCAGTTGTATTTTTTGGTTATTTTGCCTTCCTTCACTATCGGCGGGTTTAAACGTTCAAAAATGCCTTTGTAAGTGCTTTCTGTTTCAGCGGACACCACCCAGAAGGGCAAATACATCAATGTCTTCTCGACGAATCTTGCCTTTTCCGCTAGATCTGAGGGTTTAAGGAAGCCGAAGCGCATCCAGTTTTTGGCTGGTTCCTCAATACTTGCTGGGTTATATTTGTTGAGGAGCATGGAATGCTCGAAAGTAAACGCCTTCCCGGTTTCAATCACCACCGTGTAGCCACAGTATCTGCACGTGGCAACTATTTCTCCGGGTTTAAAGGGGATTGGTGCTCCACAATAGGAACAGCTCAGCTCTTTAACTATCGACATTTTCTTTTACCTTCTGCTTCTCCCGCCTTAGAATTTCTCTTGCCACAATCACTCCAGAGGCGGAGGCTTGAATAAGCCCCCTTGTGACTCCGGCGCCGTCGCCTATTGTGAAAAGGTTTCGTATTTTTGTTTCCAGCGAGTTGCTTAATTCAAGCCTTGAAGAGTAGAATTTCACCTCAACCCCGTAGAGAAGGGTGTCCCTTGAATGGATGCCCGGGGCTATTTTGTCCAAGGCTTCCAGCATCTCTCTTATGTCGGCTAAATAGCGGTAGGGCAAAACGAAGCTTAGATCTCCTGGTGTAGCGTTTTTCAAAGTGGGGGTTACGACGCTTCTGGCTATTCTGTCGGGCGTTGAACGTCTACCCGCTTCTAAATCGCCTAAACGCTGTATTAGGATGCCTCCGCTTAGAAGGTTTGAAAGCCTCGCCAAATACTTGCCGTAGGCTATGGGCTCCTTGAAGGGTTCCGTGAAGGATGTTCTAACAAGGACGGCGAAGTTTGTGTTTTCTGTTTTCCGTTCGGCATAACTCTGCCCGTTAACGGTTAAAACACCGTTATATGATTCTGTTATAACTTCTCCGTATGGAGCTACACAGAAAGTCCTAACCTGATCGTCGAAGAATTTTGAGTAATAAACGAATTTTGGCTCGTAGAGGATGTTTGTCAAATTTTCCATAACCGCTGCGAGCACTTCCACCCTTACGCCAACGTCCACGGGATTGTTAAGCCGTTTTAAACCTAAAGCTTGGGCTTCCGTTTGAAGCCATTCGGCGCCAACCCTTCCCGGCGCCACGATAACATATTTCCCGAAGAACTTTTCTCCGTCGACGGTTTCAACGCCTTCCACAACACCATTTTTGACAATAAGTCCTTTAACGTCCTTCTTCATTTTTATCTCAACTTTTCCCTCAAGCTCTTGCCGCATTTTCCGCAGTGTTTGGGCGCACCGTTCCGTTCCCATGTGCCTAATTTTTTGGTGGATGAGTTTTAATCCAGCTAAAGAGGCTTTCCGCTCTATTTCCTCAACTTTCTCCACGTCGCCACCGTAAACGTGGCTCGGCGCCCCAAAACGGAGATAAACGTTGTCCACGTAGTTTATTAACTCGGACAGCTCCTTTTCTGAAACGTACTGGTTCAGCCATCCTCCCACTTCCGTTGATATAGTTAGCTTGCCGTCGCTGAAGGCTCCGGCTCCGCCCCAACCGCAGAGAAGCCCACATGGATCGCAATTCACACAGCCGAAGCCTCTGCTTGCCGGGCATCTCCGCTGTTCAAGGTCTGGACCTTTGTCAAGCATCAAAATACGGAGGTCAGCTTTGCCGACAAGTTCAAGGGCTGAAAATATCCCCGCTGGACCCGCTCCAACAATCACCACGTCGTATTTCAAGGCTTTATACCTCTTGAAGCCCAAAACAACATGTAATAACCAGCATATATCTTTAGCGAATCCAAAACGTAATGGGAATGGAGAAACTTTAGAGTCCTAGTGAAGCGGTACCAGACAGAGAAACTTTACAGTCTGTTTCCCATCGTTTCTAAATTGGTGTTTCTCATTGGGAGGGACAAAAATCACGTCGCCGGGCTTAAATTTCTTTTCGCCTTCTGGGCCAACAACGGTGCCCTCACCTTCAAGAACGAAAACCTCATGCTCCCAAGGATGCGCATGTAGGGGGCTGTGGCCTCCGGGCTCCATCTCGAAGAGCCTCATGGCAAAGTTTGGAGCTCCCGTCTCTTTTGCGATAAGCCATCTGACCTTCAACTTTGAGGCGCCTTGTTCACGGGCTTCTTCAGCTTTAACTTCACTGTAATGGAAAACCCTCATGTCAAACCCTTCCTTTCATGGTTAAAGACGCCGGGTTTAATCTTCCCTAGTCTTTTATGGCTTCAAGGATGCTCATAACATTCCAAAGTTTTACACGCGTGTAGGGCGGCATGTTCGGGTCTTGTAGAATTTCGTCCAATATGGATATGGCGTTTGAAGCCCTAACTGCGGGTGTGAACTCTGTTGTCTGTAGCGCATCCATAGAGTCTTTAGCCGCCCTTCTAATGTTTCGCGGCGTCGTGGTGTCCTCAGAGACCTCAGCCAACACGGCTAAAGCCTGCTTAATTCGCTCCTCATACTCTTCAAGTTTCTTTTTCCTCACCATGGCAACCCCCGCCAGAATCAGAATATTCAAGGTAATCAAGTTATATAGGCTTTTATGCCTATCCTTATTGGGGGGCTTAGCCGATGCCGCAGAGCGCCAAATCCAGCGATGAGCAGTATATTAAACGTATGGCTGACATGCTTCGCCAAGGTTCAACACTTACGGAGCTTGCGTGTCCAGTTTGTGCTTCACCAATTTTTAGGCTTAAAAATGGCGATTTATGGTGTGCCAAATGCGAAAAGAAGGTTATAGTCGTCAGAGAAGAGGCGGAGCTGGCGAAAATAACAAGCGCCTTAAGCCTTGAAGCCTTAGAGGCAACGCTGCTAGCTAAAATTCAAGAAATTCAAGGGAAAATGTTGCACGAAACAAACGTTGAAGAGCTTCAAAAACTTGGCGTGGCGCTTTCTGGACTGCTGGAAAACTTGGAGAAAGTTAGAAAAGCCAGAAAAGTTTGAAGCGGAGACGAGGATGCCGCAATGCTTGGTTTTTACCGGAACTTCCCATTTAACGTGCACATGGTTGCCCAGCTAACCACCTCGGTTTCTCTGAAAAAGTTGCAGCAAGCGATAATTCAAGCCCTTCATGGACTTAACGGTGAAAGCCTAAACTTAGAAACAATAACTGAGCCTTCCATTCCAGAATGCACGGTAATTTTCGAATTCGGCATAGCGGAAAGCGAAGCTTTCAACTATCTGGATGGCGAAGAAACGCAGAAAGCACTACAAATAGTTGGGAAAAATCCATTGAAGGTTATGGACTTCTTCTGCGCTGTGCGGTATTATAGGCGTCGAGAGGACAAAAACAAGCCTTTAAAGTTTGACTACTACATGCTCCGCTTAACCTTCAACGCCAACACCGTGGAAATGCAAGTTTTTCATGAAAGGGGGCCGCGACATATTTCTCCAGAAGAGATCGTGAACCTTGTTGTTTCAAGGGTGAACGCGTTATTTCCGAGAAAAGCGTTAAAACCCGCTTAAATTCTACGCGCTTCAGCCCCTTCCAAGCAGTTCAAAACTATGGATAGGATTTCCCTTGCAACCTCTCGTTTAGGCTTGTTTCCATCCACTTTGACAAGCTCTCCTTTCTCCACAAAAAACATGTAAACTTCCCGCACTTTCCGTTGGATTTCAAGGTTTTCCATAACCGACTTTTTGGGCTTAAGTCTCTGGACAACGGTTTCAGGCTCAACGTCTATGTAAATCGCCAAGTCGGGCGCCACTGCATGCTGGTTTATGTTCCTAATCCAGTCAAAGCTTAAGCCAGCCGCCCCCTGATAGGCCAAAGAAGAATACAAATAGCGATCTGAAACTACGATTCCCCCATTTTTTAAGGCGGGGACTATTTCCTTTTCCACGTGTTCATAGCGGTCGGCCGCAAAAAGCAAAGCTTCAACAACGCTTGAGACACGCTTCTCCCCATGCAAACAATACCTTTTAATAAACTTTCCAATCTTTCCACGGCTTGGCTCAGCCGTATAAACCGCCGCATACCCCCTTTTCCTAAGTTCTCTCACTAGAATCTTCGTTTGGGTTGTTTTTCCGCAGCCGTCCAAGCCTTCGACACATATGAAGAAACCCTGCTTATCCAACGCCTAGTCCTCCACGCCAGCATTACACATTATAAAAGGGAACCCACATTAATAATTGTCTAATCACTTACGGAGAATAAGCCATGGCCAAAACCTACTGGGGAGAGATAAAAGATCCAGTTTACGGGTACATCTATATAACGGAGCGGGAAAAGGAAGTAATAGACTCCTATCCCGTGCAGAGGCTTCGCAGATTGAGGCAGCTGGCCGGAGCGGAATACGTTTATCCCGGAGCAAACCACACGCGTTTCGAGCACTCCGTTGGCGTTATGTATCTGGCTGGCAAGGTGGTTGAAAACTCCCACATTTCCCAAATAGTAAGCGAAGAGGACGTCGAAGCCGTGCGGATTGCCGGTTTGCTTCATGACGTGGGGCATGGGCCTTTCTCCCACGTTTTTGAGCATTTGCTTACAAAGAAGCTTAACAAAACCCACGAAGACATAACTATGTGGTTAATTAGAAACAGCGAGCTGAAAGACGTTATAGGCAGGCTTGGACACAGGCCAGAATACATCGCGGAGCTGGCGGCTGGCTCCCTTCCGGGAAACCCGAAAGCCTTCCTCAACCAGATAGTCCGAGGCTCCATAGATGTTGACAAACTCGACTTCGTTGTCAGAGACACTTATCACACCGGCGCTGAGTACGGCTTTGTGGACATTTTCCGCCTAATCCACTCATTGGACGTTTTAGACGGCAACTTAGCCGTGGACATTGGGGCGCTTTCGACTTTAGAATCTTTTATAATAGCGCGAATTGAGTCCTTCAAAAGCATATACTTCCACCGGGTTGGAAGGGCCGCCCAAATAATGTTGGCAACAGCCCTTGAAAAGGCAGACGCGGAACTGGGCTTGTCGGCTTTCAAAACGCCGGAAGAGTATTTGGCTATGGATGACTACACGGTTTGGACTATGCTTAAAAACTGTAGAGAATCCAGCCCAATAATTAGGGATTTGGAGAGGCGTAGACTGCTGAAATGCGCCTACGAGCAAACCTTCTATGTTAAGGACAAAACGGTTTCAAGTATTTTCGGCGCCGAAGAGTTCCGCAACCAAATAAGAGATAGAATTGCGAAAAACGCCAAAGTGGCGCCGAATGCCATAGTAATAGATGTTCCAACAGTGCCAAGCGTCCCCTACCATCACTCCATGTTCATGGAGCCCATGGAAATCCCGGTTTTCAGCAAAACGAGAAACGGCAAAAAAGAGGTTAGGCGGCTTAGCGAAATCTCCGGAATATTCGAAGTCTTGAAGGGTTTCATAAACATTTTAAGGGTTTACACAGACGAGAAAAACCGTGCAAGGGTGGCGGAAGCCTCCTTAAAGGTTTTAGGCGAAATTCCATCATCAGCCAAAATATCCTTTTAGGAGACCCATAAATGGCAAGCCCCGTTATTTTACATGGGCGGGGAATTGTTGAAGGAAAATGCGTAGCCGAAGCTTTAGTTTCCACGAAACCAATAAGCTTCTTAGGCGACGTTGACCCCGCCACTGGAAAAATAATTGAAAGACGCCATAGCCTTTATGGCAAATGCGTGAAAGACAAGGTTTTATGTTTTCCCCACGGGCATGGCTCAACTGTTGGCAGTTACGTTCTGTACTCTTTGGCGAAGAACGGGCTGGCGCCTAAAGCCATAATAAACCGTAGGGCGGACCCCGTGATCGTCGTCGGCGCAGTCATAGCCAACATTCCCATGATAGACCAAGTGGATGTAAACCAAATAAGAACGGGTGACTTGGTTGAAGTAGACGCCCACAAAGGCACAGTTAAAGTTTTGAAATCCACAGCGGAGGAGTTGGCAAAGTGTACTTGACGCGGGAGGAAGAACGCATCTACAACGGCGAACACGGTTGGGCGAAGCAAGTTTGCATGAAAATTTTAGTCAAACTGGGCGAGCTTTTCGGCGCTTCAAGGCTTATTCCAGTGGAATCCGCCCACGTTTCAGGAGTTTCCTATAAAACTTTAGGCGATGCACCTACAGACTTTCTGGAAGCTTTGGCAAACACCGGCGGAAAAGCGGCGGTGGAAGCCACATTAAACCCTCAAAGCCTCGACCCCCAGCATTTGGCTGAAAGGCTTCCGGAGAACCTTGTGAAAAACCAGTTGAAGCTTTGCGAAATATTCAAGAAAATGGGCTTCGAAACTTCCTACACGTGCACACCCTACTACATTAAAACGCCGGCAAAAGGTGCCCATCTGGCTTGGGCTGAATCCTCCGCCGTTGTCTACGCCAACTCGGTTTTAGGTGCTTGGACAAACCGGGAGGGGGGACCAAGCGCTTTGGCCGCCGCAATAATCGGCAAAACACCGGACTGCGGCATCCACAGGGCTGAGAACCGCAAACCAAAAATCCTTGTCGAGGTTAAGGCGCCTCTGGAAAAGGAGACTGATTACGGCGCCCTCGGAATATACCTGGGCAAGGTTCTGGAAGATAAAATCCCATTTATAACCGGTTTAGGTAAGCCCACACCTGAAAGCCTTAAACAGCTCGGCGCAGCATTGGCATCCGCCGGAATGGTTAACATGTTCCATCACGATGGCGCAGCAGCCAAAACTATAGAAAAACCCCTTGAAAAAATAACCGTTGAGCCTAAAAACCTTCAAGAAACAGTCGAAGAATTAACCACAACATCAACGAAAAAGCCGGATTTAGTCTTCGTCGGCTGCCCCCACTGCTCGCTAAGTGAAATCCGCGAGATCGCTGAAAAAATAGGCGACAAAAAAGTGATGGAGGGCGTCGAGTTCTGGGTTTGCACAAGCCGCCACATAAAAGAAAAAGCCAAAAACTATGTGCAGAGGATAGAGGCAAGCGGAGCAAAAATCATAACCGACACATGCGCCGTAGTCACGTGGACAGACAGGCTGGGCGTAAAAACGATAATAACAAACTCGGCTAAAACAGCCCACTACGCACCAACCCTAAACAAGGCAGAGGTGAAACTGGCAAGCCTCGAAGAATGCTTAAAAACAGCCCTAAAAGAATAAAATTTATCCGAAACCGTAAACATTTGCATGATGCCAGCAATCCACAAACGGCGCTCCGGTAGTATAGCCCGGTCAAGTATTCCGGCCTTTCGAGCCGGAGACGCGGGTTCAAATCCCGCCCGGAGCACTCCAAAACTGCTTGCTTCAGCA
>JANXDU010000026.1 GCA_025059195.1 Candidatus Bathyarchaeota archaeon
TGCCCTCAAAATTGCGGAAGTTTTACGGCGAAAACACGGGTTTGACGTTGACCTTGTTAACCTAAGGAAGAATCCATCTCCGGATATTTCCCCGTATAAAGGCGTCATCGTTGGATGTGGAGTGAGAGCGCAACGAGTTTACAGGGAGGCGGAAAGTTTTCTGGAAAAGAACAATTTTGATGGTAAAAAAGTTGCATTCTTCGTCTTAGCCTTGGAGGCGGGAAGTCCTAAAACCTATAAGAGGGCCGTGGAAAAATACATCAAAAAGTTTTTGGAAAAGTTTCCACACATAAAGCCTGTTGCTGCTGAAGCTTTTGGGGGGAGAATCAAAATTTTAGGCCTTACGATAGCTGACGCCCTTGACTTCAGCAAGGTTGATGCGTGGGCTGAAAGCTTGGGCGAAAAACTTCGAGGCTAGCTTTGCCTTAACATTGCATTTCGAACTCCCACTTACACCATAAGTCGTTGGGACGAGGATCTGGGGGGCAAACAACACAGTTTACTTTAACTTCTTGGTTTAGGGCTCCTACAAAAGCTTTAAGATAACTGTACCTCACGTGTTTACATGGAAATTCACCTAAGCCTTTTTTAAGCCTTGCCTCCTGGGTTCTGCAGCGGTTCACGCTTAAAACAGCCTTGTTTGGGAATAATTCCACAGTTTTGAAGGGATGGTCTAACGCCCAGCTTGTAAGGCGAAGGAGTTTCATGATTGTTGGGGTGTCTGGGTTTTCAACTATATTGAAAGTTTTTTGTAGGCTTTTGGCTTCCAAAACTGCCATGGCTTCCCAAACGCTGGCGTCTATTTGGGTAGCGTTTTCCGTTCCAAATAGTTTTTCTATTTCAAGGAAGTATAGGCCGTCAACTCGCCATAAATTCCTAATTTGGAGAAAGAAAAAGTCTAAAAGTTTTTCAAAGGGGATTTCAGCCAATATTTTGCGGTCTTCGAAGCTTCCGAGTGGATATTCACTCAAAGCTCATCACCTTTAAAAGAGGAGCCTCTGAGGATGGTTTAGGCATAATAACCCTTTTAAAGTTAATCAGGCGAATAGTGGTGCGTTGATGTGGGAACGGCGTTTGGACCAGCTTCTTAAGGCTGTGATTCTGGGCGTTGTCCAAGGCTTGACAGAGTGGTTTCCCATATCCAGCACCGGCCACCTAAAAGTTTGCGAAAAACTTCTGGGGTTAAGCCTACCCATGCTTTTCGAAGTTGTTTTTCATGTTGGAACTCTAATGGTTGTTTTAGTCTTTTTTAGAAACGATGTTAAAGCTCTTTTGAAGGCTCTTGCATGTTTAGACTTTAAAAGCGAGTATGGACGGCTTATGCCACTTGTATTTGTGGGAACGGTGCCAACGGCGGTTATTGGCTGGCTTTTCTACGAGTTTTTGGAGAAAGCCTTTCAAGATTTTTCCATCATAGCTTTGGCTTTTATTGTTTGCGGAGTGATTCTTTACTTGGCGAAGGTTGGCAGAGAAAAAATAGGCGATATTGGTTTTAAGGAAGCCTTTTTGGTTGGAATCGCCCAAGGTTTGGCCGTTATTCCGGGGCTTTCCAGAAGCGGGTTAACTATAGCTGTTTCCCTTTTAATTGGAGTAAAACGAGAGAAAGCTTTCAAATTCTCCTTTCTTCTGTCCATCCCCGCAGTGGTAGGGGCTTTAGCTTTAACCCTTTACAGGGAGTTTGATGCGCTTTTCGCCTCAAGTTTCGGTTTCGTTGAAGTTGTTGTTGGAGCTATCACCGCCTTATTTGTTGGTTATTCAGCCTTGAAACTGTTGTGGAAAACGGTTTCAAAAGGAAAATTCCACCTTTTCGCCTTTTACTGCTGGGGGGTGGGCTTTTTTCTGCTTTTAGCTTTGCTTCACAGCGTTTTATAGCCACTTGGGCTTGCCTTGGAGAAAATCTGTTAAGAATTTTGCAAATTCTATGTTTTCTGCATAGGTTTCGGCTATTTCCTCGTTTACAAGGATTTTGAAGCCTCGGCTTAACGCTTGGGCTATTTTCTTGGCAACGCCAGCGTTTCTTCCTCCATCTTTGAGCTTTTCTCCTAAAAGCGAAACAGCGTCTGTGTATTTCCGTTTAATCTCCACAGTCCACCTTCCACCTTCAATGTATGGTCCCGAAACCGTTTCTGGGCTGGCAACATGCTTAGCCAAAAACTTTCTGCTATCTTCAAGCTTATCCAGCGGTGGCCCCAAATGCCTCTTAAGGGGTGACAGTTGGCGGCTTTCAAGTTCGAATATAAGGACGTTTAATTTTTCTTCATCGCTCCAGACAGCGTGCCGCAGTAATGCGAAATCGGTGGTCTCCAAAAGTTTTGCCAGCGAACGTTGAGACTTGTACAGTTGCCCCCACAAGATGTCCGGGACGGCGTCCACTTCGCCGAAGACGATGAAAAGCATCGCTGAGCCACGTTTTTTGAGTGTTTCCTTAAGCTTTTCAACAGTTAAAGGCGCTGTTTCCGGCGGATAGAAAAATTTTAGACTTGGCTTTTCCAAAAAGGCGCGGGCTGCCGCCACAAAAGTGTAAAATTTCTGAGGCTGAACAGCCGAGGCAACGTTTCGTCCCATATCCACGGGGTCTATCATCACTAACGGTTCGTTGAAAAGTAGTGGTAACTCGTCTTCTCTGCCTTTGTAATGTTTTTCTATGTCAACAACCATTCGCTGTTTAGGTTGGGCGAAAGCCTCCAAAACGTTTAGAAAGGAGCCGTAATGGATGACAAGGAGTTCACATAGATAGCCGCTGAACCCGCCCACCTTTATTTCCGCGCCGTAAACGCCTATGCCTTTCATGAACTTTTTTAGAAGCCGAACCTCGCCGCGCATTTCGGGTTTTAAATGCCTTTTCACATAGTCCGTGTGGTAGGGAGTGCGGTCCGTGGCGCTCAACCATTCCCCGCTTTGAGTTTTGTAGCATGGCACAATGTTAACGCGAACCTCGTCTAAAAATGCCTCAAGATATGGATGCTCTGCGAATCTTTCCACCTGTTTTGCGCCTTCCGTGGCTTTTCGAGCTATTTTTAGGGCAACTTCGCCAAGCGCAGAGCGTGGCATGTTTGGAGGTAAGCGCATGAAAATATCTATGTCAGGTTCTCCGCTGAGCCAAGTGTCCTTAGCCACAGATCCCTCCAAGCGCACTGTTGCCTTAACACCAAAATGCTCCGCTGCCTTCGCAACCTTCTTTTCTAAAGCTTTCGCCAAACCCTCTATTTTTTCACGTTCCTCCGGTTTTGGGGTTATTCTTTCCAAAACAGTTTTGCAGATGGCTCCCAAAGTGTCTTGCGCTGGCGGCATATTTCAGCCCTTTGTCAACTTTTTGGGCAGTGTTCCCTAAGCGTTGTGTAAATAGGTCCTTTTGGTGTCAAGTCGCTTCTTTTAAGCCTCAAACAGTTGGCTTTGACGACACCGAACTCGAAGTTTACATTTTCCATCAAGCATTTAACAAGCTGCGCCTTATTCCGTCCAGACCTAACACGGGCAATTGTCAAGTGGGGGCTAAAACCTTTCGGATCTGGGGCGAAGCCTAAACTTCGAAGAAAGGGTTCTAATTGTTCGAAGATGCCTCGAAGCTGAAGGAAACCCTCCCTTATACCAGCCCAAACAACTCGGGGGTTCCGCTGGTTCGGAAAAGCACCCAAACCCTGGATCTTAATAGTGAAAGGAGTAAAATGGACTTTACACATCCCACCGTAAACTTTGTCCACCATTGGCTGTGTGATGTTTCCCAGAAAACGCAGGGTTATGTGAATGTTTTGAGGTTCAACGAGCTTCAAGTCTGCGCCGGTCCCCGACAAGATTTTCTGCATTTTTGTTATGTTTTCTAAAACGCCGGAATCCTCAATGTCGAAAGCTATGAAACTTCTTATGGTTTCAGACATGGATCATTCCTTCGTATACCCTTTAGCCCAAAACTTTCATAAATGCTTTAAGACTCGTGCATTTGAGTTTGCTGGAAAGCGTAGTCAAACCAGCGACTGACTTATAAGGGCTGAATTTAAGGTATTTCTTCGACTTTTATTTGAAAACTTTGAATAGGGCGTATGCTGCGAAGAACGTTAGGCCGCTTGTTAAGAATACGTATTGGAAACCAAGTTTTTCGGCCATAAGGGGGCCTATCAAAGAGCCGCAAGCCCTTCCTAAACCTTCCATTGCGTTGTAGACTCCGACTTTTTCTTTGGGGAGAATTTCCATGGACAATGCAATTGTGTAAACTGCAAATAACGCGTAAAGAAAACCCATCAAAAACAGCACAACGGCCACCGTGAACGTTCTGAGAAGGAAAATCTGCATGGAGGTGACAAGCGTCAAGGATAGCAAGCCGCGGAACAAGGCAACTCGGCACAGCACCGATTTTTCCCTATCAACATTTGGCGAACTTCGCATCGACATAAAATATCCAATGATACCTCCAACAGAGTTCACCGCGAAAAGGGCGAAAACCATAGTTTCAGCATAGCCTAACCCGTTGGACAAGAATATGGCCATGGGCGTAAACAGCACATTTGTAGCTAACGAAAAAAGTGTGAAACCTAAACAAAAGGCTTTAACGTTCTCAACCTTAAGCTCTATCCAAGCTCCGCTGGAGAGCTTTGAAAGAGCCGTAGCTCCTCTAAACGTAAGGTCCACGGAGCGCTCAATGGTTACCAATCCCCTTTCAAGGATTAGGAGCGGGTCCCATACCAAAACAAGGGACAATGCAAAAGCAAGTATATGTAAACCGCTGCACACAAGAAGAGTTAAAACTGCACTGACACGAAGCGCTGCCATGAAAAAGCCTAAAAGCAGCCCAGCTAGCAACCCGATTTCCGTAATCCCCCTATACCATGCGAAGGCTTTCTCCCACTCTTCGCGAGTGTAAAATTCAGCTATCAAAACGTTTCTGGGGGGTTCGTGGGCCACGTGGAAAAAACACAATAGAACATATAGCAATGTTAATAGCCCGATGTCTACGGTGAGGGTGAGAAAATAGAAGATGAGGGCTAGGGACAAAAAGGAGAGGAGGATGTACCGCCTATAGCGGCCTTCCTTTTCGCAAGCGTATCCCCAAAGAAACGAAGATGGGATGGTGGCGAGAACTGCCAAAGCGGACATGAAACCAACGTCCACGAGCGATCCGCCGATATAAACAATGTATAGTGGAAGAAAGACCGAAAGCAAGCCGAACGCCATCTCATGGAAAACGAAGCCAAGCCACCACATAGATGAAGCAACCTTCAATCAAAAAATAAAAAGTTTACCCGTTGGGAACCGTTTAAGAACGGGGTTAAACGCGCGAAAGGGCAATGGTTTCCTAAACGCTTTTAACTGTTAAGACCCATTGCTATTAGGAAATTACGGGAAGGGCTTTAAGTGAAAAACGGAAAGCTGGTTGTTGGCTTAGCCGGAATGCCCGGTGCCGGAAAATCCGTTGTGGTAAATGTGGCAAAGGCTAGTGGCTACGGCGTCGTTGTCATGGGCGATGAGGTGCGGGAAGAAGCCAAAAGACAGGGTTTAGAGCCGACTCCGGAAAATCTTGGCCGTATCATGCTGGAGTTGAGGCGCTTGGAAGGCGAAACAGTCATAGCCAAACGGTGTATTTCCAAAATAGCTGCAACAAAGGAAGACAAAGTTATTGTGGACGGCGTAAGAAGCCTGGCAGAAGTTGAGGAGTTTAGAAGGAACTTTCCAAAATTTGTGCTTGTGGCCGTGCATGCTTCGCCTGAAACCCGGTTTAAACGACTTTTTCATAGGCGGAGAAGCGACGACCCGAAAAGCTGGGAGGTTTTCTGTGAAAGGGACATGCGGGAACTTGGTGTGGGCCTTGGAAACGCCATAGCCTTAGCCGAGTACATGATGGTTAATGAGGAAAGTTTAGGCGACGCTAAGAGGAAGGCTGCAGAAATCTTAAGGAGGATTGAGGCTAAATGGATGAGGTAGAGGTTTCCATTGAAGTTGAAATAAACCCAACGGAATCCGAAGAAAAAGTGAAAAGAGCTGTGGAAAACATATTCGGTAGCGTCCCGGTGCAAATAAAGCCGCTTTTAAAAGGAAGCCTACTAACCGCAGAGGCAAAAGGGCTTGAGGCCCTCACAAAAATTTACAATTTGCTGCGGAGAGAGCGCATCCGCGACGCCGCCCGCGGCGCCTTGTTTGAGGGTTTAAGCGAAAACACAATAACCTTTTACCTAAACAAGCAAGTGGCCTATGCTGGACACTTGTCCTTTTCGAAGGCTGTGGCGGAATCGCCCCTAGGCCCTATAAAGGTGCAAATCCGATGCGACAACCCAAAACAGTTAATTGATTGGCTCGCACCTAAGACAGCCTAGAGGTGAGGTTATGAGCTTGGAAAAAATTTATAGTTTTATTGACGCGCACGCAAGCGCCTTCATTGGAGACCTTGTTAAGCTTGTTAGGCAGCCCAGCGTTTCAGCCAAAGGAGAAGGCATAGAAGATTGTGCAACACTTGTTGAAGACATGATGCGTGAAATTGGGCTTTCCACAAAGATTTTGAGAGGCGAGAGGGGACATCCAGTTGTCTACGGCGAAATCAAGTCCAAGAAAACTGCTAAGACGCTTCTGTTCTATAACCATTATGACGTGCAACCTCCGGAACCGCTGGAAGAATGGAAATATGGACCTTTCAGCGGCGAAATCGCCGACGGAAAAGTGTACGGCAGAGGCGCCGTGGACAATAAGGGGAACCTCGTTTCAAGGCTTAAAGCTGTCCAAGCCTATATGAAAACCGTTGGCGAAGTCCCCGTGAACGTAAAGTTTGTCGTGGATGGCGAAGAGGAGATTGGAAGTCCCAACTTGGAGCCCATAGTCAAAAAGTATAGACAGCTTTTTTCGGCAGACGCTGCTATATGGGAATTCGGCGGAACCGATAGACATGAACGACCCAATTTATATTTGGGGTTGAAGGGAGTTTTGTCCGTTGAATTGCGGGCGAAATGTGCATTAAAGGATGTTCATTCCGCAAATGCACCGTTAATTCCAAACGCAGCTTGGAGGCTTGTTTGGGCTTTAAACACGTTAAAAGACGAAAATGAAAAAATTCTTATAGAAGGACTCTACGACAACGTTTTGCCCCCAACGTCTGAAGAAATCGAATGTCTGAAAAACATTCCATCTGAAGAAGAGGCCCTTAAAAAAGAGCTTGGCTTAAAACAGTTTTTGAAGGGCCTATCCGGCGTTGAAGCCTTGAAGGCGCTGCTTTTCCAGCCCACATGCACAATTAACGGCTTACAATCCGGCTATACTGGAAGAGGCTCTAAAACTGTTCTGCCCCGCGAGGCCATGGCTAAACTGGACTTCAGACTTGTTCCAAACCAAAAGCCAGATGAAATATTCGAAAAGCTTGTCAAACATTTGAGGGCACGTGGCTTCGGCGATATTGAAATAATTCGATATGGCTCCACAGAACCTGTCAAAACCCCAATCAGCGACCCCTTCGTAAGCTTAGTCGCGAAAACAGCCGAGAAAGTTTACGGCAAAAAGGCAGTTATTTATCCGCTCAGCGCTGGCTCCGGTCCAATGCATTTGTTCCGAAATCTTTTAGGTTATCCCGTTGTCTCCGCTGGTTGCGGCCATCCAGAGTCTAATAATCATGCACCTAACGAAAACTTGAAGATTGAAAGTTTCATTAAAGGAGTCAAGTTCGTCGCCGCTTTGATAAGCGATTTCGCCAGCTAAACCGGTGTTTCAAAGGCTTGTCTGTTAAAGCCACAATAACCGATAAGGGCGCCGTCCTCCTCGGCAAAAGCCTGGCATGCGACGCCTTCGAAGAGTCCAGGCTGTTGAGGGTTATCACTCACGCGCATGCAGACCACATGATTGGCTTACAGCAAAGCCTCCATAACTGTGAAAAAGTTTTGATGACTAAAGCCACAAAAGACTTGATTGATGTTATGCGAAGCCCCCTTTTTCTCATGGGCGGATGTGTGGAGACGCTGGATTATGGAAAAACCGTGCGTTATGGCGAGGAAAGCATAACCCTTTTTCCGGCAGACCACATTTTGGGCGCGTCCCAGGTGCTTGTTGAAGACTCTGAGGGCACACGGATAGTTTATACGGGTGATTTTAGGCTTGAAAAAACACCGGTGCTGGACGCAGATGTCCTTGTGATGGAAGCCACTTATGGCAGCCCCTCCTGTAGGCGACCTTTCCACCAAGACGTTAAAGAAATGCTTGTTTCCGTTGTGAAGGAAGGCTTGAAACGTGGCGCGGTTTATGTTTTTGGCTATCATGGCAAACTTCAAGAGGTCATGCAGATTCTCCACGAGGCGGGTTTAAAGGCTCCGTTCCTTGCCCCTGAAAGAGTTTTCCAAGTGTCGAAAATCTGCGAGCGGCATGGTATGCGGATTGGACGATTGTATAGGGTTGAGGAGAAAGAGTTTGGAAGTATGCTTGAGCGAAATCAGCCCTGTGTTGCCTTTTATCACATGGGTTCGAGAGGCAAAGTTGGAAGTGGAGGTTTCTGCGTTTACGTAAGCGGTTGGGAGTTTAACGCGCCATGCCGCCAAATAGCTGAGAAAGAATACATCATAGCCCTCAGCGACCATTCAGATTTTGACGGTTTAATGGAGTATGTGAGGCGTTCTAAGCCGAAGTTTGTTATTACGGATAATTTCCGTGTAGGTTATGCTGAAACTTTGGCTAGGTATATACGGAAGCGTTTTAATGTTTCAGCTGTGGCGCTTCCTAGACGTTGAGTGTTTGTATTAAGTATTACTACACAAGATTTATTTTCCATTTTGCAAACTTATACTATGAACTTCGGGTACCGATTCCGAATTCGCATGACTTAAATAAGAATAAACCAGACATCTCGGATGCGGAAAAGGCATGCCCTCCCCACTACAACCAGAGTTCTTCGCATTGATAGGCATAGACCTATTCCTAGCCATGAGCCTCCTAACATGTCTTTTAGACCGTCACTTCCCATGGCAACTCCCCTACGTCTACCAGCTGGCAGCCTTGGCTGGTTTCGGGCATCTTCTCGTAAGCCGAGAATTCATGATGGCTTTCGGCGAATACATGCGCTTCTGGTACAGCCTCATATATCTGGCAATAGCCCTAGCCAACATAATAGCCCTAAACATCTACCTAGGCAAAGTCAAGAAGCTCATGAACTACGCCAGAATCTTCATGGCAGCCGTCACAATACCATCGCTAACCCTAGCGGTTTTCTTCCTCTCCAACTATGCGGAAGTTGCGGTTCACCCGCTTGTTATGATTCCTCCAATGGGCTGGGAAGCCACATTCGTGGGCATAGTAGCCTTCGACACCTTAGTAGTGGGGCTGGGCACCTACGTGTTCTTCAAACCACGATGGTGGTACATAGCCCTAGGCGCAGGCACCATAATCGCCGCAGCCGCCGCCTACGCCATATATAAACCCACGTGGGGAGAGGCGGCCTTCATCGCGTCTGCCGCAGCCCTAGCCATAGCCTGCGCCGTAGTCCTAGCCCTAAGCGCCTATGTCCTTGTGAAAATATGGGTAGAAACCCTAAAAGAAAGGAAAAAACGAAAAGGAGGTGAAA
>JANXDU010000011.1 GCA_025059195.1 Candidatus Bathyarchaeota archaeon
CAGCGGAAAACGCTTTTAGCATGTTGTCGCTGCTTCCAATTGAACGTTTCTACGCGATAGACCCTTATGCGCCCTATGTTCAAAACGGAGAAAAACTTGACTATTCAGAACAAGAATCAGAAGCGCGTAAGAAACTTAAACCCTTCAAAGGAAAAGTCATTTGGCTTAAACTTCCAAGTCAAGAAGCCGCCAACTTCATCCATGAAGAGCTCGACTTTATCTACATCGACGGTAATCATCAATACGAGTATGTAAAAGCTGACTTAGAGCTATACTATCAAAAAATGGCGGATGGTGGCGTAATGGGTGGACATGACATACAGTTCCCCGGGGTTGAAAGAGCAGTAAAAGAATTTGCCGTTAAACACTGCAAGAAGGTATATTCTGCTGTGGCTGATTGGTGGATTATAAAATAAGAGGCAAAATATTACTGTGTAAACTGTCCCACGTCCTAACTTCTTCGCTTCTTTTCTTTTGAAATTAGAAATCGAGTTAAGTTATGACAGTAGGTGAACGTTTCCTATTCTCACGTTTTTTAGGTGTTTTTCTGCTGCCTTCTGGCATTCTTGGGCTTGTTTTCGGCTTGTAGTTGGCAGATCATTCATGATATAGCATGGATAAAACGCCAGAAGCGTGTAGGGAATTTCTGGGCTTATTTGGCTTATGAACCGGGCTATTTGTTCAACTTCTTCAGCGTCCACGTATCCCGGCACAAGCAACGTGCTCGCCGTTAAGACCGGAAGTTCTGGACGTTTCGCGTAGTATTTTTCGCCTACCAGCCTAAAGTTTTCTAGGGCTGGTTTGTTGGAGACTCCGCATAGGGCTATGGCGAGGGGTTCGCTCCACGTTTTTAGGTCGAATTTTATGTTGCCTCCGCTTTTTAGGGCTAGCTCCGCGGCTTTCTCCGCCAGTTTCGGGTTCATGTAACCATTAGTTTCCCAGCAAACCCTCAGTATCCGCTTTTCCTCCTCAGCCTTTTCCAAGGCTAGACGGCTTGTTTCCAAAGAGTGCGGCATTTGCGGGGAAGGGTCGCCTCCAAAATAGCATATGCACGAAACACGCTTATCGAAGGCTTTTTGGGCTAGAGTTTCAGCGCTCATGACTGGCTTGTGTTTGGCGGATAGGTTGCGGTAGTGCCAGTTCTGGCAGAAAAGGCAGTCATAACTACATGCGCCGTAAAAAACCGCCAGATTATAGTAGCCGTATTCTGGTTCTGGCTTGTAAGCATATCTGGGATAACCGTTTCCAGTACAGCCCGGACAAAACCACCAGCTGACACAGTTGGTTGGCAGTCCGTCATAATACCATTCCAAAACGCCTTGCTCAGCAGTGCCGCCGAAACGCACAAGGCGCCCACCCACGTTCCAGACAAGCCCACAATAGCCGCACCTTCCAGCCCCAATAACACAGTTGTTGGCGCAAACACCACATGGCAAGCCACCCTTGTCCTTGGGAGGCTCCGCGGGCAAACCATAAACAGCTCGGCTTTTAGCGTGCACCGCTTTTGCAACTTCAAGGGCTTGTGTAGGCTTTAGCTTAACACAGTTTAAGCAAACACTAAGCTTTCCAGAAATCAAAGGCGAAACTTCACCACAAACTTGGCATTTTCCCATAACAAACTCAGAATAAACTATGACAAACCCGCCTAAAAACCTATAAGACGTTTGGTGGGTTCTGCTTATAATTTGGTTGCGCCGTCCAAATTATTTTCGCTACCCCCCTCTCCTATAGTTTTCTACACTTTAGAGCTTATCACGTTTTTATTTGGATTTGTTCTAAAAGTTGATAAAGAACCATTTCTTTATCCACGGACATGGGAGAACACCTTAAAATATCGTGTGGTGTCTTCGGCGCTGTAAGCCTCACAAAGCAGTCTGTTTTCCCCTACATTTATTGGGGTCTGAGGGCGCAGAACCATAGAGGACACCAGTCTCACGGTTTTCTCACATATTTGAATGGCGAATTTTACGTTCACAAAAGCTTGGATCTAGTCCCAAAGATAAGGGCAAGCGCCATCCACGAATGGTTTGGACGCTTGCCCGGACATATTGGAATTGGAAATGTTAGGTATACGACTTCCGGCAAGACTGATGAAAGGTCTATCATAGCGGGAACTCAGCCGGCAGCGGTGTCAAAGGATGGCTTTAAAGTTGCCATTTCCTTTAATGGGAACGTTGTCAACACGGTTCAGCTCAAAAAGGAAATTTGCGGGGATTTTCCAAACTTCGCCTACGAGTGTGACGCTGACCTCATATGCCACAAACTTTTAATGGAGTTAAAGAGGCGAAACAGCTTAGAAGAAGCCGTTAAAACATGCATGAAGGAAATTGAAGGAGCCTTCTCTGTAGCGGGAATAACTAAAGATGGAAGGTTTTTCGCCTTCAAAGACCCCCACGGCATAAGGCCTCTATGCGCTGGTCACAGTCCAGACGGAGACGTTTACGCTTTTTCATCTGAAACTGTAGGTTTAGACATTAACGGGTTCCTTAGGGACTTTGAACTCGAGCCAGGTGAGCTTGTAACGGTGTCGGAGAATGGTTTTGAAAGGAAGACGTTGTTGAGGGAGCGCAAGGCCTTCTGTGCCTTTGAATTTGCCTATTTCGCTAGGCCTGACTCCTTCTTTGATGGTAAACACGTTTATGAGGTTCGTGAGGAGTTTGGCAGAAATCTTGTTAGAGAAAACCCTGAAATTGTGAAGGATGCGGACATTGTGATTTCGATGCCTGAAACCGGAGATGATGCGGCTTTTGGAGTGCATGAAGAATCTGGTTTACGCTGGGAAAGGGCTACCAGAAGACACCGATACGTGACGGAGCGCGCCTTCATCCTTTTAGAGAAAGAGCGATACACCACTATAGACAAGAAAATAAACATTCTAGCTTCCAAAGTTAAGGGTAAAAAAGTCATCGCGGTGGATGACAGCATTGTGAGGGGCGACACGACGAAGGTTACTATTGAAAAGCTCCGCAGGATGGGTGCCAAAAAAGTCTACATGTTTGTGACTTTCCCACGCATAGTGGGACCATGCTTCTACGGAATAGACATGGCAACTTACGGCCAACTTATAGGTGCGAAGCACACCCCTGAGGAGATAGCCAAAATAATAGGGGCTGACGCCGTCTGCTACCAGTCCATTGAAGGGTTTGTAAGAGCGACAGGCTTCAAAAGGGATGAACTATGTCTCGGGTGTTTAACCGGCGAGTATCCGACGCCGCTTGCTCAAAAAATCGCTGACACGGTGAGGAAACAATTTTTAGAGGGATATGAAGAGCCCGGAAGGCTTTATGAGAGCCTAGAACTTTTCGATAAAAGTTAGTCCGGTAAAATAGATTAGTGGCTTAGAGCATTTAGCGTTTAAAGGTGAAGCCTTTGGTGGAGAAGGTCGGCGTTCTTGTTGTTTCGTATGGGGCGCGAGAAGTTGCCATGGTTGACGCTTTCACGAGAAGCACCAACTACAAGGTGGAAGTTTACGTGGTGGATAAACAGCGAAACCCTTTTAACGTGAAGAAAGCAGCTCAGCACTGTGTTATTCCAGACTTAAACGTGGAGGATATATGCAAGTTTGCTGAAAACCACAAGGATAAATTAGATTTCGGAGTTGTTGGGCCAGAAAAGCCAATAATTGAAGGGGTTCGCGACGTCGTTGAAAAACGCACCGGCATACCAATGATTTGCCCAACAAAAGAATACGCCATAGAAGCCAGCAAAGTCCAGCAACGATTACTTTTCCAAGAAATCGTTCCAGAAGTGAACCCGCGCTTCAAAATCTTCAAACCAGAGGACTATAAAACAAAGGAGGATGCCAAAAACGCCCTCTACAAGTGGCTTGACGAGCTGGGCAATTTGGCTGTTGTTAAGCCAGATAAGCCCGCGGCTGGAAAAGGCGTAGGCGTTTGGGGAGACCATTTTACAACTCGCGAGCAGCTTTTTGAGCATTTCTGGGAAAACTTGAAACATGGCGCAGTCATAGTGGAAGAGAAAATCGAAGGAGAAGAATCCAGTTTTCAAGCTTTCTGTGACGGCAAGCATTTGGCGCCGCTGCCTGAAACTCGCGATTACAAGCGCGCTTTTGACGGTGACAAAGGGCCAAACACCGGCGGAATGGGCTCATACAAAGACGTAGGCGACGTTCTGCCATTTATGACAGCAGCTGACCGAGAAAAGGAAATCGCTATTGTTAATAGGATTTTTGAGAAGTGGAAAGCCGCCGACAACCAAGCACTCCGAGGCATCCCATTTTACGTGGCGTTCATGCATACGGGCAAACACCCAAAAATCCTTGAAAACAACAGCCGCCCCGGAGACCCGGAAATAATAAACATTCTGCCAATCTTGAAGGACGATTTCGTCGATGTTTGCTTCAAAATTCTTGATGGAGCCCTAACCCGCATAGAGACCGAAAATGCCGCCACAGTTGCCATTTACAAGGTGCCGCCGAACTACGGTGGTTTTGAGGAAACTTTCCCAGAGCGCGTGAGTAAAGTGGAGGTTGGCACTCCGGTAGACTTGGAAAAGGCTTATGAGCTAAGCATAAAGTATGACGACAAAATCCGCGTTTACCCAGCTTCTATGGAGCTTCGCGGAAACGAAGTTTACGCCTTAAAGTCGCGGGCTGTATGCGTCTTAGGCATAGGAGAAAGCATAGAGGACGCCAGAAAAATTTCCTTGAAGGGGATAAACGCCATAAAAGGCGGGGCTCTATGGAATAGAAGGGACATAGCCTCAAAAAAACACATAGGGAAGAGCATACGCCACATGGAGGAACTCCGAAAACGAAAATGAAGAAGGCTTACATTTCAGACTGTGAAGGCCCCATTTCGAAAAACGATAACGCCTTTGAGCTTACAGCCCATTATCTACCGAACGGCGCGCGCATATTCACGGTGATAAGCCGCTACGACGATGTGCTGGCAGATGTGCTTAAAAGACCCGGATACAAGGCTGGCGATACCTTGAAACTGATACTGCCCCTCCTCAAGGCTTACGGCGCCACCGATAGGGAAATGCGAGTTTTTTCCTCTGAAACCCTTGTTTTGATTCCCAAAATCAAGGAAACCCTTAGATTCATCCGAAGAATTATGGACACCTTTATCGTAAGCACAAGCTATGAACACTACATTAGAGCACTGTGCCGTGCAATAAAATTCCCCTTCAAAAACACTTACTGCACAAGGGTTGAAATAGACAAGTACAAGCTGAAAGAGGAGGAAAGGGTCAAACTTAGAGAGTTGGCAGAAAAGGTAGCTGAAATGCCGATAATTGAAGTTCCTCCCCATGCAAAAAGCCTTGAAGATTTCCCGGAAGAGCATAAGCGGGCTATCCAACGCTTGGACGAAATCTTTTGGGGGGAAATAGCCAAAATGAGAATTGGAAGAATTTTCAATGAAGTTAACCCTGTAGGTGGACGCGAAAAGGCAGAAGCGGTTAGGCGTATAGCTAAGAGCCTTGGACTAAGCCTTTCCAATGTTGTTTATGTGGGCGACAGCATAACAGACGTAGAAGCCTTCAAAACAGTCCGCCTTGAAGGAGGCTTAACTATATCCTTCAACGGCAACGAGTACGCTGTGAGGGAAGCAGAAATCGCAGTTATAGCTGAAAACGCACTCGCCGCCGCAGTGCTGGCGGAAGTTTTCTGTAAGCATGGCAAAGAGGTGGTGTTAAAACTTGTTGACGCTTGGAGCCCTAACACGTTAAAAAAGTTTGATATCAGCCCAAAACTGATAAACATGTTTTTGGAAATGCACGGCGACAAATTACCAACCGTTGAAATTGTTAGAAAAGAGAATATGGAAAGGCTGATAAAGGAAAGCACAAATTTTCGAAAAAGCGTTAGAGGCGAAGCAATAGGGAGACTTGGATGAAAAACCAGTCAAAGGTTTAATAGCTTAAACCAACAAAATAGGATAACCCGTCAAATGGAAAGTTAAAGGGGCCTGGCGGTTTGGTTAAAGAAAACCTTGTAGAGGACACTTACGCCGAGGCTTTTGAGGGCATCTACTGTCGAATAATCGTTACAGCAGACGACGAGGAAACCCTGCGAAAAGCGGCTTTACACGCCACCGCTACACCCTCCATAGTCATTGGAAGAGTTGAAGGCGGAATAGAAAGATGGCTAAGCCCAAAAGAAACCCCGGACAAACGTGAAGGCGTCGTGCTCCAGTTCTGGGGTGGAATAGACCCCAAAAAACCGTTCTCGGAGAACCTCAAAAAGTTTGAAATCGAACTTTCCTACAGGATAAGGCAGGATATTCTCGTTAAACCTTTCACGGCTGTTTTTGACGCTTTACCAAATTCCATGGGCAAAATTGACATGATGGAGCGGGTGGGCCACTGCGGAGACGGCTACGAGTGGGTGGAAACCCGTTTCGGTCGCGAAGTAATCGTCGTGCCGATTATGGTTCCAGACTTCGTAATAGAAAGGTTTATAGGTTATTCAAGGGGTGTTATGGGCGCCAATTTCTGGATACTGTGCAAGACAAAAGAAGCCGTCAAGGAAGCTGGAGCGAAGGCGCTTGAATCCATTCACAAAGTAGAAGGTGTCATAACACCCTTTGAAGTGTGCTCCGCAGGCTCAAAACCTGAAACTCGCTACCCGTGGATAGGCCCCACAACAAACCATCCCTACTGTCCGTCGTTGAAAAAACGTTTGGGTAAGGAATCCAAAGTTCCCGAAGGTGTAAACTATATTCCGGAAATCGTGATTAACGGTGTTTCGCTTGAAGCCGTTAAAGAGGCCATGAGGGCAGGTATAGAGGCAGCCTTAACCGTCAAAGGTGTCGTGAAAATTTCAGCCGGAAACTACGGTGGAAAACTTGGCGAATACAAGATTTACTTGCGCGAGTTGTTTCCATGAAGCAGATCTTCGACGTGGTGGGCTTCGGCGCCCTAAACGTGGATAAACTCTACAAGGTCAACAAGATAGCTGGACCAGAAGAAGAAGGCTTCGTGATAAGCTGCGAAGAGGCTTGCGGAGGTTCAGCGGCCAACACCATCGTCGGCTTGGCGAGGCTCGGCTGCAAAGTCAGCTTTATCGGGAAAGTTGCCAACGACAGGGAAGGCAAAATGCTCTTAGACGACTTTCGACGAGAAGGCGTAAACATAAAGGGCATCATAAAAGCCGAAAACGGCCGAAGCGGCGTTGTCATGGGCTTTGTAGATCCGAAAGGCGAAAGAGCCCTATACGTGGATCCAGGCGTAAATGACACGATAAGCTTCGAAGAAATAAACTTGGAGTATGCCTTCAAAACCAAGTTTCTCCATTTAACATCTTTTGTCGGAGAAAAATCCTTTGAAACCCAGAAAAAACTCGTGGAAAGCCTGCCGGAACACGTGAAAGTCAGCTTAGACCCAGGAGAGTTATATGCTAGGAAGGGCTGTAAAGGCCTTGAACCGTTGATCAGCAAGTGTTTTGTTTTGATGCCAAACGTGAAGGAACTAACACTTTTAACTGGAGGGAAAGATTATGTGGCCGGCGCTGAAAAACTGCTTGAAATGGGAGTTAAAATAGTCGCCGTCAAGCTCGGCAGCCGCGGATGTTACGTGACAGACGGCGAGGAAAGCCACCACGTTGAAGCTTTTAGGGTGGAGGTTGTGGACACAACAGGGGCAGGCGACGCCTTCTGCGCCGGCTTTCTCTACGGTTTACTCAACAACAAAAGCCTAAAAAAGTGCGGAGAAATCGGCAACTTTGTGGCTTCAAGATGCATAATGAAAATGGGCGCTAGGGCTGGACTGCCACGTCTTGAAGAACTAAAACTTCTTCTCTAAATATTCGATTAGGCCTTCAAAGATTAGTTTCCCGTCGCCATAAAATGGCATAAGCGTCTGCCTCGTCCAGTCAGGCTGCTGCCACCAGTAGAAGGCCCTCTCAGGATGGGGCATCAAACCCAAAACGGTGCCTTCAGGGTTGCATATTCCAGCTATGTCGTGGAACGAACCATTTGGGTTAATGGGGTAAACACCGTCGGCAGGATTTCCGTTCTTGTCGCAGTATCGGAAAACAAGCTGGTCGTTGTCATAAAGTCTTTCCAAATACAGCTCCTCCTTCTCTTTTGGGAATAGAAAGCGCCCTTCTGCATGGGCCACAGGCATGCGCAAAACTTTTCCTTCTTGTATGTTACAAGTGAAAACACATTTTCCACGGTTTTCGTGTTTTAGGTAAACCCAGCGGCAGTGGTATCCCGGCGGATGGTTTGTGGCAAGAGCAGCCTCTGGATATTGGGTTATTCCATCAAAGGCTGGAAGAAAGCCGGCTTCAACCAGCACTTGGAAACCGTTGCAAATCCCAAGAATTGGGCGTTCTTCGTCAAAAAAGGCTTTTAGCTCCTTGCTAAGTTTGGCAACAAGCCACTTTGCCCATATTGCTCCAGCCCTCACATAATCGCCGAAGGAGAAGCCTCCCGGAAAAACTAGGGCGTCGTAGTCCATGAGGTTTCCCCGTTTAACCACATCGTTGGCATGCAGTATCTCGGCTTGAACACCTAAAGCCTCAAAGGCTGTTTGGGTTTCAGCGTCGCAGTTGGTTCCACCAACCCGCAAAATACAGACCCGTATATCCTCGCGTTTCATAAGCCCTCACCGTAAATGCCGAGGAAGCTTTTCCACGCTTTCAGCAGCTCACCGACAGCAGCATCCACAACAACATTGCCGCCAAGCCCGTAAACGCACAGCCTTGCTTCTTTGGTGACCCTGCCTATCCTTGCATGGACAACGCCACTCAATAGTTTTTTAAAGTCTTGCTCGCATGCGCTTGGAACCTCTACGAGGAAACGGCTGTTAGACTCCGAAAACAAGAGAAAATCATTTCTTTGCACCCTTTCAGCCGGAACAAGCCGTAGGTCAAGCTCTAAACCATAACCGCCAGAAAAAGCCATTTCAGCCGCCGCCACCGCCAAGCCGCCTTCAGATAAATCGTGGCAAGCGCTTACCAGTCCCAAGTCGATGGCTCTTGTTATAGCACGGAAAGTTTTTCTGGCTTGGATTGGGCGAACTTTTGGAACGGTTTTCCCAAGGAAGCCCATAAGCCTGTAATATTCTGAACCGCCGAGCTCATGGTAGGTTTTCCCTACGAGGTATATACTGTCACCCGGCGCCTTAACATCTAACGAAACTGTTATACGAATGTCTGGGACAACCCCCACAGCAGTTATTAATAAAGTGGGCGTCACCGGACCAGCCGGGGACTCGTTGTATAGACTGTCTTTTCCAGATATGAAGGGGGTTTTGAAGGCTTTCGCAAAGCGGTAACAAGCTTCACAGGCCCTTACAAGGCTGCCGAGCCTATCGGGTTTTTCAGGGTTACCCCAAGTGAAATTGTCAAGCAATGCTATTCTTCTGCCGCCCACAGCCACATTATTCCTTATGGCTTCGTCTATGGCTGAAGCCGCCATCCAATACGGGTCAACCTTCCCGTAGTTGGGGTTCATGCCGCAGGAAATGGCTAAACCACTCCAAGAGTCCTTTAAAGGCTTAAGGACAGCAGCGTCGCTTGGCCCGCCATGCTCGCCGTGCAGCGGTTTGAGAACGGTGTTGCCCTTAACCTCGTGGTCATAGGTTCGCACAACATTTTCCCGGCTGGCGATGTTCGGCGAAGCAAGCAAACGCATTAAAACACCAGTCAGGTTTTCTGGTTCTGGAAATTCCGGCTCTTCCAGCTTTGGCGGGATATACTCTGCAATGCGCACCGCCCTCGGAGGCTCAAAAAGGAAGGGAACATCTATTTCCGCAACTTTTTCACCCATGTAAAAGATTCGCAGAACCCCGTCGCCCGTGTATTCACCTATAACTGTGGCCTCAACATCCTCGCTTTGGAAAATTTCCAAAACTCGTTTGAGATTTTCAGGCGGAACAGCTAAAAGCATCCGCTCTTGAGACTCGGATATGTAGATTTCCCATGGAGCCAACCCGGGATACTTCAGCGGAACCTTTTCAAGGTAAACTACGGCGCCGCAGTTAAACCTCTTGGCTGTCTCTCCAACAGCAGAGGAAAGGCCTCCTCCGCCCAAGTCGGTTATAGCTGAAGCAAGCTCCAAGTCTCTGATGGCAATAATAGCCCTTTTAAGCTTCTCCTCTTCAATGGGATTCGCAATCTGCACAGCCGGCCTTGAAACCTCCTCCGACTTTTCTGTGAGTTCAGCAGAGGCGAAAGTTACTCCGTGAATCCCATCCCGCCCTGTTCTTCCTCCAGCCAAAACTATTACGTCGCCGGGTTTAGCGTTTCGCTTAAACTTTTTCAGCGGTAAAATCCCAACGCAGCCGCAATATACAACAACATTTCCCACATAACTTTCGTCGAAGTATATGGCGCCGTTAACCGTTGGGATGCCCATGTTATTGCCATAATGCCCAATGCCGGCTACAACGCCCATAAAAATGTATTTGGGATGTTTCACACCTAGCGGAAGCTTCTCGTAGGGATAATCTAATGGGCCAAAACCCAAGACATCCGTGCACGCAATAGGATTTGCCCAAACACCCAGAATGTCGCGGATCACACCGCCCACTCCAGTGGCTGCGCCGCCAAAGGGTTCTATGGCGGATGGATGGTTGTGAGTTTCAACTTTGACGGCGATCCCCCAGTTTTTGTCGAAGCGTATTATGCCAGCATTATCATCAAAAACGGAGAAACACCATTTGGCGTTTATCTCCCTCGTCGCCCGCATTATGTAAGTCCGGAAAAGGCTGTCAATTTCCTTCCCGTTGAACTTTATTACACCCTTAAAAGTTTTGTGGAAGCAGTGCTCGGACCACGTCTGCCCAAAAGTTTGAAGCTCTACGTCGGTTGGGTTTCTACCCTTCCGCCTAAAATACTGTTGTAACGCTTTCATTTCTTGAAGGTTTAAGCCTAAGCCAAGCTCTCGGCTAATGTCAAGAAGCAATTGGTCCGAAGCCTGCAAAACGTTTATCTCATAAAACGGAAAGGGCGTATCTCTGCGAATGTAGAGGTTCTCGGTCATTTCTCCTCCTCAACAGTAATCGTGTAATTATCCTTCGTGGGATTTGCTAAAAGCCGCCTACACATCTCTTCAGCCCTTAAAAGGGCTTCATTCTTCGAACCCGCCTCAAGAAGAATAGTGTACACCTTGCTAACATTCACCCTCTCAACCTTATACCCAAGCTCCTTTAACAGTCGGGCTGCAGTCTCACCTTCCGGATCGCTGTGTCCCGGTTTTAAACCAACTTCCACCTTTAACCTAAACTTCATAGGCTAATCTCTGATGCGAGAAGATTTAAACACTTTCACAACCAACAACGCAAAATCAACCTATCTCAAAACAATCCGCTTACCACGGTATAGAATGCGTATTCCCTTGGACTTTGTGACATAGCCAATTTCCTCTGCATGCACCTTCGCCTTCTCCAAAATATCCAGAACCTTGTCCCTATCCGCTTTATCAACGATTATTGCGAAGCCCCATCCCATATTGAAGGTTTTAAACATCTCCTCGTCGGATATTTCGCCGCCAATCTCCATGGCAGTTTTCTGAATCAAGTCAAAAATTGGCTGAGGCTTAAAATTTTTAAACTCAAAGCCTACATTTCTTGAAAAAAGAATTAAGCGGTTAAACTTCAAGTAAGCGTCTCCGGTTATGTGCACCGCCGCCTTAACCTTCACATGCTCAGCAACCTTCAGAAGTGGTTTAACGTAAATTTTAGTCGGCTCCAAAACCTCGTAAACGAGCTCTCTCCCCAACGGTTCTGGAACATCAAAAGGCTCGTATTTGCCACCCCACTGTTTAAACAATATTTTCCTAGCCAAGGTTATTCCGTTGCTGTGGACGCCCGAACTGCGCAAGCCAATGATCACATCGCCATGCTTCAAGTCTCTGCCAGTAATGATCTTGTCCCTGAGAACTTCGCCTATCGCAGCGAAAACCATGTCAAAACCCTTCCCCTCCACCAATCCCTTAATCAATTCTGCCACGTCGCCTATCTCCCCACTCGGCACAACACACCCGGCTTCAGCAGCTCCCTTTGCGACGCCCTTCATCCACTCTTTAACGAGCTCCGGATCGGAAACTTGAGCGTGAATGTTGTCCGCAACGGCTAATGGCTGAGCACCAGAGCGGATAACGTCGTTAACGGCCATTGCCACCCCATCAATACCTATGGTGTCATATTTACCAGCAAGCTGAGCAACAAGAACCTTTGTGCCAACACCCTCAATGACTAAATCCAAATAGCAGTCGCCGCGAAACGGGAAAACGTTTCCAAACGGAAGCTGAATGACATCGCCATAACGGCTGAAACGGTAAGTGCCCTTCAGAAGACGCAAAGCCTTCTTAGCCTCAGCTCTCAGTTCTCTATCAACACCAGCAACGGCATAAGTTATCCGACGCTTCAAATTCAAACCCTCTGAGGCTAGCATCAGCAGCATAAAAGATAAAGTTTCCCACAGCACACCCTCCTCAGCTTCCACGTATAAACAGAAAGAAGGAAAAAGACACAGTTTATGGAGTAACGATTAAAAGTTTAGGTTCACTATCTTCCTTTCGCCGTTGCGGCCGTAGTCTAGCCTGGCAGGACATCGGCCTCCCGAGCCGGCGACCCGGGTTCAAATCCCGGCGGCCGCAC
>JANXDU010000007.1 GCA_025059195.1 Candidatus Bathyarchaeota archaeon
AGCCTAGGCGAAATTACTGTTGGCAACCTAAGCATTGTCTTGGATGCTAACCCGTTCCATGAACTTACAGCCATCGAACAAGTGGTGCGCAGCTACCAAGAAAGGCTTCTGGTCCTGCAGAAGGCCCGCGAAGCCCTAAAATGGCTTGACCAGCTCGGCGACACTGAAGGCCTAAAATACATTGTCGTGGAGAACGATGGCGTGCCGGAGCGCATCCTCTTCAAAATAACCTAGCCGCTTCAGCTCATAAAGGGTGAATCTTCATGGATTATAGTGAAATCTACACGACAGCCTTAAAAAACGCCCTAGAAGAAATGCGAAAGGTCTGCCCAGACATCCAACAGGCCTTTGTCTACAACGAAAACGGCGACATAATCGCAGGAGCCGCAGATACCCCGCAGAAAGTCATGGTCCGCGTTGTAGACTCTTTTGACAACATCTTCGAAAAGGCTGAAGCCCTAGGCGGCGTGGAAGCCATAACTCTAAACGGCAGCACAGGCACCCTTAAACTTTACCGTTTTAATGGACATTACTTTGTCATGGTTTACTCAGCGAAAGCCGACATAAACTACGTGGACGCTGTTATCCGCGTCCTAATTCCAACAGTTCTAAAAGTGCTAGAGAAAGTCAACCCTGCCCCCCTCAAAAACGTGGTCCCTCCGCTTCCGTCCACGCCAAAACCGGAAACTGAAACCCTAGAAAAAGAGGAATTCCACGGGGAGGAGTTAGCCGAGAAAACCGCTGAAAAGTTTACGGCGGAGCCGGAGGAAGAGGAATACAAGCCTGAAGCCAAACCTGCACTTGCATCCGAAACCTTCCAAGAGCATTCTACTTTTGAAGTTCCAGCCGTCCAGCTTATAGTGGAAAACATTGGCGGCTTGCTTGTGCCATCCGACACCGTTCGGGTTGACGGCGAAACCCTTTCCAGCTGGGAAACCACGTTTGAAGGCAAAAAGATAGAGTATGTGGAAATTGAAACCTTCGATGGGAAAACAGCTCGCTACAAGGTTAAACCCATAAAGGACTCGAAATATGTAGGCAAGGGCGTAGTTCAAATTCCGGAAAAGGCGCAGCTTGCCCTCGAAATCAAGAAAGGAGAACTTGTGAGAGTAAAACCCATAATCGAGTGATGGAGGCAACGAAATGACTAAGAAAAAGAAAGGTGTGGAAGACGTAGCTATTGCGGAACCCGTAGCCATAGAGAAGGCTGCACCCACAGACCAGCTTAGAGCAAACCTTGAAGAAATGAAGGGCTATGAAGGCGTCATCGGCTATATCCTTCGAAACTCAACTTCAGCAGCCATAGACCTCAAAGACCCATCAAAACTCATAGAATACGCCATACTATCGTCCTCGGCCCTTGAAGCGGCAGAAGAACTATCAGAAATCTTCAACCTAGGCGACGCTAAAAACATCCTTGTCGACGGAAAAGAAGTTAAAGTTTTGTCCTTCACGGTCGGCGACAACAAGGTAAGCATTTTCACAGAGAAAAACGCCGACCTTGAGAAAATTCTAAAAAAGCTCAGCCAAATTTAGGGGCTGAAAGAGGGGCTTTCCCCTTCTCTTCCCTCCATTTTTGTAGGAACATTTAAATTTTCCCCTCAATCTTATTCGGAGCTGTTTGTTATTTAACAATAATCAGTCAGGAAATACGAATAATAAATAATCATCGAGGACTTTTAGACGTAATTGCAGACATTCCAAAGCCGCCACATAGAATTCAAGAAAACCCAGCTGATGCACGAAGGTCTGTTGAGGGTTTATGGGCTAGCTTCTTGGAACAAAAGCTTTCTAAGTTTTTCGTCAAGCCTCACCGTGCCTTTCGCAGTGTCCACCGCTATAAAACCGTAGTCTTCTAAAAATTTTATCACAGTTTCAAGTTGTGTAGGTTTAAGTTTGGCTTTTTCCAAAATTTCCCTTTTCGTATGCCATTTTCCGTCAGCCAGCGCGTCTAAGACTTCTGCCATTTTTGCGTCCGTGAATATGCCCCCTAGAAGATATATCCACTTCTTTAAATTTTGTTTAAATGCCTTCTGAAACCGTCTTTTAGAAGCTTCTTCTAGAAGATTGTTAAGAGCGCATGCGGGGACCATCAAACTTATTATTGAAGGCTTCCGAAAATACAACAGAGTGAAATTAGGGTTGGATTGGCTTCAAATCCTAGAAGAATGCAAAAACAACGTGAAAAAACAGATAGCGCCGCTGCTGAAAACATTAAACCAGTTTGAGTCGGACTTGGGCGTAGGTGCTGGCGGAGACCCGATAAAACAGGTAGATTTAGCGGCTGAAAAAGCCATAACTGAAACGCTGCTGGAGAAGGGTTTATCCTTCACCTTCATAAGCGAAGAGTCGGGCATAAAAAGCTACGGCGCAAAACCTCAACAACACTATATTACAGCCGACCCCATAGATGGATCAACCAACTTGACAAGGGGTATACCGTTTTACGCCACATCCATAGCTGTTTCCAAAAAACCAGAACTCCGAACCGTGCACACTGCTTTGGTGGCAGACCTCTTCCACGACGTGACATACACAGCTGTCAAAGGCGAAGGGGCAAAACGCAACAATCAAGAAATAAAACCTTCAAAACAAACGGATCTGGCGGAAGCAGTGATAGGCGTGGACCTAAATACCTATAAAGCTCGGGAAATAGTTCCCCACATAACAAACCTCATAGAGCAGACCAAGCACATCCGCCACTTGGGCGCCAACGCTTTGGAGCTATGTTATGTGGCTGACGGAACCATAGACGCCTTCATAGATATAAGAGGTAAACTGCGAGCCACAGACACCGCTGCTGCGTGGCTCATCATAAAGGAGGCCGAGGCCACAATAACAACACTTGAGGGAAAACCCTTAAACGCCAAACTTGACCCAAGGGAAAAGCTTACTTTTGTAGCTTCCGCAAACCGGAGAATTCACAATATAATACTAAACCTTCTAAAAGCCTAAAGGAAACAACCATGATAACACCTTTAACGCCCCACCCTGCAGCCCTCGTGAAAACAAAGGAAAGCAGAACGCTTGTTGTGGCAGACCTCCACATTGGGTGGGAAATAGCCCTCTCAGAAAAAGGCATCCACGTGCCAACCCAAGCGTTAAAGCTTCTGGAAAAACTAAAAAACCTCATAAAAACCTACAATCCTGACAAGCTGCTGATACTTGGCGATGTGAAACACACGGTGGCAACCGCTGAGCTCGGCGAGTGGCAAGACGTCCCAGAATTCTTCAACGAACTTAAAAAGTATGTGAATGAAGTCCAAATAATCCGAGGAAACCACGACGGAAACCTTGACCCCTTACTCCCAGAAGGAATAAAAATTCTTCCATCCTCTGGCGTGGTGATAGATGGAGCGGGATTTTTCCACGGCCACCGTTGGCCCCCGCCAGCCATACTAAAATGTAAAACACTGGTGATGGGTCATGTTCACCCAGTCATCGTTCTCCGCGACCCCGCCGGCTTCCGGATAACACGGCAAGTCTGGGTTAAAGCTAAATGCAATCAAAACCAGCTAGCAGAGATTCTGTTGCAGAGGCAAGGAATAAAAATCGAGGGGGATCCACAGAAAACGCTGCTGAAACATTATAGGGTAAAGCCGCGAACCACTCAGCTTTTCATAATGCCATCCTTTAACGAGTTTTTAGGCGGAAAACCTCTAAACGAAAAAGAAACCACAGAAAACGAGAAAATTGTTGGCCCAATCCTCCGCGCAGAAGCCGTGGATTTAAGAAACGCTGAAATCTACCTTTTGGACGGAACTTTTCTCGGCTATCTAAGCCAACTTGAAGTTTTTGGAATGCCATAAACCTTTAATAATAAAGGTTCCTCTCCATCTTCTAGAGGTGGAGAAGATGCCTGAAGAGGAAGATTTCCCAGAATGGTTTAGACGTAGGCGTTTCCCCTTCTTTGGAAGCTGGTTCTTTGAGGACATTGACCGCATGTTCCGTGAAATGGAAAAAATGATGGAAGAAGAGTTTAAAGCCTTTACTTCACGGATTCCAAAAGATTATGTTAGGGAACGTAAACTCCCAGACGGCTCAACCATACGTGAGTGGGGACCCTTCGTTTACGGCTACAGCATCCGCATAGGGCCGGACGGCAAACCCGAAATCCGCGAATTCGGCAATGTTAAGCCAAGCCGTTTCGGGCCAACCGTTAAAGAGGAACGTGAACCGCTGGTGGACATTGTTGAAACAGACAACGAAGTTCAAGTGGTGGCCGAGCTTCCAGGCGTAGAAAGGGAGGACATTAAGCTTCACGGCACCGAGGACACTTTAACCATAAGCGTGGACACGCCCCAGCGGAAATACTACAAGGAGATTAAGCTTCCAGCTAAAGTCAAGGTGAAGGAAGCTAAAACCCAGTACAAGAACGGTGTCTTGGAGGTTAAGCTTCCGAAGATGAAGGAAGAGAGGAAACCAAAAGGCGAGCCAATAAAGATAGAATAGCCATAACCTTTTCCTTTAGCGGTTTAAGCCCGTGCCTCCATGGACGCCAATTCTGAAGATGACTTGTTAAACGCGATATGCAGGGAAGCCAAAGAAGAAGGTAAGCTGACGGGCAGAAACTTAACAAGGCTTTACGAGGTTTTTGGGCAACGTTTCGCAAGGGCCTTTGAGGCCTTAAAAGAAAACCGTGTCAAAAAATACACCTTCAAGCCCAGCGGCAGGGTTGTCTGGGTCGTTGTTGGCAAGGAACGCGACTACTTGATAATGCCGGAAGCTGAGTTCTGCACATGCGACGACTTCTACTTCCGCGTCTTGGACCGAAAAGTCCACTTGTGCTACCACCTTATCGCCCAAAAAATCGCCAACAGCCTAAACTGGTACGAACATATAGACGGGGACGATGAGCTTTACGAAACATTGATGCAGGAATGGCGGAACCCCACTCCTTAAATACTAAAATGAGAATTTAAAAGAGAAAGAGGAAAACTTAATGGATATTGGACCATACTTTGAAACAATAAAATACATTTTGATGACCACAACCCTAGTCGTCCTAGTTTTAATATTTCTACACATGATTTATGGCCGAGAAGAAAAGAAAGGCTAGAATTAGGTGCCTTTTCCAACAGTTTTCCTCGTTGTGAGGAGTACAACTAAGCTTAAAACTGCCAATATTACCGCAATCAGCATAAGCCAATGGGCTTCCGGGCCAGCGCCGAAAACTATTGGAAAGAACCATATGAATATGACTCCCCCAACGTTTACGACGCCGGTCCCCGATAACAGCGCTGCCGCGGCTAAAAATACGACGCCTAGAAATAATATGAAGAAGCCTGCGAAAAACATTGTCAGGAAACGTTTAAACCTTTTTGTTTCAGCTTGTTCTTCTCCAATCATGCTGCTTTCACCTGCCCAACAAATGAATAGTTATGAATAGGGCGAAAGCTATTATGGTGAGGGCTATTGAAAGCCAGAGCACAACTTTGACGGATTCTTTGTCTGTGCCGAAAACTATGGGGAAAGGCCCGATTATCACTGCTCCTCCGCCCTTCGCCATTCCGCC
>JANXDU010000031.1 GCA_025059195.1 Candidatus Bathyarchaeota archaeon
CCTGTCACGCCGGCGATAACATGTTTCAAGCCCTTATAGGTATTCTCGCAACGCTTACAATGTTCAGCTTGTTAACCGTGCGGGCGAAGTTTCAAGCCCTTATAGGTATTCTCGCAACCCCCAGCTTTTTCGTGACGTCATCCCAGACAACCATGGTTTCAAGCCCTTATAGGTATTCTCGCAACACATGGTAAATCTTGGTTATTCTCCGTTTTATAGCCTTTTTCGCGACTCTTTGAAACAACTATTTCCGTCGATGTAAGATAAAGCGTTAGCAATGTTAGATCGACAACGCAATCACAATATTATCGCACGTTGTTCTGTGGCTGATGGACGTTAACGAGAAGACCTTAAGGATTCACGGTCTATTTTTGATGACTGCTTTAGCCCAGTTCCCATATTTTATCCAAAATATGGCGATGACTCCGCCTATAATGTTGCTTATTGCAAAGGCCAACCATATTCCGGTGGAACTCATTCCAAGTGTGAAAGCCAAAAAGTAGCCTAAACCTATTCTCAGCCCCCAAAGTCTGAAAATTCCAAGGGTTGTCGGGAAAAGTGTATGCCCAGAACCCCTCCCAGTGGATAGAGCAACTGCAAAAAGGCCGAAAAACGGAAGGGTGGGCAGTAAAGTTCGGAGGAAAAATTCTGTTTCGTCGATAATTTTTACGTCATCTGCGAATACATCCGCTATGTTTCTTCTAATCGGGTAGGCCGCAGCGGCTCCAACCATGATAAGAAAGAATATTAGGATCGTCGCCTTCCAAGCAACTTCCTTTGCTCTTCCCGGTTTCTCCGCCCCTAAGCTTTGGCCAATCATTATAGCGGGGGCTCCGCTTAAACCCCAAAGCACCGCATCTACAACGTCTAAAACCACAAATCCAATAGAGAACGCTGTGGCTGTTACCACTCCTATCATGTTTATGAGCTTCAACTGCATAAGAAAAGCGAAACCGTTCATCAAGCCAAGCGTTAAAATTGGCAGCCCTATGCGCACAACAAGCCTAGCCCAATTGATATCAATCTCTTTAGTGAACCTTATCTTCAGTTCAGAGTAATGCTTTCTACAAACGTATGACAAGGCTGTTATTGATATTATCTTTCCCATAACATCTGTGAGTGCGGCGCCCACAACTCCCAGTCTTGGAAATGGCCCTACGCCCAGAATAAAGAAGGGGTCTAGGACAATGTTAATCAAGACGGCTAAAACGTTAACTACGGCGGGTCTTTTTGTGTCTCCCACGCTTTGAAGAATTGTAGTGTAGGTTAAGGCCATGTAGTTGAAAAACACGTCAAAAGCTATAATGCCCGAATAGTCTATGACGTAGTCGAAGATTTCTGGCGGCGTGGACAAAATCACAGTGAAAATTGAATGTCTAAGTGTTAGAAGGGTTATGCTTAAGGCTCCGCCGAAAAAGAAAGCCAAAGTGAAGAGGCGTGAAGCAGACGAGCTAGCCTCCTTATAGGCTTTGCCTCCTATATACTGAGAAACTATACTTAGACCTGCAGAAGTTAAAGCGTTTGCCACTGCGTGAAAAAGCATGAAAATAGGCCACATCTGCCTTGGAACAGCAACAGCGAGTTCACTGTACTTACTTAGCCAATAAGTGTCCGCCACGTTATAGGCCACAACTACAAGCTGGTTCACGAGAGGTGGAGTTCCAAGCCAAAAAATTGTGCGGAAAACTGGACCATTAACAATTTGGTCTCTATATCTGCCTATACCAATTTGTTCTGTTTCCGGCTCCAGTGAAGCTTCAGCATCTTCAACCATAGGCTCCTTTAAGGCTAAAAAAGAAACTTAAAAGCTTTTCTCAAAACCTCAAGGATTTTCAAAGATTTAGGGCTACATGGTTCTCCGAAATTTTCGCCTCACTTTTTCAATTGGCTCCCCAACAACCTCTATTTTTTCCAGTCGGCATGTTCCAAGGCCCTTTTTCTCAGCTAAAACCAGATGCTTAACTTCTAATGGGGATATACCCATCACAGCTGCTCCTACAGCGTCCACAGCCACGGGGTCTGTGCCAGCAATAACCAAGCCCATCTCCACAGGGCTTCCGTTTGTTTCGTGGCCTTCTCCAGCTACCACTCCGTCAATCACCGTTAGACTTGGCTTTAAAACAGAAGCCAAGTCTGCAATGTTTTCATGCAATTTCCCATTGTGCATAGCACCTTTTGAGGCCAGGGCCCCCATCATGTTTTTTATGCCAAGCGTGACGCGGGTCAGCCTGTGGATTTTAAGTTTTGGAACGCTTACTATGAGGCTTTCAAAAGCTGTCTTTGCCACCGTAACCTTATTGAGGGCTAGGGAGTTTGGCGGGTAAACTTCAACGAAACAGTCCTTGTTAAGGTCGATAAGCTCTACGCCCCATTTGTCAGCTACTTTGTCCACTCCCGCAACCCTAAAAGCCTCAAACGTGTCTGCCCAACCGCTTCCTTCACCGATTATAAGCTTTTTATTTCCACGTTCTTTCAAGAATTTCACAACACCTTCGACAACTCTGCTATCCGTTGTCATTCCAGTTGACGGATGCTTGGCAACTATATAATTTGGCTTAATTAGAATAGGCCTTTCAACCGAGAGTAAACCGCTTAAGCCGGATTCTATCATCTCAAGGGCTTTGACCGTAGATTCAACGGGATTCAACCCCTTAACTATTGCAACTTTACTCATCTGCACTCACCAATAAAACGAGATTTCGCTGTGATTTAGCACTTCCGTCCAAAATTTGAAAACAAAGAAAAATTAGATGTGAACTGGGATGGGGACCAATTAAGTCGCTGGACCAAAAGTTTCTATTTCTTCTCTTCCTTCTTTTCCTCTTTCTTTTCTTCCTTCTTCTTCTTTGGCATAACCATCACCAAAATTTGGGTGAAAAACCGGTTCTTTAAAAGTTTTTCGTTCAATAGGGGAAAACTGGAAGAACTTCTGCAATATTTTTAAATTTGGCCCCTGTGAAAACATTCCTATGCATGAATGGGCTTTAGCTGAAGCTATAATTTCCTCTGCAATCGATATAGCTGAAAAAGAGGGTTTGGCTGAAGTCAGAGAGGTTAAGATAAAGGTCGGCGAGCTTCAGCAAGTGGAAATTGAAGTTTTAAAATTCGCCTTATCTGAACTTAGGGCTGGCAAATTAAGAAACGCCAACTTTGTTATAGAGACTGTCAAGGCTGAACTGCGTTGTCAGGTATGTAAGCTAAAATGGAGTTTCAACAAAAATGGGCTTGATGAGATGTCAACGGAAGCTGTGCACTTTGTTCCAGAGGTTGTCCACGCTTATATTAGATGCCCACGGTGTGGAAGCCCTGACTTTGAAATTTTGGAAGGGCGAGGAGTGTGGCTTGAAAGCATTAAAGGAGTCAAATAACGCGGTAGATCCGCGGATAGAAATCATAGACAAAAGGCTTGAAAACGTAAAAAGGGTTATTGCCGTTTCAAGCGGCAAAGGCGGTGTGGGCAAAAGCCTCATTGCGTCGATGCTTGCATTAACCCTTGCAAAGAAAAACTATAAGGTTGGACTTTTCGATGCAGACTTCACGAGCCCATCAACCCATCGAATTTTGGGCGTTAAAAAACTCGAAATTAAAGAGGAAAAGGGCATAATACCCATGCATGTTCACGGCTTAAAATATATGTCAATTATCGCTTTTTCCGGAGAAAAAACCCTACCCTTACGGGGTGCGGATGTTTCAAACGCCCTAATAGAGCTTTTCTCCACAACCTTGTGGGGCAATTTAGATTATCTACTGGTGGATATGCCGCCTGGAATAAGCGATACCCTCCTAGACGTAATTAGATTTGTGAAAAAAACAGAATTTTTAATCGTCAGCACTCCTTCTACGCTTGCTTTCGAAACTGTCAAGAAGCTTTTAACACTATTAAAAGAGTTGAAAATGCCCGTTGTGGGCGTTATAGAAAACATGAAAACGAAGAGGGGTTCCCCCACTAGAGAGAGGGTGGCCTCAGCCAATGTTTCCTTTTTAGGTGTGATACCTTTTGACTCGGAAGTCGAGGATGCACTGGGGGATGTGGACGCGCTTTCTCAAACAATTTTCGCTAGGAAATTGGCTGAAATTGTCCCTCGAATTATTTCTCCAAGTGCTTAGAAGCCTTTTTGGCCGCCGTTTTCTGCTTCCTCACTTCCTCCTTAACAGTGGCGGTTTCCCTTGATAGCAGCGCTTCCTCTATGGAGTTTGCTTTCCGTAACTCGTTCATGTACCAGCCTCTGTCTCTGGAATAGTTTATCCCAGCCACTATACCATAAACTATGAGGGTTAAGCCTCCAATTATTAGTGCCAGTCCCATCATAGCGCCCACGTGTGGTTCTGTGTAGTATGGGATGAAAATGAACCATTCTGGAACCGTTCCAACAAATTGGTATATGAATAGGGTTTCTAGTACTCCGCCCACGAAGAAGACGGTGCCCGCCAAGAACATTAAGTAGGCTGTCGTCTCGTTATGTCTCGACTCCTCCGCCTTTTCATGCAAATAATCTCTAAATGACATGGAGGTGCACGTTTTTATCCAAAGGGCGAAGGCATACCTAAACCTTATTAAACTGGAATATGTATTGCAAAGAAGTACTCCGAATATGGAAGAGGGAGTAGACGGCTTGTCTAAAATAAAGGCTGTGTTGTTTGATTTTATTGGCACTTTGGTGAATGTTAAAGGATACAGCCTCGAAGTTTCAAAAATAAAGTTGTACAGGGCTATTGTTGACGCAGGCTTCAAAGTGAGTCAAAAAGACTTTTTAGACGCTTATGCGCAGGCTCACGAGAAATATCGGGTTGAGCGCTATCAAAAACTTGTTGAAGTTACAAACGCTGTTTGGATTTCAGAAGCCTTAAACAATCTTGGTTTTGAAACAAAACCCGATGATAGCCGTGTAAAAACCGCTGTTAATGTTTTCTTTGAAGATTATGTGGACTCGTTTAGGCTTAGGAAGTGTGCGAAAAAAGTTTTACGGATGCTTTCTGAAAGCTACAAGCTCGGTTTAGTTTCAAACTTCACCTATGCCCCAGTAATCTACGCTGGTCTAAGAAAAGTCGGGATTGACAGCTTTTTCAACGTTGTACTGGTTTCGGACGCTGTGGGTTGGCGTAAGCCTCACATGAAAATTTTTGAAGAAGCCTTGAAAAGGCTTGAAGTGAAAGCTGAAGAAACCCTTTATGTTGGAGACAGCCCAGACGAGGACATTAAAGGCGCAAAAGGGTTAGGCATGAAGACGGTTTTTGTTGCTTCTCAATTTTTCTCGCTTAAAAAATTGCTGGAGAGTGGCCAGCAGCCAGACGCAATCGCAAGAAACCTATGCGAGGCTGAAAGGAAAATCCAAGAGTTGATCGCCCTTTCTTAGCAGCCTTTCCACGTAGGAACTTTTAGAAAACCACGCAGCACGTGAGCCCTTTAAGGTTTATCCCCAAACTTTTCTGAAGCTGGTTCGCCGCCGACACCCCAGTGGGTTTTGGGAACTTCGTGCACAACAACTTCAACAGCGTGTTCTGGGACACCTAACTCTCCAAACACTTTCGTTATCCCTCGAATCAACCTCTTTGCGCGGTCTTTTCCAAAACCTTCCCAAACATACACGTGAACTATTGGCATCCCTATCCCCTTTTACCCTTTTAAAAATACGTTTTCCGTCGAGTTTAAAAGCTTGGTGCGGCCGCCGGGATTTGAACCCGGGTCGTCAGCGTGGCAGGCTGATGTCCTAGTCCAGGCTAGACTACGGCCGCTGTTTTCTGAGTTCTGGTATCCTCTTAACTTTATTTTCCTAAAAAGCGTTATGTCAATTTTATGCTGGTTTCTGCTGTTGTTTGGTGTTCTTTTTAAGTTTTTACGTCGGTGGGGTTGGCGGTTTGCTGTAAATGATATGTTTTTGACGCCAAGCTTTTATCTGTCTTGACTGTTCTCTGTTTTGATGTTCGGCAAGGAGTTTTTTGTTAACCGTTATCGATTGCTGGGCTGGGAATTTAGAGATGTCGCACTAAAACAAGCCATTAGAATTAACACTGTAAACGTTAAGGGCGCTGACGTTGTGGGGCGGCTTAAGGGTTTAGGCGTTGAGCTTGAGAAGGTTCCGTTTCTTCATAATGGTTATTGGGTTGCCCGTTCAGATTTTTCGGTTGGAGCCACCGTTGAGTATCTTTTAGGCTATTATTCTATTCAGGAGGCAGCTGCCCAGATTCCAGCAACCCTTTTCACAGACTTGAAGGATAAGCTTGTTTTGGATGCTTGTGCTGCTCCCGGCGGGAAAACAGTTCAATTGGCGGATTTGATGGACAACACTGGCGTTATTGTGGCTTTAGACGTTAATAAACAGAGGCTGGAGGCCTTAACTAACCAGCTGGAACGTTGTCGCGTAAAAAACACGGTTGTTTACCAGTTAGACGCGAGGCACGCTTCAAAGCTTGGATTAAAGTTTGATAGGATAATGCTTGATGTGCCTTGCTCCGGCAACTTTGCCACCGATAGGGAATGGTTCAAGCGGCGCACCCTGCGTGATGTGGAGAGGAACGCGAGACTTCAAAGGCAAATCCTCACCGAAGCCGTTAAAGTTTTGAAGGACGACGGCGAAATGGTTTATGCCACATGCTCCCTTGAACCCGAAGAAAACGAGTTAAACATAGACTGGGCTTTAAAAAACCTTGGCTTGGAAACTGTGGAAATAAACTGTTATGGCGAGGAGGCGCCCACAGAGGTTTTTGGCAAAAGGCTGGATGACTCCGTTAAACGTTGTAGGCGAATATGGCCTGGAAAAACCCAGGGGTTCTTCGTGTGCAAACTTAGAAAGCGGAGGTGAATACGTGGCTGAAACCAGTGTTGTTAAGAATTTTGCAAGGCTTTTCGGTGTAGAACTGCCTTTAGACAATAGGTTTGTGGTTGAGAGGGGCGGTTGCTACTTTCTGCTCAGCGAAAAATTGAAGGATTTAACTGAAAAACGCGGGGGTTGGCGACATGCTGGAACATACTTGGGAAAGGTTAAAGGCGAAAGTTTTCAACCAAGTTTTCCACTGCTTTTTATGATTGCGGAAAAAGCCAAAAACCGAATAGTCGTTGACGACAAGTCGGCTTGGCTTTTCGTTTGCGGGAGGGACATATTCAAAGAGGGGATTCTGAAAATAGAAGGCTCCAGTGAAAAAGGCAACTGTACTCTAATTTTTAATAGGCATGGTGAATGCTTAGGCTATGGCAAAATAGTGAAGAATTTAAACAAGCTAAAGAGCGGATTAGCCGTAAAAAACCTTCTGGACGTTGGAGACTTTTTGAGAAGGGAAAGGCACCCAGCAAATCAAGAGGCTTGACGTTTCAATGTTGCGGCGAGCTCGCCGATTTTGACGCTTCTTTGCTCCTTTTTCTGCATGTCCCTTAAAACAACAGCTCCTTCTTTCAATTCCTTTTCTCCAACTATTACGACGTGGCGTACGCATCTTCTATCAGCATCCTCTAAAGCCTTTGAAACCTTCCGTCCCATAACTTCGAGCTCGACTGGTATGTTTTCCGCCCTTAACATTTCGGCGGTTTTCAAAGCTTCAGCGTTTAAGTTTTCGTTTACAGGTATAACCATAACCGGCGGTGTTTCTTTCACGTTAATTTTCGCCTTCTGCTCTTGGATGGCGAGCATTATCCGGTCTATTCCATGGGCAACTCCAACGGCGGGTGTTGGTTCTCCGCCGAACAACTCCACAAGCCTATTGTATCTTCCACCGCCAGCCAAGGCTATGTCGAGCTCTGGAACGTAAACCTCGAAAATGATTCCAGTGTAATACTCTAAGCCTCTTGCAAAGCCAGCTTCAACTTTTACATTTAATTTTTCGCCAGCCTCAGCGGTTAGGTTGAGTATTTCGCCGAGGTTTTTTACAGCGTTAATTGCCTCAGGGTAATCCTTCACAGCTTCCGCCATGTCCTTTAAAACTTTGGTGGTGCTCGCTCCTCTCAAGTTTATCAGTTTCTGAAGGGTTTGAACGCCTTTTTCTGAAGCGCCGCTTTCCTTGACGATTTTCAGGGTTTCATCATAAAGTTTTTTGTCCATGCGCTGCATGGCTTGGTTTTGGGTTTCCTCGGCTAGGCCTTCTTGGCTTAGTATGCCCCTTAAAACGCCCACGTGTCCAACTTTAAACGTGAAATTCTTCAGCCCAACGTTTTTCATGAACCGGTTGGTTAGTAGTAGTATTTCCGCGTCGGCTTCGGGTTTTTCGGAGCCCATTAGCTCAAAGTTTGACTGCCAGAACTCTCTGAAACGCCCTTTCTGCGGCTCGTCGTAGCGGTAGAGACTTCCAACACAGAAAAGCCTTAACGGTTTAGGTTCGTTTCGCAGCGTGGTTGCCACAAGCCGCGCCACAGAGGCAGTGAACTCTGGGCGTAAAGCAACCTTCCGTCCGCCTAAATCTTCAAAGGCATACATTCTCGCGCGGACTTCTTCTCCAGCCTTTGCGGCTACAAGCTCGTAGGACTCTACGACGGGTGTAATTATCTCCCTATACCCGTAAAGCTCAGCTGTCTGTCGAGCCTGGTTTTCAATATACTTCATTATTTTAGCTTCTTCTGGGAGGAAGTCCCTCATGCCTCGGACGGTTTTGAAGGTGCTCATGTTTCAACTTTCCACCGTTTACGTATCCTATTATGGTAGGGTTAATTGTGAAACGGAGTAGTAAACTATTTCTCCGCGGCGGCTCATAACCGCCACTATAAGCTCCTTTTTTAGGCTTTGGCACTGTCTCACTATTTGGGTTAGCTCCTCCAAGGTTATGGGTTTACCCTCTTGAAGGGTTAGCACTAAATATTTTGCCGTGTCTTTTCCGTAATCGCCTCGGTCATAGACTCTGAAGTCGACGCCCATGCCGAAGCCTTCGCGGACGACGTAGCCCCGGCTTCGCAAGTCGCGGTAAACCATGTATTTGGCCCAAGCGTTTTCGTCGTTTTTCTCTGAAAACTGTAAAAGTTCTTGAAAACCTACTTTTTCGCCCTTCTCATTTTTAACCTCCAACAATCCTCTGTCCACGAGGTGGAGCGCTTCATAAAAGTTAAGCAGCAGTTCCCCGTTCTCGTCCATTCCGTAGCCTTTTGATTTAAGCTCGTCAATTCTGCCTTTCGCTTTGACTTTTACGCCTTTCTCCGCTAAAATGCCTTCAATTTTCACCTCTTGTCGAACTGTTTTTTCCTCGTTTTTGCTCATTTCTTTTCAGCCGTTCTGCTTAAACTGGACAAATCCTCCCTATATAAAATGCCTTCCTCACAGATTATCGCTGTCACGTATTTTAGAGGCGTTATGTCGAAGGCTGGATTTAGAACAGCCACGCCTTCAGGGGCTATTCTTTCTATGCCTATGTAGAGAACTTCTTCTGGGCCTCTCTCTTCGATGGTTACCTCCGCCGATGTGTGGGTTAGGTCGAATGTGGATTTTGGAGCTGCCACGTAAAACGGTATGTCATGTTCTTTTGCCAGAACGGCGATTTGGTATGTTCCTATCTTGTTTATGACGGCGTCCTGCACGATTCTGTCGGCGCCAACGATGACCTTGTTGACCATGCGCTTATACATGACATAACCCACCATGGTGTCGCTTATCAACTTGACTGGTATGCCATCCCGTTTAAGCTCGTAGGTTGTTAGGCGGGCGCCTTGAAGTTTCGGTCTTGTTTCCGTAGCTATGACGCTTATTTTTTTCCCCTGCTCGACAGCGGCTCTGACAACGCCGAGGGCTGTTCCATATTCAACTGTTGCTAGGGCTCCAGCGTTGCAGTGGGTAAGGATAGTGTCTCCGTCTTCTAAGAGGCTGGCGCCATGTCTGCCTATCGCACGGTTCGCCGCTGCATCCTCGTCAGCTATCTTTTTTGCCTCCTCGACAATCATGGCGGCTGTTTCGCGGGCGTCCCCGTTGAACGTGTAAGCCTTACCTAATATCCGGTTAACAGCCCAGAAGAGGTTAACCCCCGTAGGCCTTGTTTTTCGCAGTTTTTCAGCTGCGACCTCCAGCTCGCGGATCAAAGCCGCTTTATCTTTCCCTTTCGAGTGGTGGGCAGTTAGCGCCAAAGCGTAGGCCGCCGCCGCTCCAAGCAACGGTGCACCTCGGATTTTCATGGTTTTTATGGCTTCCGCCACATCGTCGCATGTCCGCAACTCCAGAAACTCCGTTTCATTGGGAAGCTTCAATTGGTTAACGGTTATTACTGTTCCGTCTTCACGCCACTCTATTGTCCGCATTGGTTTGGCTTTCCTCCGTTAACCGTTTAAGACTGTTTAAGTATAAATTTTGTCGGCTAACCGCCTATGACGCGGGGGAATGGCTGCTTTGAGGAGGGAAGCTGTTCAAACCCTGGTTGAAAGGCTTGGTGGGCGCTATTCTGAAGTTTTGGGCATAAACCTTGAAAGCGGCAGAGAAGAGGAGATTTTCAAGTGGTTTTTGGCTTCCATCCTTTTCGGCGCGCCTATCACCGAAACATCCGTGATAAAGACTTACAAATGTTTTGAAAAACATCATGTTCTAACACCTAACAAGATCCTTGCTGCCGGCTGGGATGAGCTTGTTAGAATTTTGGACGAGGGAAGCTACACGCGTTATGATTTTAAAACAGCTGACAAACTTCTTGAGGTTATGCGTAATCTCATGGAAAGGCATGGTGGCAGATTAACCAACCTCTACAAAAAAGCGGGCAGCCCCCAAGAACTAGAGGAGGAGCTGAAGAGTCTGGGCAAAGGCGTCGGCGAGGTTACGGTAAGCATTTTTCTCAGAGAGCTTCGCGTCGTCTGGGATAAAGCCAAACCAAACCCCACGAACCCCGTGGTTTTAGCGGCTAAAAACCTCGGCGTTATAGATGAAAAATCGCCCAAAAGCGTTTTACAGCAGCTTGAAGAGTTTTGGACTGAAAACCCTGTTCCAAACAAGTCCATCGTTAATTTTGAAACAGCGCTTCTCCGCCTTGGGAAAAATTACTGTAGAAAGGCGAAATGTAAAGTCTGCCCAGTCAAGGGGGAATGCTTAAACCCTAAGGCTGTTTAATGTAGGCTACAACCTCCACGGGGCAGCCTTCTGGCAGCTTCAGCTTTTTCCTCCATTCGTCTCCAACAGCTATAAGGGAGAAAACCCCTGAAACTTCGGCTTTGGCTTTGTGCACAAGGTCCACAAGCGCCGCTTGGGTTTCGCCAGTTTTAATCATATCGTCCACTATTAGGACGCTGTCTCGTTTTTTGATAGCATCTTTTGGAACATAAAGCGTGATTGTAACGCCTGAATCTTTAAGCGCGAAGGTTTCTTCGAGGAATTCTTTTACGCCGACCTCTTTTGTTTTCTTAGCTATGACGAGGTTTACGCCTAAAGCGTTCGCCACCATAGTCGCCAATGGAATGCCGTCCACCGCCGCCGTAAACACTTTTGTCACGCGTTTTCCAGCAAAATTCGCTAAGGCGTGGTTAGCTGCCTGCTGGAGAATGTTAAAATCGCCGATAATCTCGGTGTTGTCAAAATAGCCGTCCTCGTTAAACTTTATCCTGCTCCGAATCTCATTTTCCAAACCCACAAACTTTGACAAAACTTTCCAGAGTTGTTTGGCGCGGGCGGTGTTTGGCAAAACATGGCCCTTTGCGTATCGGCTTAGAACTGTCACGGGTAAGCCCGTTTTCGCCGACAGTTCGCGGTATGTGATGTTCCGTTTATACTTGGCTGTGCGAAGAAGCTCTATAGTCATAAGCCTCAGCTTCAGCTCCTCTGCGTGTGTGCTCATCAACCTCCCCCTATATACAAGGACTAGTTAAATCTGAAACGCTTACACTTAATTATTAAAATCCTAATTTATAACTTCCGCTTAAAACTTCACCGCCTCGCAAAGCTTGAGGCGAAGGATTTTACGGCGCTCTAGCCAAAACCACCTCGACAGAATACTTCACACCATCCCGGTAAATTATCAAGTTAACTTTTTCACCAGCTTCCCGTTTGTGGATTTCGCTTAACAACTTTTCAATTCGCGCGACGGGCGTGTTGTCCATGGCTAATATGATGTCGCCTGGGGCGATGCCAGCTTCGTCGGCGGGGCTTCCTCCCACAACCCTTGTTACGAGCACGCCTTCAGTCAGCGGTATCCCATAATAGTTGGCGAGCTCCCTTGAAAGGCTTAAACCTATTATCCCAAGCCAAGGTCTAACGTGGGTGCCTTTAGCAATTATGTCGTAGGCGCATTTCTTTGCCGAGTTTATTGGGATGGCGAACCCTATTCCGTGGGCGAAGGGAATGATCGCCGTGTTTATAGCAACAACTTTACCATTAACATCCACCAGTGGGCCGCCGCTGTTCCCGGGGTTTATGGCGGCATCCGTTTGGACAAGGTTTTCTAAAAGCTCGTTTCTGGACTCTATTGTGCGGTTTAAAGCGCTTATGACGCCTGAAGTCACCGTGGGGCCGCCCGCCAAGCCGAACGGGTTACCTATGGCATATACGCGTTGGCCTATTCTAAGCTTGTCAGAGTCTCCAAGCTCTGCGTAGATAAGTCCCTTTTTGTCTATTTTGACGACGGCTATGTCGTGGATTGCGCATGTGCCGAGCAACCGCCCATTTAAGACTTCGCCGTTCCAGAGGGTTACGGCGATGCGTTCTGCGCCTTGGACGACGTGGTTATTGGTTATTATGTGGCCTTCACCGTCTATTATGGTGCCTGAACCCATGCCCTTAACAGGGAAAACTTGGTAGAATATGTCTTGGACAAGCCTTACAGTGCTAATGTTCACAACGCTTTTGCTCACTTTTTCTAAGACGTCTAAAACTTTGAATTCGTCGTTTGAAGCCAAACTTTTCGCCTCTATGCGGAGAGAATTGAAACTTTCAAGTTTTAACGTTTTTCGGTTTAAGGGATATCATCGAGTAGGCTATAAGGAGCAGAAAAACCGCCGCAGCTTGTGCCGCCACAACATAGAGAACTATAACTGCATAAGGCGGGTTTATGGCGGCAATTAAGCCATAAACAAAACCGCTGGCCAGCATGCCAACCCCATAAACTGTGTTGAAGAGGCCGTAGGCTGTTCCCCGCGATGTGATAGGCGCAAACTCTGAGACAGCGGCGCGATAAATGGACTCCTGCATGCCCAAAACCAGGCCGAAGAACACTGCGGCAACAATTAAGGCAGTTATATTCATGTTTAGCAAAGCGAACGCTGTTGGAAAGATTGAAAGAATGAAAGGCAAGACTAAAACCTTGATTTTATACTTGTCGTAGGAGTATCCAGCGACAAGGGCTGTGGGCGCATCCACTCCTTGTATCAGCGTGTATATGAGGGGAACCATCCACTGCAAGTTTGCAGGCTGCAGAATCACTGAAGCCTTAAAAAGTATGAGCTCGTATGGAATAAGCCCAACAGTATTCAGCAGGACGGCGGAAGTGTAAACGTAAAAAGCTTTTCCAAGTTTTCCTCCGCTTTTTTCCCAAGTTTTTCCCGCTTCTACTGGTTTGCTTGAACCAATTTTTCTATAAGTGAATGCCAGAAAAACCATCAACAACAGAAAAGGCACAAACAGTAAGCCAAAGGTTTGGCCATAATTATTTCCGCTGTAAAACATTAGCGCCGCAACTATCAACGGGCCTAGAACTGCGCCTATTTGATCAAACAGTTCATGGATTCCAAAGGCCTTCCCAGTGCCAACACCCCTGCTGACGATGGATAGTATGGCGTCTCGGGCCGGCGCCCTAACAGCTTTTCCAATTCGTTCAAGTAGCACGAGGATTAGGGCTATCCCCCATAAGTTTGTGAAGCCCAAAAGCGGAACAGCCACTATAAGCCCGTATCCCAGAAAAATGAAGGCCCAATAAGCCCTTGTGGTGTCAGCCAAAACTCCGCTAACAAGCCTTAAAGCGTAGCCTAAAAACTCTCCGAAACGCCCCACAAAAACTATGATGAAGGCTGAAGCGCCCAAAAAAGCCAAATACCCAGGCACGAGCCCCCGCGAACCTTCATAAACAACATCACCTAAAAGGCTAACAATCCCTAAGAGGAGAATAGCCATGTAAATGCTTCTTGCACTGGTAGGCTCTGAGCTCATAAACCTTCTCCTTCAAAGGCAACTCCCTTATCCGTATATTCGGAAAATGTTAAAAGTTTCGCTATCCTTTCAAGCCACTCCTTGTCTCTCTCATCAAAACTTCCATACTCATCGCTGTCAACGTCAAGCACAGCCACGACGCTGCCCCCCTCATCAAAGACTGGAACCGCAATCTCAGACTTGGACCTAGGATCACAAGCGATATGCCCGGGAAACTCGTGAACATTCGGCACGATTATCGTCTTGCCGCCGCGGGCGCATTTTCCACAAACACCCGTATAGGCTATTTGAGCGCATGCCGGCGGCCCCTCCGACGGCCCCAGCTCTAAATGGCCTTCTCTTGGAAAGTAAAACCCAACCCAAAAGTAGTAGGGGATTTCAGCTTTCAAAACTTTGCATACAATCTTCATCCTTTCTTCCAGCGGTTTTCCTTTTATTTTGTGCTCTATGGTTTTTAGGCATTTTATGTAAAGGGTGTCCTTATCGATGGAGTCTGCGTTCACCATGTTTCTCACCCGCTGGGCAGGCTAAAGCTTCAGTATGTGTGTTCAGTAGGGTTTGAAGAGATAAAGCTTTTATTGAGGCTTTAGGCTTAGTTTGGCAAATACTCCAAAATACGGTGCCCATTATGGCTTTGCAGAAAGGCGACTTCATACTTATAGACTATGTTGCAAAAGTTAAGGAGACCGGCGAGGTTTTCGATACAACAATTGAGGAAATAGCCAAAAAAGAACGCCTATACAAGGAAGGCGAAATTTACGAGCCTAAACTGGTCGTTGTAGGCGAAGGCTGGGTTTTAAAGGCTTTAGACGAAAGCCTAATGACCATGGATGTAGGAAAACCAGCAACCGTTGAAATCCCACCCGATAAAGCCTTTGGACCAAGAGACCCGGAAAAAGTTAGGCGTGTTCCCTTGAGGCAGTTAACCGCGAAGGGAATAACGCCCAACCTTGGAATGCGCCTTGAATACGAGGGAAAAATGGCTGTTGTAAGGGCTGTCGGCGCTGGAAGGGTTTTACTGGACTTTAACCCACCTCTGGCTGGAAAAACTCTTGTCTACGAGGTTACGGTTAAGAAAAAGCTTGAAACTCAAGAGGAGAAGATTGCGGCGCTTATCCATCGCCGGATGCCATCCGTTGAAGTTGAAAAGTTTAAGTTCGCTTTGAAGGATAAAACCCTTAGCATAGAAATGCCCGAAGACGCCTACTACCTTGAAGGGATTCAAGTGGCTAAAAGAGGCATAGCCCTAGACGTTCAAAGGTTTTTCCCAGAGATCACAACCATCAAGTTCATAGAAACCTTCAAGACGGCATCTGCAGAAACCAAAACGGAAGAAAGTCAAACTTAAATTACTTCTGTTTTCTTAGCCACCCTTCTGCATTCTTCTAGGCTTAGTTTTAACTTGCTCAGAATTGTGTAGCGCTCCGGTCTCACAGAAGGCGCCGTAAACAAGGCTTTAACAACCTCTTCTTCGGTTAAGCCTAGCTCCTTGGCGCTTGTTGGAGCCCCAACAGTTTTGAGGGTGTCTCTAACACGTTCCCAATCTGCTCCATGTAGGTAGGCCGTCATTATCGCTCCAACACCGCAGCGTTCCCCGTGCATGGAGCTGTTAGGCTTAATCATGTCGACGGCGTGGCTGAATAAATGTTCTGAACCACTGCATGGGCGGCTGCTACCCGCAATGCTCATGGCTACTCCACAGCTTATTAGAGCTTCCAAAAGCACGCGTAATCCTTCCTCGTTTTTAGGCTTAATCTGTTCAGCGTTTTGCATCACAAGCTCTGCGCTCATTAAGGCGAGGCTTGCAGCATATTCCCCATAATACTCGCCTACCTCTTCATGGGCGAGCCTCCAGTCTCTGACGGCGGTGACTTTTGCGACTACATCGCCACACCCGCTTGCAATAAGCCTATCTGGGGCTTGCATTATGATGCTTGTGTCTGCTATGATGGCTATTGGCGCTTGGGCCATAACTGAGAAAGGCTTACTTAAACCTTTAATGGAAGACAGTGGACTTGCAATGCCGTCGTGGGAAGCTGTTGTTGGAACACTTATGAAAGGAACCCCTTGGTTCGCTGAGCTTATTTTTGCAATGTCTATTTTAGTTCCGCCGCCCACTCCCAAAACCACTTGGGGCTTTAAAACTTTAATTCTCTCCTCGACAGCCCTCGCATCCCACAAAGTGGCCGACTCAACTTTTAAAGTTTCAACTTTCAAGCATTCCTTTTCCAAAATAGTCCTCACAGCTTTTCCGGCAACTTCCTCAGTCCTCGAACCAGTGACTAATAGGGCTGACTCTGTAAATCCCAGTCTGCGGGATATCTCGGCCACCCGCTCTATAACACCTTCCCCAACTATTACTTCCCGGGGAAGCTGCATCCAATGATGTTTTAATGGCAAACCAACCACTAACGTCTTTGCTCACCTTAACTCAACGGGTTATACCTTAAAACTCTTTTGAAACCCTGTTACACGCCTTCCTAAATTTAAAAATAAACCCTCGTTTTTGAAGCGTAATGTTAATAAACCCCACGTGTGTGATTACAACTGCTACTTCCTTGAGAAGTAATTTGGCGATGGCGTGTAGATTTTAGGAGAAAAGATAATGGTCAACAACGATATGGTTGATAAGTTGACGTTAAAGGGGACGACAACGGTAGGGGTTGTCTGCAAAGACGGCGTAATCCTAGCCTCCGACACCCGCGTAACCATGGGATTTTATGTGGCGCATAAACATGGGAAAAAAATTTACAAGATAGACGACCACTTAGCCATGACTATAGCTGGAACCGTGGCCGACGCCCAGAGAACCGTGGACATTTTAACCGCCAACGCCCAACTCTACAAGCTTAACATGGGACGCCCAATTCCTGTAAGTTCAGCCGCAAGGCTTGTGGCAAACCTACTGTTTTCAGCGAGATACATACCTCTGGTCACTCAAGTATTAGTTGGAGGAGTCGACGAAACCGGTCCCCACGTGTTTTCAATGGACCCCTTTGGCAGTTTAACAGAGGAAAAATGTGTTGCCACCGGTTCCGGTTCGCCCGTAGCCTACGGCGTTCTCGAAGACAAGTTTAGGGACGGCATGACTGTGGAAGAGGCGTTGCCAATAGTTGTTAGGGCCGTTGACTCTGCTATGAAAAGGGACGCCGCCAGCGGCGACAGCTTCAATGTTGCGGTTATAGACGCTAAGGGTTTTAGGGAATTGACCGAGGAGGAGAAAAAGAAGCTTTTAGCCAAGTAGGGAAAATAATTGGCCCGCAACTCTGAAAGGGAAAAAATCGAAATAAGCCAATACATCCTTGAACACGTTCCCAAAGAGGCCGAAGTTACGAGGGTAGAGTATGAAGGCCCCATGTTGGCAGTGTACGCCAAAAAACCCGAACTTCTTGTTGAACAAAGCAGCCTAATAGCCGACATAGTCAATGTAATAAGAAAACGCATAGTAATCCGCTCCGACCCATCCGTGAGGCTTCCCGAAAAAGAGGCTGAAAAAATAGCCCGTGAAATAATTCCGTCAGAAGCTGAGGTAACCGATGTAAACTTCGACCCAAGCCTAGGCGAAATAATAATTGAAGCCAAAAAGCCTGGAATAGTTATAGGCAAAAACGGCGCCGTTCTCCACGAAATCATAAAGAAAACAAAGTGGCGCCCCCACGTCTTGAGAAGTCCACCCCTCCGCTCGAAAATCATAGCCCACATGCGCCACTACCTCCACGCTGAAAGCAAGGAAAGGGAAAGAATTCTCCGCACCCTCGGCGAGCGAATCTTCAGACCCAAAGTCTTCGAGGTTGGCGACGTCCGCATAACCCCGCTGGGCGGAGTTCAAGAAGTTGGCAGATCTGCCTTTCTAGTCCAAACTAGAGAAAGCAACATACTATTAGACTGCGGCATAAACCCAGGGGCTTCAAAACCTTTCGAGGCTTTTCCGAGGCTTGACCACCCCGCCTTCGAAATAGATTCCTTAGACGCCGTTGTAATAAGCCATGCCCATTTAGACCACTGCGGCTTAGTGCCGTTTCTTTTCAAGTATGGTTACGACGGCCCCGTCTACTGTTCCGCTCCCACATCAAGTTTAATGACCCTTCTCCAGCTTGACTACTTGGATGTTGCCAGCAAGCAGGGTATCATACCACCCTACGACCAAAAGGACGTGCGGGAATGCGTGTTACACACCCTTCCATTAAGATACGGCGTTGTGACGGACATAGCCCCTGACGTGCGGCTGACACTGCATAACGCTGGACACATTTTAGGTTCATCAATAATTCACTTGCACATCGGTGAGGGCCTACACAACATAGTCTACACCGGCGATTACAAATATGCCAAAACAATGCTTTTAGAGGCTGCTACAGCTGAATTTCCAAGAGTTGAAACTTTCATAACAGAAAGCACCTACGGCGGTCCAGACGACGTAATGCCTTCAAGAGCCGAAGCCGAAGAGCGTCTAACAAGGATTGTGAACGAAACCTTAGAAAGGAAGGGTAAGGTTTTGATCCCCGTCCCCGCCGTTGGCAGAGCACAAGAAATAATGCTGATTCTTGACGGTTACATGAAGCGGGGCCTCATGAAAGAAGCACCGGTCTTCATTGAGGGCATGATTTCAGAGGCAACAGCCATTCACACCGCTTACCCGGAGTATTTGGGGCGGGAAGTCCGCAACAGCATACTTCACGAAGGAGTTAACCCCTTCGAGTCAGACTATTTCACAGTAGTTGAGCACCCGAGCGTAAGGCAAGACGTCATGGAGAGTGAGCCGTGCATCATCATGGCTACCTCCGGGATGCTTGAGGGAGGCCCAGTGATAGAATACTTTAAAGGCTTGGCTGAAGATGAAAGAAACGTGATAGTTTTCGTGAGCTACCAGATTGAGGGCACGTTGGGGAGACGTGTACAGAAAGGTATAAATGAAGTTACAATGATGGACAGCGAAGGCAAAATGTCCGTTGTAAAAGTGAAAATGCGCGTCGAATCCATCGAGGGGTTTTCAGGGCACTCTGACAGGCGACAGATAGTGAATTATGTAACTCACTTAAAACCTAGACCTGAAAGAGTTATAGTTTGCCACGGTGAAAAAGCGAAGATAGCTAGCATAACGAGCTTCATTCAGAAGAAGTGTGGAATCCCTGCGATGGCGCCTTCAATCATGGAAACGTTTAGGCTGCTGTAGGTATTGGCTCGCTTGCCACCTGCGGTTTCTCTCTCCAAATCTTAACGTTGGGCGGGCAAACCACAACTCTTTCCTCGCCTAGACGGGCAATGTCTCCGCCAACAGACTCCACAAACTCACATAATTCGTTAACTGCCCGTTTCACGTCTTCAATGCTTTTGTTTGCAAGAGGCGTTATCCTTAGGATTAAAATGTTTCCCGAACGCACCTCGTTTTTAACAGCGTCCAAGTCGGCCAAGTCTCGGAGGGGCATGGCCTTCAAAAAAGTTTTGCCAAGCGCACCCTTCGTTTCTTCAGCTTTACGTTCTGTTTCCTTTTCTTTTTCTTCTCGTTTGTATTTGCGGAAGAGCTCACTTAAACCCGGCAAACCGCTCCTCTCTTTTCTCTATTTATACTCTCTTAAAGTTTAAGCATTTCTTCACTTATCTGCCTTCTAGATTTAAAGTACATATTACCTATTACCTATTAAAGAATTTATGAATCCGAAATATGGACTGGCAGTTCATCTAAAACGTTCGGCTAAATTCCCTTAAGTAATTCCATATCTTATCGCTGACAAAATGCACGGTATTAACTACGACGCCTTGTCTAACGTGGGTAATTTCATCACTATCATAGGCGATTTCGCCGACTGCGAGGGGTTTACCATATTTTTCATCTACTACGAGAACTAAGTCTCCCCTTTTGAAGGCGCCCTCAAAGCGAACGATTCCCGGAGCCATGACGTTTGCGCCGTTGCAGATATGGCGAACCGCCCCCATGTCCACGACAACTTTGGACATTAAGGCGAAGGCTTCCTCGAAGAACAGAGTGGGATACAACCTCTCTCCAATTTTAAATATGGCGGGTTTGCCGTTTATAAGGAAAACTTCGCCGAAGCTTGTTTCTACGTACTCCACTCTTACATCGGAGCCGATAACTTTCTCCAAGTCTATTTTCATTTTTTCTGAGGCCTCTTTCAGTAAGTTTTTGGCCTCTTTTTCTTTAAGGAAGTGTCTTTTAGACATGCTTGTCGCTTCTCTTCTCTTAGATAGGTTTAAAAGGTATAAGTTTAAGTATAAAAGGGTGAATGTTAACGTGGGGTCTGCTGAATGAGCGAAATGACCACCGAAATCCTCGAACAAAACCTTGGAAAAATTGTGCTTGTAAAGTTGAAGGGTGGAAAAAGCCTTAGAGGGAGATTAAAAGGGTTTGATCAACACTTAAACCTTGTTCTTGAGGAAACAGAAGACACAACAGAAGCTGAAAACGTTAAAAAGCTTGGCTTAATCATAATCCGTGGAGACAACGTCGTGCTGATATCTCCACCGCCGCCGAGGTGAAAACACGTTGGGAAAGGGCACCCCGTCTTTTGGGAAACGAGCTGGCAAAACATTACACATACGTTGTAGAAGGTGTGGAAGAAGGGCCTACAACGTGTCAAAAAAACGGTGCGCTGCGTGCGGCTACGGTGAAACAACAACTATTAGAAGGTATTCGTGGCAGACTAAAAACCTTAATAGGGGAAGAATCCGCTAGAATCACCTATACCTTTTAAAAGTCGTTGTTGTAGTATCCCTTATCAATTCTGACGAAGATTAACGGCCCCTTGCTTCGGGTTAGTTCTCTAGCTCTGCGCAAAGTGTTATTTATAAGGTTTAATTTTTGTTCCTTTTCTGTAGCGTATTTTCTCTTATTTTCACCCAACTCCATTTTCAGGAGGTTTTCAGCTAGGATCGATGTGCCGCATATTTCTCCGTTTCTAATGAGGGTCGAAACTACAACTTCTTGCAGTTCCTTGCGGTTCGAAAGCCTTCTCCATAGTGGCTCTGCGTTGTTGAGGATTTTTGTCACTTTGTCCCATTTTTTAGAGTCTTCGTTGCCTATAAGCAGTTTAACTCTTTCGCTCCACTTCTTTAGCCATATCCCCGTCCATAGGTCGATGAACTCTTCCAACTCTTTTGGTTCTTTCTGGTAAAATTCTTCGAGTTTGTCTGCTAATTCCCATTCGTTTGCCTCCCTGCCTACCATGTTCCAGTGCACCTTAAGGTAATTTGTTAAGTCTTGACATGCTATTTGGAGGACTTTGCGGTCCGCTCCAAAAACGTCCAGCATAGGGTTTTTGTTTTTAAGTTTTTCAGACAACAGTATTTCAATGAAATTCATTGTTTTTCGAAGCCCTCTCCGAGATACTACTACTCTAAAGTTTTAATTAAGCTTTATTTATGGTTGCTTCTATAAGATTTTTAAGTGTTTTTTAGCCATATTATCCGTGCTGTAATATTTTCAAACCCGTCTAAAATCAGCCTAAAACTTTTAAAAGTTCATTTATGTTCTTGAGAATTAGGTCGGGCTTTTCTTTGGCAAGTTCATCCCTTGAAAATATGCCGGATAAAACCGCCACTGTTTTGGCTCCGGCGTTTTTGCCCGCCCTTACGTCGCTGATTGAATCGCCTACAACGGCGCATTCGCTTACATTAACGCCAAGTTTTTCTGCGCATACCGTTATGGCCCTTGGCGAAGGCTTTGGAAAAGGTGTGTCTAGCGCTGTTACTATGCAGTGGAAGGATTTAGCTATTCCAAATTTTTCCAGCTCTCTTAATATTTTTTCTTTTGGAACGCGGCGCATTGTGAGTAATGCAAGCTTCGCCCTTTTTGAAAGTTCTTCAAGGGTTTTAGAAACGTTTGGCAACGGTTTTGTTTTGTGTTCTGTTATCGTGTAGTATGTTTTTAAGTAGATCTCCAGAAACTTTTCCACGTTGCCTTCTGGTATCAAATGATTTATCGGCTGATTTTGCTCCAGTCTTCTTGGAATTTCCAAGGCTATGGCCGGGTTAAAATTTCCAAGTCCTAAGGTTTCCCAAGCCCTTTTGAGGGCTTCAGCGTAGGCTTCTCTTGAGTCAACTATTGTTCCGTCGAGGTCTATTAAAATGCCTTTAACTTTCAACATTGTGTTTTGTGTCTCCGTTAAATCTGCGGCTTTATGGTGGACTTTTGGCGGTATTATGTGTTTATGTGGGGTTGTCTTCGATAAGTTTTTATTTGTGCTTTGTGGTCTAAAGGTATCCCACCAAGGAAAACTAAAAGAACTGAGGCGTGAATGGCTGACTATGGTTAGAAAGGCGCGGATACGTTTAACAAGCACAGACTACAAGAAGCTTGAAGAGGTATGCCAAGAACTGAAAAGCATAGCTGAAAAAACAGGGGTGAAAATGGTTGGCCCAGTTCCGCTGCCGACTAAAAGGCTTAAAGTTCCAGTTTTAAAGTCGCCGTGCGGCGAGGGCACGTCAACATGGGACAAGTGGGAGCTTCGTATCCATAAGCGCCTAATAGACATTGACGCCGAAGAGCGCGTCATGAGGCGGATTATGCGAATTCGTGTTCCAGAAGAAGTCCACGTTACAATAGAACTCGTCTAGCTAGGCTTTTACAAGTGCGGGAAAGCTATTATTGTTAAGGCTAGGCTTAGCGTAAACACCAGCGTCCAGAGGCCTTTTCTCCAAACGAAGATTTTGTAGCCGTCTAAAACTCCTAATGGAATTAAGTTGAACATGGCTATCCAAGCGTTGAAGGCTGCAGCATATATCAAAACATGTTGTTTATATATAAAATACGATGTAGCCAGCCCAGCTGACAAAGCTAGATTAATGGATGGTCCGGCTGCGGATATTTTTCCAGCGCGTTTTTTATCCGTGAATCCGAAGATGACAACGGCTCCGGGGGATATTATCTTAAATAGGGGTGAAATGATGGATATGACTGTTAGAATTAAGCCCGTAAACATGAGTCTGAACTCCGCCCATAGTCCTTCTTTTTGTGCAGCGATTTTGTGGGCTAATTCGTGGGCTAGAAACGAGGCGGCTATCGTGAGTGCGAAAAGGAACAGCATGGTTGGTCCTCCAATTTTTGTGTGGATTTCGCCGGATAACCCCAAGGATAGCCCTATACCCAAAACGAGCAGTGTGGCAACGCTGAGATGCATAACCTCTCTGCTGCTGAAATGAAGCCTCCTCCTTTGCTCAACGGGAATATACGTCACATTATACTCATACAAGACTTGCATCTGGGGTGTTTGCGGCGTCATTAGCTCTGGCTTTTCATCCCATGAGGGGACGCGGGCGAACTTCAGTCTTGGACAGTTGTGGCTTTCTGGTAGTCGATGTTCCGCGCAGAAATATCCTCCACAGTAGGGACATTTAAAAGGTAGGAACGTTTCTTTGCCGCACCTTTGACATTCCATTTCAAAGCGCGCCTTTCCGTTGCTTAAACTACTACTTCACTCTTATACGTTTCTCTGTCTGTGTAGTTAAAATGTTAATAGGCTTGCTCTGCTATTGTAGGTGGGGATTTAGGAGCTGATGAGGTGAAGGAAGTTGAAGGCCTTCAGCTTCGTCCACGCCGCAGACCTGCATTTGGGCTACTCCCAATATGGGCTTGAAGCCCGAAGAGAAGACTTTGACAAAGCTTTCTGCGAACTTGTAGACAAAACACTGGAGTTAAAACCAGCCTTCATGATCATTGCCGGAGACCTTTTTCACAACGCTCGGCCTTCTAACGTTACGTTGGAGAACGCCATCAAAAACTTTAGTAGACTGCGGGACGCGGGCATTCCAGTGCTGGTGGTTGACGGTTCTCACGACACGGCGCCGAACGTTGTTACGAGCACCATTTTGAACCCGTTGGACAGTGCTGGGTTGATTCGTTTTCTTCCGAGACATGAGGGGGCTTGTTGGCGGATGTCGGAGTGCTGTTACGTTTATGGAGTGCCAAACTTTAGGACTCGCCGTAAAACTGAGGAGATGCTTCCAGTTTTCATGGATAGGAATAGGCCAACGCCAGATCCGTCGCTGTTCAACATTTTCGTTTTCCACATGGCTTTAGAGGTTCCAGAGCTAAGTCCCCCATACATTGAAGCCGAAGCGCCGCCGACACTTATACCAGAAGGCTTTAACTATTACGCTGCTGGACACGTGCATGCGCCCTATCTGGGCAAGTTCAAAACCGGCTTGTTGGTTTATCCTGGCAGCACTGAAACTATAAACTATGACGAGGCGAAAAGCGAGAAAGGCTTCTATTTTGTTGAGGTGAATGATAAGGGTGAGGCGTCACCTCAATTCATAAAACTTGAGTCTCCGCGGAAATTTGTTGTTTTAGAACAGGATTTCACAGGATTTACCGCCTCAAAAATCACCGAGCTTGCCGTGCAAATCGTGAAAAACGCCGACCAAGATGGCGCTGTCCTTATACCTGTGTTGAAGGGTGTTCTGCCAGCGGAGGCAAGCCGCGCCGATGTTGACGTCGCCCAAATTAGAAGCGCGGCTAAAAAAGCCTTACTTGTCCACCCCGTCCTTTTGCTTCGTGAAAGTGAAGTTCCAGAAGCTGTTGTTCGCTCCATATTCGAAAGCGAAATCAAAGACTTAAAAACAAAGAGCTTCGAGTATTTCATGCAAATCTTCGCCGAACGCTATAGCCCAGAACAAGCTGAAAAAATAGCCCGCGCCGCTGTTAACCTCATCGAACCTTTAACGAAGAAGCAGGATGAGCAGGTTAAGCAGATTTTGGAGGAGCTAGTTCAATGAAAATAGAAGTTGTCCACTTGGAAAACATTCGCTCCCACGTAAAGTCAACGGTGCCCTTTGCAAGGGGCTTCAACTGCCTTGTAGGCGGTTTAGGCTGCGGGAAATCCAGCATCCTTTACGCTATTGATTTCGCCCTTTTCGGGGATCCTTTGGGAAGAAGCTACGAATATCTGTTAAGAGAGGGAGCGGAAACAGGCAGAGTTGTTCTCCAATTTGTTCAAAACGGCAAAAGTTACACATTAACGCGGGGGTTGAAAAGGCGTGGAAAGGGCATAAGCCAAGACTTTGACGAACTGAAGCTTTTTGAAGGCGAAACCCTTATAGCCAGCGTGAAAAGCGACGCTGTGGCGGAACAGCTAAAAACTATAACGGGGCTGGATAAAGAGCTTTTCCGCGAGATAGTCTGGGTTAGACAGGAACACCTAAAAGAGCTTATAGACGCCCCGCCGAGGGATAGGCAACGACGCTTAGACGAACTTTTCGGGCTTTCAGACTACGAAACAGCTTGGAGCAACATCGCCGCCTACCAGAAAGAATACGAAACAGAAAAGAGGGTTTACGAAAGAGATCCAGATGTTGTCAGCATAGAAAAGCTTAATGCCGAATACACCCGCCTAGCTGAAGAGTTCACCCGCCTAGAAGTCGACATTCAAAGCGCCTCAAAAAGGCTTGAAGAAGCCAAAAAAACCCTCGAAGAAGCGGATTCAAGGCTTAAAAGGCTTGAAGAGCTGCGGGCTTCTATAGAAGAACACAAGAGGAAAGAGGTTCAAATCCAATCTCAACTAGCCAGCTTGGAAGATTCCTTGGCAACGGTTGCCGAAAAAATTGAGGGCAAAAAAGCCATAATTGAAAACTTAAGGCAGCGCCTAGCATCTTTGGAAGATCAAATCCAGTCCCACAAAGACACGCTAAAGGAGGTTGGGATCCCCGCAGACCAGCCCCTCGAAGCCTTAAGGCAGTACTTACTAGCCTTTGACAGCCAAATTGCCGACTTAAAAGCCGAACAAGAAGCCGCCCTTAAAAACATGCAGGCGGATCAGAGAAGGCTTTCATCCCTTTCAACGGAAAACCGGTGCCCACTATGTCTGCAGCCCCTCACCAGCGAATATAAGAACAGTCTAATTCATAGAATCCAAAAGGAGAACAGTGAAAGGCAGAAAACCATAAGCCAGCTTCAGAAGGAGATAGGGGAACTTCAGCAGTTAAAGGAGAAAGCTAGCGCAGCCATCACAAGCCTCCAGGGCTTAACGCCGAGAATTGAGGATTTGAGAAGCCGCATAAACGAGGAGTCTAAGGCTTTAGATGAACTTTTAAGAGAGTTTGATGAAAAACAGAAATTGGAAACGGGGCTGCGGGTTCAGCTTGAAAAAGTCCGCTTTGAAATAGCCCGATTTGACGTTTCAGAACTTGAAAACGCTAAAAAACACAGAGAGAAAGCTTTCCAGAACTATTACTTGCTTAGGTCTGAAGTGCAAACCATGGAAAACCGCAAGGGCGACTTGCTTAAACTTTTAGACGATGTTAAGGAGCGGATAGACCGAGCTCAGAAAAAGCTAGAAGAAATGGAGAGGCTAAACAAGATTGTCGGTGTCATTGGCAGTATCCGTGACGCCTACAGAAGCATACAGCCAAAACTCAGAAGTGAGTTTGTAAAAGTCTTAAAAAACCTTGTCCAGCAGATTCTAGACAGTTTGGTCGGCGAGGAAGGGGCTCCAATAAACATTGTGATTGACGAAACATACACGCCCTACGTGGTAAGCGAAAGCGGCGTTGAAAGGGAAGTCTCAAACCTTTCCGGCGGAGAACGCACGTTAATTGCTTTCGCCTACCGCCTCGGCTTGGGACAACTGATAATGCAGTCTAAAACGGGACATGGCTTAAGTCTGCTGTTGTTGGACGAGCCCACTGAAAGCCTTGGAAGAGAAGACGGCTCAATAGACCGTTTAGCCGAAGCTATATCGCGGTTTAAAGCCATAGAACAGATAATTGCCGTAACCCACAGCGAAGCCTTCGCAGAGAAAGCCGAACACGTCATCCGTGTAGAAAAAGAAGCCGGTGAAAGCATAGTGACAATGGAAAAATAGCGAAACAACACAGCGTCTTTTCTGCTTAAAACTGCGAGGAAGGTTTTTCAATTTGAATGTCAAAATAAAAGGCTTATGTCTTTAAAAGCGCGGGCTAGGAAGCTAACCCTAATAGAAGGTGTAACAGCCGGAATCCTTTTCGGAACGGCAGCGATTTTTATACGCTTTCTTCAAGGTTTAGGCGTGTTTTCTATAGCTTTTTGGCGTTTGATAATCGCATGCTGTATTCTATCCGTCATACTGCTGTTTTCTGGCAAGCTTTCTGCTCTGAAAAGCCATGGACTTGGAGGTTTGAAAGACTTTTTCATTCTGGGGTTTTTACTAGGGCTCCATTTCATTTTCTTTATATCGGCTGTCAAAGACACAACGGTTCTAAATGCCACTGTTCTCGTTAACACGACACCAATTTTTTCAGTTTTCATTTCAACCTTCCTTTTCAACTTAAAACCTTCCCGCTTAGCGGTTGTGGGAATCGCTACATCCGTTTCTGGTGCATTTATCATCGCGTATGCAGAATTTATGGTCACCGCTTCAAACGTTTCCATCACTGGGGTGGCTTCAAGTTTTAAAGGAGACCTTGAAGCCGTTTTAGCAGCCTTTGTGGAGGCTATTTACCTAAACTATGGCAAGAAAATAAGAGGCGAGAAGGCTATACTGCCCATAATGTTGCCTATCTACTCGTTTGCAGCGGTCACCGTTAGCCTTTTAAGCCCCTTAGGCGCTGGTGTAGCGCCGGAATTGCCCACGGAGCTTGGTATAATTCTTCCCTTGCTTGGTTTGGGAGCGTTTCCAACAGCCGCGGCTCACACGCTTTACTTTTCATCTCTTTCAAACTTAAAATCTTTCGAAACCGCCACCATGGCTCTGCTCGAACCCATAGGCGCCACAATTCTTGCTGCGGTTTTGTTCAGTGAATTGCCAGCTCCCCTTTTCATATTTGGAACGGCGTTAGTGCTTTTAGGAATAGTTTTTATTGCGAAAGGCGAGAAAGAGCCAGCTTTAAAGAAAATAAATAGAAAAAGTTGAAACAAGATACTGCAATAAGCTGACCCCCTCCCTTGTTTGGTTTAGGTGCGCTTCCAAAGGTAGCAACTTATACGCTTTATCTCTGCTCTTTCCAAACTTGAGCCTTTTGAAACAGCCTTTACAGCGTTGCTCGAACCTGTCAGCGTAAAAATTTTCGGCACCCTATTGGGACATTTTTCGCAGCGAAAGAGAGCAACCACGTTTAGAAGCAAACAATGATTCTGATTTTATGTGAGTTCTCCTCATGGCTTTTGTGAATTCAAATTTTGCATGATAAACTTCATTAATGAACGTGCGGAAGTAGTAAGCAACGCAAAGGAGGCTGTTCATTGAAAAAAGTGAGGATCCACATAAACGAGGATTTGTGCAAGGGATGTGGTATATGCATAAGCCTTTGTCCCAACAAGGTTTTCGCTAAAAGTGAGGAGATATCCTCAAAAGGCGTTTTCCTCCCGGTGATAATTCACGGTGACAAGTGCATCGCCTGCCGCATTTGTGAGGAACATTGCCCAGATTTAGCCATTTTCATAGAAGCTCAGGATGTGGAAAAATGAGTAGTGGGGCGAACAAAATAATCGAACCTGGAACCCATTTCTTAATGGGCAACGAAGCATGTGCTCTGGGTGCGGTTGTGGCCGGATGTAAGTTCTTTGCTTTCTATCCAATAACCCCTGCAAACGAAATCGCTGAGTACATGTCGGTTCTGCTTCCCAAAGTCAAGGGCATATACATCCAAATGGAGGATGAAATAAGCTCCATCGCGTCGGTTATAGGTGCCTCATGGGCTGGAAGGAAAGCCATGACTGCAACGTCTGGTCCAGGGTTCACTTTGATGCAAGAAAACATTGGGTATGCAGTAGCTACAGAAACACCATGTGTTATAGTCGATGTCCAAAGATGTGGGCCAAGCACTGGAACACCACCCCTTCCAATGCAAGGTGACGTGTATCAAGCAAAGTATGGAAGCCACTCTGAGTATCCAATAATAGCTTTGGCCCCTTCTTCGGTTAAAGAAATGTTCACTCTTACCATTGAATCCTTTAATTTGGCTGAAAAATATCGCACACCGGTGATTTTGCTTTCTGACGCGCTGGTGGGTCATCTCATGGAAACATTTGAAATACCAGACCTCTCGCAGATAGAGATCGTTGAAAGGAAAAAACCCGATAAAGAAACCAGCGACGCTAAGTATTTCCTTGATGAAGACGTCGCGCCAATGCCGGTCTTTGGCTGCGGATACAAGGCGCATGTCACCGGCTCAACCCATGACGAGAAGGGATTAAGAAACGTTGAAGACCCCGTTTACGTTGATAAGGTAGTGAGAGCCCTCCATCGAAAGATCGAAAAGCATAAGGAGAACATAGTGAAAGTTGAAACGAAATTTTTAGACGATGCGGAAATCGCGCTTCTAACATACGGCAGCGTAGCTAGAACCGCAATCCATGTGGTTAATCAGGCAAGAAAGACCGGGATTAAAGTGGGCATCATTCGGCTAATAACCTTGTGGCCGTTCCCTGACGTGCAAGTTCAGAGTGCGGCTAGAAAAACTGGCAGAATTGTGGTTATGGAGAACAATTTGGGACAAGTTGTCAACAAGGTTAGTGAAGTTGCCGCAAAATATGCGGATGTCAAGTTTTTGCCGCCGAGAATTATAGGATCTCTCCATGAACCTGAATACGTTATCAACTTCTTGAAGGAGGTTTACTGATGGATCAAAAACACGTTCATCCCCTTCTGGTTAAGTATGCACGGATAGGCGCCTACAAACAACCACATTGTCCGGGATGTGGAAATGGCATAGTAGCTCAGTGCATGTTGAGAGCTATTGACGAGTTAAAATTGGATATGGACAAAATTGTTTTCGCCTCTGGCATCGGATGCAGCAGTTGGATTCCAAGTCCGCTTTTCAACGCTGATGTATTACATACAACTCATGGCAGATCATTAGCTTTTGCGACGGGTGTTAAACTAAGTAACCCTGAACTTCGCGTTGTTGTCTTCACCGGCGACGGGGATAGCGCTGCCATAGGGGGAAACCACCTTATACAAGCTGCTAGAAAAAACATTGAAATTCTAACGGTATTAGTTAATAACCGCATTTACGGAATGACCGGTGGACAGGTTGCACCGACAACTCCTCATGGAGTGAAGACCAAAACAACCCCTTACGGAAACTTAGAGTATCCCTTCGACCTATGCAAGCTCGTCGAGGCTGCTGGTGCGTCCTATGTGGCTAGGTGGACGACCTTCCATACGAGGCAGTTGGTTTCATCGATGAAAAAAGGACTTCTGAAAAAAGGTTTTTCCTTCATAGAAGTCATATCTCAATGTCCAGTCCAATATGGAACATTTGTCGGCATAAGAGATCCAGCGGAAATGCTGCATATTTTTAGAAAGATTTCTGTTCCATTTGAAAAGGCGAAAAACATGAGTCGAGAAGAACTTGAAGGCAAAATCGTTATTGGAGAGTTCGTTGATATAGAGCGAACCGGATTGGCCGAAGCTTATCAACGACTGTTAGAGATGATGAACCTATGACGAGAACAGAGATCATAATAGGCGGATTCGGTGGACAAGGAAGCGTATTAGCCGGAGTTATCCTTGGAAGGGCCGCGGCTTACGACGGGAAAAAAGTTGCCCAGTCGAGATCCTACGGTGCTGAGGCTAGAGGTGGAGCTGCCCGGTCGGAAGTAGTCATTGCTGATGAGGAGATTGATTATCCTCTGGTCATAACCGCTGATTATTTGGTTGCAATGTCACAACCAGCCTTTGAGAGATATGTCTCGAAAGTGAAGGCATCCGGTCTAGTAGTCATTGAAGAGGATTTGGTAAGACCGGAAAGAAAACTTCCCGAAAACTTAAAGCTTGTGAAGGTGCCAGCAACTAAAATAGCTTCACGAGAGTTTGGAAGACCAATGGTGGCGAACATGGTTATGCTGGGCGCGCTCGCCGCTTTAACAGGCGTTGTTACAATTGATTCGTTAATAAAGTCCATAAGGGCAAGTGTTTCAAAAGGAATGGAAGAGATCAACGTCGCTGCCTTAAAGAAAGGTCAAGAATACACCAGTGCGATGGTAGGCGGTGTTCATGAGACTTCTTGAGTATGAAGCAAAGGAACTTTTTAGGAACTTTGGTATACCAGTGCCCAATGGCGCTGTTGTCAAGTCGCCCGCGGAAATAGCTTTGGCGATTGAGAGGGTGGGTTTACCACTTGTTGTTAAAGCGCAAGTGCCCGTCGGTGGAAGGGGAAAAGCGGGGGGCATCAAGTTAGCTTACAGTTTTGAAGAGGCTGTTAGAGAAGCAGAAAACTTGCTATACAGCAGTTTGAAAGGACACACCGTAAGGTATGTGCTGTTAGAGAAACAACTGAAAATAGCAAAGGAGTATTACCTCGGAGTCACCATTGACCAGTCTGCTGGAAAACCGGTGGTAATGCTTTCAACGGAGGGCGGAATGGACGTCGAGGAGATAGCCAAAAAGAAGCCGGAGAGCCTCATATCTAAGAGAGTGGAGATGAGTAGGGGTTTCTATGAGTTTGAGGCGCGTGGAATGTGCAAACAGCTTGGCTTAGAGGGCTCCCTCTTAGTAAAGGTAAGCGAAACCCTTCGCAAACTCTATGAAGTCTTCATCAAATACGACGCAATAATAGCCGAGATAAACCCATTGGCTATAACCGAAAACGGTGAAGTTTTCGCTGCAGACGCAAAAATCGAGATAGATGATGACGCGCTTTTCCGCCAAACAAGCCTAAACATTAAGCCAGAAGAGCGCGTTGAAGACCCATTGAAGGCTGAAGCCATTAAAATTGGAGTTACCTATGTAAGGCTTGATGGAGATATAGGAGTAATCGGCTCGGGAGCCGGGCTGACGATGGCTACTATAGACATAATTAACGACTTCGGAGGTAAAGCATCAAACTTCCTTGAAACTGGAGGCGGTATAACCGAGCAATTAATGTATAACGCCGTAAAACTTCTCGTCAAAGATGAGAGACTAAAAGCCCTTTTCATAAACCTTTACGGTGGAATAAACCCGATGGTTCAAGCTGCAAACGGCATAGCCAAAGCATATAGAGAACTAAAAGTCACAATACCCATACTAGTAAAGCTTGTTGGAAACGAGCAAGAAAAAGCTTGGGAGATCCTTGAAAATGCGGGCATACCCGTTATAAAAAGCATACGGACAGAGGACGCTGTCGAAAGATTAATGAAAATTATAGAGGGATTCTAGCAACATGGGTATCCTTGTCGATGAAAACACGAAAGTAGTTGTTCAAGGAATAACTGGACGCGTTGGAAGCATCCAAGCAAAACTCATGCTAGATTATGGGACGAAAATCGTTGCAGGGGTTACACCCGGCAAAGGTGGTACGTTCATCCACAATGTGCCCGTGTATGACACCGTCGAGGAAGCCGTGGCTAAAACAGGTGCAGATACATCAATCCTATTTGTTCCCGCGGCTTTCGCAAAGGACGCAGTTATTGAGGCGGTGGACGCTGGCATAAAACTAATTGTTGCGATACCTGAACATGTTCCGGTGCATGACACCATGCGAATGATCGAATACGCCAAAAGGAGAAATGTGAAGATAATAGGCCCAACAACTCCGGGCGTAATAAGTCCAGGAAAAACAAAAATTGGAATAATGCCTGCAAGTGTTTTCTCGGAAGGCAGCGTAGGAATAGTTTCTAGGAGCGGAACGCTGCTTTACGAGATCGCAGGAAACCTAAGCCTTGCAGGAATCGGACAAAGTACATGTCTCGGAATAGGCGGAGACCCGGTGGTTGGAACCAGTTTAACAGAAGTGCTGCAGATGTTTCAAGAGGATGACCAAACAAAAGCTGTTGTAATTGTGGGGGAAATCGGAGGTGTACAAGAGGAGGAAGCGGCCCACTTCATAAAGCAAATGAACAAGCCGGTTGTCGCCTACATAGCAGGAAGATCAGCTCCTCCAGGGCAAAGAATGGGACATGCAGGCGCTATAATTCTCGGCGAAAGGGGAACTGTTGAAAGCAAAATAAACGCTCTCAGAGAGGCCGGAGTTAAAGTAGCTAATAGACCCGCAGACATTGTGGGGATTGTTGAAGATATAATAAAGAAGTAAAATTAAGAGAAAATTGGTGGGGGCTAGATTTTAACCCCCGTTTCTTTGCACAGTTTCTCTATTATCCGCCATGTTTCACTGCCCATTGGAATGCCTTCTTTTAGGCGTTTTTGCTCCGTTCTGTATTCAATTTCACCGGGGACCAACACCTCTGGCACATTTGGTGCTGTTGGGCAAGCCTTAATTTCTTGAACAGCCTTTGCAACAGCTGTTTTAAACTCTTTAACTCCAATGAAAGTTTCCGGGTTTATGGCCAAAATGAAATGCCCTAAAGTGCCATTCTTGTCCTCTGGATATAAAGAGATCACATGTTGGCCAAATGCTGCGCCAGTTAAACATCCGGACAGAATGTCAATTATAAAGGATAGACCATATCCTTTTGGTCCACCGAAAGGTAATAACGCGCCCTTTAATGCAGCTACTGGATCGGTCGTCGGTTTTCCTTCCTCGTCAACAGCCCAATCCGCCGGAATTTTTGCCCCCTCCTTTGCCGCTTTTTCTATCTTGCCACGGGCAGCAGCACTTGTAGCCATGTCAAGAATTATCGGAATTTCTTGATTAGACGGAATACCTATGCATATCGGGTTGGTGCCAAGCATTGGGACACGTCCACCCCATGGAACTACAAATGGGCTTCCATTAGTGGTTATCAAACTGATCATGTCTTCTTGTAGAGCAATCAAAGCATAATACGCGAGCATGCCAAAATGGTTAGTGTTAAAGACGCCTACGGCGCCAACACCCGTCTTCTTAGCTTTTTCAATGGCAATTTTCATAGCTTTAACGGCAATAACTTGCCCAAAACCATGGCTGCCGTCAACGAGCGCAGTGGAACTGGTTTCTCGAACGATCTTAATCGGCGCCCCCGGGATTATGGTTTTGTACTTAACCCTGTTTACGTAAACCTCCAGGCGAATTACTCCATGGGAGTCTACGCCACGAAGGTTTGCCTTTACTAGGCTGTCGGCAACGATGTCGGCCTCTTCATTATTTGCCCCTACGCTCTTTAAAATCTCAACACATACATGTTTAAGCTGCTCAGCGCTTATGGTTTTCATTTCCATCGCTTCCACCGACCACACTTAAGCGGTAGTTGTAATAACTTTTTCGTTCTATAAGAACAAAGTTCTCACTTCTCTGAAGTTTTTTCTTTAAACAGGGTTTTACGTACAAGAAAAATCTCCTTTGGAAACTGTTGAGCTTCCAACTTTCTGCTCCAAGAAAAGTCGTTGACAAAAGAGGCAAACATCTTATTATTACTCTTATTCTTGAAAATTACCAGAAGAGGTCTGCAACGTTTGACCTCCTCATAAACTTCATTATGAATGTAAGCTGTGTATATTATGGCAACCCTTTTTTTATCGTCAACTGCCAAGACCATGAAGAATTTTTGTTCACCCTTTGAAAAGCCGAAAATGTTTCCTAGCGTAAAGTTGCCCTTGTCGAAATAATCTGAAAGTTTATTCCAGTGTTGTGCCTCAAGCTCCACCATTAAACCTTTCATCTTTCTTAAAAGGCCTACACGTCTTTTCCACAGACAAGCCTTGTAAGGCCCTGTTGCAACAACGTCATATCCATCCTTGGTAAAAATCGTCACTAACTCGCGCATTTTGTTTACAAGTTCATTTTCTTCCTCAGTCATATTTGCAAGCCCACTTGGAAACCTTCCTCTACGGCCTCGAGGATTTTTCTTGGGCTTACACAGTCCCCGATGAGATGTAGATGCTTAACAGTTCCCTTTAAGCTTTCGTAGAGTTGTCTCTCTGGTTTGGCGCCTATTGCTAAAACAAACGTGTCCCCTGTTATGGTTACTTTCTTTCCGTCTTGATTTGCCACGATTTCTGTTGGTGTTATTTCCTCAACTTTGGTTTTTGTCAATATCTTTACACCTTTTTCTTCTAGTCTCTTAAGCAAAAAGACTCTGGCTCGGAAGTCCACGTCTATGGCGACTTTTTCTAGCATCTCAACTATAGTTACAGATTTCCCCATGTCAGCGATGGTCTCTGCCGTTTCACAACCTACCATTCCACCTCCTATCACAACAACACGGTCGCCTAGTTTTGCCTTACCCAGTAGAACGTCCCAAGCTGTTACAACATTCGGTAGACCCACACCTGGAAATCTCGGAATTATCGGAGATGCACCAGTTGCCAATATCACGACGTCGGGAGCTTCATCTTTTATAGTTTCTGGAGACGCCTCAACACATGTTTTGATTTTGACATTTGCTTCATTAACCTTTGAAATGAGGTATTCCATAAAGATCTTAAGCGTTTCCTTGTAGGGTGGTACGCTGGCCATCAAAAGCTGGCCTCCAAGTTTGTCCCTTTTTTCGTATAATGTAACGTTGTGACCTCGGAGGGACGCTATGTAGGCTGCTTCAAGTCCAGCTGGGCCTCCGCCAACGATCACAACTCGTTTTGGCTTGTCTGTTGGGGTTATCTTAACCTCTTTTTCAATTGTTGGGTTTACTGAGCATTTTACGCGAAGCATATCGCCAAATCTTGTGAGACATCGATTACAGCCTATGCACCTTCTTATTTCGTTCAGTTTTCCGTCCATAGCCTTTTTGGGCAAGAACGGATCAGCAATTAGCGCCCTACCCATAGCAACAAGGTCAGCTTTCCCTTCGGCTATTATTTTGTTTGCAAGTTCCGGCTCGGTTATCCTCCCAACAGCAATGACTGGCAAACCAACAGCCTTTTTTATTTCAGCAGCCAATGGGACTAAATGTCCGTTAGGTATTGAAGGCGGGGCGGAAGTCCAATGTCTAGATTCGTAGGCTCCGGCAGAAACATGAAGGGCGTCTGCTCCAGCGTCTTCAAGCATTGCCGAGACAATTTTCGTTTCACTTATAGTTAAGCCTCCTTCAATGAATTCCTCAGCGCTTATTCTGAAAATCACGGGATAGCCGCTGCCCACTTTCTCTTTAATTTGCTTCACCACCTCAACTGCGAATCTGCTGCGTCCTTTTAAATCTCCTCCATACTCATCGGTGCGTTTGTTAGTGTACGGCGACAAAAACTGAGCTATCAAATAGCCGTGAGCGCCGTGAACTTCGACGGCGTCAAAACCAGCGGCCTTGGCTCTTCTAGCGCCTTCCGCAAAACAGTTAATCAAAAAGGAAATTTCTTCTTTCGATAATGCCTTAGGGGTGATGCCTACCGGAGATGGAAGGTGGTCAGATGGAGCTAGCGGGCGTTCTCCTTCAATCCATTGAGCCCTTCTCCCAGCATGGTGAAGTTGAGCGGCAATTTTTGCGCCGTGTCGTTTCACCTCTTCGACAAGTTCGTTTAACCCAGCTAAGTACTTATCGTGATCTATACATGGCTGGATTGGTGACAGTTTGCCAAACCGGCTTTCGACACAGACGGCTTCAGTTATTATCAATCCAACGCCGCCTCTGGCTCTTTCTGAATAGTATTTGATTTGACGTTGGCTGACGGATCCATCCACATTTGCAAAGTTCGTAGACATGGCAGGCATTACAATTCTGTTGCGGATTTCAACGGGTCCTATTTTTATCGGCTCAAAGAGCTTATCAAATGATGATGGCATACAATTAATGCCCGAAATCTTGCTTAAAAACTTTATATAGCCATATAGCCAAAAGTGGGTATACACAGTGGGGAATCAATTTGAAGATACCTGAACTTGAAGAAGTCCCGTACGGTTCCCGCGGAACCATTGGTCTGATTGTGGTTGCAAACAACCCAACACCCCTACCCGACTTCTACCGTATGGTCCCAGCAGGAGTTTTAGTGTTAGAGCAAAGAATTCACTTTGACCCTGTTGTCACCGTGGAAAGCACAAGCAAACTTGCAGAAAGGCTGGCTGATGCCGCAAGGATACTTGCGGAATACCCAAGGATGGGCGTGATTTCATTCACTTGTACCGCTGGAAGCCTTATAAGAGGACCGGGCTCTGATAAAGAAGAAATTAAACTAATGGAGCAAGCTTCTAATGGTATTCCAAGCACCACAACAACCACTTCGAGTCTCAACGCTATGCGTTTCCTTGGATGGAAGAAAATAGCTATTGGGACACCTTACATCGAAGAAATTAACCAACAATTCAAGAGGTTTTATGAGGGCGAAGGTTTTGAAGTTACGGTTGTTAAGGGCACAGGCACCCTTTACATGGCCGATTTAGCTATGATGCCTCCCTCGGAGGCTTACCGTGTTGGAAAACTAGCCTTTAACGTTGATCCGACGGTTGATGGTGTGTTTATTGCATGCACAACTTTCAGAGCTATAGACGCCATAGAAAGGCTTGAGAAAGACTTAGGGGTGCCTGTTATAACGGCTAATCAAGCCACAGCTTGGGAGTGTCTAAGGCTTCTGGGAATAAATGAACCAATAGAAGGGTTTGGAGAGCTTATGCGGAGGCTCCATCGAACTAAGTTCAAGGGGCAGCCACGCTGATAGTAAAAACAGTCCACTGGTCAATGTGGGGATGTAGGCGCGCATACAACTGCAAGTCTAAATTGCCGTAGAAAGTCAATTCCCCACTTTTTCTATCATAGAAAAAGGAGCGGTCGTGTCCAGGAATGACGAAATCCGCCAGATTTTTTATCTTGTTGATGCTCTTTGCAACGTCTGATTTTTCACCATAAAACATCTCGGCAACCCCATTCTTGAATTCCCAAGCGTTTTTAACAGCGTCTCCTGTGATAACCGTCTTTTTTTCTCCGTCAACTACGAGGGAAATGCTTCCAGGAGTGTGCCCCGGAGTTTCTATTACTTTTGTGTTTGCGCTTAGCTTCAATCCTTCCACAGCCTCAAGCACTCTTCCGGTTTTAATGAGCCTTGCAGTGTGTTCTGAAACATAGAGATCCCCTGCCTTTTTCGGTTCATCTGAAAGGGCATATTCCAACTCTCTTTTGCTGACAATTACTGTTGCTTTTTTGAATAATTCGACATTGATGCAATGATCATAGTGAAGGTGGCTTAAAACAACAATTTCTACATCTTCTGGACGTATTTTCTCCTGTTCTAATTTCTGTGTTAATAGATGCCTATCTGAGAAAAATCCCGTGTCAAAAAGTATGGTTACGTCGCTTTTTATCAATGTGATGTTGCAAAAGCCCAAAAGTCCACGGCTTGTTTTGCCTGGAAACCCTTGTAATAACACTTTAACTTCTGTCAATAGCATCAACCAACTACTTTACCCTTTTCATCCCGCGAATTTGGTCTGCAACGCTGCCCGGCGGAGCCATAACCCATAGCCAGCGCAACGGCGTATTTCCAGTGTTTATTATTTGATGCATGGTTTTAGGTGGGACGAAGATGGACATTTCTGGCTCCACTTCGAATTTTTCTTCGCCTATTATAGCTACACCTTTGCCGCTTAAAATCCAATAGGCTTCTTCTTCAACTTCGTGAACATGGGGTTTTATCTGTTTACCCGGCTCCATTTCCCCCAACCCCATTATGAGGTTTTGAGCGTTCATCGTTTTTTTGTCGATCAATATCGCAATGGTCCTTTTATATGGTTCAGCAGCTTCATACGCTTCTGCGTCTCGTGCTTTAATTCCGTATTTTAGCACTTTTTCACCCCAAAGGTTTCCCGTTTAAAAGTTTTAGTGTCAAAGAGATATAACTGTTTAGAAACGCCTTTCAGTCTCGTGCACCAGTTTCAATTGGAAAGTTTTTTATACAGATTGATGGTAACTCAAGTAAAGGCACTAACGGGGAAATGCGTATGGGTAGCAAAAATTCTGTAGCCATGGGAAGCGTCAAACCACCATTGCCAGTAAAAGAAATGCCTGAACCACCGGTAACGTTCAGAGGTTGGCTTAAATGGGTTGGACCAGCGCTTATTGTCAGTTCGCTTTCCATCTCTGGATATGAGGCTATGACAGCACCGCTCTTAGGAGTTAGGGCGTGGCACCAAGCCCTATGGATATTCATGATAGGCTGCATTATGGCGGTGATCCTCGCAAGAGAAATTGCCAGGTGGACGATTTCTACGGGCGAGGATGTGTTCCAAGCATTTTCAAGAGTTCGACCGAAACACTTTTGGATGATTATTTGGTTTTTGATAAACACTTTGATGTGGATGTGGCCACCGTGGATGTTAGGGTTTGCAGCGGGCTTCGACAAGTTAACTGGCGGAGCCATAGGACCTATATGGTGGGCAACCATAGGGCTGACAATAGTGCCAGTTCTATACGTGTTTTCAAAATATGTCTACCGTGTGATGGAGTACTTCTTTGACCTCGTAATAATTATCACAACAATAGCCACTATAATTTGCTTCTTTGCTCTGCTTGTACAATATCCAGCAGAGGCCTTTGAGGTTGCGAAGGGATTGTTCTCGTTCGGCGTAATTCCAGCGGGCTTTGGCATTTCAATGATTGTTAGCACCATAGTCCAACCTGGTGGTGGTACAATCAACCTATTCTACAGCATGTACCTCAAAGAGAAAGGTGTGGGGATGGCGAAGTATGCTGGTAAAGTTACTGGGCTTATATACGCAGCTGAGGAAATATCGCCTGTGGGATCCACCTTTGATACAAGTGATTCTGCGCAGATAAACCGATTCAAAAGATGGCTAAACTATGCAACTTGGGAAAACATAATAGTCTTGTTTATTCTGTGTATCTTCTTTGTGTACGTCTATGCTTATGCCGCCTACACGGTTTTGAGAGGGCAGGCCGTCAGCGGTTGGCAAATACCAACGCTAATTGCCGAGTCTCTAGGAAGGGTTATCCCAATATTCTACGGCTTCTTCCTGTTCTCAGTGGCGTTCGCTCTTTTTGACACGCAATTCGGCTTCTTTGACGCGATTGCACGGGTAGCCGCTAACACATTCCACCTAGAGCTCGGGATACGAAAACTCTCCTACAGAGGATGGTACTTCGCCTTCATATTTATAACGTGGCTTATAGGCATAACCGTAACATGGACCCTCGGGCCTGGAGCCTCACCTTTCATCATGTGGCTTATGTTGCAAGTGTTCCTAGCCGCTTCAGCAGCCATATACATACCCCTAATAGTGTACGTGAACAACAAGTACTTGGCGAAAGAGATAAGGCCACATCCTGTAATGTCAGCAATACTATTGATCTGGGGAATAGTTAACCTAGTGGCAACAATAGCTTGGATTTTGGCATACTTCCGAATAATTCCGGGATGGTAAAACCTAACCTCTTCCCCTCATCTCACCTTTTTTCCTCAGTTATTTTTAGTTAATCTGATGTATTTATGGGATGAGTTAAATACGTAAAAGAACAGAGCCGTCCGAGAAAAGATTAAAAATTCTGATTCAAAACTTTGCCAACGGCAAGTGGGAATATGGCTCTTGCTGAGAGAATATCGAGGGCGCTACTGTCTGTGTTAGACTATCTAAATAAGTCTATTTCAAACTTTAAAAATGAAGACGAAAAGGCATTCTTTAGTGATGTTTGGCATGTTGCTGCAGAGCTTGAATACACGTTATTCCTACTTTCTTTAATTGTTGGAAATGAAAACAACACGTCCCAAACTAAACTCAACCATGAACTCAAGAGCCTCCCAACGGACCAAGTTATGTTGAAAGTTAAAGATTTGGTCAGCGAGGCGCAGGAGTCCATTAGAAATGGAGATTTCATGAAGGCTTACAAAAGTGCTTATTTGGCGAGACACTATGTTTTTCGAGTTCAGGAAAGCCTAACTGAAAAGAAACGTGAAACAGACAGAGGGAAAAAGTAGCGATTTCACTCTTCTACTTCAGAGATTTTTCTTTCTTTGATTATCAAGGTGTTTTCTTTGCTGCCTATAACTCTGAAATAGTTTTTAAGCTCAACTTTGTGGAGGTGTTTCCGCAAAAGCACCCGCAAGTGCTTTTTTGAAATAGCGGTTTCTCCAGCTTTTACGACTATCTCGTTTGCTCTTGTTTCGACCTCTGCGCTCGTTTTTTCGCGTAGGAATTCTGCTAGTTCCCTTATCACTTCGTCACCTTCTGCCTTTAATTCGGATATGTCAATTCGAATTTCAACCATTCCACTCACCTCTTTTCCTCTAATTTCCCTAACCGTTATATAACTCTCACTGGGGTTGCACGTGTTCTCAAAAGCTGTCCAACAAAACGGCTACTCCCGCTTTCGACAATTCTTTCAATAGCGTCTGCAAAATTTAATTTTAATGACCTTTTATGTCAGTTCGCCCGTCGAGTTATATCACAGCCCTAAAGGCTCTTTTGACTCTCTGGATCATCATCCAAAAATAACTAGTGATTACATCCTTTTAGGGTTTTCCTCTCTGTTCTTCTTCCTTCCCAAAAGGATTTCTGTGAATTATTGTTCTTTCGTGGCAATGGAAAATGTAAAGTAGCCTTTACCCCTCTATCACGCCAATTTTGGTTACATGCATCCCTCTTTTTTCTAGTTCGCGGATGAATGGGTTTATTCCTAACGAGTCGCTGGCGATGTGTCCCGTGACTATGAGGTTGCCTATTCCATCAGCTCTCAATTTTTCTAAATCTACTGGGCTTATGTGAATGTATATTAGTGTGTCTATGCCATGTTGGAAGTATGTTTTGGCAATTTCGTAGCCGCCATTAGTGCCTGCCCCGTGTGAAACAACAACTTTTCCAGCTTTGTTTTCTGGTTTTCCAAGGCAGATTCTAATTTTTGTGGAGGCGTTTTTGAATTCTGGAAGTTCCATCAATGCGGAAACAACGTCTTCAACTTTAGAATCTTTCCTTAGTTTGTTGTTCAGCTGTTCAATCATTCTACGTCTTCCAATTTCATCGAGGGGAGCATGAATATTCATATAGGGCATCTTTAAAAGTCTGGCAAACTCGATTGTGTGCAAGTAATTTCGTGTGTGCGCCTCTACCTCCAACTGTTCAAGTTTTCTACTCACAGCTTTTTCTGCGACTTCTCTTGGAACACCCGCCTCAACCATTTGTTGGACATGCCTCTTAAACACTTGGGGAAAATTAAGGGCGGCTGTTCCCCCCGTTGGGTGATGGGCAATAACGACGTCAAAGCCTAACTGTTTTGCGAGCAAAAGCTCCGCCGTTCCCGCGTCGATGCAAAACAAGACTTTTTGAATGTTCTCTCCCCTAACATATATGGCGCTGTCCTCCGGGATATCCTTAAAACCAGCCAGTTTTAAGGCCAACTTCATGATATCTTCGGTATTCAACACCATTCCCTCGTGATGACTTTGAAACTTATCAACGTGTTGCTAATAAAATTTTTCAAGGCCAATCTTTATCTGGCAGTGCGATGAATGGCAAGTTAATTTGTTTCTTCTAAAAGTTTAGGTATGCTCCCATGATTAGGGGCTTTTCCTCCTAAAGGTTTTTCTTCTTCCATTTTAAAAAGTGTATCCTTCAAACAACTAGCTGATGGTGGCGTTGATGTTTACCATCTTCAAGAACGACTTAAAACTGCTTTTGAGATACACTCAACTGTTTCCGTTATGTTTCGCCGTTTTTGTCAGCATGCTTGGTTTCGGCTTAGTTATGCCCCTTTTGCCCATATACGCCAGAAGTTTTGGAGCCACCGGGATACAACTTGGCCTTTTAACAACCTCTTTCGCAATAACCCGTGCTGTTACCACCTATCCTGGAGGCTGGCTTGCAGACAAAAGCGGCAGAAAAAAGCCTGTCACAGCTGGTTTACTCATGTATTCGGTTGTTATGGTTTTGTATGGTTTCACGGAGGACGTGAACCAGCTTATACTTTTAAGGGCCCTTCAAGGAGTTGCCTCTGGAATTGTTTGGCCCATCATAAACACCATGGTGGTTGATATTGTTCCACCGGAGGATAGAGGTAAAGCTTTAGGTTTGTATGAGATGATGTGGTTTTTAGGAATGGCTGTAGGCCCAGGCTTAGGGGGGGTGCTTGCAGGCCTTTACACGATTGCTTTTCCGTTTTTTGTCTGCGGAGCACTAGCCTTTTTAAGCATGGTTTTAGTGGTTTTAACAGTAAAAGAAACGATAACCCTTACTAAAGCCCAAGATAGCTTGGCAACCTCCAAAGATGCTTTTGCCACGGTTTCCGTTAAAGGGTTAAAACAATTTACGCCCTTCCCCCTCATGTTCTTGAGCTTATGTGTAGCTCGATTCACCACAGCCTTCTCTAACTCGTTAATTCAACCCGTCTTATCCGTTTATGCAAACGAGATCTTAGGCATACCAACTGCGGAAGTGGGTGTGCTTTTCACAGTTATGGGAATGGTGACGCTCATCGCAACCCTGCCGATGGGAACTGTTGCAGATAATATTGGAAGAAAACCGACATTCCTTTTCGGTGGCTTCTTATACGCGTTCTCTGCACTTTTAATAATATTTTCTGGAGGTTTTTGGCCGTTGCTTGTCATTATGATGTTGCAAGGTTTCGCGCGGGCAATAATCAACCCTTCCCTCATAGCCATGTTCTCCGGTGTAGCCTCGCCTTTCCAAAGGGGAAAAGCCATGGGAATTTTCAACGCGTTTCAAAACGTGGGGCTAGTTGTTGGTTCTTCGGTGGGCGGTTTTCTCTACGAGTTTTCGTCTTCAGAAACTCCCTTCATCGCTTGCTTCATTGTGGGTTTAATCGGTGTGCTTGTCGTTTTATTTGCAGTTTCAGAACCTAAAAATCATCAATCCCTTAATGCATAAGTTTTATCTAGCAACGCCCCCTCTTAATAGCTTGTTCAAATCGGAGTTGAATAGAAATGGATGTTTTCGAAGCTATTAAAGGAAGACGAAGCATCCGCGCTTTTCGGGAAGCTGACGTTCTCTCAGACGTTATTGAAAGGCTTATTGAAGCAGCGAGCTGGGCGCCTTCCGCTGGAAACATTCAGCCATGGGAGTTCATAATTGTCCGAAACCCTGAAACAAAAAGGAGGTTGGCGGAAGCCGCCCTTGGGCAATCTTTTGTAGAAGAGGCCCCCGTCGTTATCGTTGTATGTGCAGACGAGGAGCGGTCTGCAAGAGGGTATGGTCCGCGTGGAAGGACCCTCTATTGCATACAAGATACAGCGGCAGCCATACAAAACATTCACTTAGCGGCTTACGCCCTAGGTTTGGGCACCTGTTGGGTCGGGGCTTTCAGGGAAGATGAGGCGAGAAAAATCCTAAACATTCCAGAAGGTATAAGACCCATAGCCATAATACCAGTAGGCTACCCAGCTGAGGCCCCCTTGCCGAGGAGTAGGCGACCCTTAAAGCAGATAGTCCATTATGAAAAGTTTTAGGAGAAGCGTCGAACCTTGAAAATGCGAAGCTACTACTTGGGTAAATTAACAGGTTGAAGTGGTCGAGTTATAAACTGTGATTGTGCCCGTTGGAAGCTGCGAACAATCGGTTCCCACTTACACTGGATACGACACCTAATGCTTTTGAGAACGGCCACGGTGGAAACACTCCAGCTTTAGAAGTTGCCGCCCAGAGAAAAGCGAAAAAAGCATGGGAACTCGCCGTTGAAAGGCTTGTAGAATTGCTAAAGGAAACTTGAAGATGTATAACGCCCACCATTAAACCTTAATATTGAGGTTGCTCCTAACAACTTGAGGAGTTGTTTTGCGCTATTCCGAAATCGCTGACGTCTATGAAAAAATCGAGGCTACTACTAAAAGGCTTGAAATGACCGGCCTCCTAGTGGGCTTACTGAAAAAGACCCCCAAAGAAATTATCGACAAAGTTGTTTATTTAACGCAGGGGAAAATATACCCAGACTTTGTCAAGCTTGAAATCGGCGTGGCTGAAAGACTTGCCATAAAAGCTTTAGCCTACGCTTCTGGGCGAAGGGAAAGCGAAATCGAGGAGAACATGAAGAAAACTGGCGATATCGGCGAAACAGCCCAAAATTTTGTTGAGCGGAAAAGGCAGATGACGTTTTTCCAAAAGCCGTTAACCGTTCAAAAAGTCTACGAAACCTTCGACAAAATGGCGAGGGCCTCGGGCTCCGGAGCCATCGACACAAAAATAACGCTTTTAGCTGGCCTTTTGGCAGACGCCACACCCAAAGAAGCCAAATATATTATGCGAACGGTCACTGGAAACCTCCGTTTAGGCATTGCGGACATGACGGTTCTGGATGCCTTGGCAATAGCGTATGGTGGCGGTAAGGAAACCCGTGAACTTGTGGAACGCGCCTACAATATTTCGTCGGATCTTGGGCTGGTTGCCAAAACCCTCGCCGAAGAAGGCCTCGAAGGCATCAAAAAGTTCAAAGTTATAGTTGGTAAACCTATAAGGCCCATGCTGGCGGAAAGGCTTTCCTTACCGGAAGAAATCCTTGAAAAGTTAGGTGGGAAATGCGTAGCCGAATATAAATATGACGGCGAACGCATCCAAGCCCACAAAAAAGGAGACGAAATAACCCTATTCTCACGGCGTCTAGAAGACATTTCTGACCAATATCCAGACGCCATAGACCTTCTGAGGAGGCACGTCCTAGCCGAAGAAGCCATTGTTGAGGCTGAATGTGTAGCCATAGACCCAGACACTGGCGAAATGAGGCCTTTCCAAGAGCTTATGCACCGTAGACGCAAATACGGCATAGAAAAAGCCATGGAAGAATATCCCGTGTCCCTTTTCATGTTTGACGCCCTATATGTTGACGGAAAAGACTTAACGCTTGAACCCTACCCAGTTCGAAGAAAAACCCTTGAAAGCATAATTCGTGAAGGCGACAGGATGAAAATTGCCAAGTCCATAATTACCGGCGATGTTAAAGAGCTTGAAAAATTCTTTTTAGAAGCCATAGAGGATGGATGTGAAGGCCTAATGTGCAAATCGATAAATGAAGACTCTGTCTATCAAGCGGGTGCACGGGGCTGGCTATGGATAAAATATAAACGCGACTACAAAAGCGAAATGACAGACACTGTCGATTTAGTGGTGGTTGGCGCTTTTCACGGGCGTGGAAAACGCGCAGGAACCTACGGCGCACTCTTGTTGGCCGCATATAACCCGGAAAACGACATCTTCGAAACAGTATGTAAGTGTGGAACGGGTTTCACCGACGAAGATTTAGCAAAGCTGCCAGAAATGATGAAAAAACATGTAATACCTCATAAACATCCAAGAGTGAACTCGCAGATCGAAGCAGACGTTTGGTTTGAACCAAAAGTAGTCGTAGAAGTGTTGGGCGCAGAAATAACCCTAAGCCCCATCCACACATGCGCCATGAACACCATACGCCAAGGAAACGGCCTCGCCATACGCTTTCCAAGGTTCACGGGAAACTACCGCCTTGACAAGGCGGCGGAAGATGCAACGACCACAACTGAAATAGTTGAAATGTACCAGAAACAATTAAAGAAGATCGCTGAAAGCTAGTTTGCTTTTAACGATATCTGCAAGAGAGGTTTGATGATAAGAAATTTAAAGGTCCCCTCTAATTAATTGATGAAAACTCTCACTGTTCACGAGATAGGGGATGTCCATTGAAAAAAAAGCTTGTGGTCTTTGGCATAATCCTAATTTTTGTAGGGGTTATCTTTCTATCCCTTTCTAACACCTACGAACTTGTACATAGAGCTTCCGAGGTGGCTTCTAAACAAAATGCGGATGAAGTATCTGCGATTTTTTCTGCTGGAGAAAACATCTCAATAGGGTTTTCCCCAGGGGATGACTGGTCGCCAAAAGGAGGTCTCATTGAGGACGGCGGCGTTCTTCTAACTTTAAACGTTACATTGATTTCTCCGGATAATGGTAAGACTATATTTATGCTTTACTTTAATGCGAGTCAAGAGCCTCCTCCGTCTCCTGATTTGCCTTGGCCAATTTATTTGTCGAGGGTGGATGTTCTGCTTGTCGATGAGGATTCTTTTAGGGTTAATCAACCATTAACCCCTGAATGGATAGGTGGAGTAGTTAAACAAGATGGAACCTTCACTGTAAAGAGTGATCGCCACCCGTTGCTAAACACTCCTCCTCGTTACCTTGCCCTCCGTCGGGTAGTGGTTGAAAAGAGATACCCCTTCTCCAACCTCCTTCCAATCGGTTTTCTGCTTGGCATTTTCGGCATCGTTTCGTCTTTATGGAGCTTAAAATTCGGAAAAAGGAGAACGAAACGAAAATTAAGGGTGTAACTGGGGGTTGTTTATTTTTTGGCTTTTCTCCGCAACAGCGTTACTGCAACAATGATGATGACGATAACGATTACAGCTGCCAACGCATATAGATGATATGGCGGGCTTGGCGGCGTTAAAACTTGTATTAGTATTTCGCGTTGGTAAGCTGCTGTAGTTGGGCGACTTGCGTCATAAGTAATTCCCCAATTGTCCGCGACCCTTAGCCTTACCGTCCAGTTTCCAGGGGTTTCAAACTTATAGGTTGCGGTGACCCCTGTCTTCCTATCTCTGTATCTCTCTACTCCCTCTCCCGCCCTTTTCCTTTCCCACGTGTAGGTGCTTATAATGCCACTGGGGTGGTTGCTTCCTGTTGCGTCTAGGGTTACTTCTTCGTTTGCGTATATCGTTTCTGGCCTGTAGGTGATTAGAAGAACTGGTGGGGCTACTATTTTCATTCGGTAAGATGCAAAGTTGTCTTCTGGGTACTTGTCGTATGCTGGTGTAACTTTTATTGTAACATTTAAGTCATCCACTAAATTTGATGTGAAATTAAACTCAAATGTTTTTGTGCGAAATCTCATTATTGTTTCATTAGCCCATTTCTGTGTTTTCCATAGGGTACCATTTGACAAGAACACTTGGAGAGTTGCATCAAACAGCTCATCATAGGTGCCAACGGCTTTAACTGTGAAAAAGACTTTCACAGTTTCTCCAAGGATCGCTGGCAACTCGAATTCTTGGCCTGCTACGTATGCTACTCTTTTTACGCTGAGAATTTTTATGTCATGGAATGGTTCTAATAAAAGTTCTAATGGGTCGCTTATTTTTTCATTGTTCGTGGTGCTGTGTTCATGCGGAACCGTTGTTGTGTTAGCTAAAATTTTATAGTACGCATTTTCGCGTGGTAGGAGGCTCGTGTTCCAATGAAAGACCACCGACATTGATTGGCCAGGCTCCACTGTTACATTTTTTCCTCCAATATACTTCCAGCCACCTTTATCCGTTGAATTGTAGTAAGTTGTCACCGTGATGTTTTCCTTTGCTTCCCCATCGTTTCTTACAGTTACATTAAACATTAAAATGTCTCCCCAAACTAGTCTCGGCGTTAAGAAGGTTATGAAAAGTAATGCTACATCTCTCTTGTTAACAACTGTTATTTTCTTGGCTTCCGTCCAACTGCTAGTTCTTCCAGAGTCGTCTTTCACTTGTAACTTTGCATAATACACTCCCACTTTTTTGTACTTGTAATACGCGATTGGAGAGCTCAGCCAATCTGTGACGTTGCCATCTCCAAAATCCCATTTAAATCCAACAACTGACCTGCCATATGGCCCCGGCCGACTTTCTGACGCATTGAAAACTGCTGTTTTGTTCACTACTATGTAGCCGTCAGTTGGCCATACAGTAAAACTAGGTTTGGGGCTTCCTGCAACTTCAAAAAGAGCACCCCTGTAGGAGTAGACTATGCGGTTAGCTTGATTGTCCGCGAGTTTTGCAGGCTGCTGAGGTGTGGACCCTGGATCCACAGGAACTAATTCCACCAATGTTGATCCTTCTGTCTTAACTCTGAACTTCAAAATGACAATGTTGTTGGATCGTCCTGGGTTGTTAAATGGAGGCCCTCCTTGTGAGCTGTATGCAATCCTACAGGTTCCCTCAGCGTTGTTTAAAACATCTCTAACCTTCAATACTGGTTCGTGTAGCACCCCATTCGGGTATGTTTCAACGGGAACTGTTACTGTGCGGTTTATGCATTCGAGTATTTGTGGATCCCACTTTACTTTTAAGTCAAATCCGTAGAGGTTGCCAATGGGACGTTGGACCGTTGGGTATTGTGGATCTGGAATCCAGTTGTTGGTAAGGTTGAATATCTTTATGCTAAATGTTATTTCGTCTCCCACGTTTGCCACAATTTTCTCTGGGTCGATATACAAAAATGGTAAAACCGTCGGAAATCCCGAATCTGTTGCATTTGAAATGTCGAACGGCTCTATGGTAAACAAGCTGATCAACAATAGCATCACAACCAAATAAGTAGCTGTTCTGGAAGCTTTTTCCATCTCCTCCACCATTTTGGGAAACTTTATCCCTAATACTTATAAAGCATTTCTTATATACTTTACCGGTAAAGCATTTCTTATATACTTTATCGGCTTGCTAACGGATGATAAAAAGAGGGGCTTTTAAAGTCTTCTTTTGCTTAGTTTGAAAGCTGAAACGATGGCCAGTCCTAGGAAAAGCATTGTGATGAACATCATCGTTGTCGAGAATTCCGGTATTACATGTGAGCTTATGATTGTTATTTGACGGGTGCTTTGGAAATTGTATGTGAAGTATATGTAGGTGTTTGTTGAATCTTCGGTTATTCTGGGTGTCACCTGCTGGCCGTCCACCATTACTATCCACGTTCCCCACATAAGCATCTTTGGAATAGTCACGTTGCAATAGCCTTTAAATCCTGATAACCCGGTTGCGTTGAAACGTATCATTTCGTGAGAGATTAAATACCGGTAATCTATTGGTGAAATGGTGGAGTTGCTTTGGGTTACGATCTGTGTTTGCAAGCTATCCACTATTATCGGGTGAACTTTTCTATGGATTATGGTGAGCGTGCCGTTCTCTACTTGGTGGGGGATCGGCACGGACCATGGTTTTCCGCTCCACGGTGGCTCTGGGCGCTCCGGATGTGGAAATGAAGCAAGTTTACTCATGACTATCTTAAACATTGTTTCGGAAATTGGAGCTGTTGCGTTTATACCAATGGTAAACAGAACTCCCGTTCCCTCCGGTGTAGGCCGCTGATCTGGTGGTAATATCTGGCTGTAGGCAAGACGAACGTATCCCTCTGCGTTGTTTATTACTTTCATGACTTCAAATGTCATGTTGAAGCGTTCCAAGAATGGGCCCACAGAAACCGTTGTGACCTTTATAAACCTTGTGTCATAGGCTATTTTCACGTCAAGACCAGAGAGATCCCAGTATGGATGTAGATTGATTATGCTTAGGTTTAATTTGGCAGTGGTGGGAATTTCTCCAGCATGTTGATAGAGCTTTGGAACTATTCTCAGCGTCGGTTTTTCTGGGTATGGGAACGGTATTCCATGCATTATGAAGGTTCCCTTCACTCTTACATGGGGTATTGGCTTGGCCTTTGTGTCTGAAAGCTTCACCTCGATGAAGTCGAAGAAGAATGTTACGTCGCCCTGCCAATCCCACTGCTGGTATTTTATTTCAAAGGTCATAGTGAAGAATGTTCCACTACCGTTGAATGCGGGTGCAGGAGCTAATGCTGAATAGGCCACATGATATGTTCCAGCGGTAGCATTCACTAAATCTTTCACTTTTATTGGGTCTCCAGCGGTTCCAGTGTGGAGAATACCTCCGTACGGGGATGGGGGTTGCGGAGCCGGATAGCTCTCAACGGGCACCGTCACCTTCCTGCTAATGTATTTCAGGAATGTTGTGTTCCACTTGAACTTAATGTCGAAGCCGAAGAGGTCCCGAATATTTTCAGCTACGACCGCCACGGTTATTCTCTGACCGGTAACGTTTTCTGGTCCCTTTTCAATGAGTGTCGGTAAAACTTTAACAACCGTTTCAGGTTCTTGGGCAGACGTGTATAGAGGTACTTGTACAAGGACTAGAATTAAAGCTACCACCATTATGCCGCTGTATTTTTTCATCACCCAACAACACCGCCTACTGGTTATGCTATGTTACGTATTTGAATTTTACTGTAATAAAATACACTGTTCCGCTGAGTTTAAGAATAAATAACCAAAGAAAAGGTTGTTACAGAGTTTTAATATGAAAAGTTGTACATTGCAGCTATGGAAACAACGTCAAATATGTCGATGAGCCCAAATGGAAATGCAACGTCTGCCTCTGGGTTCCAATTTGGGTCTCCGGGGCGGGAGTCGTAGGCTGCTGTGGCTGCCGCGATGTCGAATATGTCAATTATACGGTCGCCATTAATGTCTCCCAACATCTTAATAAAGACATAGCCATCTACATATACGTTATTTATAATGTTGATTTCGAATGGAACCCGCGATGCTTCCGCCTTTATCGTAACATTTGCCCCGTATGGCAAACCCGAAGTGTTCCAGTAAAATGTTATGTTTAGCCCCTGTTTTGCAGCCAAATTATAAACAGTTTTAGTTTCTATTGCGATATCGTTGTAGTGTAGGGTGACGTTGAATGTTTCCATGAGATCTCCGAGATTGAAAACCTCTACAGTGATTTCCACGATTTTTCCGGAATAGACTTTATTATTGAGTATTCTAATGGATTTAACAGCTACATCTCTTATTACTGTGGCAAAGAATCCATCTTCAACCTCATGGGCTATTAGTTTTCCACCTCTGTCAACGATTCTCGTGTCAAAAAGGTCTAAGTCTGTGACTCCATAACTTTTTATTTGAAAGGTAATTATCGCAACAGACTTCGGAAGAAGTATAGTTGCGGGTTCGGCTGGCGGATGAAAGGTAAAGTTAATTTTGACTCTTCCTATCATGTTGTTGATGATTATTACCGGGATGAAGTTTGTTTCGTTGTTTGGCGGAAGTATTGCCACTCCCAAACAGTTCACGATATTCTTGTTGTATCCCAGCGTAAGTTCGTAGCTATAAAAGTCGATAACATTCTGCATTCTAATCTCAAAATTAACAAAGTCGCCTGGTTTAAGCGCAGGGTTTATGTATTCTTTCGGATAAACAAAAATTTTTGCAGTCAACATGTTGTTGAAGTAGCCATCTTTAGGTTCATTGAATGGTATTGGGTCGTTCCAATCGTCCATCAATTTTACGCCGTATAAATCGATGATGCTTTCACCAATTTTCACTACATGAAAATCTATCGTCGCCAACACGATGTCGCCCGTAAACGGCGGGGCCGCTGGCAGAAGCCATGCTGCTGCTTTCAGCTTTCCCTCTCCCTCATTTAAGATTATTTCTGATTGGGTGGGGGGGAACGTTGAGTTTATCTTCACTCCCTTTATGTCTAGTATTGTAGTGTTGTAGGCAAGCCAGAACTCAAACTTGTTCAGATATTTGACGTTTTCAAGTTTAACGTTGACTGTGAAGTGTTCACATGGCGTTAATTCAGGGCTAACTATGCGACTCGGTGTGACGTATATCTCAGCCGGTGAAGGTATATAATTCTTAAAGTATCCATTCTGCACAGTATGCCGTATGGGCATTGCGTTGTTGTCTGACAACTTTGAAGAGTAAATTTCCAATAAACATTTCCCCTGTCCCCTAACTGTAAAAGTGATTTCAAAAACTATTCCGCTACCCCGGAACGGCGATGCCGGAGACATGGACGCGTAGGCCACATGGTATGTTCCGGCGTTCTGGTCCACTGTATCTTTAACTCTCATGATGGGCTCGTGAAGTATGCCGTCTGGATAGTTTTCTACTGGTATCTTGACGACGCGTCTAACGTAGCCTAAAATGCTGGGATCCCATCGCAACTTTATGTCTAAACCATAGAGGTTGACAACGTTTTCCACTTTGACCTTTATGACAAAGTTGCTGCCCGGCGGCAAATTAATTGTTGAAGGTTCCACGCGCACTACTGTTTCCTCGGCAGAAGACCAAACGGTGCTTAGTGGAATAGCGCTTACAAGCATGGCGAGGATTAAGGCTGTAGCTGTTTTTCTTTTAAACAAGCCTCCCTTCCTCCTTCTTGATTTATATATATAGAGCAAGGGAAAACTAATTAATATTTCGGGATTTTCGATGAATCAGTACACATTAATAGCTTTTATCATATTGGGATGTAACTTTGGTAACGTCGAAGATGTCGATTTTTCCGCTAAGTATTACGTCTGCCTGCGGGTTCCAGTAGGGGCTGCCACTTTCCGATTCATAGGCGGCTGTTATGGTAACAACGTCAAATATATCTATTCGCCGATCATATACAACGTCGCCTGACAGTTGAAGTGGCATAGCGAATCCTCCAGCTCCTATTGCCGTTATGCCGCTGTAGAAGGCGCAGACTCGAATTTCATAATTGCCGATGGGCTCTAAAGGATTCAATCGAAAAGCCGCGTGATAAGAGCATCCGCCTATGTCGGGTATCGGTGTTGGTGTAATTAATTTTACAATGTTGAAACTGGTGTAGCGTTCTGGACAGTATGGCTTTCCCAGCATGTGTAGCCAGTCGCTCCAAACACACGCGTAAGCCGTCGCTTCGCCGGCTGAAACCCATGAATCAATGTAAACATCGGTTAGAAAGCTGACGACTCCCATTGCTGGAATGGTTGTGGAGAGGGCTGCAATATCTATCATCGTATAGTCAAAATCGTATACCGTGATTATTATCAGAATTTCTCTTTGATAATGCACGTTGTTTTTTACCGTTACGTTAAGATAGGCCATTCCAGGTTTTCTAAAAGTGTTTTTGGGCTTTCCATGCATATCACAGGAATAGAAAGAAACTATTTCAACTTCCCATGTTGCTTTAGGGGTTTGCTTTGCAGGAACCGTTCTTGCAAATATTATTTTTCCCTCTGGATTCTTTATCTGTATGGCCACGAGACCTTCGTTGACTGGGTTGTTGTTGTATGTTAAGTTTCCATAAACGTGAACGACATCTCTGTATAGATAGTAGGGTTTGTCCGTTGTAACGTTAACACTTAGTTGCGGCAGCGCATTTGCTTTTATGTTGAAAAGCGTGGTTAGTAAAAGCAATGCTGAAGTAACCAGTGCTAACGCCTTTTTTGTTGGTATGGGTCCTTTTAGCAGAATCTTGTCCAAATAGTTCCCCCTCAAATATTCCACCAACCATTTAGTTATTAAAGGGTTATTTCCTTTTTGGTTTAGACTGAAAAATAAAAAGGGGGTTTGGGCTATTATGCCCTAAGGATGCCAAATGTTGCACTAACTTCTGGACAGTAGGCTGTTCCACCTTGAGATGGCAACTTTGTTAGAGCGTTTGCGTAAACCGTGCCCATTCCGACAAACGCCCACTTTTTCAGCTCCATGCAGCCAATTTCCACGGTGTATGTGCCTTTCGTTACACCTTTAACTGGTACGTAGTTGTACGCTATTGTTACGCCGAGGTCGTCGTAGACAACCACCCAGAAGACCACGTCGAGGGGTTGCTCCGATATGCATTTGTAGGTTATCTTGAACGTCATGTGTTCTCCTTTCTTGAAGGCTGGTGCTCCCGGCTCCACGCTGAGGATTTTGATTAAATAGCCTACTTCAAAGGTGAGCGTGTCAAACACGTATTTTTCGGCAATTTCCACCGTGGCGTTAACATACCAAGTTCCGAAGACTCTAGCCTCTGGATTTTCGCATGGCCATGGTAATCTGAAGGATATGGTGGCGATTCCGTTTTCATTTGTTCTTGCTGTTCTTATGTAGTGGAATTCTCCGTGCCATATCTCAAAGGTGACCAGTTTCTGTTGCACTGGATCAAAATTGTATGTTACTAACGCGTATAGGGTTACCTCCGATTGAGGACCGAAGGCGTCGCTTGGTTCCCTGGGGCCTTGTCCACCGTAGGGTTCCGGATATTCTGTGTAAACATCTATAAATCTGCCCGGTGGTTTGAAGGGTGCTTTGTATGTGGCTGTGGAAACCACATGTGGTATTGCAGGTGACCATGGCAGTCCATCCCATGGGTGATACGGCCTCTCCGGATGCGGGAACCCAGCAATTTTCACTAGGAAGAAGGCTGCGTTCCAAGGCCATTCAGGCTTAGGTGTTGGCCTTTTGTCCAGCGGGTTCAGCAAAGTGAAGGTGAATGTTGGCGGCGGATATACTTCAGACTCGTATATGACTTTGAATTTAATGGTTGCTAATTTGATTGTGCCATAAGGCGCTGTATGGGCGCCGCCTGTTCCCGGTAATCCAAGGAAGACTAAGCGGACGTATCCTCCAGTGTTGTTTATAAGGTTTGAGACTATGTATATGCCGTCTGGCCAGAAGCTGGCAAACCTTCCTTCAGGGTCTATTACAGATGTTACAGCGTTTACTAATGTTTTATTAAAGTTTAAGTACATGTCAAAGCCTTGTATGTCCCAGAATGAGTCAAGTGCTCTACCGTCAGCTCCCAGCAAGTATATATCAACGTTAAATTCTTCGTTTAAGGAATCTGCAACGTAAGTTTTTCCTTCAGGTGTTCTGATGTCGAGGAGTGGCAGTGGCGGGTATTCAAACCTTCTTCCATGCATTAGAAATGTTCCCTTTACTTTCTCGTGAGATATTGGCCTAGCTGCAGAATCTGAAAGCTTCACGTCAATAAAGTCGAAGAAGAATGTTATGTCCCCTTCATAATCCCACTGCTGGTATTTGATCATAAAGGTCATAGTGAAGAATGTTCCATTACCGTTAAACGCTGAAGCTGGTGCTAATGTTGATTTGGCAAGGTGATAGGTTCCAGCAATGGTGTCCACGGTGTCTTTCACAGTTATTGGGGGTCCACTAGGTCCTGTGTGGAGGACACCTCCATATGGGGATGGAGGCTGCGGGGCTGGGTAATCCTCAACGGGCACCGTCACCTTCCTGCTGACATAGTCCAAGAATGTTGTGTCCCACTTGAACTTGATATCAAAACCCCAGAGGTCCCGAACGTTTTCAACCACAACGGCCACGGTCACCGTCTGGCCGATGACGTTTTCCGGGCCTTTCTCGATGAACGTCGGTATAACCTTAACAACAGTTCTTGCTTGGGCGGAGGCTGGAGCGAGCGTCGCCAGGATACTTACTAACAGGATTGAGATCAATAGCGAACAAAGATTCTTCATTTATTTTTCCTCCTTTCTCCGCGATTTATTTTGTAACGCCTGCATTTTAAGTTTTCTGGAATTTTCCTCTATTACTTAGGGTATAGAAGAAATTTCAGAAAACTTTAAATCTTGATTGCCAGTTCTATTTAATCGGAAAACTCTGAAAGGGAGAAAGGGAAATGAAGTCCAAAATTTCGTGGTTAGCTTTACTGTTGGCTTCAATTATGGTTCTATGTTTGGCTTCAGCTTTCATATGCGAAGAACCAGCCTATGCGCAGACAGTTCAATATGGCCCCCGATCTGATTATCAGCTATTCTATTATGCGGATGAGAGCTTGTTGTATTCTGCTCTGGTTGCCGGTGAAATCGACTCAATGATGTGGGAGCTTTCACGTGCCCAGTATGAAGACGCTATCAAACGGCCTGAGCTCATATTGGTCCCCGTTGCTAGGCTTGACATGCGGGCATGGAGCCTGAACAACAACTACACGATAGGTGAGTATCCTGGAGTTAGGAACCCGCTGCATGATTTGAACTTCCGTACAGCCCTATTCCACCTAACAGATGTATACTACTACACCGAGGTGGTTTGTGGTGGCTTTGCTACGGCGCTCCATGTTCCGGTAGCCGGGCCTTCTTCTGGCTGGTGGAACATGTCTGTGGTTAACTGGGCGAAGGCGAACCTTGACTTCAGCCTCTCTAAGGCTAGGGCTGCCCTTGCTGCCGGAGGGTTTGTCGACAGAGATGGAAACGGCATAATTAACTATCCAATCGGCTGGGATGGGGCTGCAGATGGACGCGATCTAGACCCGATTGTAGTATGTAGAAGGGTTGACGACGCCCTTAGAAAGGGTGCTATGGACCACTTAATAGCGCAAATGCAAGCCGTTGGAATTCCAATTAAGATATACGACTTCGCGTCTGCTGCAGCTGCAAACCAGCGGGTCATGATTGACCGCAACTATCACATCTACGCTGCCGGCTGGAGCGTTGGAAGATACCCAACATACCTCTACGGCTGGTTCCACTCCAGCAGGTGGTTCCCAGGCGGAAGCAACTATCACACTGGAGTGGACAAGTTCGGCAACCCCAACTATCCGGATGTGGATGCAGAAGTTGACAAAGTATGGTATCCACCAGACATTCCATCTGCCATGGTTGCAGCCAAAAACGCCCAATACCTAGTAGTTCAGAAGTACAGGATTTTCATAGCGTTATGGTCCTCTCAATCATATTACGCTTACCGCAACCTATTGGGCATGACCATGGAACAGGGAGCAGGCCCAGAATACACCAATCCATACATTCCAATAAACGCTAAAAGAGTGGATGACCCGACAAAGCCAATTAGGGTGGGCATAAAGAACCCGCCAGTCGCGCTGAACCACATTACATCAAGGTGGGTTTGGGATGTTTCAACATTCCGCTTCATGGACAGCTTCATGGACCTAGCCCCCTACAACATAATGGTCGAAGTTCCATGGAGCGCCCAAGACTGGCACATCGCAACATGGGTTGACCCAGAAGACGGCAAAACAAAGTCAAAGGTGACCTACTGGATCAGGCCAGGCCAAGAATGGATTGAACCGGTAACCGGCAACGTTCTGAAGGAAAGGGATGCCACGGATCATCCGTTTAGCTGCTGGTACCACGACGCCTGCCCAGCAGGCTGGATATACACGGGCTTCAGAGACATCAAATACATAATTGTAGAAGGAAGATGGAAGATTGACATCTACTTCGACGTCTACAGTTACTGGGCCTTCCTATGGCCATTTGGCAGAGACATGTACCCGCCAGCATGGAAACGATCTCCACTAGCAACTCTCGAAACAAAATTATTTGTTGAAGGAGTCAACATGACAACGCCAGGCGAACTCGCCACTCCAACCAGAACCATAGGGACACCCGTAGAAGTTGTGGAGATAAAAGCGTTGTTCCCCAATGGCACCGAGAAAACACTCGTCCCGGACACAACCCCATACTTGACGACGCACACCGGCCACTACGTGCTTAGAGGCAGCACAGCTAGAGGACCAAAAATAATGATCTTCACAGACCTCCCAGACGGCACGAAACTGACAGCTAAATACTGGGCTAGAGGCGATTATGAAGGCTTCACCCCCGGAGGCCTTCCATGGAGGGAAATCCTCATAGGCTCTGGACCCCACTACCTAGTAGACCTTAACCCCACCCTCGGAGGGTGGGCAACCTTCAAGGCAAACCGCAAACACTGGATGGAAACACCGCCAGATGGCGAAGTAGACTTCTGGTACTACTTCATTGAAGGACCCAAACCACGCGACGGCTACTACATGGTCGACATCTTCGACGTAGTCAAAATCTGCGCAGCATATGACGCCACTGGCAACGGCGCACCCGGAGGCAGACCGCCAAGCGCAAACTGGGACTCAGGTGCTGATCTGGCGGAGCCCGCAGGCCTAATCGACATCTTCGACGTGGTTTCAGCGACTGTAAACTACGAAAAGATTTTTGGAAGTCCTCCGCCTAATCCGCCTCCATAAACCCCGCATATTCCACCCTTTTTTATGGCCCTTCCTCTAAATGTTATCAAACTAAACCTTAAATATCCCTAGAATTACTTCTGGTAATGGGCCGCAGGCTGATAAAATGGGATTGAAAGGATACATCCTCAAGAGAACCATGTATAGCGTAGTTTTAGTCTTCTGTGTGTTAACCGTTAACTTTATAATTTTCAATCTCATGCCCGGTGATCCCATAGCTCAGTACATTCTTAGCCCCGAGTCACGCTTGACACCAGAAGATGTAGAAACGCTGAGAAAAATTTACGGCATCGACCTCCCTTACCATGAAAGATACTTCGTATACCTTAGAAACATGTTGACTTTCAACCTTGGCAAGACCCAGGTGACTCGGGTACCAGTAGTTGAGGAAATATCAAAAAGGTTGGGCAACACAGTCTTATTAATGACCACAGCAATTGTAACATCGATAACTCTAGGCACATTGATAGGGACATTCGCCGCATACAAAAGAGCGACGAAAACGGACACGGCAATAGTGACCAGCTCCTTGATCCTTGGAAGTCTGCCAGTATTCTGGATTGGAATCCTTATGCTTTTCATTTTTGCAGTCTACCTTAAATGGTTCCCGTTTGGAGGCTCGGTTCCCAAATGGTGGGCTTACACTCCGCCAACCAGCCCTCTTGAAATCATAGCTGGGCGACTTTACTGTGTAACTTTGCCAGCCCTTACTCTCGTGATTTTTTCAGTTGACAACTGGACATTATTAACAAGGGCATGTGTGCTTCAAACCATCACGGAAGACTACGTTGTCACCGCAAGGGCAAAAGGGCTACCTGAAAGAAGGGTTCTTCTAAAACATGTTTTGAAACCAGCATCTCTGCCCCTTGTCACAGCCATGGCTTTAAGCTTCGCCGGGATATTTACGGGCGCAATGATAACTGAGACAGTGTTCAGCTATGAAGGAATGGGCCACTGGATCTATATGGCCATTATGGAGAAAAACCTCCCGGTAATGTATGCGGTATTCTACATTTCTGGGTTACTTGTAGTAATAGCCAATTTTATAGTTGACCTAGTATACGGAATGATTGATCCACGTATAAAAGTTGGGAGATAAAACCATGGCTGAACGCAGAGTTAAAACGTCGACATTAGCGGCGGGACTTAAGGGGTTCTGGTTCCAATTCAGAAAAAGTAAAAGAGGCATGGCTGGCCTATTCATTCTCTGCATACATGTCATAGTGGCCCTCATGGCGCCGTTCATAGCGCCAAACGACCCAATAAGACCGACTTGGCCAGGCTATTTCCCAGCAGGTGAAGCCCCCTTAGCCTTTATGATGTGTGTCCCATCATGGTACAAATATTTGGGTAGGGAGGTTTCCGAAAACATGGAAGTAATCGACGGCTATACATTTGCCTCTGAACAAGCCCTACAAAAATGGAACGTTGCAATCAGTCAGCCGACCCGTGTAAGCCTCTCATACAACCCAACCGGGGGAACCCTAAATGACGGATGCATAGAAATAACCTATAGCCGTCAAGCCAATGAAGCAGCGGGAACAAGCAGCATACGTCTAAGCTACCGCTTCACGTATCCCTACAAGGCGCATCCTCAGCGTTTTTGGATACACGCTTCCTATCTGATTAACGGAACCGTGTCCCCTTCCACTAGTGTACATGTATCCTTCTCCTTCTTTAGAGAAGACGCAGAACCTTTGGCAAACTACACCTATCGCGGGCCAACCTACCAAAAGGATTCATTATTGGTATATGAGTATCCCCTAATCACTTATGACTTCTACTCCCCAGTAAGCCCTTGGAGGCATATGTGGACAAGGTCAACTAAAAGAGAAATCTTTGAAAAACCATGGTGGTACAGAGCCCCGGAGGCCAAAATTTTCCCGACAAGCGGAAACTACACATTCACAGTTGACGTAACCTTTAATGATCAAGGAGGAGCCCGGACGCAGCAGGTAAAAGTTTACCTTGACAATCTTCAAGTACTGTTATATGGCAACGCGTATGGACTACTAGGAACAGACGCTGATCCAGCAGCCCCTAGGGACCTTTTCTCTTCGTTAATATACGGTTCAAGGGTGTCAATTTTCGTTGGGCTCCTCGTCGCGTTGATTTCAGTCACCATAGGGCTGACAATAGGTTTAACTGCAGGATACATCGGCGGAGTAGTTGACGAGGGGTTGATGAGATTCGCCGACCTTTTAATGGTTCTGCCTACACTGCCACTGTTAATAGTTTTAGCATACATACTTTCCCCATCAATATGGAACATTGTGATGGTCCTATCATTTCTAGGCTGGATGGGTTTTTCCAGAAACATACGATCCGTAACGCTTTCTCTACGTGAAAGATCCTTTGTAGAAGCCGCAAAAGTTGTAGGTGCGGGAAGATTTTACATAATACGCAAACACATCTTTCCAAACGTAGTTCCGTTGGTGTATTTGGCGCTATCTCTATCCGTTCCAGGAGCTATAATTTCAGAAGCCTCCCTGAGCTTTCTGGGACTATTTGACCCGAATGTGATGTCCTGGGGAAGAATGATTAACGAATTCAACGGTTCCGGAGTTGCTGTGACAAAGGGATTCAGCGATTACTGGTTCTGGGTGATACCTCCAGGAATAGCCATCTCATCGTTGGCGATATCCTTTATCCTAATAGGATACGCGTTGGACGAAATACTAAACCCGAAACTTAGAATGCGACGTTAAAAGTCAACAAAACCTTAAATACTCTCCATTACCTCAATATATGTTGAGGTTGTTAAGAATGAGATATCCAGTAGTATTACTGACAGTAATCTCTTTGATGTTTATGCTTACCCTAACGTTGCCCATAACACACGGCTCGGAAGAAAACATAAAGGCTGAAATAATCTTCGATAACGTTTTTGGGCTCTACGGTTTCGAGTTGAAAGTGGCGTACGACCCTAACACCTTGGACTTAGTTGCTGTCACTCCACAACTTCCATGGACCTTTTATCACATAGTCAAAAATGAGTTAGACGAACAAAAAGGAGTTTACCGTCTCGTTGCCGTTGCATTGCCACCAAGTTCACCATACAGCGGAACAACCAAAGTAGCTGAATTGGTCTTCCTGCCTTTCGCCGGTGCTGCCGACATCCACATTGCCGAAGCAAAACTTGTAGATAAAAATGGAAACAGCATACCCTTCAAAGTGGACGGCCTTATCCTTCGGGGTATCCCCGTCCATGATGTAGCTGCTAAAAAAGTTTTAGCCTGTCCAAGAAGCGCTTATCAAGGCGACCCGATAACCGTTAGTGTTGAGGTAGAAAATCAAGGAGATTTTGAGGAAACATTTGATGTGGCCGTTTACGCCGATCAAGATGGAAGTGTCATAGGCGATGAAATCGTTGTTGGGGAAAAAACTGTTAGTATGCTACCTAAATCGACTATGTGGTTAACCTTCATTTGGGACACCACATGGGCACCATACGGTGGGTATTACATCAGCGTGAAACTCAGCATTGTTTCAGGAGAAAATGACGTGTCAGATAACTTCCTTGATAAAGCAGACTATGTAGGCGGAATATACCCCAGACCCCACGTTAGACGAAATGCAGAGATTTTAGCTCAAGTCTTTTTGACGAGCATTTTGGGTTTAGCAATCTTTGCCGGAGCGTTCTGTGTGAAGAACTACTGGTTTAGCTGCTAAAACATACTCCCTCATTTTTAAAAGTCCCGTGAAATCGTGGGAAAGACTCATACGAAAACTTAAATAATTGACTCTAAGAATACATTTTGGCTCAGTGTGCTAAAACGGTGACGAAATGCCAACTTTGCTTGATGTTAAAAACCTTAAGACCTACTATACTACTCTTAGAGGATACGTGAAAGCCGTTGACGGTGTAAGCTTTGCCATAGAAAAAGGCGAAGCTATGGGGTTAGTGGGTGAATCAGGTTGTGGCAAAACGACAGTAATCCTCTCAATTTTGAAAATTCTGCCGCCTGAGGGAAGAATATTAGACGGAAACGTCTTTTTCAAGGGCGTTGACCTTGTTAAGCTTTCAGAAAAGGAGATGCGCGATAAAATAAGGTGGAAAGGAATATCCCTAGTATTTCAAGGCGCAATGAACGCCCTAAACCCCGTCTACAAGGTTGGAGATCAGATTGCTGAAGCTATTCGCACACATGAACCTAACGTGTCTAAAAAGGAAGCCTTAGAAAGGGGACGAAAGCTATTTGAATTAGTGGGCTTAGATCCTGATAGAATTAATAGTTATCCTCACGAGTTTAGCGGTGGAATGAAACAGCGTGCTGTAATAGCCATGGCTTTAGCCTGCAACCCTGACCTTTTGATAGCAGATGAACCCGCCACAGCCTTGGACGTGATTATTCAAGCACAAGTTTTGCAGCTTATCAAGCAGCTTAGAAAGACTCTCCATCTGTCTATGATTCTTATAACCCACGATCTATCAATCGTTGCCGAGTCATGTGATAAATTAGCCGTCATGTATGCCGGTAAAATTGTCGAATATGGAGATCTCGCCACCATATTTAAAGAGCCTCTTCACCCCTATACCCAAGCCTTGATTAAGGCTTTTCCAGATGTCCGCGCTGAAAGAAGCCCGCTGGTTTCAATACCTGGTTCTCCACCTGACTTGTTGTTCCCCCCAAGCGGGTGCCGCTTCAATCCCAGATGCCCCTATTCCATGGATATTTGTTCAAAGAAAGAGCCAGTCCCAATAGAGGTCAAAAGCAAGATGCATCAAGTAGCGTGTCATCTAATTGGAAAACGGTAGGGGATACGATGACAGAAACCATTTTAAAAGTTGAAAAACTGAAAAAATGGTTCCCCATAACTCGTGGATTGCTGAGAAGCCTGTTTTCGAGACGTGAACTATATGTTCGAGCGGTCGATGAAATAGACTTTGAAATTAAGGAACGTGAAATCTTTGGACTTGTAGGGGAAAGCGGCAGCGGAAAAACAACCACTGGAAGAATGCTTGTCCGACTCATTGAGCCTACATCTGGAAAAATTCTTTACCGTGGAAAGGATATAGTGTCTATGTCTGATGAAGAGTTTAAACCTTTAAGAAAAAAACTACAAATGATCTTCCAAGATCCCTATGAATCTCTTAACCCAAAAATGACTGTTTTTGATATCCTAGCTGAACCTTTAAGGGTGCAAAATGTTGCGCATGGAGATGAGATCTACGAAAGGGTTTGCAAAATTTTAGAGGATGTTGAGTTGACGCCGCCCCAAGAGTTTCTACAGCGTTATCCCCACGAATTAAGCGGAGGGCAAAGGCAACGTGTGGCCACTGGAAGAGCGCTTATCCTCAACCCAGAGTTTATAGTTGCCGACGAACCTGTATCCATGCTTGACGTTTCAATAAGAGCGGAAGTACTAAACCTAATGTTGCAGTTAAGTGAAACCCATGGAATAGCCTTCTTGTATATCACGCATGACTTGGCTTTAGCGCGCCATTTATGCGATACAATTGCTGTTATGTACCTTGGAAAGATAATGGAATTGGCATCTGCAGATAGCCTTATAAAAGAACCGTTACATCCGTACACAAAGGCGTTACTTGCCGCTGTCCCAGTGCCTGACCCGACTTCTAAGCGGGCAGAAGTTACGATAAAGGGAGAAATTCCAAGTCCGGTTAACCCGCCATCTGGCTGCAGGTTTCACACGAGATGTCCACAGTTCATTGGAGAAATCTGTAAAAAGGAGACACCTTCATTAGTAGAGATTGGTTCTCACCATTACGTTGCTTGTCACTTGTACCGTTAATAAGTTAACTGCTATCATCTTTTCCTTTTCTCTGCGATATGATCCAGTCTTTATATCCCGCTACTATCCCCCACGCAACAATGATTCCAAATATTGCTATAGCATTAATTGGTGGTGGTAGATACAGAATAACTAACACTATGAGGTAAGGAGTTAAGAAAACCGCTATCCCTATTGAAACAATGATCCAATACCACTTTGAAGTCAAGATTTCGCGGATTACCTTTAAATTTTCGCGAAGGGAACCCATCATTTAATAGAAATCACTACCCAATTATTTATTGTTTTCCACCCCTTCGAAAAATAAATTTAATTGTTGAAGATTTTTTTACAATTTATTTTTAGTGTTTTTCGCCATATCTTGTTCAAGTGAAGCAATTGTTGTGTCAACAAAATTCCAAAAATCGTTCTCAAGTTTATTTAATTCTTCCTGGGAAGCTAGCCCTTTTCTTAAAAATATTCCTCCCCCTAAAAACATTGTTAGGCCACCTAGCCGAATGAGGTTTTTCGCAAAGTTTGTAGCAGCACCAAATATTATTTCAAAGTCGCTGGGTTTTCCTCGAATACTAACTTCGATGTTGTCACATAAATCTGAACCTTGTTTTGGAACTGCGATGATTCTATAGTCAGACGATTTTTCTAACATTACCTTGAAATTTCTTTTCTCAAAAAATTGTTTTAGAATTTCAGCCAGCTCCTCTAAATTAATATTCTTCCCTTGCCATATGTCTCGCATCGAAATTCCTTTAAAGTTTAGATTCGGCCTCAAGCAAAAAGTTTACGGAGTTAAAAGTTTTCGGTTTATCTCTAATCCTTGCCAGGGTAGTTGCTCCTGAAAGGAGAATTAAAAGCATCAAGATAATTTCCTTCTTAAATTCTGGGATCGCTTTTGTCCCTATAATTTCTATAGAAGTCGCCCCCGTCCCGTGGTTGTAAGTGAAGTATAGGTATGTGTATTCATCGTATTGGTCTAACACAAAAGGGTTGACGGAAGTGTGGTTTACGAGTACTATCCATTGATGGCCCCTTTCAACCCACAAAATTTGCTTTGATACTGCGACTCTGCAGAAACCTATTCCAGGGCTGCCTTGCACATTATAACTTATAGACGCTTCGTTAGGATCAAAGTGTACTTTCAAAATTGTGTGGTTGCTGGCAATAGAAACGTAGTATTCTACATTGTTCCATCTTCCCACGGCAAAAAAGTTTAATGGTGCCATGAATGGGTATCTGTCCAAATCGCCGCCGTAAGACTCGTCGCATATACCATCACTGCCTAACTTGTCTTGGTTGGGGCCCCAATGCTTGTCTGACCCGTTGTGGTCGTTCCAATAGTTCCCACCGCTGGGGTAACCATTATGCCATATGCCTCCCACTCCAACCCCGCCCTTGTTTATCTGATTTTCCAAAAAATTGTTGTGGTAAATTCTGTTTTCTATGCAAGTGGTGTCCGCTACCCAAATTCCGTTCCTATTGTTTGATATGATGTTTTCAACAATACTGTTGCGGGAGCTGCTTTGTCGCAAGTATATTCCACTAAGGTAATTATTTCTTAACTCGTTTCTGACGATGCGGCATTGTGAGGAATTTTTAAGGCGGATTCCGTTGACGCAATTTTTAATTTTGCAATAGGATACTTCCACATTTCGGGCATCCGATAAATCGATTCCCGCTGCTCCTGCTAGCTCATTGGTTGTTGTGTTTTGAATTGTTAGGTTCAAAATTCTAACTCCACTACTTTTTACAAGGAAAATTTGTCTTTCTGCAAGTTGGCCGTCTATAATCGTCGCATCAGCGTTTCTTCCAATCAACGTTACTGTTTTATTTACAATTATGGGGTAACTCTCTTCAAAATAAACTCCGGGTTCAATGAAGATTGTGCTGTTGGGCGCTGCGTTGTTAATCGCCCTCTGAATAGACTCCCCCGGAGATACGGTCAACTCCCAGCTTAGATGTTGAGCATTAGTTTGTAAAGTCAGAATTAATAGAAGTGTAAACAGAATTATTGAAAAAATTAAGACTTGGATTTTTTTCAATAATCCCACCCAGTTGCTATTATGTTAAAGGTTCAGTTTTTCTAATATCTATTTCTGTCCTGTTTTCTAGTTTTGACTTTTAAAAAGCGCTTCTGCTTGTTTATAGCCGTCTACGAAAATGTTCATAGCTATCTAGACCCTTTTTCTGTAAAAATCTTCTAGAAACCTTTATATGAACTCGAAATATTTTCTGAAGAGGGGAGAAGGCGCTTGCATTCAAAGTTCAGGCATTTGTTGTTTTTAACGCTTTTACTAATGCTTTGCATCGTTCTTGTCGATCCGGCTAGCGCGTCACCCTGCGCAATTTTGAAGGTTTCCCTGCCAGAAGGTGTTTATCGTGGTTATAATGTGGATCCTTGGCTTTGTGAGTGTTGGTTTTTGAATTTAACCGGAGCTGTTCAAACTTTTCTTGTCCGTATTAACAATACCAGCAGTTCTTTACGGTCTTATGACACTCGTTTGGTTATTGCGCTTAACGAGGCTGGTTATAGCAAGCTTGTTTCGCTGGTTGTAAACGGTACGAGTGTTCCTAAATCCGCTTTTAAATGGGGCACGCCTAAGCCCTACAAGCTTTGGACATGGCCTAGTGGTGATGTTTATCCAACCTACTTTAACGATACGGTTATTAATGTGGGTTTGATTCCTACGAAGAGCTATAAAACTTTAGTTGTTTCTGTGACGTTTTCTGATCCTCTTGGTGTGAGGATGCATTTTGACGCCTATGGAAAGTCTACCTCTGGAACGCCATCCTCTAGTGGTCAAATTGTTCACAATCCGCTTGGGGCAGATTCCACAGTTTTCCTTCAACCGGGACCTCCGCCGCCTCAACCGCCATTTGCTATTTTCACATTTTCTCCAACCTATCCAGAGGTTAGCGAGCTTGTTACTTTTGATGCTTCGGGAAGCTACGACCCAGACGGTTACATTGTAAGCTATACCTGGAGTTTTGGTGATGGAACCCCGCCAGTTGTTGAGTATGATCCGATCACTCAGCATGCTTATTTATCCTTCGGCGATTACGTTGTAATTTTGACAGTTACAGATAACAGCGGTTTAACAGGCCAAAAAACAGCGGCAATACATGTTAGTCAACGGCCAGTTGCATCCTTCACATTTTCGCCGCCAGACCCGCTCGTTCACGAAATTGTTACTTTTGATGCCTCTGGTTCTTCACCGGATGGTGGAGTGATAGTTAGCTATACTTGGGATTTTGGTGACGGCAATGTTACAACGACAAGCAGTTCAATCATAACCCATGCATATGAAACTTATGGCACGTTCACGGTTACGTTGAAGGTTACTGACAGCGAAGGAAAATGGGACACCGTGTCTAAACAGATAACTGTTGAGAAGGCTCCAATAGCAGATTTCTGGTGGACCCCCTACTATCCCCAGAGGGGTGAAATTGTTACTTTTGATGCTTCCGCCTCCACGGCAGACGGCGGCGAAATAGTTAGTTACGCTTGGGATTTTGGTGATGGCACACCAATAGTTGTGGAAAACGACCCAGTAACAACACATGTTTACGCATTAGCAGGCGAGTACCTGGTCACTTTAAATGTTACTGACAGTGAGGGAAGATGGGACACGGAAACAAAAATGATCACCGTTGTATTGCGTAGGTATTACCTAAAAGTTAGAACAGACCCGGCGGGCGTAACAACGATTCCGGGAGAAAACTGGTATAGCGAAGGCACAGAGGTTACACTCACAGCTCCGGTCACCGTTCCAGTTTCGACCGGCGTACGCTACAAGTTCAGTTATTGGGATGTCGACGGGGCGCAAAAGGTTGGCAACCCGATAGTAGTGTTTATGGACGCCAACCACACAGCCACTGCTCACTATGTCCTAGAATATTATCTGACAGTCTTCTCCCCCTTCGGCACCGTAGCCGGACAAGGCTGGTACCCTAACGGCTCCACAGCCTACGCAAACTTAAACACGGGGTTAGTTGACCATGGAAACGGAACCCGAAGAGTTTTTGTAAGCTGGAGTGGCGACGCTTCAGGAACAAACTACGCCCAGAGCAGCCCCATAATAATGAATGCGCCTAAAACAGCGGTGGCAAACTGGAAGACCCAGTATGCGGTAACTTTCACTCAGACAGGCTCAAACGTGGCTCCAACGGTCACCTATACGGCTGACGCAGACCCAACGGAAACGGTGCCCTTCACGGTCTGGGTTTTAGCTGGCTCCCAAATCACGTATACTTACCAAAACATTGTTCCAGGGGCTACTCCAGGAGTACGCTACATACTGGTAAATGTTAACCCACCATCACCACAAACTGTGAATGCCCCCCTCACTGTAAACGCCTCCTATCAAATCCAATATTATTTAACCGTGCGCACAGACCCGCTGGGCATAGTGGCAGTTCCTGGAGAAGGTTGGTACAACCCAGCGCAAAGCGTTCAGCTAGTTGCCCCAACCGTAGCGGGTTACACATTCCAATACTGGGACGTTGATGGTGTGTCACAGGGAAGCGGTGTAAACCCAATAACGGTAGTTATAAATGCGCCGAGAACAGCCACCGCCCACTACACGGTGGTAGTGCCAACTTACAGGCTGAAAATCGAGACTACGACGGGTGGTACAACAAACCCTGCGCCGGGCATATACAACTATACTGCCGGTTCACAGGTTCAGGTTACAGCCATTCCAAGCAGCGGCTACATCTTCGACCACTGGGAACTTAACGGCACAAAAGTAGGCGCAGCCCCAACCTACACGGTAACAATGAATGCCAACTATGTTCTAAAAGCCTTCTTCAAACAGGTTCCACCGTTAACAGTTTCGATAAGCCCCATGTCTGCTTCCATAATGGTTGGTCAACAAGTAACTTTTGCATCATCCGTGAGCGGCGGGATGCCGCCATACACATATCAATGGTATGTGAACAACCAGCCAATCAGTGGAGCGACGTCCAGCAGCTGGACTTTTAAACCGACAGAGGTGGGCATATATTACGTATCGTTGAAAGTTACGGACAACGCAGGCAACATAGCTCAGTCAGATCCAGCGCGAGTAACGGTTTCAGCCGTGCCTGTGGGCGGATACTCAATATCCTTTGTTGAGGAGACATCAGCAACGCTTATGGTTGCGTACACTATGCTGGTGGTTTTGCTTGGCTCCATGTTGAGCCTAACTAAGCGTAAAAGAAAATAGGCTCCACCAATCCCTATAATTCTCGACAGTATCTATTAAGGGAGAAATCGTTACTTTATGCCAGAAAAAGCTAGGAAAGCCCAGGGCGAAGTGAAAAAGTCATTGAACATAAAGTTGTTAACAGTTTCTACAGTTTTAGCTGCCGCAATAATCACTAGCTCAATCTTATACCAGTTTTTTTGGCGTCCATCATGGGAGAGCGAAGTCAAATTCTCACTTAAAGCTGCAATAATAGATCAACTCGGCGAGGATTTTTTCAACCAAACGTTTATCTCCGCCGTAACCACCCTCCTCGAAAGGTACAATTTTACAGTTGAATACCACGGTTATAATCAAGCAAATGTTGAATTTTTTAGAAGATTTGCTAAGAGCAATTATGGCGTGATAATTTTGAGAACCCATGTTGCACTGCGGAAAGATGGCTCAGTCGTTGACTTCTTCACTTCTGAGCGCTATGTTAGCACGAAACATAGAGAATTACAAGATAAGGGGCTTTTAGTCAAGGGTGAATTAAATGTTTCTGGAACCGTTAAGGAATTTTTTGCTTTTACACCAGATTTCGTTAGGGAGTTAGAGGGCACTTTCCCTCAAAGCATAGTCATTGCAATGGGTTGCCATAGCTTAAACCGAACATCTGGTCAACCGATGGCAAAAGCCTTCTGTGATAAGGGCGCAAAAGTTTACATTGGCTGGTCCAGCCTGGTTTCAGCGTCCCATTCAGACCGGGAAATTACAAAACTGATAAAACGCCTTTTGGATGGAAACGAGACTATAAAGGAGGCTGTTAAAAAAGCAAGCCCCGAATTCATGTGGGGAACTCGTTCGGAGCTCATGTTTTATCCCCCGGCTGTCGAAAATTTGAGGGTGTCTGACCTAATAAGGGGTGTAACGTATCAAACAAGTCCGTAAAATCGGCTACTCTGATGTTAGAATCAAGTTTGTTAAACGTTTCAACTCTTTAGCTACAGTTGCATATAGTTCGTTTCGGAGGCTTTCACCTGTGAGGCTTGCATTTTTCAGTCTTTTAATATCCTCAGCCAACCGCGTGTTTTCCAGCACTTCAGCAGTCCATTTTTCAAAATCTCCACGGTATAGGTGAAACTCCAAAGATTTTGCGTCAACTATTTTTATTTTCTCCATAAATTCTCTCAACGACGATGCATTTTCGCCCGTGTAGTTTCCGATGGATGTGAAGAAGTAGAAGGCTTTCTCTCTTGGAACGGTTTTTAGTGCTTTTATTTCCGCTTCATTTTTCACTTGCGCTTTTCCCTTCGTTTTTGTTTGTTATTTTGCTGTTTGTTGGTGTTAACTCTTTCGGGTCATTTACTATTAAATGTTGGGTTTCCTTGAACTTTTTTGTGATTATCGAAGTTTTTATCCGCAGAACTCCTTGAAGTGGTGCAACCGTCGTGGCGATAAACTCGTGGAGGCTTTCTTGGTTTTCAGCTGCAACTTTGGCTATTATTTGAAGTTCCTCGGATAAGGATGTGTAGACTTCGAGGACTTGGGGGATTTTGCTGAGTTTTTCAGCGACCTTCTCGCTTTCTTTGGGGTCTGTATAAATTGTCATTATGGCTGTTACCGTTTTGACGCCGGCTTTTTCTGTATCCACCAATGTTGTGTACTTTTTTATTATGCCGTATTTTTCCATCCTTCTTACCCTATCGTAAACTGTTGAATGGGCTATCCCGAGACGCTTGCCTATTGCTGTGTAGGTTTGTCTGGCATCCTCTTGCAACAGTTCCAAAATTTTAATATCTGTTGAATCTAGACGGAAGCTGTTGTTTTTGAACTTCAATCATTTGAGCCTTCCAAACGCTTTACATTAACTGTTCAATTTGCGAATATATTTTGTTTATTATCGGAAAAATGTGGAAAAACGCCTTAGATTCTGGAGAATTTTCGGCAAAATGTATCTAAAAGGCCTTCCTCTGAATTCGTAGAATTGTGTAGAATTGTTTTTTAAAGAATTCATTTGTCTACAATTTTTCAATTTATAATTTTTAAACCTACATTTTTGCGGATAAACTGGCAAATAAATTTAAATCTGTTGATAGAACAATTTTCTATGAGATTCTTACAAGAGAGGTTAGTGGCTGGAAAATGAAAGTTTCAAAGGTTTGGGAAATTCTTAGAAGGTTTAAAGAGCTGTGTAAGCTTCGCGGTTGGAGAACAACTGAAAGCGAGGATTGGGTTGAAACGGGTAATGAATACCACATTTTCCTTTGGGCGAGGGGTATCCACCCTTCATCTTTTAAGAGCATAGCTACTAACAGAAAATGTGTGGTTCGGGAAGGCCTATCTTACCGTGTTGTTGAAGCCTCCTATATGGCGTGGCTTTTCTCCGAAAGTCCGCCTGAAAACCTTGTTAACGTTTTTCTTGAAAACCCAGAGTTCTCTAAGAAAATCGCTTTATACGACTTAAGCCCTTTTGCAGAAGGCAAAAACGCATGTTTCAAATTAAATTACACCGACAGCCCAGTTTTCAAGGAATTTGAGAGATTCCTCGAAAATGCGCTCGGTGTTAGGATTGAGGAGTACGTAAACTTAAAATCCATCATATAGCCGGTATGGCTATCAAAAGGTTTGATAAATAGAGGCGCCGCATAATATTAGTTGTGGTGAGCATGTCCGAGGAAGCTGAGGAGGTTAAAAGCCTTCTTGCCTTCAAAAAAAGGATAGAAAAAAGAATCGAGAAGCTTGAATCGGAGCTTAAGGAACTTCGATCGATTCTTGAAAGCGTAAACTCCGTTTTGTTGGCTAAGGGGTTTAAGCGTGCTGAGCTTGTCAAAAAACCTTCCATAGAAACCGCGCCCACACCAGTTATGGCAGAGGCAGTCCAGCTGTCCGCACCTTTGACGGCGCAGACACCCGTCTCTGTGCCAGAGTTTAAAGAGGTTGCAGCTCTAAAAACTGCTTCGGGAGAGCTTCTCGCCAAGCTTTATATCGGAGAAAACTTCTTGAAAGTTGTTCCAGCAGAAGACAAAAATTTTAATGTGAATACACCGCCTTTCAACCAGTTTCTTGTTGAAAGGGTTTTGGCTAAAATGCAACAAAAAGACAGCGAACTAGCCAAGACTGGAAAACTTAAGCCAGAAGAAATATTCACCTACAACATTGTGAGGGAAGGGGACTTTATCCGTGAAATTCACATGAAAAACTTTGACGCTGAACGTTTAAAAGAGCTAAAGTCTAGCCTCAAATGGACTCTGGAAAAAATGTACGAAAAAATGAAGGGCTAGGCCAATTAAGGCCATTTTCTGTCAAAGTATATGTTTTTGCCTTTAGCTGAAAGCGGTATTCCCATGGCGACGGTGGCTTCTGGCATTAGGTTTAGCTTCAACGCAGCCGTGCCTATACGGTACATTATCCTATTGTCGATGTTGAGTAGGCTGGCGGTTTTTACAGCGGAACCTAAAGCTATTCCGAGGTCTAAAGCCTTAAACAAGCATGTTGGACCAATAAAGTCTTGGCCTGTTTTCTTCGAGTTTTCTTCGAATTCTCGGCATGTCTTGTAGCCGCATGCTCCACAGTTGATTCCTATGCTTTTACTTCCCCTAATTCCTATTAGGACTACGGCCTCCGAGTCTTTCACGTTCTTTGCATCACGCTTAAAACCGTCAATATTTCTCTCTTCAGCTATTTCGTTCATTTTTTCAGCTATAGCATCTTTTTCCTCTCCGTAAACAACTAATGTTAGAACATCATCTAGCCCAGCTGATTTTGGGGCAGTTCTAGCAGCAACCTGCATGAGTTTAGCAACCTCAAGAATGGCTTCCTTTTCCCCTTTTTCCCCTTCAATTTTTGGACACATTTGCATCACCTCTCACGTTAGTTCAAAACCTATAGAATTAACTGTTTCGCCCTTTAAACGCCCCAGGCTGAAAAAACCTTTTTCAAAAGCTCAACGGTTGCGTTTAACTGTCCAGTGTATAAACCTGCCGCGAACATGGATACTCCCAAGAGCAAAAGCAGGGCGCCTATCACGCGGCGTTCTGAAATTTCCATAACTTTCTCACTCCAAATACTTTTTGAGACATGCTTCCACACGACCCTTGGGAGCAAATCCAACTATCCTATCAACTTCTCTGCCCGATTTAATAACCACGAGGGTTGGGATGCTGAAAATCTGAAACCGATCTGCAGTGGATGGATTTTCATCTACATTGAGTTTTCCAACTAAAACTTTGCCGGCGAGTTCTTTAGCGAGTTCTTCAACAATAGGCGCCATCATCCTGCATGGCATACACCAGTCAGCGTAAAAATCAACCAAAACCAGCTTGTTCTGGCTGACAACTTCGTTGAAATTTGAATCTGTAAGGTGGATCACCTGGCCGCTCAAATCGTTTCCCTCAAACTCTTGGGTTGGTTTGCGAAGTTTTCTTTCTTATGCGCTTTAGTTCATCATTCTTCGCGAATATAAATCCTTCGTGTTTGCTGCCCATGCGTTTTATTTCCATTCTGAAAAGTTTTTATAAGGGCTTTAAATTTCCCATAAGCCTCTTTAGGGTTTTCGATTTTCACGGCAGCTTTTTCAAAAGGACAAACATCCGTTCCAGAGGCATCCAATATTTTATCCACTATTTTCGCCCATTCAAGGTAGACGCCGTGTTTTTCGAAGACTCCCCTTGCTTCTAGGCTTAAGATTGCAGCGTAAACAGCTTTTATTCCAGCGTAAACGGACAACAGTGCTATCGCTTTGCCAACAACTTTGTCCGCAATTGACGCTTTTTCCATTTGGACTCTAAGTTTCTCTAAAGCCTCTAGGAAGGCGGAAACTCCGTGGGCTTTGCTTTCAAAAAGCACTTTAGAATCCTTTACTATGACCAATGTCAAGTTTTTTCTGCGCAGTTCATTTTTTGCTATTTCTAAGTCTTCTTTAATGGACATTTGTCATAGAGTTATTTTCAAGGAGAGCTTTATCTGTTTTAACCTCGAACATTTCGTCTTCCGACATATCCGCTATAGTCCAGGCAAGCTTTTCATTTGACATCCCCATTGAAAGTTGTTTCCTCAACATTTCTATTAATCGGGATTTCACGTGGATTTTTAGGGCTTTGTCTTGGCTTTTGAGCTTAAACAACGCGGTTATGGCGCCGTTGGAGTTTTTTATCTTAAGTCTTCTGTTTCCCACAGTGCATTGGGTTGTTGCTTGAATGCCGTCTAAGATGCATGAAAAGGGAGTTATAAGGGGAAGCTTCGCTAAAACTTGGAGGTCCAACCATTTATTTCCATTGATGTTTAGGGTTTTCTTTGCCAGCCTCGCCATTTTCACACCGATGACTAGAAATGGGCCAAGATGTCCGTGAAGGCTTTCAGCTTTTCTGACATCCAATATTAAGGTTTCCTTTTCATCAAGCACTTTTGGCTCCCTTCACACCAACCTTTTCAAGGACTCCTACCACTGGCATAGCAATCACTAGGCCGATCACTCCGCCTATCAAGTGCCAGACTCCCCAGAAGGTTAGGGCCCACCCCAGCGCTCTACCCATAAAAACCGTTCCGATAATAACTCCCGCAAAATATGCGGACGCCATTGTTGCGATGGATGCTACGAAAAAATTGTATGGTTTAAGGCGAACTTCGTGTTTGCAAAGAATCATTAAAATGTCGAAGAGAAAGGCTGACGCTGAGAAGCCTATCATCTGCATTGAACCCGGCCTCATAGCTAAAACTATGAAAGCACCGGTTATGCCGACCGCTGAAGGAGTTCCAATTTTACCAGAGGCCCATGTAGCCAACAGCAGAGTGAAATAGACAGAGAAGTCGCAGAATATTGGCAGCTGAAAAAGCGTGAAACCCAACGGTCCCACGGTCAGATTTAGCACAGCCCATATGGCTGAGAATACGGCTATTATGGCAATGTCCACTGGTTTGAAGTGCATTTAGACACCGTAATACTTTTTTATATGAAAGTAATACCTCCCCATAAAAACTTTATGGTTCAAACACAAATTTTAAACGGGTGCCCCGAATGGTGAAAACAGAAAAAGTGGCGCGGGTCAGCGTTACCTTACCACCAGAATTGTTGGAGGATTTTGACGAGGTTATTCGAAAAATGGGCTACGAAAACCGTTCAAAGGCTGTTCAAGATGCTGTTAGGCTTTTCATTTCAGAGCGTAGGTGGCTTCAAGAAGAGAAGGGTCCCCAAGCTGGAGTTTTAATGCTCTTGTATGACCATGAGGTTAGAGGTCTGGAGGATGCCCTGACAGATGTGCAACACAATTATTCTAACGTAATTTCTTCGACAATGCACATCCACTTAACTGAAAGAGACTGCCTAGAAGCCATAGCTGTTAAGGGGGATGCAAGCGAAATCCGGAAGTTAAGCGATGAACTCTCATCTAAAAGAGGCGTTAAACTTCTTAAAACAATGATCATTTCTCTTTAAACATGCATTGGCTTAGCGTTGTGTTAACTCAAACATTTTTTCCAAAGCCTTTCGAGCTTTGCTTGCCACTGGTTCTGGAACAGTGACCACGTGTTTCTCCGCTTTAAGGGCCGAGTAAATTCTTTCAAGAGTGTTCAACTTCATATTTGGGCATATTGCCCCTTCATAGGCTAGAATAAACTGTTTGTTTGGGTTTTCTTTTCTTAAACGGTGTAAAATTCCTTCTTCGGTTGCCACGATAAAAGTTTTCGCCGGGCTTTCTTTAGCGTGTTTGCACATTTGGGATGTGCTGCCTATAAAGTCGGCGATTTTTCTCATTTCAGCATTACACTCCGGGTGAACCATGACGACAGCGTCTGGATACTTTTCCTTCAACACTTGCACTTCCTCCGGATGAAAGAGCAAGTGAGTCGGACAAAAACCGCGTTCAGGAATCGGAATAACCGTTTTTCCCGTTTTTTCCTGCACATACTCAGCCAAATTGTGGTCTGGACCAAACAACACTGTTTCAGCGTTTAAAGCGTTTATAACCTCCACAGCGTTAGCAGACGTGCAGCACACGTCACAATAAGCCTTAGCTGAAGCCAAGGTATTAACATACAAAACCACTGGCACTAGGGGGTAGAGCACCTTCCACCTTTTAATCTCGTCTACAGTTAACATTTGAGCCATGGGACAGCGGGCTCCGGCAGAAGGCAGCAAAACCTTCTTGTCCGGGTTAAGGATGGCGGCGGACTCAGCCATAAAATCGACAGCCGCAAAAACGATTATTTCCGCATCTTTTTCTTCCATGGCTTTTCTGCTAAGTTCTATGCTATCGCCCACATAATCTGCTATGTCTTGGACCTCTGGCCTCTGATAGTTATGGGCTAATATAATCGCCCTTTTTTCCTTTTTAAGTTTCAGTATTTTCTCGACGAGCTCCATTAGTTTTCAACCTTTAAAAAGTTTCAAAGGCGCAGCGTCAAATATATCCCTTACCGAGAAAAAGCCAAAATTGCTACAATAGTAAGCGTTTAAAGGAGCCGTCACCTTGATATTTCACGGCAATGAAAAGGCTCCAGTTTTTTGCAACGACGGTTATGGGCCTCGAGGACATAGCTGCAAAAGAAATTGAAAACCTTATAGGGGCAAAACCCTTTCAAGACGTAGGCCGCGTTATTTTTGACGGCGAGGTATCCGACATATATCTCCTAAACCTCAAAGCCAGAACCATAAACAAGTTCTTTATCCAGCTTTGTTACTCAAGATTCGAAAAGCTGGATGACATCTACAAACTGTCCAAACGCTTGGACTATGAATGGATAATCAATTCTGATCAGACCTTCGCTGTTAGAACCCAAAGAATAGGGGTCCACGACTTCACTAGCATGGATGTTTCACGGGTTGTTGGACAAGCCATTATAGACTCCTACATGGCTGCCACGGGCAGAAGGCTGAAGGTAAACCTAGACAACCCAGATATTGAAATATATTGCCTCGTAAGAGACAACGAGTTCCTAATAGGCGTAAACACGACGGGGCCTTCCCTTCACAAACGCTACTACCGAATCTATAATCATCCAGCAGCTTTGAAGCCCACAATAGCCTCGGCCATGTTGAAGATAGGCGGGTGGCCTTCAACCAACTCCTTAATTGACCCCATGTGTGGCGGCGCCACAATCCCAATAGAAGCAGCCCTTGAATCAAGCAATATCCCACCAGGCAAATGCCGAAACGACTTCTCCTTTCTTAAACTCAAAATTTGCAGCCGAGAAGAATTTGAAAACCTTAGATCTGAGATGCTCCTAGGGGAGCTTAAACAGTCAGAAAAATCCTTCTCTATTTATGCTATGGAAAAGTTTGCGAAACATATTCAAGGCGGAATTGAAAACGCCAAGAAAGCCGAAGTCTACGAGAGAATATGCTTTCAAAAAGGAGACGCCACTTGCGCAGAAGATTATCCAAATGTGGATTTCGATTTAATTGTCGTCAACCCGCCCTATGGGTTGAGAACAAGTCTGAAGGAAGGTGTAAGCAAACTCTACGAACTGTTTCTTCACGCAATAAGGGTAAGATTTCCCGGTGCAACTCTTGTTCTAATAACAGCCGCATCAAAAAGGTTTAAAGAAGCCGCGGAAAAAGCCGGGTTAACAGTGATGAACGAACGCAAAGTTTGGCACGGGGAACTCTTAACAAGCATTTTCACGTGTAAGGTTTAGGTGTTCCAGAAAATTATGATGCGGCGGGCCGGATTTGAACCGGCGAACCCCTACGGGAGAGGATGGCTCATAGGGGTAGCCCCTAAACACCGATCTTGAGTCCTCCGCCTTTGACCTGGCTTGGCTACCGCCGCCACTATCATGCTTTCAAAAGCTTTCTTATTAACTATTCCTTGTCCTCAACGTCTGTAACGTTTAACTTAAATATAGTCTGTTCCCTACTTTGTTATTTCTAGTCGTCGTTGGAGGGAAACGCCTCGTTCGCTGTAGGTCATTTTGCCCTAGGTTATATTTTGGCAAAATTAACGGGCTACGCGTTTAATACGAGAGTGAACATTCCATTGGTGCTTGTTATGTCAGTGATTCCAGACATCGACTTGGTGTTCCATTTCGTTAGACATCGTGGTCCTTTCCACTCGATTGTATTGGCAACTGCGTTTTTTGTTCCTGTATTTTTCATGTGGCGTAAAGCATCCCTTCCATATCTCGTAGCGTTGCTTCAGCACTCGCTTTTAGGTGACTTTTTTATTGGTGGAAAGACGCAGCTTTTATGGCCTCTAACCCCAGAAATTTATGGGACAGATATAAGCATCACGAGTCCAATAAGCATAACTTTAGAGTGGTTATTGTTCATAACTGCAACTCTGGTCATGTTAAAAACACGAGATGTCCGCACCTTTTTCCGTCCTAACAATTCAAACTTGATCCTCGTCATACCCATGCTTGCACTGCTCGTGCCCATGTTTCTCCTTTCACCATCTCCGATTCCGGTGGCTTTAATGCCCCCGCATGTTGTATACCTCGCTCTTTTCGCAATCTCGTTGATGGTGGATTTAAGCAAGCGTAGGCTAAACTTGAATAGTTTGAGGGGATTGCACAAAAAAGTTTATTAGCTAGCTGTGTAGTTTACGTGTTTTAGCTTTACTATATTGGAGACTTTTTAAATCGGATGATCCAAACTTTGGAGGGAAATTGGAAGATTTGGAAAATCCCCTTGATAAATGGCATCCCTACCAGTTTATCGAGCGGAAGGTTTCTGGGGTAATTTAAAATGGCTAATGTTGAATTTTCAAAAGAAGACTCCAATGTATTGTTAAAAGCTTTCTTTAAAGAGAAAGGCCTTGTCCGTCAACATTTAGACTCCTATAACGAGTTCATAGACCACGGTCTACAGGAAATTGTAGACGAGGTTGGTGAAATCCCAATAGAGGTTCCAGAATGCCCATATAAGGTAAAGCTTGGACAGGTTTGGATAATAGACCCGCAGACGCGAATAAGTGGTCCTTACGTGACAGAGGTTGATGGGACAAAACATGAAATCTATCCCATCGAGGCTAGGCTCCGCAACCTAACCTACGCTGCTCCCATAGCCCTTGAAATGACTCCAGTTATAGACGGCAGAGAACAAGACACGGAGCTGGTACCCATTGGAACCATCCCTGTAATGCTGAAATCTAAACTGTGTTTTTTGTCGCAGCTTTCCCGTGAAGAGCTAATAGCATGCGGAGAAGACCCAGACGACCCCGGCGGCTATTTCATTATAAACGGTTCTGAACGTGTAATAGTGGCTATGGAGGATTTAGCTCCGAACCGCATCATCGTGGATATAGACGAAAAAGGCGCCGCACCAGTTTATCAAGCTAAACTGTTCTCCACAACGGTGGGCTTTAGAGCTCGAATAGAGCTTAAAATGAAGTCTGACGGCGTCCTGTACGTCACGATGCCCGGTGTGCCGACAGATATACCTTTCGTCATAGTTATGCGTGCTTTAGGACTGGAGTCAGACAGGGAAATCGCGGAAGCCGTTTCCCTTGAAGAAGAGATACAAAGCGAACTGGAACCGTCCTTCGAAAAGGCCGCTGGCGTTGACACTGTCAAAGAAGCCATTTTGTATATAGGAAACCGTGTGGCCCATGGGCAAGTTGAGGAGTACCGCATACAAAAGGCTGAGGCGGTAATAGACAAAAATTTCCTTCCCCACATCGGTAGGACAAGCCAAAGCCGAAGGGACAAAGCTGTATTTTTAGGCGAAATGGCTTGTAGAGTTATAGAATTGAAGCTTGGAAGAAGGAAGCCGGACGATAAAGACCACTTCAAGAATAAACGTTTAAGGCTTGCAGGGCCTCTTTTGGCGGACTTGTTCCGCGTAGCCTTCAGAAACCTTGTAAGGGACATAAAGTATCAGCTTGAAAGGATAGGCGTGAAAGGCCCCATAATAACGGTTTCCGCAGCGGTGCGTCCTGGAATAATAAGCGAAAGACTTCAACACGCGCTGGCAACTGGAAACTGGGGAAGAGGCCGCGTTGGTGTAACACAGCTGTTAGACAGGACAAACCACCTTTCAACGCTTAGCCATCTGCGGAGGCTTCAGTCCCCGTTAAGCAGGAGTCAGCCGAATTTTGAAGCCAGAGATCTCCACCCCACCCATTGGGGACGCCTATGCCCCAATGAGACTCCGGAAGGGTCGAACTGTGGGCTTGTTAAGAACCTAGCCCTTTCCGCATGTATATCTGTTGGCGTTAACCCTGAAAAAGTTAAGCAGTTACTGTTCAGCATGGATGTTACGCCAATATACGAGGCAAACGAGACGTTGAAACGTTATGGCGCTAAAGTTTTCGTTGACGGAAACATTATTGGCTATTGCACTTCGCCTGAAAAGCTTGTCCAAGAGTTTAAGCGGAGGCGGAGAATGGGGGAAATCTCCACAGAAGTTAACATAGCCTACTTCTCAAAGATTCACGGTGGAAGAGAGGAGGTCTACGTCAACTGCGATGAGGGAAGGGTTAGACGCCCACTAATAATAGTTGAGAACGGTGTTCCGAAGCTTCAGCCGGAGCATGTGGAGAAAGTATTCCGAGGCGAATGGTCGTGGGAGGACTTAGTCAAAAACGGTATAGTCGAATATTTAGACGCTGAAGAGGAGGAAAATGCTTACATTGCCATAAGCCCAAAAGGGTTGACTGCGGAGCACACCCATCTAGAAATTTCAACGCACACCATTCTCGGAATATGTGCCTCAACAATCCCCTATGCAGAGCATAACCAGTCACCTCGAAACTCGTATCAGGCGGCGATGGCAAAGCAAGCGTTAGGAATATTCGCCACAAACTTCCCGCTTCGCGTGGATTCAAGGGCTCACATACTTCATTATCCACAAACACCCCTCGTCGAAACAGCCCTCATGGAAATCATGGGCTACAAACTTCGCCCTTCCGGTCAAAACTGCATAGTGGCCGTCCTATCCTACGAGGGCTACAACATGGAGGACGCCTTAATATTTAACAAGGCCTCCATAGAAAGGGGGCTGGCTCGTTCCACCTTCTACCGCATTTATGAAGCTGAATGCCGTCAGCACATGGGAGGATTAAGGGACAAGTTCACCATACCAGAACCCGGAACAAGAGGCTTTAGGGGAGAACAATATTATCGACTACTTGAGCCGGATGGAATAATAAGTTTAGAAGCACAAGTCTCCGGCGGAGACGTTTTGATAGGTAGAACAAGCCCACCAAGATTTCTTGAAGAATATAAGGAGTTTGAAGTCAAAGGGCCATCCATGCGAGATACTTCGGTTGATATGCGTCCCTCCGAAACGGGTATTGTAGACGCAGTTTTTATAACAGAATCCGGCGAAGGGGGAAAACTGGTCAAGGTTAGAGTTCGAGACCAGAGAATTCCAGAACTAGGCGATAAATTTGCATCCCGCCACGGTCAGAAAGGCGTTATTGGACTTATCGTCCCACAAGAGGACATGCCCTTCACTGAAGACGGCATAGTTCCAGACGTGATAATTAACCCTCATGCAATCCCCTCAAGAATGACTATTGGTCAGTTCGTTGAGTCTATTGCTGGGAAAGTTGCAGCTCTGAGGGGTAAGCCTGTCGACGGAACCCCCTTTTCAAATGAAAAGCCGGAAGAGCTGAGAAAAGCCCTTGTAAAGCTTGGCTTCAGTCACACTGGTAGAGAAGTCTTCTATAACGGTGTCACTGGCGAAAAGTTTGTCGCCGACGTTTTCGTCGGAGTGGTTTACTACCAGAAACTGCATCACATGGTGGCGGATAAGATCCACGCAAGAGCGAGAGGGCAAGTGCAGATGCTCACGCGGCAACCCACGGAGGGGAGGGCCCGAGGGGGTGGTTTAAGGTTTGGAGAAATGGAGCGGGACTGCCTTATCGGACACGGGGCAGCTATGCTTCTCCACGACAGGCTTTTGGAAGAATCTGACAAGTACACCTTGTATGTTTGTGAAAACTGCGGCTACATAGCCTACTATGACATGAAGCAGCGAAAATATGTATGTAGGCTGTGCGAGGACAAGGCGAAAATTTCCCCTGTCACGGTGTCCTATGCTTTTAAGCTTCTCATGCAAGAACTGATGAGCCTTTGCATAGCCCCCAGATTAAAACTCAAGGAGAGGGCGTGAAAATGGCGTTAGAAGAAGTAGCCCATAAAGTTGTCGACGAAATCCATTTCGGACTGCTTTCCCCTCAGGAAATCCGTAAATTTTCTGTTGTTGAAATTCAAACACCAGACACTTACGACGAGGACGGCACTCCAATAACCGCCGGATTAATGGATGGACGCCTCGGAACCTTAGAGCCGAGGCAAAGATGCAAAACGTGTGGGAACACCTCGGCCCGGTGTCCAGGGCACTTTGGCCACATCGAACTTGCTGTTCCAATAATCCACATAGAATTTGCAAGGATAATCTATGACCTCTTAAGGGTGACGTGTAGAAACTGTGGGAGAATCCTGCTTTCAGAGGAATCCCTCAAAAAATTGCGGACTAGAATTGAAAGGACCCGCCAACTCCTAGGAACAGTTCCAGACGAGGTTTTCAAGAGAATTATTCAAGAAATTAGGGCGAAAACGTGCCCCCACTGCAACACTTCCCAGTATAAGATAACCTTTGAAAAGCCTACCAAGTTCAGCGAGGAGATTCCTGGAAGCGGCTCTCAAGTTTTGACGCCAAGCATGGTTAGGGAAAGACTTGAACGCATACCCAACGAGGACCTTGAGCTTTTAGGCTTTGATCCTAAAAACGCCCGTCCAGAATGGATGGTTCTTCAAGTGTTGCCAGTTCCGCCAGTTTATGTGCGGCCATCCATAACTTTGGAGCACGGCATTCGTTCTGAGGACGACTTAACACATAAACTTGTGGATATTATTCGAATTAATCAAAGGTTAAAGGAAAACATGGATGCGGGAGCACCAACCCTCATAATCCAAGATTTAGCTGAGCTCCTGCAATATCACGTTACAACATACTTTAACAACGAGGCTTCTGGAATACCGCCAGCGAGGCACCGTTCTGGAAGAGCGCTAAAAACCCTTTCCCAAAGGCTTAAGGGCAAAGAGGGAAGGTTCAGGAGCAACCTTTCTGGGAAAAGGGTTGACTTCTCGGCGCGTACGGTTATTTCTCCAGACCCCAACCTTGACATTAACGAGGTGGGTGTACCTATTGAGGTTGCTATGCGGCTAACAGTTCCTGAAAAAGTGACTCAGTGGAACATTGATGAGATGCGGAAACTTGTGATAAACGGGCCGTCGAAATATCCTGGCGCGGTGTATATAATTCGTCCGGATGGCAAACGTATAAGGCTTGAGTTTGTAGCCGATCGGGAAAAAATTGCGGAGAGCCTTGAACCCGGGTTTATTGTTGAGAGGCACCTCCGCAACGGTGACATAGCCATCTTTAACCGACAGCCTTCCCTTCACAGAATGTCCATAATGGCACATTATGTACGGGTTCTTCCATACAAGACTTTTAGGCTTCATTTGTGTGTTTGTCCGCCTTATAACGCGGACTTCGACGGAGACGAAATGAACCTTCACATACCCCAAAGTGAGGAAGCCCAAACAGAGGCCCGGCTGCTGATGCAGGTTCAAGATCAAATACTTTCTCCAAGGTTCGGCGGACCAATAATTGGCGCTATCCGCGACTTCATAACAGCCGCCTACCTTTTCACGAGAAAATCCAACTACCTCACAAAGGACGAGGTTTGCAGACTGCTTGTGGCTGCTCGATATGAGGGTCCCTTACCCGAACCGCAGATCAAGGAGCCGCAGCCCATGTGGAGCGGCAAACAAATCTTCAGCCTTTTCCTTCCCAAAGACTTCAACTACGTTTTGAAAGCGAACATTTGCCGTGGTTGCCCGAAATGCTTGAAAGAAGAATGTCCCCACGACGCTTACGTTGTAGTTAAGAACGGCGAACTAAAATGTGGCGTAATAGATAGAAAAGCCATAGGCGCCGAACAATCCGAGAGCCTTCTCCATAGGATAATAAAGGATTATGGCACAGAGACAGGCCGCGATTTCATAAACAAAATCACAAGGCTCCTAAAGCTTTTCTTGACAATGCAGGGTTTCACATACTCTTATGAGGAGCTTGTTCTCACCCCCCAAGCGGAAAACAAGATTAGAAAGATAATAGAGAAGGTTGAAAAAAGAATATGGGAGCTTATAGAAAGCTATCGCAACGGCACATTGCAGAGGCTTCCCGGACAGACCCTTGAAGACTCCTTTGAAATATACATAATGAACGAGCTGGCTCGCGCTCGAGACGAGGCTGGCAAAGTTGCAGAGGAAACTTTTACGCTTGAAAACGCTGGAATAGTTATGACGCGCACGGGCGCCAGAGGCTCAGCTCTCAACATCGGACAGATGAGCGCCTGTGTGGGACAGCAAGCAGTTCGTGGAAAACGGATAATGAGAGGATATATAGGCCGCGCTCTACCTCACTTTACCCATGACGACCCCACACCTAAAGCACGGGGTTTCGTCTATTCCTCGTATCAAAAAGGGTTAGACGCTATAGAATTCTTCTTCCACGCCATGGGAGGACGAGAAGGCCTTGTGGACACAGCTGTCAGAACGCAGCAAAGCGGCTACATGCAGAGACGCCTAATTAACGCCCTTGAACACCTGCGCCTAGAATATGATGGCACAGTGCGAAGCACAACAGGTGACATTATCCAGTTTAAATACGGTGAGGACGGCGTGGATCCAGCTAAAAGCGACCATGGGAAAGCTGTGAACGTCAGCCGCCTAATTGAGCAAATAAGGATCGGAATGGAAAAGGGTGAGCCAGCCCCTCCGGAATACCTTAAACAAAGGCTTAAGGAGGTTGAAGAACAGCTAACTCCACTGCTCATAAGTGAACTGAGGCAAGGCCTAGCCGAAGCCAAGTTAAGCAAGGAAGGCGTCGACAAAGCTATAGAGCTTACAGTTGAACATTACAAACGCGCCCTAATGGAGCCCGGCGAGGCTGTCGGAATAGTTTCCGCGCAGTCTATAGGTGAACCGGGCACTCAGATGACCCTTAGAACATTCCACTATGCTGGTGTGAGGGAGCAGAACGTAACCCTCGGCCTGCCAAGGCTCATAGAAATAGTTGATGCTAGAAGAGTGCCATCCACACCAATAATGGTCATCTACTTGGATGAAAAACATAGAAAAAGCCGGGAGGCCGCTGTGAAAATTGCGCGAAACATACTTTACACAACTTTAGAGAACGTTGCGCAGGCAATTTACCAGGATCCGGTGCGTGGAGAAATTGTTGTGGAGCTTAGTAAAGCCATGATGGAGGACCGAGGGATCACCTTACAAGAGTTGAAGGATAAAGTGAAAATAGCAAATTGCACGGTGAAGATAAGTGAAAACAGTATTCACATTAAACCTAAAAAACCCGAAACCCTCAAAAAACTTTTGGACAAAGTCTCCTTTCTTTACATTAAAGGTGTTCCAGGAATAAAGCGTGTTTTGGTCACTGAGGAGCATGGCGAGTGGGTTATCAGAACCGATGGTTCAAACCTTCCCAAGGTTTTGGAGGTTTACGGCGTTGACGCTACAAGGACTACGACCAACAATATTCACGAAATAGCAAAAACTCTTGGAATAGAGGCGGCGCGAAACGCCCTTATACAAGAGGCTAAAGGCGTTTTGGAAGAACAAGGTTTGGACGTTGACATCCGCCACGTCATGCTTGTGGCAGATATGATGACAGCTACAGGCGAGGTGCAGCAAATTGGAAGACACGGCGTAAGCGGCAAAAAAGCCAGCGTCCTAGCTAGAGCAGCCTTCGAAATAACAGTTCCAAACATTGTTGATGCGGCAGTTCGGGGAGAAAGCGATCCCTTGGAGGGCGTAACTGAAAACGTTATAGTTGGCCAGTCTATACCCATTGGCACTGGTCTTGTGGAACTGTTTATGTCAACATATGAGCCTAAGGGTGAAGGTGAATGATTGACATAGACAAGGCGATAGCTGCCACAGTTAAAACTGGTAAGGTATACTTCGGCGCGAACTCTGCCATACAAAGTGCCAAAACTGGAAGGGCAAAAATGATAATTATTGCCTCCAACTGTCCCAAGGAAATTCGCAGCGACCTTGAATATTACTGCAAGCTTTCCGGCATTCCCCTCGTCGTTTACAAGGGTACGTCAACAGATCTGGCCATGGTTTGTGGAAAACCCTTCATTGTTTCGGCGTTAACTATAAGAGAGCCTGGTGATTCAGAAATTCTTAGATTAGTGGAAGCCGCTGAAAGAGAAGTGGGATCCGGCGGAGGAAGCGAATGACAAGCGGCATAAAATTCACGAGTACTGAAATGAAGTATATTGCCCTCTTCGAAAGCATAAGCGGCGCCAGCGTCAAAGACTGCATTGTTGATGAAGAGCAAGGCCGCGTCATCTTCGTTGTTAAAGAAGGCGACCTCGGCGCTGCCATAGGAAAAGGTGGAAGGAACATAAGGCTTCTTGAGCGCATGACGGGCAAGAAACATGAAATAATCGAGTACTCAGACGATCCCGTGCAGTTTATAAAAAATGCCTTAAAACCTGCTACGGTTCAAGAAGTTAGGATAACCCAAAGACTTGATGGGAAAACAATAGCTGTTGTTACTGTGCATCCGAAGGAAAAAGGCGTAGCCATAGGTAAAAATGGAAGGAACGCTGAACGCCTCCGCATGCTTGTAAAGCGATACTTCCAGATACAAAACGTCAGCATAGTCTAAATCGCTCGAAGAAGCCTTGGAGGTGCAGATTTGAATAGAAAATTAGCCTTATTTGTCTGTTCTCTCTTTTTTGCATGCACTTTAATTAATGGGGTTTACGCCGAGGAAGATTCATTTTTAAACCAGTTTCTGGGGAGTCCGCTTTTAGCGTTAACCGCTACCATAATTGTTGTTGCCGTAGCCTTTCTATACCGTAAACTTAGAAAGTGAAAAGAAGCCCGTCTGACTTGAAGTTTAATGACGTTGCTTTTTCCATTTGACATAACTTTTTCCATTTGACATAATAGTTCTTTCCAGAGTTTTCAAAAACCCTTCTCGTATTCAATAGTTATGGCCCGCGCCTTATAGTCAATTTTGTAATGCTTCCAACTAAAAACTAACATGAACCTACTTCGATAAGAGAAGGTCTATCAGCGCTTTTTGATCTACCTCCGCCCTTGTCCGCCAGTCCAGATACAATTGTTCGTTTTCGTCTTGGGATATATAGCCATAACGTATGTAGCGGTCTATGTTTAGGCTTGTCTTCCAGCCGGGCAGTTTTTCGCGGAGCAGTTCTTCCACTTCTTTGCGGGGCGCTTTTCCCTTCTTGGAGATTATGTAGGCTATTGTTATGGCTAGTCCCGCCAAGTCGTCTATGCGCCATCCAACCATCTTTGCCTCTTTGGGCGTTAAGTCCCCTCGAAGCGTTATGTAGAACCTTGCCTTGTCCAGTTCTTCAAGCGTTGGTTTTTCAGAACGCGGCTTTTCTTCTTCAAAAACCATTTTGACTTGCAAGTCTAAAGGTTTCAAGTACTCGTCTAATATGCTTAACACTTTTGGATAGTCTGCGCCTAAAGCCTTGCGAAGCTCCCAACCTTTCACTCCGGGCTTTTTATGGCGGCGGTAAAAAAGCATGTGAACGGCGCGTTTCACTTTGCTTGCATACACAGCTTTCCTTTTGCTCATTTTCTCCATCGTTCCCACTCCTCGCGTGTTATGGCTATGGGAATAGAAACTAACTGTTCTTTGGATATGCGCCTTTGCTGTTTCTTGAAGGGCCGTATGAAGATTTTCTCTTCCAAAGGGTTGATTTCAAGCGTTGCATAACCATACGTAACAAGGAAGCTTGTTAGGAATGCTCTGTGTACCGTTTCCTCGTAGGTTTCGGCGCCGACAAAATCCCAGTAGGAAACCCTTCCGTTTTCACCCTTTTCCGCCGCCAGCCTCTTCAACTCATTCCAAAAGTTTTCCAGTTCTTCTGTGAAGGCTTTATCCCTCAGAACCTTCAACTTTATAAGTTCCTCTCGTGTGGCCGTGCCGCCAGCCTCTTCTGGTGTGGGGAAGGCTTTCCATCGATCCTTCAAGGGTGAGAGGCTTTCCCAGTACTGTAATGCCTCTTTTAAGCTTTGAAATGTGATCTGTTCAAGCTCGATTATCGGTTGCCATGCGCCGAGGAAAGCCTCCACAATGGTTTCTTTCTCTAGGCGTTTTACTTTCTCTTCGAGGAGGAATGGGTCCGTGTAGAGGGATGTGGAACGGTGTTTAACCCATTCGCTTTGAAGCTTGATGACTGACGCTAGACGGTTTATCGCCTCAGCGTCTAGGCAGAGGTCTTCTGGGTTTTCCCATTCTGGGAAAAACTCTCTAATCACTCTTATTATCTCGTCTACATTCACAAGAAAAGGGTCAAGGGAGCGCTCCTCCACGGTTTGGCACATCTCAATTACTCGCTGAAGCCTCTCTCGCCCGATTTTAACGCGTTCCCTTTTAGACTGCATTAGGCAACCTCTTTAATTACGGATTTGCCCTCAACATTTTGCACAGTAATTATGTTCACATCTTTCTGGGCGAAGGTCACCTGGCTTGGCGTAATCACTACATATTGGGAGTCTGCGTTCTTAACTGTTGAAATCAGCACTTGAGCTATCAACTCACGGTTTTTTGGGTCCATGTGCACGTCGTACTCGTCTACCGCGCGGAAGGGTGAACGCATATGCTGTTGCAAAGCCAAAAGGAAGCTCATGGTGGCAGTGGTTCTTTCGCCTCCGCTTTGGGTGTAGGCATTAAGCGGTACTGGTTTGCCACCTTTAAAACCCACAAGGATTTCGAGTCCAGCCGCCTCGATATCATGCTCGTTCACAAGCCTAACTTCGCCGACCGCTTGAGAATACGCCAAAATTTTCTGGTACTCCAGGTTTACGCGGTTTAAAAGACTTTGGATTACGGTTCTCCAGGCTTGCATTCGCGCCTTCACTTCTTCTAAGGTTTTTTCCCGGTTTTCAGCCACCAGCCGCGCCTTTTCCTTAAGCTCCAAGTAAAGCTGTGAGTAAGACTCATACATGCGTTCCACTTCTTCCGAAACTCCGGCAAGAGCAGCCAAATGCCCATCTGTAACGCGGATTTCGTCCAGGATTTCGCTGACGCTTTTAACAACGGCTATTCTTGGGCCGGTCTCTTCAGCCTTTTTAACGGCTAGGTCCAGATGAACTTTCGCGTCTTTGACTGCTTTTTCCAGCTCTTCAATGTTTGTTTTTAAATTCTCCATTCTATGGTTTAGCAAGGCAAGCCTAACTCGGGTGTCCAAAATTTGGCTTTCAACTTTCTCTACTTGTTCTTCAAGGATTTTTGCCTCTAACCGCTTCTTGTTTAGCTCTTCATCCATCTTCGCAATTTTCAGCCTTGAAGTTTCCACAAGCTCCTTTAGATTTTCTGTTCTCAAAAACTTCAGGTTTTGTCCGCTGCCAGCCTCATTTTCTATAAGGGCTGCTTCCGCTATGAGTTGTTCGCAAAGTAAAATCGTAGCCTGGTTTCCGGCTTTCTCCCGCTCAAGACCTATGACGTTGTTAAGGTTTTCCTTCCACTCACTTTTTAACTTTTCAAGCTGGCTTTGCCAATTGAGAAGCTGTTCTTCTGCGGTTTTTACCTCCATTTCGATTTGCCTCAGCGACGTTAACTCTTTTTCACGTTTGGCCTCCAACTCCTCCATGATTGTTTCGCGACGGTTAACCTCAGCCCATGCAAGCTCTCGTTCCAAGAACCGCCTCTTAGCCATAAGCTGTTTCTTTTCCTGAAACCTTTCGTACTGCTCCCGCCAGTAGTTTAGTGTCTGCTCCGCCGACTCCAAAAGCTTGCTTATGGACTCTTCTTGGCTTAGTATGCGGGTAAGCTTTCTCTGGGCTTCAAGCACGTTTTCCCGGTAAGCCTCAAGTCCAACAGCAGCCTCAACCATGCGGAGCTTTTCCTGCGGAGAAAGCACCGTAAACTGTTCAACCATGTTCTGATGCATAATAATCAACATATTGTCCGGATCAACGCCTAATCTGGCTAGAAGCCTCTCCACGTCCTGTTTGGAGGCAGCCCGATTTTCAAGTTCAAACCAGTATTTGCCATCCCGCCTTAAAACTCTAGTTAAGAAAATCTGGTCTTTGTTAAATTTTGAAACCGGACGTTTCCCACCCCGTTTGGAATTGTCCAGTATAAGCGTGACACGGGCTTGGTCCTTACCCCAACGGATTAGGTCGCTGAGCTTCCTAGAACGTTCAGTGTAAGACTGGCCGAGGGCTACGGAAATGGCTAATAAAAGCGAAGACTTACCAGCCCCGTTTGGACCGCAAATCACGTTCACGCCGGGTTTAAAGGGCACCCTAGCATACTCATAGCTCATGAAGTTTTCAAGGATCACTTCGCTAATCAGCACTAGTTATCTTGCCTCTGGAGTTTATGCAGTATAAAATAGAGGTTAAAAACTATTATTAAAACAATTAGGCTATTTAGGAGTAAAGTGGGCTTATATTTTAACAGATTTTCGGGGTTCATTATTTTGCGTAACGGCCGACAATCTCCCACTACGTTATATGCACATAACTGTCACTTCTACTTCGTAGGTCATCGCCAAAAATAGAAACGTACGCGGCTGCTCTTCCAGCGATTACAAAAAGCCATCTGTTTATTTAGCCTCTGAAAGTTTTGGAAGTAGAAAAAGGAATGGAGATTTACCGTATTTTTATTGGTCCTATGCGTTTTTCGCGTCGTTTTAGGAACGCGCTTTCCACACCTGTTACAACCGCCATAACGGATACGCTTCCGTGCATTTCTTCGTCCACCCTTGCGCCCCAGACAACTTTGGCCTTTGGCGGCAGGGAGCGCTTCATAATTTCGGCTGCATGGCTAACCTCAAAAAGGGTTAGATCTTCTCCGCCGGAAACATGTATCAACAAGCCGCGGGCTTTTGTTACGTCCTCTATGTCAAGGAGACGTCCGTTTAACGCTTTTTCGACAGCCTGCTCTACTCTGCCTTCTCCCGCGCCTTCGCCGACCCCTATTGAGGCGAGACCTGCCCCCTGCATTATTGCCCTTAAGTCTGCGTAGTCCAAGTTGATTAGGCTGGCGGTGGTTATTGTTTCAGTTATGCCTTTAATGAATTTTCCAATAGTGGTGTTTGCCACGCCTAAAGCTTCCCTAAACGGCAGGTTTCCAGCCACTTTGACAAGTCTATTGTTGTCTATCACTACAACGGTGTCGCATGATTTTTTAAGGTTGTCCAATCCTTTTTTCGCTACTTCCATTCGGGCTGTTTCAACGTCAAAGGGAAGCGTAACCACTCCTATAATTAAGTGCGGGACCGGCGACTCTGCAAACCTTTTACGTAGTTCCTCTGACAATGCGGTTATTGCGCCCGTCCCTGTTCCTCCGCCTAGTCCAGCTACCAGAAATATTATGTTGGCGTCGGCTATTTCTTGAACAACCTTATCTGCACTTTCGAGGAGGGCCTTTGCCCCAAGTTCTGGATATCCTCCGCAGCCCAAACCTTTAGTGAGATTTGCGCCTATCAGTATTCGCCTATCCGCCTTCGTTATCCTCAAGTGGTTGGCGTCGGTGTTTACTGCCACAAGTTTGGCTCCGACTATGCCTTTTTCTTTGATCCACGTTATTATGTTGGATCCGGCTCCGCCTAAGCCCACCGCCATTATTGATGGTTGAGCGAGCTTGGCGAACTGTTCGATTTCATCTTCTTTCGCGTATATGGGGGCTGGTGTTTCCATTTGCGGGGTAATTGTTATCCCGTTTTTCATAAAGTTCGCCTCTGTCTGTATAGAAGTGCGACGCACAAACTAATAAATATTGCGTCTTACGAATCACGATATATCCTAATTCCCAGAATACCCCTTATAAAACAATCCACCCCACTCAAGTTTTGGGAAGAACATGAACAAGCTCGAAATAATGGAAAAATTCATGTACACCTTTGTTGGAAACGGAATCCATTTGATAATAAAGGAACAGGATAACAGCTACCTTGTGCACACGATAGAAATCATGCAGAAAGTGGACGAAAGTTGTATCGTGAAAGAAATCCCTGTGGGAGAATACTTCCTCCACTTGGGCGCTGTGGACAAGCATGGTCAGGAGGCCTCTATCATCTGTAACTGGAGCCCAGAACTGTTGCAAAACCTTCTTGAAAACTCTAAGATGGCAAAGGAGGCGGGCTGCTCAAGCATCATAATGTTTAGAGAACCGTCCACCAACAACTGGATGATAGTTTTCGCTAAGCTCAATGAACCGTTCGGAAAGACGCAAACCGCTTACGTTGTCTAATCCACGTTTCCCGGTTTCTCTTTTTAGGGGCGTAAAGCTTTAGTTTTTAAAGGCATGTAACAACTGTTGATGCCTATGGTTGTTGCTGGCAAAGTTTTTAGGCTTGCAGAGTCGCTTCCTCTGGATGAAATCGCCTCAAGGCTTGAGGGCTACCATGTTGAGGAGCCTTACGAAGAGGGCGACTACCGTTTTACGCTTGTAACAGAGGTTGTTGGACTTTTTCCAAAACCAGACGCAAACATGTTAAGGGGTGTTTACTCCCACGACTATGTAACCCATATTTTCCATAGAGGCAAGGTTGCGCCTATACCCCGCACAGTGGAAGCCCTCTTCAGTTTTTCCCATATAAAGGACGCAACTTTTCTAACAGTTGTTGAAAAGAAGCGCCTAGCCAATTTCATAGCCAACAAGCTTAGCGAAATTCTCTTCGATAGAGTCGGCGGCATAATAGAGGCCCGCATCCCGCCCGAAACCCTCCGTGAGTTCCACTTGAAAAATCCAGAGGACACAAAAATCACGTTTTTCGACAACGTTGACATCCCCAACGTGAACAAGCTTTCACTTTACGGCCCGGACTTAGTGAACACTTCGCTTTTCGAAGATTACTGCAAACACGGCGATCTCTGGTACATCGTTGCGAGGGCCAGAGAGTACGGCTATGTGGTTGGCGTCACACGGGATGCGTCTGTAACCATTTTTAACATAACGGATAAGGAGAAATACCTCGAATACGTTGTCAAAGAGGTTTACCCGTTAATTCTAAAGTAAACTAAAAGTCGACTCTGAACCTGCTCATCTTTTATTAAGAGGGCAAAGTTTAGGTGTGAGTGCGCATACTTCTAAAGCGGTTAGAGGAGTTTGAATGTCTGAGAGAGAAACTATAGAAAAAGTTAAGGATAGGCAAGGGCTTCTCGCGAAGATTCAAAACATTTTTGGTCTGGGTTATGCCACGAGGGAGGATTTGCGGGAAATTGACAAGAAGCTCCGCGACCTTTACTATGCGGATTTCAAAAGTTTACGCCACAAGTGGGAGGAGATCTACCTCGCGGCTTTAAATGCTGGAAAAGCCACCGACGACTTCAAGAAGGTCATCCAAATCATCGACCGTGTAGGCGAGAAGGTTCACCGCGCTGATTATGGTTATGCTGGTTTAATGGACCGTAAGGGAAGCATCCGCGAAACGGAACTAGCCCGAGTCCTAAACTACGATAAGGCTTTAAGCGACGAAATTCAAACCATTGTTAAGGCTGTGAACGAATTCTACCATGAGACTCAGAATGGTAATTGGGCAGACGCTGCGACCAAAGCGCGGAACATTAAATCCTTAATACTTGGTTTTGAGTCTAAATGGGATGAGCGTGAAAAACACTTTAGACCCTTGGGGGTTTAAGTTAAATGCCCATAATTGAGAGAGTAGCATGGGATAATGCTCGACCAGAGGACATTGCCTATCGTTTCCCTAAACTTACGCTTAAGTACGGAAGCCAAGTAATCGTTATGGAGAACCAGTGGGCGGTTTTCTTCAGAGACGGAAAAGCCTACGACGTTTTAGGTCCTGGAAGACACACCATAACCAGCAATAATATCCCACTTTTGACGGGCGCCTTGAAGGTTTTGGGGATTATAGGCGACATCTTTGACTGCGAAGTGGTTTTTGTAAGCAACAGCCAGTTCCGCGCAAACTTCGGCGGAAAAGCCTATTCAGCGCCAAGCGGCGACATAAAGTATCAGGCGGAAATAGGTTTTTATGGTTACTTGCTTTACAAGGTTGAAGACCCTAAGCTTTTCGTTGTTGAGTTTTTCGGCAACCGGGGTGCAAGCACTTCCCGGGACGTGGAAAACTACATTAGAGGCTTCATTAACGAGCGCATAATAAGCGAGTTTGGACGCCATGACATATTCGAAGTTGTGAAAAACGCGGACGCCACCACGGATAAAGTTTCACTAAAAATCAGCGACGAAGCCGCTAGAGTCGGCTTAAAAGTGATTGACTGTGTTTTCGAAGGCATAAACATTCCAGAAGAGGCTAGACGCTTCGCTTCTGGATTGGGCGCCCAAGCTATGATGATGCAATACATGAAAGAAACTGCAGGCGAACTGAAGGGAGGCGAAGGCGGAGGCGCAGCAGCCGCTGGCTTAGGCGCAGGCGTAGGCTTAACGATGCCCTTCCTTATGGCGCAGCAGATGCAGCAAGCCCAAGCCGCTCAAGCTCAGCAGCTTGTCATCTGCCCGAACTGTGGAGCAAAAAACCCGGTTGGAATGAAGTTCTGTGGGCAGTGCGGTTCAAGCCTATCCCCGCCAGCAAAAGTTAAGTGTCCAAATTGCGGCGCTGAAAACCCTGCCGGAATGAAGTTTTGCGGTCAATGTGGTTCACCCCTGACCCAAACCTCAGAAATCACGTGTCCTAACTGCGGCACAAAGAACCCGCCGGGAATGAAGTTCTGCGGAAACTGTGGAACAAAACTAGGCTAAAACGCTGTCTTTCCCCTTTTCTTCTTTAACGTTTCCCCCGTTAGTGGAGATCCGCATTTCCAACAAAACTTCGTACCTAAGGGCATAGCAAAACCACATTTCGAACAACTTACAGGGGATTGTGGATACAGAGCTTCACCGCAGTGCCAGCAAAACTTGTTTTCAATACTGTTCTTGCCGCCACATTTTAGGCAGACAACCACTTGTCTTTCTGGTTTTTCCGGCGGTCTAAAAAATTGAAACAAACACTGCGCCATAGTCATGCCTAAGGCAAAGCCTAAACCAGCCGAGAAAGCTTCACCAACAACAGCCCTAGTCAAAGTGTTTTCACTGTGAGAATTTACATTGTTGTTTCTCTTAAGTTTTTATCTGTGGTTTAACAGAATGAGGGTAGGGAAAGTTTTGGAAGCCTACGTTCTGATTAATGCTGAGCCGGGCATGATTTGGGACGTAGCTGAGGCAGCTTTGAAGATTGAGGGTGTCAAGATGGCGCATGTGGTTACTGGACAGTTTGACGTTGTTGTTTATGTGGAATTCGCCAAGGTTGAGGAGCTTGGAAGGATAATCGAGAAAATCCAGCAGGTTAAAGGCGTGCGCAGAACCCAAACTTTGATTGCTGTTCCGCCGCCAATAAGGAAATAGCCTTTATTTCAGATGAATCCAATCCATCCGCCGAGGGCTTCGCCGAAATACGCGAGAAGCGTGAAAACTGCAAGTCTAGGTGCAAAACTTAAAACCAAAAACGTTTGGATGCGCGTTTTCAAAAGCCCGCACACCAGCGCGAGAAACTCCACTGGCAGCACCGGAATAATTCCAAACATGACGTAGAGGGGCCAACCCCACCGGTTCCAGAGAGCGGTTACCGCTTCAAGCTCCCCAGTTTTCATTTTCCTTTCAAGGAAAGGTCTCCCAAGGTGGCAAGCCAGAAAATAGTTTATGGTCATGCCAATTGTAAACCCGACGGTGGCGGTCAACGCTAGCAAAACCGGATTGAGCCCAAAAGAGGCGGCGGCCACCACAAGGGCTGGGCTCCCAAGGGGCACTACTGTTCCAGCCAAAACTGTTGCGAGAAATATTCCAGCGAGACCATATTCCCTAACAAAGCCTTTGACATCCAAAAACAGCTGCGTTTTACTAACTTCAAAAAATTTGAAAACAAAAATTAAAAACAAACCAATGACGATAAACACGAACCCAATGATTAGGGACGACTTAACCCAAGAAATTTTAAGCACGCTTAATTTTTGATTGCTGTTCAATAGTCAATCCCCTCCCTAGCTGGAAATCCTTTTCTATACGGGTGTTTAATTTCTCGCATTTCAGTGACTAAGTCGGCTGCCTCTATTATCTCGTTCGGCGCATAACGGCCTGTCAAAACGAGCTCCACGTGTTCCGGCTTGTTTTTTATGAGTTCTAGAACTTTTTCTAGGCTTATGAGTTTAAGGCTTAAAGCCACGTTAATCTCATCTAATATAACCATGTCGTATTTGCCGCTTTCTACAACCTTTTTGGCTAGGTTGAAGGCTTCCTCGGCAAGGGCCACGTCCACTTCATCGGGCGGCTTATGGGTTACAAACTGGCCTCTTCCGAAGGCTTTTAATGTGATATTTGGAAGTTTTTCTACGACATATAGTTCGCCGTAGTCGAAGCCGCCCTTGATAAATTGGACTATGTAAACTTTTAGGCCTCTTCCTATGGCTCTTAATGCAAGCCCAAAGGCGGCTGAGGTTTTGCCTTTTCCGTCTCCCGTGTAAACCTGCACGAAACCCTTTTCAAGTTTGGGCATCCGCCGTCACTCCAGCTGCTCTTGATTTAAGAGTTTTTCCGCCGCTGTAGCGGGGTCTATCTCTCTATTAACGATTTGTTGAAGAATCTTCTCGAACAGTTTTTCTCTTTTAAGCTTCTCTATTATCGAGCTTGTCACTTTATCCCTTATTGCCTCTATCAGTTCGGCTTGGGCTTTCTCCCAACTTCTTTCATGCCCTAACTCTTTTTGGAGAAACTGTCTATGCTCCTCTATTTTGTCTAAAAGTTGCTGAACGCCTTCGCCTGTGATGGCGATGGTCTTAACTATGGGCGGATTCCAAACTTTTTTTCGGTCGTCTAACTGTAGCATTGCCTGAATATCCATAACGGTTTTGTCTGCGTTTTCTCTGTCCGCCTTGTTTACGACGAATATGTCGGCGATCTCCATTAAGCCGGCTTTAATGGCTTGGATTTCGTCGCCGAGGCCGGGGGCGTGTATGACGACTATTGTTTGGGCAACCTTGATTATCTCCACTTCCGATTGTCCAGCGCCAACGGTTTCCACTATTATCACGTCTTTTCCAGCAGCGTCCAAAATCTTAACAGCGTCCTTTGTGGCTTTGGCTATACCTCCGGGATTGTTGCGGGTTGCCATGCTCCGTATGAAAACGCCTTCGTCTATGCTTAAATCTTGCATTCGGATTCTATCGCCTAAAAACGCTCCACCACTGAAGGGGCTTGTGGGGTCCACGGCTATAACGCCGACAGTTTTGTCCCTCCGCCTGTACTCGCGAACCATCTTCTCAATAAGGGTGCTTTTTCCAGCCCCACCCGGCCCCGTTAAGCCTATCACGTGAGCTTTTCCAGTATAGGAATAGATTAAGGCGATAAGCTTCTGCGCTTCTTGAGGGCTGTTTTCCACTATGGTTATGGCTCTGGCTATGCTTCTCTTGTCCCCCGCAAGCACGCCTCTCGCTATTTCTTCAACTTTCGACAAGACATCTACTCTTCTTTAGTGTTATCTTTTAGGAGCATTTTTCAACACATATTTTATGATCTTCTCTGTGGGGGTTCCGGGCCCGAAAACCTCTTTTATTCCAATCTTCTTCAACTCTGAGACGTCTTCTTCTGGGATTATGCCTCCCGCGAACACCAGCACGTCCGTTAAGCCCTTCTCTTTGAGCAGTTCCATTATTCTTGGGAAAAGCGTCATGTGGGCGCCTGACAGAATGCTTAACCCTATCACGTCCACGTCTTCTTGTAATGCTGCTTCCACAATTTGTTCGGGAGTCTGCCTCAACCCTGTGTAGATTACCTCCATTCCAGCGTCGCGTAGAGCTCTTGCCACAACCTTCGCGCCCCTGTCGTGGCTGTCCAATCCCGGCTTGGCTATTAGGACTCTGATTTTTCTTCCGCTTTTACTTTCGTTTTGCATGGTTTAGCCTCCACATTCCCTATCAAGATTTTAGATTATTATTAGCTCTTTGTATTCTCCGTAAACTTTTCGAAGCACATCCATTATTTCGCCCAATGTGGCGTAGGCTTTAACCGCCTCAATTATAGTGGGCATGAGATTTTCACCTTTTTCTGCAGTGTAATGAAGCTTTTCAAGCGCTTCTTTGACCTTTCTGTTGTCCCGTTCCCTTCGCAGTTTCTGGAGCCGTTCAACCTGTTTTTTCTCGACGCTCGGGTTAACCCTTAACAGTTTTATTGGAATTTCTTCGCCTTCTATGATGTATTCGTTTACGCCGACAATTATGCGCTTTTTCTCCTCTATTTCCCGCTGGTATCGGTAGGCGCTATCAGCTATCTCCCTTTGGAAAAAGCCTTTTTCTATGGCGGGAATTACGCCGCCCATGTCGTCAATCTTTTGTATGTATTCCATGGCTTTCTCTTCCATCTCGTTCGTCAAGGCCTCCACGTAATAAGAGCCGGCCAACGGGTCAACGGTGTTTGCCACGCCGCTCTCGTAGGCGATTATCTGCTGGGTTCTAAGCGCCACTCGCACAGACTCCTCTGTGGGCAAGCATAAAGCCTCGTCAAAAGAGTTTGTGTGAAGCGACTGGGTTCCGCCCAGCACAGCGGCCAAAGCTTGAATCGTTGTGCGGACAATGTTGTTCAGGGGTTGCTGCGCTGTTAAGGTGCAGCCCGAAGTTTGCACGTGCATGCGCATCCACATGGAACGCGGATTTTTAGCGTGGAAACGTTCCTTCATTATTTTAGCCCATAAGCGTCTAGCGGCCCTAAACTTGGCTATTTCCTCGAAAAAGTCGTTGTGAGAAGCGAAGAAAAACGACAAACGATGTGCAAAATCGTCCACCTTTAAGCCTCGTTTAAGGGTTTCCTCAACGTAGGCTATTCCATCATAAAGCGTGAAAGCCAACTCTTGAACGGCTGTGGCGCCTGCCTCGCGGATGTGATAACCGCTTATACTAATAGGGTTCCACTTAGGCAAATGTCTAGCACAATACTCTATGATGTCCACGGAAAGCTTCAAGGAAGGCTTCGGCGGAAAAATGCAAAGCTTCTGGGCGAAAAACTCCTTCAAATTATCATTTTGAGTTGTGCCTCCAAGCTTTTCCCTAGAGACGCCTTGCTTGTCGCCTACAGCAACATACATAGCCAACAAAACGGAAGCTGGGCCATTAATAGTCATAGATGTAGTAACCCTGTCTAAGGGTATGCCGTCAAAGAGGATTTCCATGTCCCGCAATGAGGATACAGCTACCCCGCAGACACCCACCTCGCCCCGCGCCATGGGGTGGTCGGAATCATAACCCATAATTGTTGGGTAGTCGAAAGCCGTGCTCAGCCCGGTTTCACCCTCGCTCAGCAAGTATTTGAACCGCTTATTAGTGTCTTCCGCAGTGCCGTATCCAGCGAACATCCGCATCGTCCACAATCGTCCACGGTACATGGTTGCATGCAAACCCCGCGTGAACGGATACTCGCCTGGAAACCCCAAATCCCGCATGTAATCCAAATCTTTGATGTCTTCAGGCGTGTACAAGCCCTTAACCGTTATGCCTGAATGGTTTTTGAACTCTTTTTGACGTTCGGGGCACTGTTTAATCCAGTTTGGCAGCGTGGATTTTTCCCAGCGTTCTCTTTCTTTTGTTATTTCTTCAATTTTCCGATGGTCGAACATAAGGCGTTAACCCCGTATTAACTGGTTTTGACTAAAACTATCAGTGTTAAGCCTAAAAAGTTATTTCCTAAACAACCATGAAACATTCATCAGGAAGGTGCCTCTGAATGGCTTCAAAAGGTTTCGGCTTTTCCACAAAAGCCGTGCGGGGTGGAGAGAAACCCGACAGTGCAGGCGCGGTTTCCACACCAATTTACGAAACTTCCGTTTTCGCCTTTACAAACACGAAAAGGCTGGTTGAGGTTATAAGCGAAAAGGCGGAAGGCTACCTTTACACAAGATTTGACAACCCCACCGTTAGGGCTGTAGAGCGGAAAATGGCTGTTTTAGAAGACGCTGAAGACGCGGCAGCCTTTTCCTCTGGTATGGCAGCCATAACAACCACAGTCTTAACGTTGGTTTCAAAAGGCGACCACATAGTAGCCTCCATGGATCTTTACGGTGGAACCTTAACCTTTTTCCAAGAGGTTCTCCCAAGGTTCAGCGTTGAGGTAAGCCTTGTAGACGCTTCAAACCTAAGTGAAGTGGAAAACGCCATACAAGAGAACACACGGATTGTCTATGTGGAGACTCCAACAAATCCGACGTTGAAAATAGTTGATTTACACGGATTAGCCGTCACAGCCAAAAAGAGGGGAGTAACCACCGTGGTTGACAGCACGTTGGCTTCGCCCTATAATTTGCAGCCTTTAAAGTTCGGCGTAAACGTGGTTGTTCACAGCGCCACCAAATACTTGGGCGGACACAACGACGTAACCGCGGGAATAGTATGCGGCTCCAAAGAGTTCATCCAAAAACTAAAAAGAATGAGGAAAATATTGGGCGGAACCCTCGACCCAGTGGCGGCTTGGCTTTTGCTGCGGGGCTTAAAAACCTTAGCCTTGAGGATGGAAAAGCACAATCAAAACGGCATGCAAGTTGCCAAGTTCTTAGCGAGACATCCAAAAGTTGCCAGAGTTTATTATCCGGGTCTACCAAGCCATCCTCAGCACGCTTTAGCCAAAAAACAAATGCGCGGCTACGGCGGAGTCGTAAGCTTCGAAATAAAGGGAGACTTTGAAAAAACAGTGCAGTTCGTGGAAAACCTTAAGCTTTGTTTCTTGGCGGCCAGCCTTGGTGGAACAGAAACGTTGGCCACACAGCCAGCCACGTCATCCCACTACTTTATAGCCCCAGAACAACGCCAGAAACTTGGCATAACTGACCAGCTTGTACGTTTAGCTCTCGGAATAGAGGACGCAGAAGACATAATTGCCGACCTAAAACAAGCCCTAAACAAAATCTAGAGGGGCTATCAATCTTGCAGTTCGCCGACGGCAAAATTGATGTTTTAAAAGGCTGTTTTGGGAAAAATGGGGATTGAAAAGAGATTAGCGTTCTGCTGGTTTGAAGTAGGCTATGTCGTTTATGGAGGCTTTCCGCTCGTTGGGCGGCTTGAAGACGGCTTCCACTTTCATTCCAATATAGACTTTTTCTGTTTCACCTATCCGATGGATTAACCCGCCGTGGGCCCCTTCAAACTTTATTAGGGCGTATATCTGCGGTTTCTCCAGTTTTTTGCCGTCCACGTCTATGGTGGTAATGGTGTACGTGTAGATTTCGCCGCGTTTGCCGACGTCCACCCACTCTTCAAGCTTTGTAAAACATTTTTCACAGTAAAGCCTTGGCGGAACAAAAACCACACTGCATTTCGGGCATTTAGCCCCCATTATGCGGGCGTTCTCCTTAATCTCCTTTAAGAAGCGTTCACCCGCAACACCCAACGTGTAGCGGTAGTCCGTTTCCATGTGGCCTATCCAGTGCCGCGCATTAAGCGGGTTATTTATTTTTTCAAGGCTCATAGGCGTTTCACTCCTTTATAGGCTTGAAGTATTTTATGTCGGTGATGGCGCCTACACGCTCTTCTGGAGGCTTCCAGACGGCTTTCACACGCATGCCGATTTTGATTTCCCGCCAGTCGCCGTACTCGTTCAGCCAATGAACTATCCCCATGCCCTCTGAAGCACCGTCCAAGTTTATAATAGCCACCACAATGGGCTCTTTTAGCCTAGACGCATCAGCCGCTATAAACGAGACTGAAAATGTGTTGATAGTGCCTGTGTCCTTCACATAAGTCCAGCCATCCGTTGGCTTAAAGCACTTTTCACAGTAGATTCGCGGCGGAACCATTATGCGCTTGCACTTGCTGCAAGTGGAAGCCAAAATCCGCCCGTTCTTCAATTCTTCTAGGAAACGGCTTATAGCTATGCCGGCGCTCCAAGCGTATTTAGCCTTGGGCTTGAAACTTTCGAATAGCACTTTCCCCTCGCGGAAGTCTTGCGTTTCAATTTCCTCGCCCGGATAATGCTTAATCTTGACACTCACCCTTCAACACCCCCTGTTAACGTCTCAACACGATTACCGAGCTGTACTGCATTAAGTCGCCCCAAGCCTGCGCCACGCCAGTGCGTGGGTCGCCTGGCACTTGCCTTTTGCCAGCCTCCCCTCGTAGTTGCCAGAAGATTTCGCAAACCTTCATCAGTCCAGCCGCTGAAATGGGGTTTCCAACCCCTAAAAGACCGCCGGACGGGCAAACGGGCAGGTCTCCGTCCCTTTGGGTTACGCCTTCTCTGGTGAGTTTTGGCGCTTCGCCCTTCTTGCACAAGAGTAAGCCTTCCATGTGGTGAAGCTCCTTGTAGTCAAAGGGGTCGTAGGGTTCAGCAACGTCGATTTCCTTCGGCGGATTCTTTATTCCAGCCATTTTATACGCCATGCGGGCCGCATACTCTACATAGTCTGGATAGTAGAGGTCACGGTTTGTCCAGTGAGTTGAGTCTATGCACCAGCCAACTCCATCGATCCAAACAGGGTTGTCCGTAACTTCTTTGGCCACATCCTCCGAAACAAGGACAACAGCGGCCGCGCCGTCACTTGTGGGGCTGACGTCGAGGCGCTGGACAGGCCAAGCCATGATCTCGGAGTTTAAAACGTCTTCCACGGTTATGTTGGCGGCCAATTGGGCTATGGGGTTGTCTAAGGCGTTTCGCTTGTTCTTAACCGAAACGAGGGCGATGTCCTCTTTTTTGATGTTGTGCTTGTGCATGTAGCGGTTCATTTCCAAGGCGAAAATCCAAATGAGGTTCATTCCAATGGGCCTTTCAAGAATTGGATCGAATATTGTTGTGAAGGCGTATTGTGGGTGCGGATAACAGGAAGACATTTTCTCCTCGCACACGACAAGGCATGTGTCAAATTTTCCAGAGGCAACGTGCCACCAACCAGCCAAAGGCGCAAACACGCCGGTCGCGCCGCCCACGAAAACCCTCATATATGGTTTATGGTATGCTCCGGCGCCGTCAGCCAAATACTCGCCCTTCATATGGACTCCATCAAAGGCGTCCGGCGCCGACCCTACAACCACGCTTTGGATGTCGTGGAGCTCCATTCCAGCCTGTTCGAGAGCCATTTTCGCCGCGTGGTAGGCCAGCTCTTTACCTGTTTCTTTTAAGTTTCGTCTAAATAGGGTTACACCTGCGCCAACTATGGCTACCCGCTTTTTACCAAACATGTCAAAACACCCCCTCTATTTCACTTTGCTTAAGACGGCTACAACGCCGGTTGCTGTTGGAATCCCACGCCAAGTATGGGCTAAGCCCACCTCGGCATCATCAATCTGTCTTGCGCCGGCTTCACCTCGTAGTTGTATGACAACCTCCAACACCTTTTGTAATCCAGAAGCCTCAAGCCCATAGCCCATTCCGAGCAGACCACCCGACGGATTTACTGGAAATTCTCCATTCAAAGATGTTAAGCCGTCCTCCGTCAGTTTTCCTGCCTCGCCGTAATCGCACAGCTTTAGGGCTTCCATGTGCTGCAGTTCCTTGTAGGCGAACAAGTCATGGATTTCAGCAAAATCTATGTCCCGCCAAGGGTTAGTAATTTTAGCCTCCTTATAGGCCATTTCAGCTGCCAGCCGTGTGTAGACAGCCCGTGTCCAGTCGCGGGTTTCAAGGCTTGGGGTTTCAGTACACCAGCCGACACCTTTTACCCAGATAGGCTTGTCCGTAAGTTTTTCTGCGACTTTTTCCGAGGCTAAAACCATAACTATGCAGCCATCAGCTGGTGTGCTTATCTCCAACTTTTTCAGCGGGTGGAAAAGCTTCTCGGAATGCATCACTTGGTCTAAGGTTATGTTTGCGCCGTAAGCCGCATGGGGGTTGAGTAGGGCGTTCCTCTTGTTTTTAACCACAACTTGGGCGCACTGTTCCTCTGTTGTGCAGGTTTCATACAAGTAGCGGGTCATCTCCAACCCGGCAACATAGTAGGGGTGGCCGCCCAAAGGCCTATTAAAGATTGGGTCAAACCCGAACTGAACGATATCCGTGTACGTGAGAATGTCTGAGGCTTTGCTGTGGGCTTCTAGGACAACCGTGTCAAACTGGCCGGTCTTTATGAGCATGTAAGCTGCTGCGAGTCCAAGCATGCCGTCGCCTGTAACCGTGAACAAGTGGCGTAAGGCTGCTCCAAGCTGGTCTGGGACAAACTCGTCAAATATGCTGAAACCCTCTAAATAGTCTTCAGAACACGCCACAAAAATGTCTACGTCTTCTCTTGGGTTTATTCCGCCGGCATCCTCGTAGGCTTTAACAGCCGCCTCGAACATTAGCTCCTTGTAAGACAGCTCCGGCGTCATTGGTCTAAAGCCAACACATCCAACACCTATGATTGCAACTTCGCTCAAAGTTTTCCACTCTCCTTTCCCATTGTAGAACCTATAGTTTTAGGTGCATTCTACATAAAACTTTCCGTTAAAAATGACGGAAAATGTTGAAGAAACTTAAATACTTGTTTTAAACTATGGATTTTCTCGCAAATTTAGGAGAAGTGTAGTTTGAAGGGCAAACCCCTCGCCTCAATAGTTTCCGCCGGCTTATCCAAATTTGGAAAACTTGAAGGCTTGTATGCCCGTGAAATTTTCGCCCAGGCCGCTAAAGAGGCTTATGAACGTTGCCCGCGCCTAGACCCCAAAAAAGACATAAAAGCCCTATTCATTGGGCACATGGGGGAATCTTACGAACATCAAGGACATACCGGTGCCGCGGTGGCGGATTGGGCTGGACTGCTACACATACCAGCAATAAGAACGGAGGCTGCTTGTAGCTCTTCTGGAGTGGCCCTTAGAGCGGCCATATACGCAGTAGCTTCAGGCTTATGCGACGTTGTTATGGTGGGCGGCGTTGAAAAGATGACTCATCGAAGCACTTCCGAAGTCACGGAGTTTCTGGCTATGGCTTCGGATTTCCCCTTCGAACAGTGGTATGGCATAACCTTTCCAGGACTTTTTGCGCTCATGGCAACGGCGCACATGCATAAGTATGGCACAACAGAAGCACAGATGGCTCACGTTGCCGTAAAAAACCATTATAATGGAAGTTTAAACCCGAAGGCGCACATGCAGAAGGAAATAACCCTTGAACAGGCTTTGTCCTCGCGGGTTATCGCTTGGCCCCTGAAGCTCTTTGATTGTTCGCTTATAACTGACGGGGCAAGCTGCCTAATCCTTACACGGCCAGATATAGCCAAAAAATACACAGACACACCAGTTCACATAATTGGCACTGGTCAAGCAAGCGACACCATAGGCTTGTATGAAAGGGAAGACTTCACATCGCTTAGAGCTGCAAAATTAGCGGCAAAACAGGCCTACGAAATGGCCGACGTAACCCCTGAAGACATAGACGTGGCTGAAGTGCACGACTGCTTCACCATAGCCGAAATAATAGCCTACGAAGACCTCGGCTTCTGCAAGCCCGGCGAAGGGGGGCGCCTAGCAGAAAACGGCGAAACAACCCTTAGAGGAAGGATTCCCGTGAACACAAGCGGAGGCCTAAAAGCAAAAGGCCACCCAGTAGGCGCCACGGGGACAGCTCAAGCCTACGAAATATACTTGCAACTCACCGGACAAGCCGAGAAAAGGCAAGTAGATGATGCGGAAATAGGCTTAACTCACAACGTAGGTGGTTCCGGCGCAACGGCAACAGTCCACATATACATAAAAGGGTGAAAATCATGACCGAACCCTTAACCTTCACAATAGAACAGTTCTACAAGAACATAAACCAGAAAAAACTGACCGGCGGAAAATGTCTAACATGTGGAAAAATCCACCTGCCGCCACGTCCCCTGTGTGATAATTGCCTATCAACGCAATTCAAATGGGTTGAACTACCAAGAAAAGGCACGCTTCTAACATACACGATAATTCACGTTGCGCCATCCCAATTCCAAAAAATGACGCCTTACGCGGTTGGCATAATTCAACTGGAACACAACGTAAATCTCCCAGGAATTATAAAAGACACGCCGTTGGACAAGATAAAGGTTGGGATGCCTCTAGAAGTAGAGCTTGAAGAAGCACCGCAATCTCAACATTGGCCCCAGTGGCCGAGATACTATTTCAAGCCAGCTTGAACAAAGATTTTTGCCCACTTTAAATCTTGTTGATTTGTTTTACCAGCGTAGGCAAATCCGTTATTGATGTTATTATGTAGTTTGCTCCCGCGTCTATGAGCTCCTTTGCCGTCGACGTACCAGTTAAAAATCCCACAGCCACGGCTCCAAGTTCCCTCGCGCATCTCATGTCCGCCACGCTGTCTCCTACAACTAAAGCTTCCTTTGGAGATATTTGCCCCAAAGACTTTAATGTTGCTTCAAGGTGTTCCGTGTCCGGCTTAATGTTTTTAACGTTCTCCCTTGAGATTACAGCGTCGAAAAGCCCGCTTATTTTAAATTTTTGAAGGATCTGTTTAACCGAGTTTTCGCTGTTAACCGTACATATGCCAATTTTTAATCCCATGCTTTTCAAGGCTTTCAACACTTCCGTCACGCCGGGTAAGAGACTTGTGGTTTTGGCGGCCTCTAACTCGTATCCTTCAGCTATTTTTAAAGCCTGTTTTCGGATTTTTTCTGCAACACTTTCCGGTTTGCCATTGTTTTTCATGAAAATTTCAGTTTTCTTCAGCATATCAAATATGCTTTCGTTTATGGATATAACTGAAGCAGGCACGCCTTGGCTTATTAAAAAACTTCTAACTTCTGCTCTTACGGCTCTAAAGTCTAAATTGAATCTTGTTAAGGTTCCATCCAAGTCGAAGACTATAGCCCTTATCATTAAGGGGCCTTCATTGCTTTGAATTTGTAGGCTAACGTTTCGATAAAGATAAAGTTTACCACCGCCTCTTTCCATACATTTATTGTGTGTGGTAGAGAAATGGACGTGTTTGAGGCTGTTCAAATAAGACGTTCAATCCGTGCTTATAAACCGACGCCCATACCAAAAGAAACGCTTGAGAAAATTTTGGAGGCAGCTAGGCTTGCCCCCTCCGCTGGGAACGTTCAACCATGGCACTTCATAGTTGTAACAAACCCTGAAAAGCGGGCAACTCTTGCAAAGGCTCCGTTTGCAAAATTCCTTAAAAAGGCGCCCGTCGTCATTGTTGGCTGTGGCGATCAGAAGGCTTCTCCGAAATGGTTTATGGTGGATGTAGCTATAGCCATGCAAAACATGGTTTTGACAGCCACAAGTATGGGTTTAGGCACGTGCTGGGTTGGAAGCTTCGACGAAGAAAAAGTGCGTGGAATGTTGAAAATTCCAGAAAGATATCGTGTAGTGGCGCTTCTGGCCCTTGGGTATCCACAAAGGAAAATTGACATTCAAGGAAAAATTCTCCATTTGGTGAGACGGCGAAGAAAACTGGAAACGATGGTTAGTTTCGAAGAGTTTGGATTTGCGCTGCTAAGTGGATGAAACGCTTTAGTTAAACTGAATAACCTATTCACACTATATATGTTCAGATCAGCTATGAGTCTTGAAGAATATGTCAAGGAGAAGCTTTGGCCGATCCTTGTGGAAACTGTCCACGCCATGGTCATGTTCCCTCATCATAAAGCCTATACAAGGGATGTTTTACTCCACGAAAAGCCGGACATAACGCCACAGGAACTAGCTTCAAGGCTCGGTATTCCATTGGGCGAAGCTCTAGTCATCCTCTACGAGCTGAAAAACGAGGCGGGACCTAAGGTTCACTGACCATTCTCACAGTTGCCAAAATAAGAATTGCGCCAAGCAACACTTTGAGAGCGTCTTTCTCCACAACCCCTGCATAAGAAGCGCCTATAAAAGCTCCTATAACCGAGCCAGCACCCATGGCGATTGCGATGATGCCCGCGTTTTTGTTGATGTGTCCCATGTTATGATGCTTTAGAAAACCAGAAGCCACCGTGGGAATGGAAACAAGAAGGCTTGCTGTCCCAGCTACTACAATGTCGAGGCTGAAGATGTAGATTAACGCCGGGATGCGAAATTCTCCGCCGGCAACCCCAAGGCTTCCTGAAATTACCCCTATTGCCAAACCAATTATAGCGGCTAGGAAGGCTTCCTCTATAAAACCGAATGTAAAAGTAAAAGCCAAGGGGATTTCAATGAAGGGTTCAAGTCCAATTTTCAAACCCACAACTATGAGAAGGACGGCCAAAAGTTTTTTCAATGGTTTTTCTGGAATTTTATCTGTTAAAAGCGCGCCAAGATAGGCTCCAATAATTGATGTTGTGGACATCATCAAGGCTATGTTAACACTATGCCCATTTAACAAGCCCAACTGGAGACGTCTGAGGAACGAGACAACCACCGTTAATAATCCAACGAATAAGTTTACAGCAACTGCTGTCACTGGTGGAAATCCAATAATATAAATCAGTATTGGTATTCTAAATTCGCCTCCGCCAACGCCTATTAGTCCAGCAGCTGTTCCTAGGAAAATGCTGAGAAAGAAGGCTGCTGAGATTTTGCTAAAGGGTGGCAGAGCCTCTTCTTTGATGGTGTCTTCCCTCCTCGTTGTGTCTTCGTATTCATATCGAATAAACTTATAAACCTAACGTACAAATACCAAAACGAATGTCTAATCAAACAAAATATAAACTATCCTTTAAAATATGGCTAGAACACCGTGGAAAACCCTTAATAGGAAAGGGCGGAGCCCAAATTCTGGAGCAAATAGAGAAAGAACGTTCCATATCAAGAGCTGCTAAAAACCTCGGCATGTCTTACCGCTACGTTTGGAGCTACATAAAAAAGGTTGAAAGGACTTTGGGTAGTCCAATAGTTAAAACTTATAAAGGAGGTAGAAGAGGTGGAGGCGGCGCAAAGCTCACAAATTTCGGAAAAGAACTTTTGGAAGAGTATAGACGTGTAGAATGCCTATTAAACAAGGCGCTTGCAGAAACCAAATAACAAGAAAATAAACATCTTTACTACTTTACTACTCTACAACATATCTGTAAACAACATGTTCGCCTGCTGTCGGGCTTTTGCGGGTTATACGTAAAATATCACCTGGTTTCGCACCTATGGCTTTGGCCGCGGGGTCTGAAGCCTTGATTTGTGGTAGCTGATATGGCTTTACTTTATATTGGGCGAGAACTTTTTCACGTTCTTCGGGCGTTAAGATTTCATGTTTTGGCACAAGTTTATGTTCAAAGATGTCGAAGACTGGAAAAGTTTTTGGAAGAAGCTCTATATGTTTTTTCTTTGCTGCTTGTTTTGCGGCGTTGGTGTATCGTCCGCTTGCAATGAGTATTCCATGCTCTATTTCTGCCTCTTTCATGGCTTTTGCCATACGATTTATGGTTAGTATACCAACCGTATCGTCTGAAACACACCAGATTAAAATTTTCCTTCCTTCATCTTTTTGGGCTTCAACAATGTAACTTGCTATACCTTTGGTCTTTTCCTTTTTAATAAACCCGTAGCCCCTGAGCTTGATTAAGATTTTTGCTTTACGTTCTTCCAAAGTTTCTTCTTCAACACTCAAACTGTTAAACCCCGTTTGTGAATTAGAGTATTCGAACTCTAACATGGCGTAAACCTTTAAACTTTGCGCTTGCCAAAGCTTAAAAACTTGAGCTTTAATTATCTAACTGTTCTATGAAAGTTGGTGGTGTCGAGGTGTCTGTGGATTTTGGAAAATTAGCCTTAAACGAAGCCGCCAAAAGGGGAGCGTCCTACGCTGACATTAGAATCAGCGAAATCCTAAACGAAAATCTAACGGTGAAGAACGGCGAGCCAGAAACGGTATCCTATTCGCAATTGAGGGGTTTTGGCGTAAGAGTAATAGTCGACGGAGCTTGGGGTTTTGCGGGTTCCGTTGACATAACAAAGGAGGAGATTAAACGCTGCGTTGAGTTAGCTGTAAATATTGCAAAGGCTAGCGCCATGCTGAAAAAAGGAGAAGTTGTCTTGATAAAGGAAAAAGCTCACCGCGAGAAATATGCAACGAGCTTTAATAAAGACCCCTTCAAAGTTCCGCTGGAAGAAAAGCTTAAAGTTCTAGTTGAGGCTGGCCGCTTCCTAAAAGAGTTTTCACCGTCAGTGAATGTTTCCTACGCCCATTACCGCGGCTATCGTGAAAACAAGCTTTTCATGAGTAGTGAGGGCGCTGAGATAAGTCAGCAGATAACATGGTGTGGTGGAGGAATTTCAGCCATAGCTGTTAAAGGCTCAGAAGTTCAAGTGAGGTCCTATCCATCGGCTTTTCGCGGCGATTTCGCCACGAGCGGCTATGAGTTTTTCGAGTCCCTCGCCTTAATGGATCACGCTCAAACCGTCGGAAAAGAGCTTCTCCAACTTTTCGAGGCTGAAAAGTGTCCGTCTGGCGAATTGGATTTAATCCTACGTGGCGATCAGCTGGCTTTGCAGATCCATGAAAGCTGCGGGCATCCAACAGAACTTGACCGGGTTCTTGGGACAGAAGCCGACTATGCTGGCACCAGTTTTCTAACGCCCGAAAAACTTGGAAATTTCCGCTATGGTTCAGAGAAAGTTAATATTGTGGCAGATGCTACGGCGCCTTTGGGGCTTGGAACTTTCGGTTTCGACGATGAAGGAACAAAAGCGAAGAAGGTTTACCTGATCAAGGAGGGCGTTTTTGTCGGATATCAAAGCTCAAGAGAAACTGCTGCTCAACTTGGTCTAAAAGAAAGCAGCGGCGGAATGCGGGCAGACTCACCTCTGGCTTTACCTATCATAAGGATGACTAATATTAACCTGCTTCCAGGCGATTATAAAGCCGAAGAAATTATTGAGGACACTAAAGAGGGAGTTTTAATGATGACGAACCGTTCATGGAGCATAGATGACAAAAGGATAAACTTCCAATTCGGCACGGAAATCGGTTGGCTTATAAAGAATGGAAGCCTTGAAAAGATGGTTAAGAATCCAACGTATATGGGTATAACTCCGCAGTTCTGGGGCTCATGCGACGCTGTCAGCAAAGACGACTGGAAGATGTGGGGTACACCAAACTGCGGTAAAGGTGTACCCGGCCAAGTCATGTATGTTGGGCATGGATGTGGAACCGCCCGGTTCAAGAAGGTTCATGTTGGACTAATAAAATGAGGGGGTTGATGGAGAATGGTTGTGGAAAGGTTGAGGGAAATTGCTGAAAAAACTGTTCAATACGCCCTGCAACAAAAGGTTTCCCAAGCCCAAGCGGTTGCCTTTCTATTAGACAACGCCTTAACCCGTTTTGCAAACTCTCGAATCCACCAAAACGTTGACCAGAAAAGTGGCGGAGTGGCCATTAAAGTTGTTTTAGATAAACGGATAAGCACAGTCCAAGCAGATACCCTTGATGAAAGCGGCGTTAAGGATGCTGTGCAACAAGCCATCAAAATCGCCAAGGCGTCTTCACCCAACAAGGACTTCAAAAACCTTCCGGAACCGGAGCCGTGGAAACCTGTGAAAGGAGCGTTTGACAAAGAAACCGCTGAATGCACGCCGATGCTTAGAGCTGAAAAGGTTAAAGAAGCCATAGAAACAGCCCATGAAAAATCACCTAAAGTTACGGGGGTTGCCGGCTATCTTTGCACTCAATCCGTGGGCTATGCGGTTGCGAACTCGCTGGGAGTTTCAGCTTGGGCCGAGCTAACATTAGCCTACATGAAAACAACAGTGATTTCGCAGGATGGGGGTTCGGAAGGTTTTGGCACTGCAGAACAATATTCCAGACGCTTTAAAGACATTAAGCCGTCCGTTTTGGCCGACGACGCTGCAGAAAAATCTGTGCGGAGCCTTCATCCCGTGAAAATTGAACCAGGCGAATACGAAGTTGTTCTATCACCTCTAGCAGTTTCAGTTATTTTGACATATATGGGTATGGTGGGCTTTTCAGCCACAGCCTACCAGGACGGCCAGTCTTTTGTTAAGTACCTTGCAAACCAGCAAGTTTTTGATAGTAAACTCAATTTAGTTGATAACGCTAGGAATCCGAAGACCCTTTACGCTGTGCCCGTGGACGGTGAAGGGGTTCCCAAGAAACCTTTGGAGTTAATTGTGGATGGAAAGGTTTCCGAAAAGAGTATATGCTACAACTCTTTCACTGCTGGAAAGGAAGGCAAAAAGAGTACCGGCCATGCCCTTCCACCGATGGGCGACTTTTATCGCGAGAGGCCCGCGCCCTACAACATGATCTTAGAACCTGGAGATGCAGCAGTGGAAGAAGCCATTGAAGATACGAAACATGGAATATTTGTGACAACGTTCCACTACGTCAACCCAGTTGAGCCTACAAAACTCATATTGACTGGGCTTACAAGAGACGGCACGTTTCTCATAGAAAAAGGTGAAATAACCAAGCCGATTGTCAATATGCGTTTCACAGACAGCATGCTCTCAGCGTTCAAAGAAGTACCGATGGTTGGTGAGACTTTAGAAATCATTAGAACCACAACGGTTCCGATGGTTAAATTGAAGAAGATGCGGTTTGTAGGCGTTTCAGCTTATTGAACATCCTCTTTTTCTTTTTGTAAAGGTTAGGCGACAAATTATCCCATAGACTTAAACACGGATTACCACGTTTTCCACGTATTTCTTCATAATTTCAGCGAATTCGTTTATTGTTTCTAGTGTGTAGGGTTTGACTGTTTGATAATGCTTGTCTAATGTGTCTTCTGGAATAAATTGTTGAAGAGCGTAGGTACTCGCCCCTTTCACAATCTCGCCCATTATGGTTATGTCTTTTTCTTCAACTATGTTTGGGACAACAGTTGTTCTGAATTCGTATTCTACTGCGCCCTTTTTTAATATTTCAATAGTCCGTAGGAGTGTTGTCGCATCTCTTACTCCTAAAATGGGGTATTTCTCTGGTGAAGTTTTGAAGTCCAAAGCCACATAATCCACGTGGGGGAGACATTCCTCTAAAACTGTCGGGTTTAGGCCGTTTGTGTCAAGTTTGACGGCGAAACCGCTTTCCTTAAGCCTTTTTAGAAAGCGGGGAAGTTCTTTATGAATTGTTGGCTCTCCTCCCGTTACGACGACGGCGTCCACATATTTTTTGCGTTCCTCCAGCATATGGAAGGCTGTTTCCTCGTTTAGAAAGGGTGGTTTTGGATCTACAACGATGCGCCAGTTATAGCAGTATGGACAGCGCATGTTGCAGCCCGGCGTGAATAGTACGGCTGCCACTCGATCTGGGTAGTCTATTAAGCTGGTTTTTTGCAAGCCGCTGAACTTCATTTGGGGGTCACCGAGCTGTCACGGCTTGGGGTGTGATGGCGGTTTTTTCAAAGGTTCTACGTATTGCGAATTCGGCTTGTTTTCCGTCGTTCCACTGGTCTATTGGGCGGAGGTAACCCACCACTCGTGAATACACTTCGCAACGGGCTCCGCACTTGGGGCATTGTTTGTGTTCGCCGCTTAGATAGCCGTGGGTTGGGCAGATGCTGAAGGTCGGCGTCAGCGTGAAGTATGGTATGCGGAAGTTCCATGCTACTTTGCGGATGAGTTCTGCTGCGGATTTCCACGAGTATAGGCGTTCTCCAAGATATATGTGAAAGACTGTTCCACCAGTGTATAGAGGTTGAAGCTTGTCTTGATGCTCTAAAGCCTCAAAAAGGTCCGCATCATAGTCCACTGGCAGCTGTGAAGAGTTTGTGTAGAAGGGTTCTGCGCCTTTAGCCAAATATTTCTCGTTTGCTACGATGATGTCTGGGTATTTGCGTTTGTCTATGCGGGCCAAGCGGTAGCTAGCGCCTTCGGCTGGTGTTGCCTCCAGATTGTAAATGTTGCCTGTTTCCTCCTGAAAGTCTGCGAGTTTTTCCCGCATGAAGTTCAGCACTTTCACTGCAAATTCGAGGCCTTCAGGTGTGGCTATACTGTAGCCGAAAAGGTTTTGGACGGCCTCATTCATGCCCACCAAGCCTATGGTTGAAAAGTGGTTTTTCCAATATTTTCCAAAGGTTTCTTTTACGCCGTGAAGATACCGCTTCGAGTATGGGTATAAGCCTTTCTCAGTGAACTGTTCCAGAACTTTGCGTTTTATTTCCAGGCTGTCTTTGGCTAGCTCCATAAGTGCCTCTAGGCGTTCAAAGAATTCGTCTTCATCTTTGGATAAATAGCCAATTCTTGGAAGGTTTATGGTTACAACGCCTATGCTGCCCGTAAGCGGGTTAGCCCCGAAGAAGCCTCCGCCACGTTTACGGAGTTCCCTATTGTCTATTCTCAGGCGGCAGCACATGCTCCGAACGTCTTCGGGTTTCATGTCGCTGTTCACAAAGTTTGAGAAGTATGGCGCCCCATATTTTGCGGCTACTTCAAAGATTTTTTGGGAAACCAGCGAATCCCAGTCAAAGTCTTTTGTTATACAGTATGTTGGAATCGGAAAAGTGAAAACTCTTCCCTTAGCGTCGCCTTCGCTTAGAACCTTTGCAAAAGCCAAGTTGAACATTTCCATCTCTTTTTCCATTTCGCCATAAGTGGCGTCCACGACCTTTCCGCCTACTATGGCTGGCTCATCCTTCATAAAGTCTGGAACTTCCATGTCCAGGGTTACATTCGTGAAGGGTGTTTGAAAGCCTACACGGGTCGGCACATTCATGTTGAAGAAGAATTCTTGGAGGGCTTGTTCCACTTCTCTTTGGTTTAAGCCATCATAACGTATGAAAGGCGCAAGGTAAGTGTCAAAGTTCGAGAAGGCTTGGGCGCCGGCGGCCTCGCCCTGTAATGTGTAGAAGAAGTTCACCACTTGGCCTAAAGCTGTTCTGAAATGTTTGGCTGGGGTGCTTTCAATTTTGCCCGGCACTCCTCCGAAGCCTGTCAATAGCAGGTCTTTTATGTCCCAGCCCACGCAGTACGGTCCCAGCACGCCTAGGTCGTGGATGTGCATGTCGCCGGAAAAGTGGGCTTCAGCTATGTTGGGCGGGTATATGCGGCCTATCCAGTATTTGGCAATAACCGTGGATGAGAGGTAATTGTTTAAGCCTTGGAGTGAATAGCTCATGTTAGAATTTTCTTTAACCCGCCAGTCCTCCATCTCCAGGTATTGGTCTACAAGGTCTGCCTGGCTTAGGAGAGCTGCGAGCTCTCTTATGTCTTGGTGCTGTTTACGGTAAAGAATGTAGGCTTTAGCGGTCCTCGCGTGGCCGTTCTCTATCAAAACCTTTTCTACGACGTCTTGAATTTCCTCAACAGTTGGGACACCGTCTTCGCCGAACCGCTTTTTAAGCTCAGCGACCACTTGGTCGCTTAATTTTTTGGCTAGTTCACGGTCTTTTCCACCCACAGCCTTGGCGGCTTTCCAAATAGCGTTTGTTATTTTTTCTTGGTCGAAGGGTTCAAGTCTTCCATCCCGTTTTCTAACAAACTTCAAGTTTTATTCACCTCTTTCAGCACGCGACGGAAGTCTTCGGGCTCTTCAAATCTGCGGTATACAGAGGCGAAGCGCACGTAGGCCACGCGGTCAAGGGTTTTCAAGTGTTTCATTACTAGGTCGCCGATTTCTTGGGAGGACACTTCTTCCTTGCCTAGCTGCATCAACTCCTGCCTAACTTTTTCGGCTAGGGAGCGAATTTGTTCCATGGTTACAGGTCTTTTTTCGCAGGCTTTCTGTAAGCCTCTAATAATTTTGTTTAGGTCGAAACGTTCTAGTCTTCCGTCGCGTTTCCGCACCATCAGCTCAATGGCCTCTACATACTCGTATGTTGTGAAGCGTTTTCCGCAGTCACTACATTCCTTTCGCCTTCTTATGGTGTTGTCTGCGGAGTCGCGGGTTTCGAGGGTTTTGATGTTTTCTGAGCCGCAGTATGGGCATTTCATGAAGGCTTCCCGTCGCGCGCTGATCAATTTTAGTGTTTTAAAGCTAATTTCATGCACTAAATATAGTGGTGCTTTTAACCCTTTGTGCAGCAAAAATTAAAATTGGGCATGAACTTGAAGCCAAAAATATACAAAATCCAGTAGCATCCAACAGAAAATAAAACCGAAAAATCGCTCTAAACTCAAAATTAAAAACGAAATAAAGCCTAAACGCTTGAAAAACCAGCTTTAAATGATTTTTCACAACAGAAGCGCATAGAGGCTCCGTAGGAAAACGAGAAGTCAATAAAAGTTGAAATATTAGGCTTAAAGGCTTACGTCAAAGTTGCATTGGTAAATAACATTTATTCCATGAGCATGGGCAAGGTTCTAAGTGGTTTAGGCACTTTGACGCGTGTGGGGCAATCCATATTTACCCAATAGTGCAAGCGCTACAGACAGTTTTTTGGTCGCTTTCTGTTGGCGTTCTGACAACTTTAAACTACATTTTATTTCTCACAAGGGGAAAAGCTGGTTTTGAATTAGGGACTATTTGAAATTGAAAATGTTCTTATCCTTAATTCGTGATATTAACTGTTGGGTTCAAGGAATGATTGTTGAAAATGTTGCTAAAGACGTTATTACAAGTCGTGAGATGCGGGCTTTAGAGTTAAACGCTGAATACTTCGGTGTTTCTCAGCTTCAACTAATGGAAAACGCTGGGAGGAATATAGCCCAAGAAATAGCCTCCAGATTTACGCCAGACAAAAAAATTGCGGTTTTCTGTGGTTTAGGCGGCAATGGTGGAGACGGGTTCGTCGCAGCTAGGCACCTTGCAGCGATGGGCTTTAAGGTAACAGTAATTCTTGCGGGGAGGGCAAGCGAAATCTCCCACAAAGCAGCCCTTGAGAACTGGAAAGCACTACAGTTTCTTAGGGAAAGCATAACAATCCATGAAGTTTATGACAGCTCGCTTATGCCTGATATAGACGCAGACATAATCATAGATGCCCTCCTCGGAACTGGAACAAAAGGCAAGCTTAAACCACCAATAAAACAATTTGTCGAAAAAATTAATTCATGGAACGCTTTTAAAGTGGCTGTCGATGTGCCAACGGGTATAAACTCTGACACCGGCGAAATTTTGGGAACCGCTGTAAAAGCGAATTTAACGATAACTTTCTATAAAACCAAAAAGGGGCTGGAAAATTCAAGGGAGTATACTGGAGAGTTAAAAGTTAAAGATATCGGATTGCCGTCGGAACTTGAAAATTACGCGGGACCTGGAGATGTAAAACTTGTAGTGAAAGCTCGTGTCCCGGAATCCCGTAAAGGAGACTATGGAAGACTGCTGGTTATTGGAGGAAGCGAAACCTTTTCTGGGGCTCCAGCCCTGGTGGCGTTTGCAGCCTTAAGGACTGGTGTTGATTTGGCTTATATTGCTGCGCCACAAAAAACAGCATATACAATTTCAGCCATGTCGCCGGACTTAATCACCGTAAAGCTTGAAGGAGAACACTTAAACGTTGGTAACGTTCCAACCCTAAAAACCTACATTGAAAAATCAGACGCTGTTGTTCTAGGTCCAGGGATTGGGCTTCACACGGAGACAAGAGATGCTGTTAAAGCTTTGATTGAAATTGTGGAGGAAGCTGGTAAACCACTTTTGCTGGACGCTGACGGCTTGAAGGCCTTTGCAGATTTCAAGAGAAAGCTAAACATACCAGTGGTTTTAACGCCCCACGCTGGAGAGTATGCTATACTAACTGGAAAAACGCTACCGGAAAGCCTCAAGGAAAAGGCTTTAGAAGTCCAGAAGACGGCTGCTGAGCTGGGCGCTGTAATGCTTCTCAAAGGCCCAGTGGACGTGATCGCCGATAAAAAACGGTTTAAACTTAATTTTACGGGAAATCCGGGAATGACTGTTGGCGGAACTGGAGATGTGCTTTCAGGCATTGTGGGCGCTTTCCTAGCGCAAGGCGCCGACCCTTTTGAGGCTGCTGTTGCCGGAGCTTTTGTTAACGGTGCCGCCGGGGATTTCGCCTCTGCAGAGAAGGGCTACCATATAACTGCCTCTGACCTTCTGGAATGGGTCCCCAAAGTATTGGATGACCCCATGAGCCATTTAAAGGTGCAAAAAACAAGTGGAGCAAAAACCACTTAAAATAGTTGTTTATCACGCCGAGCAATGCGACCCTAAAAAGTGCACCGCCCTAAAACTTAAACGCCACGGCCTTGTCCGTTTAGTGCGTCAAATCAAGCTTTTGCCAAGGGGCGCAGTAATACTGAACCCGTTTTCAAAAATTGCCTTTTCACCCGCCGATAGAGAGCGCATAGAAAAACATGGGCTGGCGGCTTTAGACTTCAGCTGGGAACACGCCGAAAAACCACTAATGAAAAACGTTAGAGGCACATCCAGATGTCTGCCATACCTAGTGGCGGGAAACCCCGTTAATTTTGCATGCCCAACAAAGCTGAGCACCGCCGAAGCTTTAGCTGCAGCCCTATACATAGCTGGATTCAGAGAAGAAGCACTCAAATTATTGTCCATATTCAAGTGGGGACACACATTTATAGAACTAAACAAAGAAAAACTCGAAGAATATGCAAAAGCCAAAGACAGCATCGAAATCGTAGAACTGCAGAAGCGATTTATAACAAATATTTAAAGTTAGGCGGCGGTCCAACAAAATCTAAACTAGGCGCCATTCTTGTTTGGCAAATCGCCTTCCAATTAAACTTAAATCCAGACGCGGTTATAACTTTGACCTTAATGGTTGGTGGGTCAATGTTTGAAAGAGAACTCCTCATGATCCCTGGTCCCACAAATGTCGACCCGAGAGTTTTAAGTGTCATGTGTAAGCCCCCTTTATCTCACACAAGCCCAGAATTCGCCAATATACTCAAAGAAGCCTTAGAAAATTTGAAGAAAGTCTTTATGACCAAAAGCGATGTTTTCGTGGTGGCTGGTTCTGGAACGTTAGCTTTAGAGATGGCAATAGCCAACATGATTGAACCTGGCGATAAAGTGCTTAACACTGTTTCGGGATATTTTGGGCAATATTTCGTTGAAATATCGAAAGTTTATGGAGCAAAGTTCCATGTTTTAGAAGTGCCTTGGGGAAAGTCCGTTAAACCGGAACTTGTCAAGGAAGCATTGAAAAAGGATGATTATAAGGCAGTAACTGTTACCCATGTAGAAACCTCAACGGGCGTAGCCAACCCCGTTAGAGAGATAGGTGAAGTTGTTAGAAAACACAGCAACGCCTTCTATATAGTTGACACCGTCTGCTCATTGGGGGGAATGGAGGTCCGCGTTGACGACTGGAACATAGATGTTTGCGTTTCGGGCTCACAGAAATGCCTCGGCGTCCCACCCGGCCTAGCCCTTGTCGCGATAAGCCCCCGAGCGTTGGAGTACGTGGAAAAACGCAAAGTTCCCGTTGGCTCGTGGTATGGAAGCTTCAAGAACTGGCTTCCTGTTATGCGTGACCCCACAAAGTACTTTGCTACGCCCGCTGTCAACATGGTTTACGCGCTCAATGAAGCCTTAAAACTTGTCATTGAAGAGGGGTTGAACAATAGGTTTAGGAGACATTATGTTTTGGCTGAAGCTTTTAGAACCGCCATGGAAGCTTTAAATTTACAACTTGTGGCTGAAAGAGAAAGCGCTTCTGATACAGTTTCCGCTGTCCACTACCCAGAAGGTGTGGATGACAATCAATTTAGAAGTGAAATGAAAAAGCATGGAATAATTGTTGCTGCTATGCTTGGTCCATTAAAGGGTAGAGGCTTCCGGGTGGGCCACATGGGAAATGTAAACCGAAGTGATATACTATCCACAATAGCGGCCATAGAAGCGACGCTTAAACGGTTAGGATGTAAACTAGAAGCTGGGAACGGGGTGGCGGCTGCCCAAGAAAAACTGCTTTCGCTGACGAAATAGACTGTAAGAAGTGTGGATAACCATCCTAGGTCGCGATGGAAATGGAGCCCGTGGCCGATTTACCTTTGTTTTTGGCTTCTGTCGCTTTAATTTCCCTGTCCGGAGTTATGGCACCAGGGCCTGTTTTCGCAGTAACGGTCGCGAAAGGGTATGAAAGCAAAAAAGCCGGAGCCCTAATAGCCATGGGCCATGGCGCGATAGAGTTTCCACTGATATTTTTACTGTATCTTGGGCTTTCAGAAATTTTTCGTTCCATTCTTGTTCAGAAAGCTGTAGGCTTTGTTGGTGGTGTAATTCTCATTTTTCTGGGTTTTGAAATGTTTAGGAAGCGTGGAAGAACAAGCGTTGAGCCGCAGCGTTTGGGGTACACTTCCTTTGTTGCCGGTTTCGTTGCAACTGCTGCTAATCCCTACTTCTTTCTTTGGTGGGCAACAGTCGGGGCAACGCTCATCCTTAATGCTGCCTTATTTGGCTATATAGGGCTTGCCTTATTTTCAGTTGTCCACTGGTTTTGTGATTTGGCTTGGGACACCTTCGTGTCTATGACGGTTTTTAAGTCGCGACGCTTTTGGAGCCCAAAAGTTTTCAACATTGTGTTTACGTTTTGCTTTGCAGTTTTGACGTTTTTTGGCTTGTGGTTTATCGTTTCAGCCTTGCTATGGTAGGCTACTCACTTTCTTAAGCCTATAACGTTCATAAATCAGCTCAACATTATTGTTTTCCACTTTAAACTCAACGGGAAGTTTGCCGCCCGACTGAAGTGCGTAAAACTTTTTCACGTTGCCTTCGAGGTTTTCTGGAATTAGCGGAATCACCATATCCGTATATTTGTCGCAGATTTCTATCTGGAGGATACCTCCTTTGGCCACAACCTTGGCTTCCATGGTCCCTTTATAAGTTTCATACATTCCGGTGAGCAACTCGTATGTATTTTCAACCTTGATGAAGGGAAGCTCTTCTGGATTTTTACCTATCAGCATGGCAAGAGTATAAAGGCCCATCTGCGAAAGAAGATAACCGCTTCCATTCGCCAAGATGGCAACTCCAACTTTTTTCTCTGGAATGTAAGCGATGTAAGCTGTGTAGACAAGCACTGAGCCTCCATGTCCGACGAGTTTGTAGCCGAAAAAGCTTGGATTTATGCTTAATCCATAACCGTAGGCTTCTCCGCCGAAAACTTGCAGGGGAAGTTTAACCCTGGGCTTTTCCATTTCATCAATGGATTTCGGCGATGCTATGACATGCCCGTTGTATTCTCCACGGTTAAGGTACATTTTAATATAGTTGGATAGGTCGACAACGTTGCTTATGAGCCCTCCGTCGGCAAATATTCCATAAGGATGCCTAGACTTTATGCATTCACCGTTTCTAGTGATAATGTATGGCGTGGCTACATCGGCATCGGCGTCCACGTCTTCCTTTCGGAAAAAGCTTCGGCGCATCTGCAAGGGTTCAAGAATGTTCTCCTTAACATACTTGTCATAACTTAAGCCGGAAACTTTTTCAATAATGTGGCCCAGTATCACGTAGCCCTCGTTTAGGTAAAACCATCTTTCGCCAGGTTTGGAAAGAGCCCATTGGTTTGCCCCCCGCATAAAAGTGATAAGGTCTTCAGAACTTGCTATTGGAACCCACTTGCCACCAGCTCCAGTAACGTAGCGAATTAAAGCTTCTGCGTAAGCTAGCGCCGGTATACCCGAAGCGTGGCAAAGCAGATGCCACACTTTTACCGGCTCGCCCTCAGATTTCAAGTTTAACGGAACATACTTGTCCACAGGGTCGTCGAGGCTTAGCTCTCCTTTTTCGGCGAGTTGCATAATGGATAAGGCTGTGAAAGATTTCGTTACGGAGCCTACACCATAAAGCGTTTGAGGCGTCGCCCTTAAACCATACTCTAAGTCTCTGAAACAGAAGCCTTTGCTATAGGTTAACGCGCCATCTTCAACTATTGCGATGCTTAGCCCCGGAAGATGGGTTCTTGAAATCTTTTCGAAAATGAAACTTTCCAGTTTTTCGTAATCCAACACGTTCACCACTATTCCCATTAATGGCTTTCATTGATAAGCTTAAACTTTTAAAAGATAATTCCGAAGCATAGAAATGGTGCAGAGGCATGAACGGAAATGTCTGCGAATTCCATGTTGGAAAAGCGAAAATTTGCGTTATGCAAGGCGACATAACCGAAATGGATACAGAAGTCATCGTCAACGCGGCGAATCCATCCCTTATGGGTGGTGGAGGAGTAGACGGCGCAATCCACCGCAAGGGTGGCCCAAAAATTTTGGAGGAATGTAAACGAATAAGGGCGACGGAATATCCAAATGGACTTCCAACGGGGAAGGCGGTTATCACCACAGGGGGCAATTTGAAAGCTAAATATGTTATCCACACGGTTGGACCAGTTTGGCAAGGTGGAAACCATAACGAACCGGAGCTTCTGGCTGAGGCTTATCGCAACTCTTTGAAGCTAGCAGTTTCAAAAGGCTTGAAAACCATATCTTTTCCATCAATCAGCACCGGAGCGTATGGCTACCCCATAGAAAAAGCTTGCAGAGTGGCTTTAACAACGGTTAAAAAGTTCCTAGAAAACGAGGATAAACTTGACAAGGTTGTGTTTGTCTTATTCAGCCAGCGTGACTTCGAAATTTACAAGGAAGCAGCAAGAGAAATTTTAGGCTAGTATCTAATGTAGACTTTACCTCCAAGTTCTTCAATGCTTGATTTGAGCCTTTCCAAAATGTTCTTCATCCTGCTGTTCACAATGTCTTGCCAGCCTTTAGGACCGCTTGGAATACGTATCTCTATAATGAAATAATACTGTTCGCCCACCACGAAGCCCCTCATGTGCTGTAAGTAAGATTGAAACCCGAAGAACTTAAGCAGTGCGAATTTTAGGTATGAATCAAAGTTATTTCAAAATCAGATTTCGAAGATAAAGCGTGCAGCGGCAGACCACTTAAGCTAGCCGAAATCAAGAACCAAACATGGAATTAGGCTTACGTATAGAGGGTTCTTAATGTCGCTTTTGACCAAAAGCGGGTCAATATACGCCACTAAAGTTTTTCCGTCAGCATCAGCCTTTATTCTCCAGAACCTTTTTAAGTCCTTTTCGGCAAGCTTTTTTCTGCCTTCCATGTCGGATTTTGCTGCAAGCTCTATGGACTTTATGTAGAAGTCTGTTATGGAGTAATTCACTAGTCTAAGGTTGAACTTCAAGTCTTTATCGCTAAGAGTTTCCATTGTCTTCAGTTCGGCAATTACAGCCTTTTTGAAATCTTTCAAGCTTTGCTCTTTCAAAACTATTAAGGGACAAACGAAGCTGGACGCTTGCAAAAGCGAATCCAAAACGGGGTCATCTTCGATCCTTGGCAGTTTTAAGAGTTTCTTCCACTTTAATTCAAGCTTTAAACTTTCTGAAACTCCCAGTTCTCTGTATCTAAACCTCCGTTTAAGCCATTCAAGCTCATTTTCTGGAAGGAAAAATTTTGAAAAGTAAATTATCCCCCTAAGGTTTTTAACGAGGTAAAGATGTAGAGGTTTCGAAATCCCGCTCATTAAAAGTATTTCTGCAACTTTGTGGTCTTAAGCCTTCCTTAATTGTTTTACGAGGTTTATTCGCTTACAGAAAGCACAAGTTTCGCTTGATGATGGAAAACCGCAGACCTTGCATTTACCAAGCGAGGGTTTAGGTTTAACGTTTTCCAACAACGGCATAATCTCTAGGAACCTATTTAGAATTTGATGTTTGAAATATGGGTTGTACCTCGCCAAAGTTTCAAGGATTTCTGCACTTTTTCTCACACCAGTGCCTTTGGAAAAAGGGCAGTCAATCTCCCTGAAAGGAACGCCCTCATATAAACAGTAAAGAAGGTTTTCGTTTCCTGGACTGCGAATAAGAGGTTTAACCTTTGAGGCCATTCCCTCGGCAAGAGGGGGCAAAACCGGCTTAACCCTGACAAACTGTTCCCAGCGTCCATACAAGAAGTTATTAAACATTATGCCCGCAATGTCCTCCAAATTATGCCCCGTTGCCAAGACTTGGACGCGGGTTTTCATCGCCATCTCCTCAAAAATCCGTCGCTTTATAGTCCCACAGACAGAGCAAAGCTTTTCTTTGAAGGACGTTTTCTTGAAATCGCCTATTTTTACGCCCAAAGTTTCGTAAAGGTCAAAAACATGTAGTTTGACATGTAGCATATCGGTTAATTCTTCAATTTTTGTTTGACAATGATCTGAATACCTTGGTATTCCCAAGTTTATATGCAACGCCACAAGCTTGATCCCTGGATAAATCTGTCGCATTGCATGAAGAAGGGCGGCACTATCCTTTCCTCCCGAAACCGCTACGCCCACCGTAACATTCTCATGGAACATGTTGAACTCTTCTATGGTCTTCTTAACTCTGGCAACGAAAAAGTCAACGAAACAGGTAGGGCATAGATTCAGTCTGGCATAGGGAATTTGAACTTCAGCTTTGGTTGAACGACATTTCCCGCAAACTACTGGCATGAACCATCAACTGCCCATTACGTACCTCAACAAAAATATTTATACTGTTGCTATTTTAACCAAAATGGTTTTATAGCATGTGGACGTTATTTAAGACCCCCAGCTTGGCTTAAGCTGGAAGTTTGATTATGTTTCCTAAGGATTTGTTGTCCTCTAATCAATTTAAGAAGAAACGTGTAGTTATAATGGGTGCTGCTGGCAGAGACTTCCATAATTTTAATGTTTATTTTAGAAACAACGACGCCTATGAAGTTGTAGCTTTCACGGCTACACAAATACCCGGAATAGAGGGAAGAGTATACCCACCGGAGCTTGCCGGCGAAAACTATCCAAGGGGCATACCCATTTATCCTGAAGAGGATCTGGAAAGACTGATAAGGGAATATGACGTTGACCAAGTTGTTTTCGCTTACAGCGACGTATCCCACGAACATGTAATGCATAAAGCATCTATCGCGTTAGCTAATGGCGCAGACTTTAGACTGATGGGGGCAAAGACAACAATGTTGAAAGCTAATGTTCCAGTAGTTTCCGTGGGAGCCGTGAGAACCGGATGTGGCAAAAGTCAAACCTCACGGCAGATTGCAAAAATTTTGAAAGATAAAGGTTTAAACGTTGTCGTGGTCAGACATCCAATGCCTTATGGGGATCTGCGGAAGCAAATTTGTCAACGTTTCGCCACGTATGAGGATCTTGATAAGTATAACTGCACAATAGAGGAAAGGGAAGAATACGAGCCTCACTTAGACAACAAGGTGGTTGTTTACGCTGGGGTTGATTACGAGAAAATTTTGAGAGAGGCTGAAAAAGAGGCTGATGTAATCGTTTGGGATGGGGGCAACAACGACATACCCTTCTATAAACCAGACCTTCACATAGTGGTCGCTGACCCCCATAGGGCTGGACATGAAATAACATATCATCCCGGAGAAACCAACATACGAATGGCAAACGTCGTTATAATAAACAAAGTTGACACAGCAACTTCAGAAAGCATCCACCAAGTTAAAGGAAACGTTAGGAAAGTAAACCCAAACGCTCTAATACTAGAAGCCGCGTCACCGATAACTGCGGACAACCCGGAACTCATCAAAGGAAAGCGAGTATTAGTGATTGAGGATGGTCCCACATTAACCCACGGAGACATGCCGTATGGCGCCGCAACAATATTAGCTAAAAAATTAGGTGCTAGTGAAATAGTGGACCCGAGACCTTATGCTGTGGGCTCAATAAAAGAGGCATATAAGGAGTATCCCCACTTAGGAAACGTACTCCCAGCGTTAGGTTATGGTGAAAAACAAGTAGCAGAGCTCAACGAAACAATCACTCGTATACCATGCGATGTTGTTGTGATAGGAACGCCTGTTGACTTGAGGAGGGTTATGACTATACACAAGCCAACTGTTAGGGTGAGATATGAACTTAAAGTTCTTGGACCCGTGTCGTTGGAGCAGGTCCTAGACAATTTCTTGGGAAAAGTGTTAAAACATGGCAAATAATGAAACAGAAATTTCAAGAATAAAAATAAAATTCAAAATCGAAGGTCTAGGTGAGGCTGAGGGCGAGTTAGCTCGTCACTTGGCCCCAAGAACAGTGGACATAGTTGTTCGGAAACTTCCATTTGAGGGAAGAGCAGCTCTATGGAGGGAAGAAGTCTATTTCGAAATTCCCGTTAAAATGGGTGAGGAAAAAGCTAAAAGCATCGTTGAAAAGGGCACGATAGCTTTCTGGCCGATAGGAAGTGCCCTTTGCATATTTTATGGCGAATCCAAACCCTACAGCCCCGTAAATGTTTTGGGAAAAGTAACAAGAAATGTTGAACTCTTCAGTAAAGTGAAAAGCGGTACCGTAATTAGAGTGGAAAAGTTATAGGTATACACTTTCACTCCATTCTTTTAAAAGGCGCTCACATTCTTCTTTAATTTCCTTTTTTCGACTCTTCCTTTTCAAGGCTTCAAGAAACTCAGTACGTTTTTTCACGGAACGCCTTTCGGCACTTCCGCCATAGTATGGTTTGCCTTCAAGATAGTCCTTCATGTGGTTTGCCTTTTGTATGAACAGACTCGCAGCGTCGACGGGATTTGCCACCGCATATTTATTTGCCCAAATGGCTGCCTCTGACACGCGGAGTTGTGTGAAGCCATCAATTTCGGCTATCTCCCCGATATAGGTTCTAAGGAAGTTATAGTAACCTGCCGTTTTAACAAGCTCAATGGCTTTTTTCACTTTTTGCTTAAATTCTGGGCTTCCCTTGACTCTTAAACGGCGTCTATAACATTTCTCAACAAGCTTTTCGGCTTCCTTAACCTCCCCTTCTGCGTAAGCCTTTTCTGGAAAAGACAAAAAGACCCGCCTCAAAGGGAGGAAATACGTCAAAATTGTTTTAATCCATAGTCTTGTATATCTTGATGTTATGATTTCCAGAGACTAGCTGGATTAGCCCGTCGTTTTCGAGATTCTCCAACAAGTCTTTGGCTGCACTTATTCTTATGTTGAACCGGGACGCCACTGTATAGGGTGTCAGAACACGCATTTTTTTCAATTCTTCTAACATTTTCCCGCTTCTAATGTCGGGAATTAATATTCCAGCCAGCTTTTTCTCTTTTAGAGCCGCCTTTTCTTTTTCCTTCTTCTTTTTCTCCTCTTCGCTTTTCCGCATTTGCATGCGTTCCATCTGTTTTAGGCTCAGCTTCTTTTTTCCACCCATATTACGACACCGTTCAAGATTCGCTGCGAGTATTTTCCGCTTCGCTCCTTATATCTATTGCGAACATTGAGACCAAGAGCTATTGGGGAGGGAAGAAAAAGTGGGGGTTTATCTACCCATAACTTTTCTTGCAGCAATTTCGATGTCTTCAGCCTTTATTGTCTTTCTTCCAGTGTGCATCGCAAAATCTAAGGCTTCTTTTGCTATTTTGATTCCAATCTCTTCTAAAGCTTTGGCGAGCTCTTTTGCAGCTGCCTCACTTACCCTTTCAGCTCCTGCCTTCTTGCATATCCTATGCATGGGAGCTATTGCTAATTCCAAATCTGCCATAAAGACTCCTCGTAGCGTCTTTTTGTATTTGAAGCAATATTTAACGTTTATTGCACTTTATCTTTTAAAAATAAACTCTAAAACTGATCCTTTCATCATTTAACGGAGGAAATTTATAATAACTTCTAGATTGTAGTGTATGCCAAAGTGAAGGGTTATGAAACCTCTTAGGTATGTTGACGCCCACATACATCTTTCGGATGAGGAATACGCAGGAAAAATTGATGAAATAGTGTCTGAAGCAAAAGAACAAAAAGTTGTAGCACTAATTTCCAACTCCATGGACCTTAAAACCAGCGCTAAAAGCGTTGAGCTTGCTGCGAAGTATGGAGGAGTTGTTTATGCTGCTTTAGGAATCCATCCATGGAACGTAAACACTTTAACAGAAGACGTTTTGCTACAAACTTATGAATACATCTTGAAACAACAGCAGAACAAAGCGGTTGTGGCTATTGGAGAGGTTGGCTTAGACTACAAGTATGATAAAATATGGAATAAACAGCTCAAGGTTTTTGATGAAATGCTTAAGTTAGCTGAAAAAATGGATCTGCCAGTTATAGTTCATTCTCGCGGAACCACCGTAAAGATCGTTGAAATGCTTCCATCCTACCGTTTAAAAAAGGTTCTTCTTCACTGGTTCAGTAACCCAATAAGCGTGTTAACAAAAGCCATAGATAGAGGATATTATATAAGCGAGGGACCGCCTACTGTTTACTCCAATGGTATACGAGAGGTTGTGAGGCGCGTTCCTCTGGAAAATCTTTTGACAGAAACCGACGGACCAGTGCGCTATTTCAAGAGTCCCTTTGATGGCAAAATGACGAGCCCAACCTTTATACCAACGGTGATTAATGCAATAGCTGAAGTCAAGAGAATGAACGTTGTTGAAGTGGCGGAACAAATATTGAGGAATTCGGAGAAATTTTTTGGGTTAAGGTTGAGTTCAGAGGATGAAAGCGCGTAAAGTTAAATTAGGTTTTATGCTTATGAAATGTCGCATCCCACACATTAAAAACGGAAACGAAGTGCCGCTGGGATGGGCACGGGGGAATCAAGCGATTGGGGAAAGTTCGAACAGAACAGGTTAAACGCATAGCAAAAGAACTCATTAAACGTTTTCCCAAAAAGTTTTCCGGAAACTTTGAAGAAAACAAGCACGTGGTCGCCCTGCTTGTGCCGGGAGCAACACCAAGAGTGCGAAACCAAATTGCAGGTTACATAACCCATTTCTATAGCGGTATCAAACCTTCGTCTTCCGGTGAAGATGAGGAAAAGGGCGAGCAGTTTATTAACGCCTCCGCACTGTAAAAGCACAGGGACAGCGAGCATGATGGACTACTATAGACGAGGATGGGCCCTACGATATTTGCGGGAGGCAAAAGCAGAGTTGGAAGCTGCGAGGAAATTACCATACATGGCGCCCAGTTTAATTCTTGAGGCTATAAGAAAGGCTAGAAACGCCATATATTACAGTCTAGGAGAGCCAGGCTTCGTTGAGAATATAGTGAGAGAAACTATGGGAAAGGCCAAAGTTGGAAATGACCCCATTCTAAAATGTCTAGTGGAAATTGAAGAAATTATGCAGAAACTAGCACAAGTAGAGGAGATAGACGAGGAGAAAGCCCTAAAACAAGCGGACAGCCTAATCCAAACAGCCTCAGAGATTGTTGAAACTCTTATAGGAGAAAAAGTGGAAAGTTGAGAATAAGAGTCTTTAGCGTTTGTTTTTAAGGGCTTTGTCTATTCTTTCAAGGGCCCTCTTAATGTTTTCAACGGAGTTTGCAAAGGATATACGTAGATACCCTTCGCCATATTTCCCGAAGGATGTTCCTGGTAGAACCGCTACGCCGGCCTCCTTAAGCAAGTAATCTGAAAGCTCTTTTGAACCTATGCCCGTTCCGGTTATGTTGGGAAAAACGTAGAAAGCTCCTTTAGGTTTTTTACATGTTATGCCATTAATTTTATTTAGGCCCTCGACTATTATTTCTCTGCGTTTTCTAAATTCTGCTACCATTCGGTTCACTGAATCTTGAGGTCCTTTTAAGGCTTCTACGCCAGCCATCTGGACGAAGGCGCATGTGCACGAGTTAGAGTTAACCATTAATTGCGCAATTTTTTCAGCTAACTCTTTTCGCATAACACCGTAGCCGAGCCTCCAGCCGGTCATAGCATAGGTTTTCGAAAAACCATCAAGGATTATGGTCTTCTCTTTCATTCCGGGGAGTGAAGCGATGCTTTCATGAACCCCCTCGTATATAATTCGACTGTAAATTTCGTCTGATAGAACAATTACGTCGTCTCTGTTAGCTATGCAGTCTGCTACAACCTTCAAATCTTCTCTCGTCAAAATCCCACCTGTTGGGTTTTCCGGCGAGTTAAGAATTATCATTTTGGTTTTCTTTGTTATTTTTTCTTTTACATACTCGTGGTCGAGCCGGAAGTCATTTTCCTCTTTAAGGGGAATAGGAATAGGTTTAGCTCCGACAAAATTTATCATGGACTCGTAAATGGGAAAACCAGGGTTTGGGTATAAAACCTCCTCACCGCTGTTTACACATGCCAGTATTGCAAAAAACATTATTGGCTTTGCACCAGGTGTAACAACGACTTCTTCTGGACTAACTGGGATGTTCCTGGTTTTAGAGATGTATTCGGCTATGGCCTCGCGAAGCTCGGGGATGCCAGCTGCTGGAACATAATGTGTATAGCCAGAATAAAGAGCTTTAACGGCGGCTTTTTTTATGTTTTCAGGTGTATCGAAGTCCGGTTCCCCTATTTCTAGGTGTATAATCTCTTTTCCCTGCCTTTCGAGGGCTTTTGCCTTGGCCAGCACCTCAAAAGCCGTTTCCGTTCCGAGAGCTGCCATCCTGTCTGCAAGGAGGGAAGGCATAGAATCACCGCTTTTGGGATTGTAGAGGTAATGCCATGGGATATTTAACTGTTACACTTTAACTTGCCTAATAATTATGTCAAAGGAGTTTTGAAGGGGGGCGTATCTTGAGAACATCAGAGTTCACAAGGTTTGGCGGTTGTTTTCCCTCAAAAAAGGCGACAAGGTTCTCAGCCACCATTTCAGCCATCCTTGAACGAGTTTCATAGCTTGCACTTGATATGTGAGGTGCAACCACAACGTTGTCGAGCTTAAGCAACGGATTGTCTACGGGGGTGGGTTCTTGTTCAAAAACGTCTAAAGCGGCGCCGGCGATCCACCCCTCTTTTAACGCCTTATATAGGGCTTTCTCGTCTACAACGGGTCCTCTAGCGTTATTGATTAAGTAGGCTGTTTTCTTCATTAGCCTAAGCTTTTCCTCGTTTACGAGGTGATATGTTTCTTTTGAAAGTGGAACATGGACGCTTATGAAGTCTGATTCTCTGAAAAGCGTGTCTAGGTCAACACGTTTTGCGCCAAGCTCTTTCTCTGTTTCGGGTGGCATGGGGACGACATCGTAGTAAATTATTTTCATGTTGAAGCCTTTGGCTCTTCTGGCGACAGCTGTTCCAATTCTGCCAGCGCCTAAAATGCCTAAGGTAGCGCCGTAAACGTCTTTACCCAGCAACATGCTGGGGTGCCAGCTAATCTTCCACTGGCCTGTCCGCACATACTTATCTGCTTCAACCACGCGTCTTGCAACAGCTAAAAGTAAGGCCCAAGCGAAGTCCGCTGTTGTTTCAGTTAAAACGCCGGGTGTGTTAGTCACGTATATGCCTCTTTTCGTGGCTTCGGCCACGTCTATGTTGTCGTGGCCGACAGCCATCTGCGCAACTATCTTAAGCCTCGGAGCTGCATCGAAAACTTCAGCGTCAATCTTGTCTGTCAAAAGTGTGACGAGGGCGTCGACGTCTCTTGCCTTTCTCATTATCTCACTTTTTGGCGGTGGCCCGTATTCGGGCCAAACTTCCGCATCGAAACGTTCCACAATTATTTTCATGCCTCTCTCGGGAAGCTCACGGGTTACGTAAACTTTTGGTTTCGCCATACAATCCACCAGGCAGTTATCAAACGATTTATTAACGCTGAACTTATTACATTTACTGTCTTATTTCCGTAGACTATGATGGGAAGGACATGACGGTTGTTATCAAGAATTTAGAGCAACTTATCCATAACGGGCAAACCCAAGTAGACAGAAAGGCGAGAGAGCTGGCCTTAAAAAGCCTTAAAGCCGCCGTTGAGGCGGTGGACCCCAAGAGGTTGATATTGTCGAAGCTTGTGTTGAAAGATTCCATTCTGGAAGTCGGTGGCTACACTTTCGACCTCCGCCAGTTCAGAAACTTGTACGTCATTGGAGGGGGAAAAGCCAGCGGGTTCATGGCTGAAGCCTTAGAGACGGTTTTAGGCGAAAGAATAACGGAGGGCATTGTTAATGTGCCAAAAGGCGGCAGATACAAAACAAGCGTCGTGAAGCCCCACGAAGCGAGCCACCCTATCCCAGATGATTCGGGAGTTGAAGGCGTCAAACGCATGCTTGAGATTGCGGAAAGGGCGACGGAAAAGGACCTAATAATATGCTTGATATCGGGCGGCGGTTCCAGCTTGATGCCGCTGCCGAGGAAGGGGATAACCTTGGCGGACAAAAGGAAAATTACTGAAGACCTCCTTAAATGTGGTGCCACAATAAACGAGATAAACGCTGTAAGAAAACACATTTCGGGGTTCAAAGGCGGATGGTTGGCGAAAAAGGCTTATCCAGCCACCGTTTTAAACCTCATCCTTTCAGACGTGTTGGGTGACCCACTCGATTCTATCGCCTCCGGCCCCACAGTCCCCGATTCAACAACTTTCAGCGACGCTGTAAAAATCTTGAAAAAATATAACTTGTGGGAAAAAGCTCCAGAGTCTATTAAGAAAGTTTTACTTGACGGAGAAAAAGGTTTAATCCCTGAAACTCCAAAAGCCAACGATGAAGCTTTCAAAAAAGTCTTTAATGTTGTGATCGGGAACTGCAGAGACGCAAGCACCGCGGCGTGCGAAGCCTTAAAATCTGAGGGGTTGAACACTCTGCTTTTGACTTCGCTTCTCGAAGGAGAAGCACGACACGTTGGAACATTTTTGGCTTCAATAGCGCGGGAAGTTGTTGCCTCCGGAAACCCTGTGCAAAAACCTGCAGCGATAGTGGCTGGGGGAGAAACAACCGTTACAGTTGTCGGCGAAGGTAAAGGTGGAAGAAATCAAGAGATAGCCTTAGCCGCCGCATTAAAAATTAAGGGTTTAGAAGGATGCGTTGTTGCCTCACTTAGCACTGACGGAGTGGACGGTCCCACAGATGCTGCGGGAGCGGTGGCTGACGGGAAAACCATAGCAAGGGCGGAGAAAACTGGGCTAAAAGCGGAAGACTTTCTCGCCGAAAACGACTCCTACACCTTCTTTTCAAAGCTCGACGACCTAATATACACTGGTCCAACAGGAACAAATGTAAACGATGTGTCAGTAGTCATAACAATATGAGGAGGGGTCGGAATTTGAGCACAAGCATAACTGTAAGGTTTGTTGGTGGCCTACGCAGCACGGTTGGAAAAGATAAGATCAAGCTGAACATTAACGGAGAAAGGACGCTGAGAGAGCTGATAAACATGATTGTCGAAAGATTTCCAGAGACTAAGAAAACCTTCATAGACCCAGAATTAGGGGATCCGAGACCCAACGCCCTAATCATCGTGAATGATAGGGAGATAAGCGTTCTGAACGGTTTAGAAACCATAATCAAGGAAGGGGATGAAGTGATCTTTGTCCCAGTTTCTCATGGCGGGTGAACCGTGAAGCCTCCGATTTCAATAATAACGTTGACAACGGACTTTGGATTGGCAGATCCTTACGTTGCCGAAATGAAAGCCGTTATTTTGGGGATAAACCCCACCGCGAAAATAGTGGACGTAACTCATCAAGTGGAGAAATTCAACATCAGACATGGCGCGTTTATACTCGCCGCCGCAGCTCCATATTTTCCAAAGAACACGATACACGTGGCTGTTGTTGACCCGGGAGTGGGAACAAAACGGAAGCCTATATTGATTGAAACTGAAAAATACTTCTTCGTGGGTCCGGACAATGGCGTGTTGACTTTGGCGGCGCGAAAACAAGGAATAAGACACATTTATGAGATCGTAAACCCGAAGGTTATGCTTCCAAGGATATCTCAAACGTTTCATGGAAGAGACATTTTCGCTCCAGCGGCAGCCTATCTTTCGAGAGGTGTGAAACCGTTGGAATTTGGACCTAAAATCCGCAGAATAGTTATGCCAAGATTTGCAAGAGTTATTGGGAAAGGCAGCACATTGATGGGCGAAGTTATTCACGTTGACAGTTTTGGGAACATTATTACAAACTTCACGGCAAAAAACCTTGAGGATTTAGGCATTCAGGATTTTGTGCGCATAAAGCTGAAGGACAAAGAGTTAACGTTAAAGCTCTGCAAAGCCTATGCGGAAGTGGAAACTGGAAAACCTCTCGCCATAATTGGGAGCCATGATTTTCTGGAAGTATCTGTAAACATGGGTAATGCTGCTCAGGCTTTCGGAGTAAAGATTGGAGACACTGTTAAACTTTGTCGGTCTTCATGAGGTCCCTGAGTCTTTCAACACCGCCGATTTCTTTTATGAATTCCGCCACACTTCTGGGGACAAGTTCCTCCCAGTTTTCGCCATCCAACATTCTTTTCCTTATCTCAGTAGCCGAGTAAACCTCACGCTTATGGAAACGGATGGACTTAACTTCGTAGCCGGCTTCTATGAAAAGCCTTCTTGTGAGCGGTTCATTGGAGTAAACCACATCAAAACGCGGAGCGTAGCCTTCGACGACTGACACCCAAACCATGTGGATGTGCACGTCGGGCACGGGCACAATCCATACACGGTTCAAGTCTACCTTCGCCTCTTCTAAGGCTTTCTTTATCATCACAAGCCTCTCGCCGGTTGTGAACGGGTTATCAATGCGGTGGCTGTACTGGGCGCTGCCAACCACGATTACAAGCTCATCCACTTCACCTAAAAGATCTTCAATCACTTGGAGGTGGCCCTTATGAAAGGGTTGAAACCTGCCAACAAAAAGCCCGCGTTTAACCATGACTATCCCTCCACAGATTTAGGCGTTAAGCTTTTATTATTTGTGTTGCTCCTTTAAACGCCTTAAAACGAATTCCACTGGGAAAACTTTCAAAACACCGTCGTTCACTTTAATTTCCATGGTTGAAGTGTAACCCTTCTCTTCGCGTTTCAGAATTTCCAGTTTGACGTGTACGCCTCCGCCGTAGCCACCTAAGGAAAAATCTGAGGCCACAACCCTATGGCATGGAATAATCAGCGGAAAAGGGTTTGAAGCCATAACCCATCCCACAGCTCTTGGACCGCCGCCAGCAGCTTTCGCCACAGAGCCATAAGAAGCTACGTAACCCACGGGGACTAAGGAAACGGTTCTAAGAACCTTTTGTGCATAGTCTGATAGGCGACCCATGGCAAGAGAAAACTTTTCATCGCAGCCTTGACCATCATAAATGTTTTTCAACGAAGAAACCACTTTATCAGCGAATTCCGTTGGCTTTTCTAAATGTTGGAAAGGAATATCATAGGGGATGCTTTTAAGCAAGCTTTGCAGGGCCCGCTTTCTATCAAAAGCAAAGGACGTAGCGAAAACGTTTTCGTTTTCATACGCAACTCCAAACCATACGCCTTTAACAGCTTTCACATGAAGTGTCAACATTCTCATGCCTCGTTGAAGCGTTATAAGCCGCAAGTGTTTTTAGATCTTATGCGGCGAGACCCTTGAAGGTTAAAGAAAAACCATTATGCCACGTCAAGGGGCTCTGGAAATTTAATATGAAAACTTGGAAAGGCCTCTTGGAAGGTTATTACTTACAGCTTGAGAGACACTAAGTTTAATAGGTTGCGCTCGTATATCACGTGAAAGGTGAGATGCTTTGGAAAGGGAAGGACAAATGCCCCAGTACTTGTGGGTTCCAGGCGCAACAACGGTTGGCATTGTCTGCAGAGACGGCGTTATACTGGCTTCTGAAAAACGCGTTTCTTATGGGTATTTAGTTGTTAGCAGAGGAGGAAAAAAAGTCTTCAAAATAACAGACCATATAGGCGCGGCTTGTGCTGGCCTTGTTTCGGACATGCAGATTCTGGTTCGCGAGGTAGAAGCTTACGCAAACCTTTACAGCATGGATGTTGGCAGACCCATATCGGTTAGGTCTGCAGCAAAACTTATGTCTAACTTGCTTTTTGCTAATAGGCTTGCTCCTTTGATAACTCAGACTATTGTGGGAGGCATAGACGACGAGGGCGCCTCGCTATACGTTTTAGACGTTTTGGGTTCAGTGATACCAGATAAATATGCTGTTGTCGGCTCGGGAACCGAAATCGCCATGGGAGTGCTTGAAGAGGGCTACCGTGAAGGTTTAAGCATGGAAGAAGGCAGAGACCTAGTTGTCAGAGCCATAAAATCCGCCATCAGCCGGGACATCATGAGCGGCGACGGCATAGACTTCCTATTCATTACAAAAGAAGGTGCCCGCGAGGAATCCATAAAGTTCTAGGAAGGACTGCGCACGTTGCATTTTGACCTCAGCCTAGAAGAAGGAAAACTGTTGGTTAGGCTTGCAAGAACCGCTGTAGAAGAGTATTTAAAAACCAGAAAACGCATCCGCGTGCCAGAGGGGCTTCCAAAGAAGCTCATGCAGTCTTGCGGAGTTTTCGTTACAATAAATAGCATCCAAAACGGAGAAAAAGAGTTGCGGGGATGCATTGGGCTGCCATATCCGACGACGCCCTTGGCTGAAGCTGTTATAGAGTCGGCCATAAGCTCGGCGACTCGAGACCCAAGGTTTTATCCCATGTCCCTAGAGGAGTTGAGTAGCGTAGTTTTCGAGGTCAGCGTGCTCACGCCTCCACAATTGATAGAAGTGGAGGATCCCCGTGAATACCCGTCAAAAATAAAAGTTGGTGTTGACGGGCTAATCGTAGAGAGAAGCTTTTACAAGGGGTTGTTGCTTCCCCAAGTGCCAGTAGAATGGAATTGGGACGAAGAAGAGTTTCTGTGCCAATGCTGTTTGAAGGCTGGGCTTCCGCCAGACTGTTGGCTTATGAAGGGCACAAAAGTTTACAAGTTTCAGGCCATTATATTTGAGGAAGAAAAACCAAAAGGCGAAGTTAGGCGCAAAATCCTCCCTTAGCCTCCAAGTTTTCTTGTGCAACCTCTTCAATTATTTCTACGGTTCTGTCGACGCCTTTAAATCCGTTGGCGTATTGACTTAATTTCTGCACATTTCTCCTATAAACGTCTATGTTCTTCTCCATCTCGCGAAGAGCTTGCATCAATTGATCCGCGTTTTTGGCAATTATAGAGCAGCGCATATCTTGTAGTTTTTTAGCGTTTGCAAACTGCTCAGGCTGGGTTGGGATACAAATGCATGGTTTCGCATACTTCACAACTTCGAAGCACGTGTTGTGTCCTCCGCTGAAAATCACCAGTTTGGCGTTTGCCATGAGATCACTCCTTTCCTGCGGTGAGAGCCACGTGTGTAAAGTGCATTTTCCGATTTTTGCTACTTTTTTATCACCGTATTCTCCGAGGCTGACTATACTTTTGGTTTCAAGGCGGCTTAATACGGGAATAACAAGCTTTTTTAATCTAAACCTCGTTCCAATAGGCCCGCTTATGGAGGCAAAGATATAATTTTTGCTTCCTTTAGTTGAAGCGGCGTCAATGAAGCTCCCGACAAATTCAACTTTTTCTGCAACTTTTATGTCTTCTAAGTTTCCCAAGTTGTATTCACAAATAGTGTATGGCGGCGGGAGATCCGGAACAACTATTTTTGAACAACTTCTCACATAGCGCTCAGCGAACCTCTCACCTGGAACAAGCAATGCGGGAAAACTGTAGCTTGGGCGGATAACATTTGTTATGTAAACTGATGGAAAACGCCACCTGTGAGCTAAGCGCACTGCATGTAGATCACTGTCTGAAACAATGACATCGGGCTTAATTTTCAAGATATTTTTCCTTAGGTCGTAATACCGGCGTATTGTTTCTATGCCGCTGGGAAGCTTGAAATCAAGCACTTCCCTTTCCGGGTTAACTCGCGGTAAAGGAAAGAGGATGTTTAGAATAGATGCGGAAACAATTATTCCATGGGCATTCTCGTACCAACCCACTGGTGTGCAGTGGTGGACATTTCTAAACTCTTTTTTCAAAAGTTTGTAGGCGTTTCCTCCAGAGAAGAAGAAAAGCTGGTTTCCCTTGGCTTCTAGCCTCTTCCCTAAAACCGTAAGCCTAGAAACATGTCCCAAACCGAGTTCCGAGCAGCTAAGCATTAACCGCATAATTCAAAGGAAGGCTACTGCCATTTATTTCAGTTGCTCCACAAAACTGTTAAATACGGAGTAATGAATGGTGAAGTGGTAAAACATGTTCCTGCCTAAGAAGATTTTGGAAGAAAAGCTCCGGCAAATGCTCGCAGAAGACCTTGGACAAGGCGACATAACGACAGCCATTTTAATTCCAGAGGGCTGCACGGCAGAAGCAGAAATAATAGCCAAAGAGGCAGGTATAGTTGCAGGAATGGATGAAGCAAAGACGCTTCTCGAAAGTGTAGGCTTAAAGTTTGAAACCTATGTAGTAGACGGAGACAAAATAGAACCCAAACAAGTTCTAATGAAAATCTTCGGAGATGCAAGAATTATACTATCCGTTGAGCGAACTTTATTAAACATTATATCACGAATGAGCGGCATAGCAACCATCACGAGAGAGCTTGTCGACAAAGTCCAAAAAGCAGGATACAAAACAAAAGTTGCATGCACAAGAAAAACGGCGCCTGGACTGCTTTACTTTGACAAAAAAGCCGTCTTTATAGGCGGAGGAGACCCGCATAGGTTCCACTTAGACGACATGATCTTGGTGAAAGATAATCACATCGCAGTAGTGGGAGGCGTTGAGCAAGCCATTGAAGCAGTCAGGAAAAAGGCCTCTTTCAGCAAGAAAATTGAGGTCGAGATAGCTAAAGTTGAAGACGTCTTGAGGGCGGCTGAAGCGGGAGCAGACGTGATAATGTTGGACAATTTTTCACCTAAACAAGTGGAAGAGGCTGTTAAAATTCTGAAAAAAGCTGGATACTACGGGAAAGTCGTGTTGGAAGCCAGTGGTGGAATAACCGCTGGTAACATTATTGATTACGCTGCAAAAGGAGTTGACATAATAAGTCTGGGTGAAATAACCCACAGTGTAAAAGCCTTAGACATAAGCTTGGAGATTACAAAGGTCAAGAGGGCTAAGTGAAGGCCTTTATTATTGCCATCTCGATGAAGGCCGCCATTAACAGCATCACTGCACATATAGAAACCATGATACACGCGTTCACAAGCTCCCTTTTCCAGTTACGCTTAACGATACGCCAGCTTAACCAAGCGCTTTCAGCAAAGGCGATAGAGTATGATAAAAACTCAAGCCATGTGAATGGAAAAATGAACAACGACAAAAACGTCCAGTGTGGGTTTATGCCGCTGTCAATGCTTTGTGCCGCTATTACAACCCCGGTGCTGTAAAGCACATAAAATCCAAAGACCGGCCCCGCAAATGGCGCAAAGAAGGATAGGCACAAAAAGAAATTATTGCCAAAAATTAGCGTGGACCCACGAAAAATGTCGACTTTTAAAACATATTCACGCAACTCTTTCATTTCCTCGTTTATACTGGAAACTTCTTCACGGGTTAGAGGCGTTGAAACACCAGCTACGGTGGCAGCTATTGAAAGAAGGAAAAACATTAGGATTGCAATTATACGCTTCACCTTTGTCGGCAACCCTTTCCAAAAGTTTGACATAAGTGTCTTAGCTCCCTTACGGCTCATGTCATGCTTTTGGGGCTTATTTTCAACACCCTAAAACCCCTTGCACAAGGGTTTAGCATTTCCGCGATATCAATTTTTTCCAAAACTTTATTGCCGTCTTTTGCATAGCCTAAGACATCGTGCTCCGCCGCCATTAAAGAGTGTAAATAAACTTTGTCTCCTATAATCCTCGGCTGACATTTTGAGGGTAGCCCAAGGATTAAAGGCTCTTTCTGTTCTAAAGCTCTTTCTGAAGCGTATATTACGGCGTGAGCCCCCGCCGTCAACTCAGCGATTCTTACGGGAATGCTCTCTTTCCCGATGGCTAGAATTTCTATGCCATATTTTTGCGAGATTTCTCCGGCAATCTTTCTTAACTTTGGAAGAATTTTTATAAGATTGCTTCTAGCCCTGCCGGAAAGTTTCATGTTTGAAAACTGTATGGGGGAAAGCTCTTCTAGGGAAACTGCTCCAAGAGACATGTCAACGTGAATGACATCTGCCTCTGCTTTTGCAAGCAACTGTCTACACAACTCAGCTTCTTGGACTATGGCCTCGTGGCTATTTATAGCGTCTGCGTAAATTGGCTTAGCTAGATATTCACTAGGCTCCCGGTAGGGCGGCTTAACTAAAACGGCGGCCGCTGCGACGATAACCGTTGGCTCAAATTTCTTGTTTAAAATGGCCGACGCAGAATCCGCAGCAATTACCCTCAAAGGTTTCACCCTCATTTACTAAGATTTAAGGTTGAAAGAATTTAGCTCTACCGCTCACTTTAACTGTTGTGTGAAATCTCAGCTTGCAGGCCAAGACCTAAAACAAAAAGTTCAGAACTTTTTGCTCTGCTGGCTTTTGGCTTTATAACTTTCACGTCTTTAAAGTGCTTTTTAACTTTGCTTACGAAATCGTTTAGCATGTCCCCTTGGAAAACTTTTACAAAAAAGTTTCCGTTTGGCTTTAGTATTTCAAGGGCTATTTCTAAAGCTTTCTGAGCAAGATCTATTTGGCGAGCATGGTCCAACTCCCAAATTCCGGAGATGTTCGGCGAGACGTCTGAAACAACTACGTCGGCTTTTCTCGGAAGCATTTCCAAAATCTGCTTTCTCGTGTCCTCTTCTGTTATATCACCGACGATTGTTCGTACATTGCGTTCTGGAAATGGCTCCATGGGCTTCAGGTCAACTCCTAAAACGAAACCTTTAGCTCCAACAATCTTCCTTGAGGCTTGCGTCCAACCTCCTGGTGCTGCACCTAAATCCACAACGACGTCGCCTTCATCAATGAAATGGTACTTTTCCACTGCTTGAAGTAGTTTGTAGGCTGCTCTTGAACGGTAACTCTCTTCTTTCGCTCTTTTATAGTAATAGTCTCTTTTACGTTCCTGAATCCAAGCTTTAGGCAAAACTAGCTGTCCCCTAAAATGTTGTATGTAGATTCTGCGATGCGGAAAAGCCATTCAGAAAGCTTTCCACAGTCTTGAGGTGTAATGTTGCCAGAAGGCCCACATCTTGGGCTGTCAGGGCACATCATACATGGGCAGTCGGCTATAGAGTCTATGGAGGCTGGAAGCCTTTTCGGGTAAAGCCTATATGTCCATCTGCCGTCGCGGAGTTCTCTCTCCCGCCGTATGAGTCCTTTGCTTTCAAGTTTAAGGGCTATTCGGGAGCCTTCCCTGCTGCTTGCTCCAAGCTTTCGCCATAATTCAGATTGAAGCAAACCCTCGTTTCCAGCGTTCATTATTATTTGTAGTGCTTTTTGCTCTAAATCGTTGGGTTTCGGCATCTTCTCCCTTCAGTCTCCACGCAGATATATAGGCGTTCACATTAAAATATGTTTAATCAAACATAAAATGATTTAGGTTGAAAGGCGAGCTAAATGGAAAAGGGAAAAACAAGGGATGGCTACTGTCTTGGCATTGAAAGCACAGCAGACGACTTTAGCGTTGGAATTGCAACTTTCAAAGGCGAAATTCTAGCCAACGTTATAAGCGCCTACATACCGCCCGAAGGGGGGATCCATCCCAGAGAAGCTTCACGTCACCATGCGGAAGTGGCAAGCAAAGTTTTAGAAGAGGCTTTCCGAAAAGCCTGCATAAAACCAAGGGACTTGGCCGTCATTGCTTTTTCTCAAGGTCCTGGACTTGGGCCGTGTCTTAGAACTGGTGCTGCGGTGGCGAGGGCGTTAGCCTCGTATCTGCATGTTCCGCTTGTTGGAGTTAATCACTGCGTGGCTCACATTGAGATAGGGAAACTGAAAGCTGGTGCAAAAGACCCAGTTACGCTTTATGTTTCTGGTGGAAACACTATAGTGGCGGCTTTTGACGCTGGACGGTACAGAGTTTTTGGTGAAACATTAGACATCGCCTTGGGGAACTGTTTAGACGTTTTTGCAAGAGAAGCCGGATTAAAACAAAAGCCCGGAGAACCCTTCGGAGCTATCGTTGAGAAACTCGCGAAAAGTGGAAAACGTCTTGTACCGTTGCCTTATGCAGTTAGGGGAATGGACATGTCCTTCAGTGGACTTTTGACGGCAGCTATAAAAGCCCTTCAAAAAGGGGATTATAAGCTGGAAGACTTGTGTTACAGCCTCCAAGAAACGGCGTTTTCAATGGTTGTCGAGGTTACTGAAAGAGCCCTAGCTCACACAGAGAAAAAGGAAGTCTTGTTAACGGGGGGTGTTGCCGCAAATAGAAGGCTTCAAGAAATGGTTCGCTTTATTGCCGAGGAGCATAACGCAAAGTTCTGCACAGTTCCAAGTGAATACGCCATTGACAATGGAGCCATGATTGCATGGACTGGCGTTTTAGCTTTCACTCACGGCATCACAACCCCTATTGAGAAGAGTTATGTGCGGTTGAAGTGGCGTCTTGAAGAGGTTGAAGTTCCTTGGATGAAATAAAACAGCCACTCCTCATCAAAAAGGGCGCAGAGGCCCATTTGTTCCTCGCTGAATGGCATAATAAAATAGTTATATTGAAGAGGCGTTTGCCCAAAAAGTACAGAGTCGCAGCCTTAGACGACCAAATTAAAACGTATAGAACCATTCACGAGTCCCGGTTAATGCACGAAGCCAAAAAAGCCGGAGTGCCAACACCAACGATATTTTTTGTAGACGTAAAAAACTCCACCATAATAATGGAGTTTATCAAAGGAAAACAGCTGAAACAGTTGTGTAACGAGGTTTCAGAAAAAAAGAGAATACAACTATTTAGGGAAGTCGGTAGGTTGATTGGGAAACTCCATAAATATGGAATAGTTCACGGTGACTTAACAACTTCAAACATGATCCAAGCTTCGGATGGGAAAATTTTCTTCGTAGACTTTGGATTAAGCGAAAAAACAAGAGAGCTTGAAGCGAGAGGTGTGGATCTACACCTCATGAAAAGGGCGTTACAGAGCACCCATTTTCGGTATGCGGAAAAATGTTTCGACGCTATAATTGAGGGCTACTCAAATGTTTTAGGGGCTGGTGAAGTGAGAAACGTTCTAGACAAAATAAGGGAGATAGAGAGTAGAGGACGATACATAGCTGAAAGGAGGCGGTGAGGAAACCACAATGAAAACCGTTTGGTGCATAACATTTTATGTGGGAATCTTTGGTTTGGAAAAGAAATATGAGCATGGAAGCTATTTTGGTTTCGAGTGCAGCGGGGTCGAAATAGGTTTAATTCCAAAACTTAAGGGAGGAGAACGAATCGCTCCAATCTCACCGTCTATAAATTTTCTAGGGTATGACGCTGAAGAGTTCTATAATGGATTAGAGAGTAAGGGCGTAAAGTTTGTTGAGGAGATGTGTGAAGAACCGTGGGGTGTAAAACATGCCACTTTTACAGATCTCGACGGAAACCTTTTAGAAATTGTGCAGATTAACTGGGAAAATACTTTAGCGGGTCTTCCGAAGGAGCTTAAAAGAAACGTGAATCGACATGAGCTTCCAATTAAAGGGTAAAGTTATATTCTTTGCTACAAACAACATTAACAAGTTCAATGAAGCCCGTAGAGTTTTAAGCCGCTATGGAATAGCCGTAGGCATGTTAAAGGTTAAAACGCTGGAAATTCAAAGCGAAAGTCTGGAAGAGATTGCAAGGACGAGTGCCATCCATGCTTTCCAACAGTGCCGGCTCCCAGTCATAGTTGAGGACGCGGGCGTATTCATAGAAGCCCTAAACGGTTTTCCTGGACCATACGCCTCCTTTGTCTATAAAACCATCGGAAACGAAGGCTTACTAAAGCTTATGAAAAAAGTTGCTAATAGAAAAGCCCGTTTCCAGTCTGTAGTTGCTTACTTATCTGAAGAATTAGACATGCCTATCTGTTTTAAGGGAGAGGTTCTCGGAGAAATAACAGAGGAAGTTCGAAAAGGGCGCTCTGGTTTCGGTTTCGACCCGATTTTCAAACCTTACGGTAGCGAGAAAACCTTTGCCGAGATGAATTTAGACGAAAAGAACAAGTATTCGCATAGAGCTAAAGCTCTCCGAAAATTTGCCAAATGGTATAAGGGCTTAAAAGTTTAAAAGTAAACTCTGAATCGTGAAGGTTTTCTGTTGATTGAAAAACAAGCCAACACCCCAAAGGAGGTTCTGCCAACTGTGGTTTACGGGTTGACTATATTTATGTTAGGGGACACCGCTCCATTCTAACTGAAAAACGCATTGTTTTATTTTAAAAAATTCATTGCCGTGTCTGTTAGGGAACTTATGTACAGCGAAATAACCAAACATGATTATAAATCAATTCCATACCCTATTTTAAAGGCCTTCTTACACGAGAGTCGAGTTGAAAGATGTTAGCGATCCATTGAAAATCGCGAGCGAACTGTTCAATTTAATGCGCGTTCACAGTTTGAGCTGAAAGTTTAAATCGAAGGTCTTAAATATCCGTCTATCCTCGCTCTTTACAAACTAGACGGGGTAAGCATGCCTAAGCGGGAAAAAGGTAAATCCCATTCCACAAGACCCGTTAGCAAACGTCCTCCGAGCTGGTGTAAATACCAGCCTGAAGAAGTGGAAGCACTGGTTATTAAACTGGCTAAGGAAGGGCACCCTCCGAGCCGTATAGGAGCGATCCTAAGAGACCAATATGCTGTCCCGCTTGTTAAGCCATTAACTGGAAAGACCATAACCCAAATTCTTAAGGAGGCTGGACTTGCTTCGTCTATACCCGAGGATCTTGGAAACCTTCTAAAAAGAGCCGCTAGGCTTTCCGCCCACCTTGAAAAGCATAAAAAAGACGTGCATAACAAGAGGGCTTTGCAACTTGTTGAAGCAAAAATTCACAGGCTTGCAGAATATTATAAGCAAGAGGGAGTATTGCCTCCCGACTGGAAATATGAGCCGAAAGCAGCCTCTATAGTGTAAAATGAGAATTTTCCCTTCCTAGTTTTGAACTTTTAAGTAGGGAAATCCTAAAATTACTGTGATAAGGAATGGGGCTAAGTTATAAACAAACCGCAAGTTTTTTCGAAAGTGTTTCAAAAGTAGCTGAAACTATACGGAAAGCTGCAAAAGAGGATCTTTCCATCTGTATTTTCTCGCATCTAGACGCAGATGGTATAGCTGCCGCCGGCATTGTTGGTAAGGCTCTGTATCGAATTGACGCAAGATTTAGAATTAGGATAACCCAATGGGTTGACGAGAAACTCGTAAATGAGATAGTAGAAGAAAAGCCTCAGATGGTTATTTTCACAGACCTAGGAAGTGATCATGCCCTTCTGCTAGGACAGAAAGCTCCAGAAATCATAACTGCTGTCTTAGATCATCACCAAGTCGGTGGGGCTGTTGAGGATTTTCTGGGCGTGAACCCCCACACTTATGGCATCGACGGAGCTATAGACATAAGCAGTTCAGGAATAGCCTACTTTGTGGCTAAAGCCATTGATAGGGCAAACATGGATTTGGCGCCCATCGCTGTCGTCGGCGCCCTTGGAGACTTGCAAGACAAATATGACCAGCGGAGGCTCGGAGGCTTAAACGAGAAAATAGTTGAAGACGCGAAAAGCCAAGGACTGTTAACGGTTGAAAAAGATTTGATATTGTTTGGAAGAGAAACGCGCCCTATCTACAAAGCCTTAGCTTCCACAACGAACCCCTTTATCCCAGGCATAAGCGGAGATGAAAGCAAAAGTTTTGCTTTCCTAAATAGCCTTGGTATAAAAACGAAAGTGGATGATAAATGGCGAGCTTTAAGGGATTTAACAGAAGAAGAGAAAAAAAGACTATGCTCAGCCCTTGCAGAGTATCTACTTTCAAAGGGGCTCCACTATGAAGTCTCAAACCTTATAGGCCACGTTTATACGTTGACCCGAGAGGATTCATGGACGCCGCTTCGAGATGCAAGAGAATTTGCTGTTCTACTAAACGCAACTGGACGAATGAACAGGCCAGGAGCAGGTATTGCAGTATGTATGGGTGACAGAAGCGCGGCTCTTGAAGAGGCAAATAGAGTTTTGGAAGAATACCGGCGAACCATTAATAGGTATTTGAGCTGGATCATGGAAAACCCCGAAAGGATGAAGGAGTTTGAGAACATTTATGTTGTTTATGGCGAGGACTTTATAGACGACAAAATTGTTGGCGCCATATCTTCCATCCTTTCGACTTCCCTGCCAAACCCTGAAAAACCATTAATAGCCTATGCAGATGTTAAAGGGGAAGGTCTAGTAAAGGTGTCTGCCAGAACGGTGGACGCTGTTGTCTCGAGAGGCATTAATCTTGGAGAGATTATGAAAATAGCAGCTGAGAAATGCCTTGGAAAAGGTGGAGGCCACGATATAGCGGCAGGCGCACAAATACCCGCCGAAAATGTAGAAACTTTCATTAGGCTTGTCAACGAGTTGGTGGGTAAAAAGTTTAGTGGAGAAAAAATTGGAAGCTGAAATGACAATTCTTTATGAAGATGAACAAACTGCAAAAGCGGTTGCAGAGGCCGTTTCCCCAGACAATTTAAAGGTGCCTGCGGGCTTATATGTAAGAACCGAGAAGAGAAACAATGGCGTTTGGACACGTATAAAATGTGAAAAAGGCTTTAAAACATTCATTGCAACCATTGATGACATACTTTCTGCTATTTCAACGGCGGAGAAAACCCTAAAAACCGCGCGGAAACTTGAATAGAAACGTATGCGTTTCTCTATACGGCGAGTGAAATAAAATGTTGGACATAAAACTCATCAGAGAAAACCCTAAGCTTGTAAGGGAGAACCTCGCGAGAAGAGGGGATTCTGAAAACCTAAGAATGTTGGATGAGCTTATCGAATACGACAAACTCTGGCGGCAAAATTTAACAAAACTTAATGAGCTACGACGTGAAAGAAATAGGATAACCGCCGAAATTGCAGCAGCGAAAAGGAAGGGAGAAGATGTTTCAGCTTTTGTTGCAAAAGCCAAAACCATAGATGAGGAAATAACAAAACTTGAGAAACTAGTCGCCGAATACGAAGCTAAAGTGCATAACTATCTCATGTTGCTGCCCAATCTTTTGCATGAATCGGTTCCTATGGGCAAGGATGAAGCAGACAACGTCGTTGTTAGAACTTGGGGTGAACCGTCAAAATTCGGTTTTCCACCTAAAGACCACATCGATTTGGGCTTAAGTCTAGACATAATGGACATTGAAAGGGCTGGAAAAATTGCGGGGGCCAGATTTTTCTATTTGAAAAAGGAAGGTGTACTTTTGGATATGGCTTTAATTAACTTCGCCTTAGAAGAAATGGTTAAAAAGGGTTTCACACCCATTGAGCCGCCTTTGCTCATGAGACGCAAACCCTACGAGGGAGTAATAGCCCTCAGCGACTTTGAAAACGACTTGTACAAGGTTGAGGGCGAAGACTTGTATTTAATTGCAACCTCGGAGCATCCGATGGCGGCCATGTTCATGAATGAAGTTCTGAAGGCTGAAGACCTCCCCATAAAGTTTGTTGGGATAAGCACAAACTTCAGGAAGGAGGCTGGCGCCCACGGCAAAGACACTCGGGGGATTTTCCGCACTCATCAGTTTAATAAGGTTGAACAATTCGTTTTTTGCAAACCCGAAGACTCGTGGGAAATTCACGAAGAGCTGATAAGAAACGCTGAAGAGCTTGTGCAAAAGCTTGGTCTGCCATACCGTGTTGTAAACGTTTGCACGGGCGACATTGGAAAAGTTGCCGCCAAAAAATATGATATCGAAGTTTGGATGCCAGCCCAAAACGCTTACAGAGAAATAATATCATGTAGCAACTGCACTGAGTACCAGTCGAGGAGACTTAACATTCGCTACCGAGAGAAGGAGGGTGAACCGCCAAAAGGCTTCGTGCACACTTTAAACTCCACGGCGTTGGCCACGGGAAGAACAATTGTAGCCATACTGGAAAACTATCAGCAGGAAGACGGATCAGTGATTATTCCAGAAGTTTTGAGAAAATACATGATGGGTATAGAAAAAATATCCCCAAAAAAGTAAAAGTTTAATACTTTACAATGAGACTTTTCTCCGCTAAAATGGAGGGCTATTGTGTCAGCTAAAAAGGTTCGAGACAAATGGCGCAGCAAAGCATGGTACACTGTAATAGCTCCGTCTTATTTTGGAAACGTGGAATTGGGATCAATTCCGGCAGATGAGCCGGAAAAACTTATAGGAAGAGTTGTTGAGGCAACCCTTTACGATATCACCGGGGACTTTGCCCACCAATACTTAAAAATCTACTTTCAAATAACAAATATTGAAGGGAAAACGGCCCATACAATGTTTAAAGGACATGAATACTCAAGGGATTATCTGCGGAGCTTAGTGCGTCGAAGAACGACAAAAGTTGATGGTATATTCAACATATTAACTAAAGATGGATACAAGCTCAGGGTTGCCGTTTGCGCTTTCACCCTTTCAAGGATTAAAACTTCACAAGAAGAAGCTATACGCAAGGTTATGGCGAAGATTGTTGAGGAGAAAAGTAAAACCTTAACGTTGGATCAGTTTGTTCAAGAAATGGTGCTTGGAAAAATCGCTTCCGACGTTTATAACGAGGCTAAAAAGGTTGTCCCGTTGCGCCACGTGGGCGTTAGAAAATCTAAGCTTTTAATGTCAGTAGCCAAGCCTCAAATGCCTTTGCAAAAGGCGGAGTAAAGTTAACCTTCAACAAGTTTTTTGCCGTATTCATAACCCCTTTCAAATGCTTTTAAATTTAACTCTTCAGTCCCTTTTGGAACATTGGCTTTGATAGCCTCTTTTAGGGCTTCCTTGTCCACTACTCCGGTTATGGCGGTGAGGGCGCCAAGCATAACAACATTTGCAACGATTGTTCTTCCAAGTTCTTCTGCTATTCGCGTAGCTGGCACTCGGAAAATTTTAACGCCCTCAAGCTTCTTCTCATTGGGGATCATGTCTGGATCAAGGATTATTGTGCCGCCCTTTTTTACATCTTCAGCGTATTCGTTATAGGCATGCTGGGACATTAACACCAAAATGTCTGGCTCCGTTATCTTTGGAAAGTCAATTTCGCTATATGAAATTACGACTTCTGATTTACAAGCCCCCCCACGTGACTCCGGACCATAAGACTGGGTTTGCACTGCATGTTTTCCACCATAGATACACGCTGCCATGGCTGTCATAATCCCAGACTTTATTATCCCTTGTCCGCCGAAACCTGCAAATCTGATTTCTATTCGCATTTTCCTTCGCCCCTCATTCTTTTTTCACGATTTTGGCTATTTTACCATAAAGCAGCTGCTCATATGTCGGTTTTTCTATATCCACAAACTCTCCAACAACGATTTTTTCTGGTGTGATTTCGGCCTTTGCTGGATCTGAAAAGTTTGCTATTACAGAGGCTTTTCTGAACCATTCCATCATTTCAAGTCCCGTTCGCATGTTGTTTCGGCGCCCGTATATTTCTGGGCAAGGGGATACAACTTCTATAAAAGAGAATCCCTTTCGCTGCAGCAACTTCTTTATTGACATTGTTAACATGCGTACGTGAAGCGTTGTCCATCTAGCTACGTAGGTTGCTCCAGAGGCTGTTGCAAGATGGACGAGGTTAAAGGGATGTTCTACGTTGCCATAGGGCGTCGTAGTTGTTAAGGCTTCCAAAGGTGTGGTCGGCCCCACCTGTCCTCCGGTCATTCCATAATTGAAGTTGTTGGCGCAAATCACCTTTATGCCGATGTTTCTTCTCGCCGCGTGGATAAAATGATTTCCACCTATGGCAAAAAGGTCGCCGTCGCCGCTTATAACAACCACTTCCAGCTCCGGTTTGGCAAGTTTGACGCCGGTGGCAAAGGGTATTGCGCGGCCATGGGTTGTGTGAAATGAATCTACGTTTGTATATCCGGCTGTCCTTCCTATGCAGCCTATTCCGGAAACCACTACAAACTTGTCCAAGTCCATTCGCAGCTCGTCTAACGCATGTATGAAGGCGTTTAGGATTACTCCGTTTCCGCACCCAGAACACCATATATGTGGAATCATGGCGGCTCTGAGATACACTGCAAATGGGTGTTCAAAAGCCCCAGCCATTAACCATGCCTCCTTATGGCAGCAAAGATTTCCATCGGCGTGTGGGGGTTTTCTCCAAGCTTTGGAACGTGATATGCCGGCGTTGTTTTCGCGGCTCTTTCAACTTCTCGTACTATTTGGCCGCAGTTCATTTCTGGAACGATTATGGCTTTTGCTTTTTCAGCAGCTTTTGCCACGTGCTTTCCCGGGAAAGGCCATAGGGTGATCAAGCGGAGAAGACCCGCTTTGACGCCTTGTTCTCTGGCCCTTCTTACAGCGCTCAGCGCCGACCTTGCTACTATTCCATAGGCAACAACCACCACGTCCGCGTCGTCCAGCATCACTTCTTCAACGCGAACTATTTTGTCAGCGTTTTTCCTTATTTTGTCGCACAATCTTTGGACAAGTCTTGTTTGAACTTCTGAATCTTGTGTCCGCGGATAACCACGCTCGTCGTGGGTTAAACCCGTAGCATGAAAGCGGTAACCCTCGCCGAAGCATGCCATTGGCGGAACCAAATCGTCGTCGGGCATAAAGGGCATATAATCATCTCGAGATACGCTTGGCTTTTTGCGATTAACAATCCGTATATTCTCGGGAGGCGGTATAACCACCCTTTCCCACATGTGAGCCACAATCTCGTCAGCCATTACAAATGTTGGAACACGATATGTTTCAGCCAGATTGAAGGCTTCAACCGTAAAGTCAAACATTTCCTGAACAGAAGAAGGCGCCAAGGCTATAATTTCATAATCTCCGTGAGAACCCCACTTAACCTGCATAACATCTTGCTGTCCTGGGAGAGTTGGCTGACCAGTACTAGGGCCTCCACGCATAACGTCAACAATCACGCATGGAGCTTCTGTCATGACCGCCAAGCCGATGTTCTCTTGCATTAGGCTAAAGCCCGGTCCAGAGGTTGCGGTCATAGCCTTTAAACCAGCATAGGAGGCGCCTATGACAGCTGCTATTGAGGCGATTTCATCTTCCATTTGAATGTAGATTCCGCCAACCTCCGGCATTCTAGCGGCCATATGCTCAGCTATTTCTGTTGCTGGCGTTATTGGATATCCCGCGAAAAATCGACATCCGGCAGCTATGGCACCTTCCGCACATGCGATGTCGCCACTCATGAAGTGTACGCCTGTTAAAACCGCCTTATCACCGCCCATTTAACATCCATCCATACACTGTTTTCCCCTAACAAAAATTGCGAAGTCCGGGCATACTGCTGTGCAGAAACTGCATAATATACAGTTTTTTTCATCAACAACTCTTGGGGGGTGAACCCCCCTGGCATTAATTTCGTCGGATTCCTCTAAAACTTTTTTGGGGCAATAATGTATGCAGAAACCGCAACCTTTACACTGGTCTTTTAATATGTGAATTTCGGCTTTTAGCTTCAATACCTTTTTCTCATTCATCGGAGCTCTTAAAAAATTCGCCACCATCAAACCCACCATCTCGAAGCGTCATCATCGCTTGACTTTCTCTGTTTTTCTCCCCTTGAAAGTCAGTCATTTTAGCTCCTTTTAAGAGTCCCATGCTGATCTTTCTTAGAGAGAAGGTATTGTTCAAGGATATAAACTTTTACAAATGTAAAGGTTTTAACCACGAACCAAATCCCTTATAGCCCCAAGATAATAACAAACCATAGTGAGAGGGTTACTTTAAATGGAGGAGATTAAAGTCGTCTTGTACGGGGTTGGCGCTGTTGGAAGTTTAATAGCGAAGTTTCTCCTTGAAAAGAGCGGCGTAAGGATAGTTGGCGCAATTGACGTGGCTAGGGATAAGGTTGGCAGGGATCTTGGCGAAGTTTTAGGCGCAGTCAAAAAGTTAGGCGTAATAATTTCAGATGACGTTGACGCCGTGTTTTCAAAAACGAAGCCAGACATAGCTATCCACACAACGTCATCCTATCTTGCAGAAACTTACTCCCAGATAGCCTCCATTATTAAACATGGTGTAAATGTAATATCAACATGCGAAGAGCTATCATACCCATATTATTCAGAGCCGGATCTTGCAAAGAAGTTGGACGGACTAGCTAAAAAACATGATGTTTCAGTTCTTGGCACTGGCATAAATCCGGGTTTCTTAATGGACACGCTTGTGATTACTTTGACCGCGGCTTGTCAAAGGATAGAAAGGATTGAAGCGGTTAGAGTTATGAACGCCGCAACGAGGCGTTTACCCTTCCAGAAAAAAATAGGTGCAGGCTTAACTATGGAGGAATTTAGACAAAAGATTGATATGGGCGAGATAACTGGACACGTGGGACTTGAACAATCCATTGCAATGATCGCAGATGCTATAGCATGGAGGCTTGATAAAATAGAGGCGGAGCCAGCTGAACCGGTAATAGCTAAAAAACCAGTGAAAAGCGACTTTATAAAGGTGGAGGCTGGAAAAGTTGCAGGTTTAAGACAAAGGGCAAAAGGGGTTATGAGAAACAGGGAAGTTATAGTCCTAGATTTTCAGGCCTATATCGGTGCGAATGAAGAATATGACGCTATAACAATAGAGGGTGTTCCAACCATCAAACAGAAAATACAGCCGTGCATTCATGGGGACGTTGGCACCGTTGCGATGGTTGTTAATGCCATTCCGAAAGTGTTAAACGCGCCAGCGGGACTACTTACCATGAAGGATTTGCCAGTCCCCTCTGCTGCATTGGAGGATATGCGGAAATATTTGAAAGCTTAACTTGTTGGTGTCATACCTTGGCGTTTCAGGTTGACGTGAACTGCGACTTGGGAGAAAGTTACGGAAGCTTCAAAGTTGGAAATGACGCCGAAATAATGCCATGCGTAACTTCTGTAAACATTGCGTGCGGCTTCCACGCTGGAGACCCCTTAACAATTGCGCATACCATAGCCCTTGCAAAAAAGCATAGGGTAGCTGTCGGCGCTCACCCTGGATATCCAGACCTCATGGGTTTTGGAAGGCGAGAAATGCAAATAACATACGAAGAGGCAAAAAGCTACATTATCTATCAAGTTGGCGCTCTTCAAGGCTTCGCAAAAGTTTTCGGCATCACCCTTCAACATGTAAAGCCTCACGGCGCCATGTACAACAAAGCCCTAAAAAACGAGGAACTCGCCGAAGCAATAGCCGAAGCCATATTGGAGTTAAACTCAAACCTAATAGTTTTTGCACCGCCAAAATCCGTTATGGCGAAAAGGGCTACTAAAGCTGGATTACGTGTCGCCTACGAATTTTTCGCAGACAGAGCATACAACCCCGATGGAAGTTTGGTTCCAAGGAAAATGGCCGGCTCTGTAATTGAGAAGCCGGGAGAAGTCGTTGAAAGGACTTTAAAAGCTATAACGGAAGGTGTAGTGGAAGCCGTCAACGGCGAAATCGTAGAGCTGGGTACCATACACACCATTTGCGTTCACAGCGACACCCCCACAGCCCCAAAAATTGCTCAAGCCTTGAGAAGCGGACTTATAAAGGCAGGCATAGAGGTTAAATCGGTAGGCCAGTTTATCTAACTAGACCGCTATGAACGGAGTTTATTTATCTGCCCGGTACCTACCTTTCGGCGACGCCGCCTTGACAGTTGAGTTTGGCACTGTAATCAATTTGGCTGTGAATCACAAAGTTATAGCGTTAAACGAAGCGCTTATGAAGGCAAGCATACCGGGAATTGAAGAACTTGTTCCAACCTATAGGTCGCTTCTCATCCGTTATGATCCGGCAAAAATAACTTATGAACGGTTAGTGGCGCAAATTAGAGAAGTCGAGGAAAAATTAAAGGAAACACCAAGAGAGAAAAAAAGAAAGCTCACTGTGCCGGTTGTTTACGGCGGCGTTTACGGGCCAGATTTGGGTTTTGTGGCAGATTATCATGGTTCAACAGAAAGCCAAGTGGTTAAGTTTCATTCCGGGAAAGAGTATAGAGTTTACATGATCGGCTTTGTAGCTGGTTTCCCTTATCTGGGCGATGTTCCAGACGAAATTGCAACTCCACGCCTTGAAACACCCCGCCTCAGGGTTCCAGCAGGCTCTGTTGGGATCGCAGAAAAGCAGACGGGTATTTATCCATGTGAGGCCCCCGGCGGATGGCGCATCATAGGCAGAACCCCCATCAAACTTTTTGACCCCCAATGGCAACCTCCAGCATTGCTGAAGCCCGGAGATACTGTAAAGTTCAAACCAATCTCGGAAGGGGAGTTTCAAAGAATAGAAAGGCTTGTTGCAATAGGCGCCTATAAGCCACAGTTTGAGGAGTAAAATGAACGTTTTTCAAGTGTTAAAACCCGGGTTTTTAACAACGGTGCAAGATTTGGGAAGATATGGCTACCTTAAATTTGGAGTGCCCGTTTCCGGCGCCATGGACACATTTTCAATGGTGGCAGGAAACTTGCTTGTCGCAAACAACCCCAACGATGCTTGTTTGGAGATAACCCTTCTAGGCATTGAAATGCAAGCGTTAACAGACACGCAAATCGCCGTTACCGGTGGGTTGATCCCCGTGAAAATTAACGGCGAAAATGCGCCTATGTGGCAAACGTTAACTGTGCGTAAGGGCGAAACAGTATCGCTTGGAAAAGTAGCGAAGGGGTGTAGGAGCTATCTCTCTATTCGGGGAGGAATAAACACGCCAATAGTTCTTGGAAGCCGATCCACGTATGTGCGTGGAAAATTGGGCGGAATTGAAGGTAGACCATTAAAGGCCGGAGATATAATTCAAGGATTTAGCGTTCCTCCTCTAAGGGATTGTTTTAAAATGCCAGAAAACCTAGTGCCTCAGTTTACTGGTAATTTTTCGGTTCATGTCGTTCTAGGGCCTCAAGCAGATATGTTCACCGAAAAGGGCATCGAAACCTTCCTTTCAAGCTCATACACGGTTACGATGGAATCGGACCGCATGGGATACCGCCTTGAAGGCCCCCAAATAGAACACAGAGATAGAGCAGAAATAGTGTCAGACGCTCTCCTTCCCGGGGCAATTCAAGTCCCAGGGAACGGAAAGCCAATTATAATAATGAAAGACGCCCAGACAACGGGGGGCTACCCAAAAATTGCAGTTGCTACAACTCCGGACTTAGACATGCTTGGTCAAGCAAAACCAAACGACACCGTAAGATTTTTTGAAATCACCCTTGAAGAGGCTTATGAAAGGTTCTTAGAATACCGCAGAAAGCTTTCCGGTTTGGCTGAAAAACTAATCAAGACGAACTAATTTAAACAAGTCCACCATTAACCTTGCGTAGTTGCGCAGGTGATGTGCATGTGCGCCACACACGTTCACAAAAAGGGTGCGTTATCCCTTGAAAAATTGATTGAGGAGACGAAAAACAAACCGAATTTTCAAAGAGCTGGGGCCATAGCCGTTTTCATAGGTGTTGTCCGCGGAGAAAACCCGCATAAAGAGAAAGTTCAAAAGCTAGAGATAGAGGCTTACGAAGAGAAGGCGGATGAAGTTTTGTCAGAAATATGTCAAGACTTAAAGAAAAGACCTGGAATAGTGGACGTTCAGATACACCATTTTCTCGGAGAGTTTAATGTAGGGGAAGACTTGGTCTACGTCTTAGTCGCTGGCTCCCATAGGAAAAACGTCTTTCCAGTTTTGAAGGCGGCTGTTAAAAGATACAAGAAAGAAGCTCCAATATTCAAAAAGGAGTACGTCATCACAGAAAATGGCAATGTTAAAGCCTACTGGGTTGCCGAGAGGGAGGAAGGTTAATCTTTGAAAAGTGTTATTAAGCATTCCACAAAATTATTTGAAGGGATGAAAGGTCTTGGAAAGTAAGAGCTACACGTGGTTTGAAAGGCGGCGGAGGACGAAAGCCCTTGATTTAGCGCAAGAACAGATAACTAAGGCCCTTGACACTGTGACGCTTCTCCATCAAGCCACAAAGAAAATGGCTGAAAACAAAAGGAAAGAGGCCATGCAATACATAGAGAACATCTTCAAGGTTGAGAAGGAAGTGGACAAGCTACGCACGGAAGTTTTTAAAGAATTATCAAAGGGCGTCGCGCTTTTTGCAGAGTACCGTGAGGATTTAATGCACCTTGTAAAAAGGCTTGACACGTTGGCGGATCACGTGAAGGACGCTGCAAGATGCATAAAAATGCTTGGAGACGCGGAAATTCCCAAAGAGTTTTGGGAAAATACCGTCCACACTACCTCCTTCCTCGTGGACTGCGCCCACGCTTTAAGAGGAAGTATTGAAAAAATAGCGGTTGACTCCGTTGCAGCCATAGAGGGAGCGAAAAAAGTTGAAGATATCGAGAGAAAAATAGATGATGAATACTTGAAAACTAAAGCACTGTTCATCAAGCATGGACGGGAGGTGGACAGCGGTTCAATGGTCATTTTTGATGACCTCGTGGAGTTTATTGAGCACGCCGCTGACATGTGTGCAGACACGGCTGACTACATAGTCATCCTTGCAAGCAGAGAATAACCATTTCCGCTCTCTTTTGGCCATTTTTAGAGATAGCTTTTCCAAGGGCAAAAACAAGAAAAGCTCCAAAGAAGCCTGCAAGTAAGTTGACATGTAAGAGTTTTCTATCTCTTAAGTAGCCATCAAGTATGTGAATTTTTAACATCAGTAATACTTTAATCTCAACAAGTATTACTAACTTTATAAATTT
>JANXDU010000027.1 GCA_025059195.1 Candidatus Bathyarchaeota archaeon
TTTCTAAATAAAAATTTCCTATGAATTGTTTAAACATGTTTAAACTTGATGTTCTGTTGAACTGTTGAACAGGTATGTGTAGCTCTGTTCTACGCACAAACCATCATATTAAGTTAAGGCTGAAAATCCAGCACGGAGCGAGAATGGAAATGAAACTGTTAAGGAACAGGAAAGCCCTAAGCACAGTGGTAACAACGCTCATTATCCTAGTGGTCTCAGTGCTTCTAGCAACTGTTGTAACGTTCTACGCCATAAACGTCACAACAACCCGCGTGCAAGAAGAAAGCCTCCAAATAACAAACCTCCACGTATGGTGCGCTGAAGACGGAACCGCCTCGGCAGCCTTCGTAATAACAAACACTGGTGGAAGAGACGTGGTGATAAACAAGATAACCCTAAGAGGCGTTAAAGCCAAAACAATTCTTTACAAAGATGTATCCGATCCCACCGACCCAGATTGTAAATTCAATCCAGACGCGTTGAGTGACTATGAAGAGCTTGAGGAAGGGGAATCTTTGGTTCTCCCCTCTGGCAAACGTATGATCGTGTACCTCTTCGACTTAGATCACATATCAACTAGCGACATCGGTGTATCCATCAGCGTTGTGGTGTTCACCGCCAACGCTCAGTACTACAAGGAGACAAACGTTGAAGCCTATGTAGAACCATAAATTTCCCACAATCTTTTCTCTTTTTATTTTTTGTCTAGAACTAGTGTCTGGATTTTCGGTATTGATTCTATGTGTAGTTTTGTTCTACACACACCATCTTATCTCTAAAAGGCTGTGAAAGGTTTCTTGGCGAGGTCTGCAAGAGAGGAGACTGTTCGGTGTCGCCCGGAAAAGGGTTTAGAAGGTTTACGTGTTCAAAGCGAGGTTTAGCTGTTCCCGTAACCTATTTGATACTTTTCGGCTCGCTTTTAGTTTTAGTTTCTGTAACCTATGGTTTTGCGTTGTCGCAGATAAGGGCTAAAGGCATTTTATTGGGAGTGGCCGTTGCCAAACAGAACATGCAAGCCCTAGACGACGCCATACGCCTTGTGGCTTGGAACCCTGGCGCTTCAAAAACCGTTTACATGGAGGGCTGCGGCGGCGTTTTCCAAACTGAGCCCCGCGCCGGAGGCCTTGTTTTGAGGCTTACAGACGGCAGCGGCTTTTCCACCGTTGTTTTTAGAGGTTCTTTGGGGAGCGCCTTTTACACGTTGGGCTCTCTGCCCGAAAGCCGAGAAGGCTTATTTGTCCGAGGTGACGGCAGAGCCATAGTTGCACAGGGCGCCTCCACCCAGACCCAGCTTTACTTTGCCAGAAACGGAAGTGCCCAGCAGCTTGTTCTGCGGTATCGCCCAATGGCAACGGCCTTGGCTTTAGGATCAAATAATGGGAGGCCATACAACGTTATACGCGTATATGTTATAAGCCTAAACAAAACGCAACCATTAACCTTGGGCGGAGGTTTCAAACTTAAAGTTTCAGCCGCCAACGTTGCTTCCATCACGCAATCTTTCCTTTTTATGGAGGCTGTATCCTCCATCGCCTTGGAAGCCCTCTACGAAGGCGCCAAGACATTGGCTTGGTTGCCAGTCGCAAGCACTTCGGAAGGCGCCGTGGTAAACGTCGAAGTTTATATCTGTTCCATTAACTTTCAGGCGGTGAGTTAGCGGGATGCCAGTCATAACGCCAAGCTACCTTTACACTTTCTTCGCCTTAATCGCCGTCTCCAGCATCCTCTTAGTCTCGTTTATGGAGTATGCTAACGCCATACGGTTTTCGTTTGAAACCCGAAAACTAAAGGAGTTAATGGACCACGTGGCGGCGGAAGCCATAGAACTCGTAACCATGGCTTTAACCGCCAACGCCTCGACTGAAACCATTATCCAAGCGCCCCCAGCCATGGGCGAAAAACAGTATTGGCTCACCCTCAAAAACGACTCAGCTAGGGCTTGGCTGGAAGGAGGTTTCGGAAACCTTCCAACCGAAAACACTGCGCTACGTGTTTATTTAGCATGTAAAGCAGAGGCTACAGGCTATTACATTAGCGGTTATGGTGCTATTCGTTTAACATGCTCCGCAAGCGCAGATGCTCCAAGAATTATCCTTTCGGGTCTAAGCCAAAAAGGAGAGTGAAAGGTTGAAGTTCGATTTGAAACTTTGGAAAGGCATGGTGAAACAAGAGGTTAGGGACACGTTTTGGGATGAGGCTGAACTGGCAGGGGTGCTAGAAACCCAGAAATGGAGCGTTCCCGAAGGCTACGTTGAAATCGAGTATTACCCGCTTAAACCCCCCTTCTCCTACGCGGCCATAGTCCAAAACGAGGAAAATCTTGAATACATGTATATTCTAGACGAGCTTCCACTATCAAGAGAAGAGCGGGAAGGCTATGCAAGGCTGAGAAACATTTTGGAATTTGAACTCCAAGCCCCGGAAGGCGAGGAAACGCTGGCTGAATCTTTTAGGAGGCAGATGCCCGCCATCCTAATCAAACACAAAAAAGTTTTGGGGGGCATATCCCCCGTAGGAATGCGGAAAATCTTCTACTACCTTGAAAGGGACATTGTTGGCTACGGCAAAATAGACCCCCTCATGTACGACGATTACGTAGAAGATATTGGATGCAGCGGTGTCGGCAAACCCGTCTACCTTTGGCACAGAAAATACGAGAACATTAAAACCAACATTGTTTTCCGAGACGAACAGGAGCTTGAAGACTTCGTCATGCGTATGGTCCACAAGTCCGGCAAACATGTGAGCATAGCCTACCCAATAGTGGACGTGACCCTTCCAGAAAAGCATCGTTTGGCAGTTTCCTTTGGACGGGAAACCACGCCTTACGGAACGGCTTTCACTATCCGAAAGTTCCGCAAAGACCCCTTCACCATCATAGACTTGATTGAAAACGAAACCATAAACGAGAGCATAGCCGCTTACCTCTGGCTCCTGATGGAAAACAAAATGTCCCTAATGATTATCGGAGCTACGGGCGCGGGGAAGACAACCGCCCTAAACGCCATTGCCTGCCTCATAAAACCAAGCTACAAAATCATATCGGTGGAAGAGGTTGCTGAAATAAACCTTCCCCATGAAAACTGGACATCCACAATTGCTCGGTCTGGCTTTGGGCCGGAAAGCGAAGGCGAAATCACCCTATACGACCTAATCAAGTCGGCGGTGCGCCACCGCCCAGACCTCATAATCGTGGGCGAGGTCAGAGGAGAAGAAGCCTACGTGCTTTTTCAAGCTTTAGCTACGGGTCACGGTGGGCTCTGCACATTACACGCTGAAGACGTGGACACCGCTATCAAAAGGTTGACACAGCCACCAATGAACATTCCATCGTCTATAATCCCCCTTATGAACTGCGTCATAACCGTCAAGCATGTTCGGACGCCGGTTTTCCTCGAGTCGGGTAGGAAACTTTCCAGCAGAAAGTTTGTCAGCGTTACGGAAATCAAAGACTACAACAGTTATCAAGAGGTTTTCAGCTGGAACCCTTCCACAGACATGTTCCGCGAAAACCTTCGGGAAAGTTACCTTTTGAGGAAGATGGCCTCAAGCCTTGACATTCCAATTGAAAGGCTTCTGGACGAGTTGGAGTACCGCAAGCGGGTTTTAGCCCACATGGTGGAACACGGCATCCGCGACTACCGAAGCGTCAACAAAGTATTAAGCAAGTACTACAACAACCCCGAGCTTTTCCAGCGGGAGTTCCTCGAAAAAGGCTGGTGGTGAAAATGCAAGCCTCATCTAAGCCGAAGATTTTTGGACGCTTCTTGAGCCGTTTCGTGGAGGAGGACACAAGCGAAATAAATCGGGAACTGCCCTTCGCAGCCCTACTTTTCACCATACTGGCCGCCAGTGAAGTAACCCTTTATGAGAGTTGGAGGAAGCTCTGCAGCATAGACCATTTGCCCACGTTTCAGAAAGAAGCCAGAGAGATTGTCCGCCAAGTGGAGGTTTTGGGCTACGACCCTTTAACGGTTATGCAGAAAAGGGCGGAAAAAACCAAGTCGAAAACCTACCGGGAATTTTTGTTGGGCTATGTCTCAGCGGTCAGAAGCGGAGGCAATATCGTCAACTATCTTAGGAGTAAACTTCGCTCCATATTCGAGATTCAAAGCGTCGCCGCCATTCGAAGCATCGAAAGGCTCGGAACCCTCGTGGAGGCCTACGCAGTTATGCTCATCGTGACGCTGTGCTCCTACATTCTGTTTATAATCTTCTCTTCAACAGCTATATTTGAACCCATGAGGACAACGGGGACACCGGGAATCTCCACTGAAGTTGTCTGCCTCCTCATATTCGTCTTAACGCCGCTGATTTCAGTGGTTTTCATGGTTTTCGCCCACATGGAAAGGAAAAGCAACCTAGTGGGAGTTAAGAAGCCATACCAAGTGGCGACTATAACGGCCATAGGCGCCATAATCTTTTTGGCGTCGACATTCACAACGCCGCAGCTTAAATACCTAACAGCGCCGCAAATCTCACCCCTTGTGGTTACAGCTTGCCTCCTGGCAATCTCTATCCCAGCGGCGGGCGTCTACGTGGAAATAGCCCGAATAAACAATGCGGCTGAGAATGCCATGCCAAGCTTTTTAAGAGACGTTACAGAGGCTCGGAAAACGGGGCTTTCGCCGGAGAAAAGCATAATCCACGCCGCGAAAAGGCCGGGTTATGGGAAGTTCTTTGAGGTTTTAGCGCTCATTAGAAGCCAGATGGAGTGGGGCGTCCCCTTAAGAAAGATTTTCGGAAGCATTAAAAGGAAAATTCAGACGTGGCCTGTTCTCGTAAACTTCCTAATCCTAGTGGAAACCATAAAGACAGGTGGCGGCTCTAGCTTGGCTCTTGAAATATTAACGGAGTATAGCGAAAAACAGAAGGATGTGGAATTGAACAAGAAGGCTCTTTTGAGGCCTTATGTGATTTTAGCTTTTATTTGGAGCGTTTTAATCGCTCTAACAACAACCATGGTGGCTTTAACCGTTTACGCTTTAACCAGCCTTTCACTTCCTGGAGCGACACCTATGCCTTTTTTCGTTTTGCAGGAACAGATGAACCTATTTTCGCTTGGCATTCTGTTGCAGTGTTGGCTTTCAGGCTTTTTCGTGGGCAAGGTTAACGAGGGCACCTTCGCGGCGGGCTTCAAATATTCAGCCATGCTTGTCTTAACGGCGCACATTTCCCTAGCGCTTTCCCAGAGCTTAATGGGGGGCATGCTTGGCTTAGCAGCTCAAGGATAAGGGCGTGAATCCCATGCCAGCCATATCAATAGACACGTTTTTCGCATGTTCGCTCATGGTTTTGCTGGTGCTTTCAGCCATGTCAGCTACAGCCAAAATCCTTCAACCCCTAATAAACACGTCCACAAACGTTGAAGCAGCGCGGAGACTTAGCGAAGTTGCAAAGCGCATATTGCTCTACGCTGGTAAGCCAGCCGATTGGGGACAGTGGGGGCAATTAGTTCCGGAAGAGTTTGGCTTAGCCGATGTTGGAGCAGACAACCCATACGCTCTTGACGTGGATAAGGTTTCACGGCTAAACAGAGAAAACGCTTACTGTTTAAGCTATGCCCAAATATTCACAAGCTTAAAAGCGCCAGACTTGATGTTTAGGATTGAAATAAAGCCTGTTTTCGCCGTAAAATTAAATCTAACAGCAGTTTTCGAAGGTTCAGACAAGAAGGTTTACACGTTTGAAGTGGCAACATTAAAGGACGATGGTGTTCAAGTTTCCGCAATATTGAAGGCTTATGTCTTGGCTGGAAACCTTCTAAAAGCCCACAGCTTCCAAAAGTTTGATGGATGGGGAAGCTTTAACATCACAGTCCCGAAATACCTTGAAAGCCCATTTGCTCTCGTTGTTTTCGCAAAATCTGCCCACAACAGCCGTTTAGCCTCCTACGCCGTTTACACTTTCACCCAAAATGGCGAACCAGCTCAAGAAGGCGCCTTTTTGAGGCTTTCCCCATTGAACCAAACCCTAACCGTGACGCCTATGGGCGCTGGGGTTGTTTTAGAGAAGGTTTACGCTTTAACCTTCAGCAGGGTATGGCAGCTGACACGCATAGAAAGCAACATTTTCAGCGTTCCAGCATCCGTGGATTCATGTCCCACGGTGCTTGTCGCAGTGGGCTCAAATGCTACAAAGCCTCTCATAGAGTGGACAGCCTACCCGCAGATACCCCTCAAAATAGGCGTTGACTTCGCAAACTTGCCGAGCGCTTCAGACATCTACGTCTACGAGCACCTTGTAAGCATAGGCTATGGAACATATAAGTGCACAATATTTCTTGGGAGGCCGAAACTGTGAAGGGGCAAAACTCTGGGCAGATCAGAGTTATTGAGGCTTTTCTAGCCATATTCATAATTTTTTCAGTCACCGCTATCTCGACAAACTTAGCCACAAAAAGCACGAGGCCCACAAACAACGGTTTAGCAGCCCTTGGAATGCAGGCGCTCTTACAGCTTGACTCCGACGGAAGCTTAGGCGCCTATATAGCCGCCGGAAACTGGTCTGGGCTTAGGGAAACCCTAAATTTGCTGTTGCCAGTAGGCGTGTCCTTCAACCTAACCGTTTACGACAACGAAATGCGGCAAGTTAACACGGAAACCGTTTCCAACGGAGGCTTCAACAGCCAAGAAGTAACCCTCGTAAAGTATGTCTGCGCAAGCCAAAACCCAGAGTTCAGCTACTACGTGGTTTACTTGTATTTGGCGGTGGCGAAATGAGGAAAACTGCCAAAACGTTTAGGGCTAACGGTTCGGGGCAGCTTTTAATAGTGACCGCCCTAGCAATAGCCATTCTAATAGCTTCAACCTCTATCTACGTCTATGAGCTCACCATGGAAAACCAGAATGTTGAAAACAGCTCCGCTGTGGAGCTAGCCTTAGCCGTGAGGACTAGTTTAAGAAACGCCATGATAAGCGCCCTCGCCAACATCACAAAAAGTGGACAAAAAACCGTTTTAACGGAAAACCTCAACATGCTCACAGACGCCTACCTGCGATGGTATCCACAGCGAATATGCCAAATCACTTACACGCTTCTAAACGGCGCCGGATACGTGGACGGTTTAAGGTTGTTGTGGAGCGATGGATTGGGAGTTTCAAGCCAATACGCATTTTTCACGCTTAAAATTTTGGGGCAAACATCCAAGACAACCATAAACGACGCCATAAACATAACAACAGCCATCACGGTAAATGGCTACTACATAGCCAACGGAAACGAATCTATAAAAATCGTAAACCTAACATGTAATGTTTTCAACGAAGAAAAGCCGACCCAAGCCAAGCAAATAACCCTATACTATGAAGCCTCGCCGGGTGCATGGATTCCCGTGGACAACCCGTCTATGACGGATTGGGGTAACGGCACCTACAGCCTCCATTTCACCATCACTACGGCCTCCAGAGTTGTACACGTTTCAGCCCACGTGGTTGACGCCCGAAATATTTTTGTTGCAGCAAACGCCACATGCATCCAAGCCTAATGGACTGTAACCGTCAAATTTAGTGTTCTTTAAATATGTAGGCGGCTACTTCTAAATGATAAGCGAAGGTCTGTGAGATGAGCGAAAAGCAAAGCTGGCGTCATCTCTATACGCTCTTGAAGTTGGCGGAGATGGGAGCCCATCGAAGAACAGCCAAAATCTCCACGGAGTTTTTAGCCAGAAAACTGGGCGTTTCGCAGCAGTCAGCCTCTCGCCACTTAATCGAGCTTGAACGTAAAGGCTGGATTAAACGCACCATAACGCCAGAAGGTTGCCTAGTGCAGATTGCCGAGTCCGGCCTAAATCAACTCAAAAAGCTTTATGCAAACCTGCGTTTTTTGATGGAAACCGCATACCCGCCATCTGTAACCCTTGAAGGCGTGGTTTTCACGGGGATGGGCGAAGGCGCCTACTACACATCAAGGGACCATTACAGGCGACAGTTTATGGAGAAGCTTGGCTTTGACCCCTATCCGGGAACATTAAACCTAAAATTGTTGTCTGATTATGATGTTAAAACCCGCTTGGAGTTGGAGGCCTACCCATCCATAGAAATCGAGGGCTTCAAAAGCGAAGACCGCACTTTTGGACCGGTGAAATGTTATCCAGCAATAATAGAAAATAAGGTTAAAGGCGCCCTCGTGGCGGCTCTAAGAAGCCACTACGACGCTTCGGTTGTAGAGTTGATAGCCCCGATATGTTTGAGAAAAAACCTTAACCTAAAAGACGGCAATAAAGTGAGAGTTGAGGTCTTAACACTTCCATAAAAGAGGCGATACTGCTTTTCCTATTCATAAGACGCGGTATGCTCATACTTTATTTTGAAAGTTTGCTTGGCAACCACGACATATCCAGCCAATAAGCCAACGACGAGCCCGCCAAAGTGGGCGAGGAAATTCACATTGGGCGAAGCGCTAAACATCATGAGAAGGAAAAACGAGTAAAGCAAGGCGCTGATCACCGATTGTCCTATGCTCCGCCTTAAATACATGGTGCACGCCCCCAAAAGCCCGAAAATGGCGCCGGAAGCCCCGGCGGAAACCGTGTAAGGCCCTAAAAGGAGAGTTAATAGATTTCCAGCCAAGCCGCTTGATATGTATATGGCTAGATATTCCAGCTCTGTGAAAAGCTCCTCCGCTCTCAAACCGAAGATTAGGAGAAATAACATGTTGCCCAGCAAGTGAACTATGCTGGCGTGGACGAACATGGCTGTAAAAAGCTGCCAATACCAGCCTTCCAAAACAAGCAAATTAAACTGTCCGTAAAAGGCGAGCACACGGTCCTCCGTAACTACGAAGTTTCCTCCAACCAGAGAAGTATAGGCATACACAGCCAAGTTCACTGTTAGTAGGGCGTATGTCAACGAAAAGCTTGCATGTTTTTGGATATCCAACGCTATCCCCTTTTATAATGTTCGATGATTTTCTGTTTTATCTTTGAAGAGCTGTCTAGTTCATTTTCGCCGAACTTGCTAATGCGCACAACCTTTATGTTTAGGCCTTTCTTGCGAATGTAGTCCTTAACGGCTTCCTCCATCCCGTCTTGGTCATGGCCCACAGCTATGATGTCAGGTTTAATCTTTTCGATAACTTTGCCCATGTCGAATTCCTCATAGCCCAGAATGGCTTCGTCTACAACTTTCAAGGCTTCAACAAGCGCCCGCCGCTGGTTTTCGGGTATGACTGGCTTGTAGCCCTTCCGTTTTTCAACAGTGCTGTCCCTGGCCACAATAACTATTAGCTCGGCGTTCTCCCCGCCGGCCTTTTTAGCCTCCTCCAAGTATCGGACATGCCCGAGATGCAGCAAGTCGAACACTCCGGAGGCTAAGACAACCCTCCGCTTTTTCACGGACTGCTCTTCCTTCTCGGCCATTCAAACTTCACAGCTCCCAATCTTTTTAGGGCGTCCAGCAATCCTTCACAGTAAGCCACAGAAGCTAGGCTTACATCAAAACGCTTGCCGTCCCTATAATATTTTGCGTCCTGCAAATAGGCTTTTGCCAAATCAACAATCTCTAAAACAGACTTCTTGGACAAGCATAAACCATCATTGCCGACAGCAATTTGCAGCTCGCCTAAAGCATGTTCGGCAGAGGCAATATACTTCGAAACAAGCTGTTCAAGGCTCACTCCATAAGCCTCCTAACGCTCGAAGGCGCCCCAGCGAAGGCTATGAGGGCTTCAGCCTCCATAAAGTGAAGCTTTCCCGGAAAAACGAGGCTGTAAGGCGGACCGCCAAAATCATAGTCCATCAACATTTTGACGAGGCCGGCTTTAACCGTCGGGTTTGGGCTTCCAGCTCTAGCAACGCCCACGGCAAGAGTCTCCTTATCAACAACACCCAGCCTCCTTTTCGCTTCAATTTTCAAAAACGTCTCAAGGGCCTCCCGAACCGTTAGAAAACGGTTTCTCTCCGCATCAATATCCAGTAGGCAGAGGGTATGAAGCCCTAAACCCTTGTTTTGGGCTAAAACCAAGTAGGGGGTCTCGGAAAAATTCTCTGGAAAAGGCACGGTCACGCTTTTGCCAAACTTGTAGTTGTGCAAGCCGCACAATCCCACAACAGCCGAAATAATGGATGCGCCGTGAACCAACCGAGTTTTTATTCCACGCTTCTCAGCTTCAAGCCTCAGCGCCACATGTGTAGTCGCAATAAGCGGATCACCGGGAACCAGTAGAACAGCCTTGCCCCTTCCAGCGGCTTCCAAAACAATTTCCCCATTTTCATCTTCAAGCTGCTTCCGCGAAACAACAATAACCCCTTTGCCAATAAATCTCTCAAAACTCTCCAAAGAAAGGCAAGGCATAAAACTCGTGTAAACCTCTAGGAAGACGAAGTCGGCTGTTTTAGCTTCCTCTAAACCCTTTAGACTTATGCCTTTTTCGTCATGCAACCCTAAGCCCACGAACACAAGCTCGCCCAAAACCAACCCCTTCCACATACAAACACCGTAAAACTTAAAACCATTTCCAAGAAGGCATAACCGCACAACTTATTAACACCATTTAAAATGCATATCCTAGAACATGCCAAAACCGGGCCCGTAGCTCAGTAAGGTAGAGCGGCGGACCAAACCGCTGCGCGGGATGGGTTGAGGCTCTTAACCCGTAGGTCCCGGGTTCAATTCCCGGCGGGCCCGCCACCCAAGAATAAGGCTGCCCAATTTCAACAATGCTTCTTCTTTTTCAAAATAACCACGCCTTTTTCGCTAAATCCTTATCGGAGAACTCTCTTGACAGGCCCGAAAAGTTTCATAAATACTTTACTTCTTTGTTTACTTAATA
>JANXDU010000023.1 GCA_025059195.1 Candidatus Bathyarchaeota archaeon
CGCCCGACCGCCATGCTTTCTGCTGTGTTGTAGACGCTTATGTTTTGAGGCTCAAATATTTAAGCTGCAAATTAGCCATTTAACCGTGGGCGCCGTTAACTAAGGTGAAGAGTATGAGGTTATTTGGCAGTTCTGGGTTGCGGGGCTTAGTCAACGTTGAATTAACCCCGATTTTGGCGGTTAAAGTTGGGATGGCGGTCGGTGCTTTTATTAAAGCTGGAAAAGTTCTTGTGGCCAGAGATTCAAGAACTTCTGGTTTGATGCTTGAAAACGCCCTTGTTTCGGGTTTGCAGGCATGCGGAGTAAAAGTTTTTCGCCTTGGCATTTTGCCAACTCCAGTTTTAGCTTATTTGACTAAAATGTTGGGCGCTGATGCTGGCGTGATGATTACCGCTTCACACAACCCGCCCCAATACAATGGAATAAAAATTTTTGACAGAAATGGAATGGCCTACGATGAAGAAAAACAAAAAGAAGTAGAGCGCCTCATAGAGCATGAGAAAATTTGTTTTGCAGACTGGCAAAACTTAGGCGAAGCCCTAACCATAGATAAAGGCCATCTATATACCAAAACGGTGCTTGAAAACGTAAGACTAAACAGAAAATGGCATGTTGTAGTTGACCCTGGATGTGGGGCGACAAGTCAGATAGCGCCCGCCATCTTCAGGGACCTTGGATGCAAGGTCGCAGCGATAAACGCCCAGTTTGACGGCTTTTTTCCTGGAAGAAGCCCAGAACCTAATAGGGAAACCCTTCAGTATTTAGCTGAAACCGTGAAAATCTTGGGTGCTGATATGGGAGTAGCTTACGACGGTGACGGTGACAGAGTCGCCTTTATAGATGAGAAGGGCGTTTTTGTGGATTTTGACAAGGCGTTAGCTGCATACGCAACATACACTGTAAAGAAAAACGGTGGAAAAGACAGGATTGTAGTAACCAATGTTGAGGCGTCTATGTGCATCGAAAGGATGGTGGAGGCACTGGGAGGAAAAGTTGTGAGAACAAGGGTGGGGGATGTTTATGTTGCCGAAGCTGTGAGAAAGTTTGGTGCGGTTTTTGGGGGAGAACCCTGTGGAGCGTGGATACACCCTCAACATCATTACTGCCCAGACGGATTGCTTTCGTCCGTGCTTATGCTTAAAGCCTTAGAGGAAGTTGGGAAAAACCTTTCAGAGCTCATCGCTCAAGTTCCTACTTATCCCGTTTTGAGGAAAAATGTGCCATGCAAAAACGAAATCAAACACGCAATAGTTGAAAGAGCGGAAAACCAGCTAAAAACATGCTTTCCAAATTATAAGGATATCTCCAAGGCTGATGGTATCCGTTTAACCCTTGAAGAAGGCTGGGTTTTAGTTAGAGCTTCCGGCACCGAGCCTCTGGTGCGTTTAACAGCGGAAGGTGAATCTTTAAAAGTTGTTAAAGAAATAATGGAAAAAGTTACAAAGGTAGTGGCGAAAGTAGTGGAGGATTTTGAAAAGTGAAGGCTGTTGTTTTGGCTGCAGGCGAAGGAGTCAGACTTCAACCATTAACTTTTACGCGTCCCAAACACATGATTAGCATTGGCGGAAAACCTGTCCTTGAACATTGCTTAGATGCCATTAAGGCTTGCGGAATAAACCACGTAGTAATCGTCGTCCATTACATGGCGGAGGTTATCCGTCAGCATTTCAGTTCAGGCGAAAAATTTGGACTAGAAATAGAGTATGTAGAGCAGACCAGTGTTCTTGGAACCGGAAACGCTGTAAGCGTTGCGGAACCGTTTGTAGATAGTGATTTTGTGCTAGTTTATGGCGACTTACTTTTCACATCAGAAGCCCTAAAGAAAGTCCTCGATCTACATAATAGTAAAAAGGCTGCCGCGACATTGGCTGTTACTCCCGTGGAAAAACCAGAAGATTACGGCATAGTGGAGCTCGGAGATGATGGTTTGGTTAAGCGCATCGTTGAAAAACCAGCCTCTGGAGAAGCGCCATCGAACATGGCAAACGCTGGAATATACGTGTTTTCCACGGAGATTTTCGAGAAGACGAAAAAGATTAAGGCTTCTTTAAGAGGTGAATGGGAAATCACAGACGCCGTTGAATTATTGATAAAAGAAGGAAGACATGTTTTTGCAGCTGAAATCTCCCATGAAGACTGGTTCGACATCGGCAGGCCATGGGATTTACTTGAGGCTAACCGTTGGGTGTTAAGCAGGATGGAGCATAAAATCCTTGGGCATGTGGAAACAGGCGCCCACATAATAGGCCCAGTTACGGTGACGGAGACTGCGCGCATCCGCTCCGGAGCCTACATTGAAGGGCCAGCATATATAGGCGAGCACAGCGACGTAGGGCCTAACTGTTACATACGCCCATGCACGACTATAGGTAAAAAAGTGCGCATCGGAAATGCATGTGAAATAAAAAACAGCATAATCATGGATGGGACGCACATCGGCCACTTGTCCTATGTGGGCGACAGCATAATAGGCGAAAACTGCAACCTAGGCGCTGGAACAATAACAGCCAACTACCGTCTCGACGCTGGAACAGTCAAAATGATGATTAAAGACAAACTTGTGGATAGTGGAAGAACAAAACTCGGCGCAGTTTTAGGTGACAACGTGAAAACGGGCATAAACGCTCTCCTAATGCCGGGCGTAAAAGTTGGAAACAACTGCTGGATAGGACCGAACGTTATTGTCTATCGAGATGTCCCGCCAAACACGGCTGTATTTCTGAAGCAAGGGTTAGAGGAAAAAAGTTTAGGCCAGAGTTAAGGACTGCCAGTTATCCGACCATTATGGATGTTCCGCAGTATTCGCATTGCACTGAAGTTTGTCCCTTGTAGATTTCCTTCGTGTAGGGTGCCCCACAGTGTGGACATCGGATAACCCTTATTGCCGGCGCTTCTTTCGGCGTTATGCCCCTTATTGTGGCTATGTCTCTCTCCGCTTCCCCGCCTATAATATACTGGAAGAACCTGGTTATCACGTCGGCTTCCCAGTCCTTAACGTCGAAGGGTGTTTCCTCCATTCGAACGCCCGGCTTGAAACGTATGTATACCCCTGTCCAAGCGATTAACCCAACCCTTCCCTTGGAGATTTCTTCGAGGGCGCCCACGGGCTGTTCGATTAGCACTGTGCGTTCCGTCTTCTTTTTGGTGGCTACGAAAAGCTTCTTTTCAAGCACTACCTCCTTTTTTCCTTCAAAAATAAACCGTTGATTTGTGAAGTACAGCGTGCCTTCACGTTTGTCTTTTGTCATAATTTTTCCTTCGATGGCTAATACTGGACTTTCTTCGGGTTTAAGTGAGAACGAAGCAAAAGAAAAAAGCTCCATGGTTTTCTCCGCCACTTTTAAATCTCTGTCTATGGCGCTTATGCTTCCAAGAAACTCGCCTAGAGAAGCGCCTATCCTAGTGGTTTCAGCGGCAACCCTCGCCCTTAATGTTGAAGCTTCCACTGAAAGGCGGCTAGCTAAACTCCAACAGAAGGCTATGTTTCCACGGTTTATCTCTGCCCTCAACCGGTTTGCATCTGACTGAAGCACGCGAATTTGGGCTGTTAACGGTTGAACATTGTTATAAAATGATTGTTTGATGGCAGGGGAGGCTTCCATCCACTTTTTAGTTAAAAGGTCTATGCTTTTTTCAAGGTGTCCCATGGCGGCGTAGCCGCGTCCACGAACCGTTGTAAGCCTGCTTGGTAAAGAAGCCATAGAACTATCAATGTAGGATAGTTTACCTTCCACGTCGCTTATAGCTGCAGAAGCGCTGGACAAATCGGATTCAATCGATCGCAGCCTAACATAGAGGGCTTCTCGCTCCCTATCAATATGTGCCATTATCTCGCCACAAGACTCAGTTTTCATTCGGAATGCTAATAACCCTTGTGCAATTTAAACCCTAAAATACGTGTGCTGTATACTGTGTAGGCTGGAGGAGGATAAGCTTGTCAGCGGCTCAAAGAAGGTTTTACACGGAAGTTTCAGCATTAGTAGACAAAAGCGTTATCGTGACGACGACGACCGGCAAAACTTATAACGGAACATTGATCGGCATAAACCCAGACAATTTAAGCCTCTGCTTGGCTGAAGCCAAAGATGAAGAGGGCAGAAAGCTTCACAGAGTGTTTTTGAACGGAGCAGTTGTTGCCCAAATATTAAGTGTAGAAAAACCTTTTGACTTGAAGGCTTTAGCTGAACGCCTTGAAAGGGTTTTTCCAACCATGGTTAAACTTTACGAGGATAAAGGGTTCATTTGGGTTATGGATAAGATTAAAGTAACAGAAAAAGGCGTTGTGGAGGGTTCAGGACCCGCTGCTGAAAGAGTGCAAAAAGTCTATGAACAGTTTATCAGCGAAACCAGGGGCTAGACAAACCAGCGAAGCTCTTCCCTTTTCTTTTCTTCTTCCTTAACCGCTCTAACCCATCCGAAGGACTCTAGGATTTTTGCAGTTTTTTCAGCTGCCAAATCAAGCCTTGACAAGTCAACTTTCAATCCTAGATATTTATTTAAAACTGAAAGAGCGTGGCGTGCAGCCTTCGCATCTGGACAAGTGCCTGGAGTCTCAACTAGAATGGAGAAGCCCTTGAAACCTCTTAGGGCGCCGAGACCGATTAGGATGCCAGCTACGCCGAAAATGTTTCCCACCATTATTTTTGCACCGAGATTTAACGCCTCTTTCAAAGTTTCCCCGTCTGAAGCGGCACAATAGATTTCTGGAGTTTCTTTCACCTCTTCTTGTTTAAAGCCGCCCACGGTTATGAGGAAGCCGCACCCCAACTCCTCGGCAACATCTAGTATGCGTCCGCAAAGCTCATATTGCCCGACGGTTGTTAGGGCTTGAGTGTTTCCATACCATATGATCAAGTCGTGGCTTTCATCCATACTTCTGTAATAATACAGCTCGTTTATAGGTGAGCGGGGCTCTCCAGTTTCGGTTGTTGCCGCCAAGTCTTGGAATGAGGCAGAGAAGATCCTTGCAAAGCGTTTGGCTTCCAGTTCGTGGATTAGATGTAAGGCTACAATGTTGGCTACGAAGCCTATTCCGGGAAGCCCCTCAATCAGCACTGGGTTGTCCAGTTTTGGTTTTTCCTCAATTTGAATGGTTAACGGCATGCTGCTTCCTCTTGAGTTTTATAGAAAGGATGTTTGTGGTAATTAAGCTTGCAGCTTCACATTTTATAAACTTGTTTGACTGATTTTGTCTAGACCCAGCAATGTGCTTTGAAGTAAAGGAAAGGGATTTGCTGGCGAGAATTGGGAAGCTTCGAACAAAAAGCGGTGTTGTAGAGACTCCGCTCCTTTTTCCAGTTGTGAACCCAACCTTGCAGCCAGTCCATCCGAAAAGGATTCGAGAAGAATTCGGTTTTGAAGCGATCATAACAAATGCCTACATTCTAAAGAAACGTTTCAAGGATGAGCCAGCAGAAAAAGGATTGCATGACTTTCTGGACTTCGATGGCGTTGTAATGACCGATTCGGGAGCCTACCAAATACTCGTTTACGGAGACGTGGAGACAACTTCCCAAGAAATTGTGGCATATCAAGAGCAGATAAGCACAGACATAGCCACAATATTAGATTGGCCGACGGGTTGGAAAGCCACAAGGAAATATGCGGAACAAACAGTAGAAGAGACCTTAAAAAGAGCGCGGGAGCTATTCAAAATAAAGACTAGGAATGACATCCTCTGGGTTGGGCCTGTCCAAGGTGGGCGTCACCTAGACCTCGTAGCGAGGTCAGCTTCCGAAATGGGGGATCTTCCGTTTCACATCCATGCACTTGGCAGCCCAACAGAGGTTATGAAAAACTATAGGTTTGACGTTTTAGTTGACATGATTTTAACCGCCAAAGCAAACCTGCCCATTGAACGGCCCCTCCACCTTTTCGGGGCGGGCCATCCGTTTATGTTTGCCCTGGCAGTTGCTTTAGGATGCGACCTTTTTGATTCTGCAGCCTACGCTATATACGCTAAAGAAAACCGTTACATGACAGAAGCTGGGACAGCTAGGCTTGAGGAGCTTGAATATTTCCCGTGTGTATGTCCAAAATGTTCAAAAAAAACGCCAAAAGATGTCGCGGAAATGCCTCCCAGAGAGAGGCACGTTTTCCTTGCAGAGCATAATCTTTACGCATGTCTTTCAGAGATTAAACGGATAAAACAAGCCATAAAAGAGGGGCGACTATGGGAGCATTTAGAGCTTAGGGTGCATGGACACCCAGCGCTTTTGCAAGCTTTGAAAAAACTAAAGAAGTATGAGGAACTCATTGAAAAACACAGCCCGACAGTTAAGCCAAGGGGGATATTCTTTTTCAGTCACGTTGGTCTGTCTCGACCGGAGATTGTGCGCCATAGAGTTAGACTCTCTGAACGTTTTATGCCTCCAGAAGGTGCTGAAATTCTCATTTTGATGCCTCAGACAAGGACGAAACCCTTTCACAGGTCTGAGCTTTACAAGAAGTTGGCTAAGGCCCTCCGCGGCGTTTTTAGGGAGGAAAAAATGAAAAAGATTCACGTCTGCTTTTACGAGGCGCCCTTTGGCGTTGTCCCTATAGAGCTTGACGAGGTTTACCCGCTTTCCCAACATGAAACCACCCTCCCCACAGATGTGGAAACAGTGGAGTACGTTGCAGTCCAAGTGGCAAACTACATATATCGGAGAACCTACAAAACTGTGGTGTTTCTTAACGAATTTGAAGTTTGGGACGGAAAAGTTTTGGAGGCTTGTAGAAAGGCTTGCATAGAAAAGGGGGTTGCATTCAAAAGTTTCGACATTAGTGAGGATTGGCCGATGCTTCTCACCAACTTTCTGAAGGAAGTGGAAAAGCTTTGATTATGGCAGACCTCCACGTTCACACGGTTTTTTCGTCAGATTCTTCCATCCCGCCGAAAAAGTTGGTAGATATGCTTTTAGCCCACCCTTTCATCAAGGCGGTAGCAGTAACGGACCACAATACCGTGAAAGGCTATTTTAAAGTGCGGGATTTGGCGTCCGTTTATCAAGACTTGCTAGTTATTCCCGGCGTCGAAGTAAGCACAACAGAGGGCGACGTACTCCTTTTAGGTGTTGCAGAGGTGCCACCGCAACCTTGGACTGTAGAGAACGTGATTGATTTTACCAGAAGCAGGGGCGGCTTGGTGGTTGCAGCTCACCCTTATAGGATATATGGTTTGGGCGATTCTGCAAGGAAATACCCCATAGACGCCGTTGAAGTTTTGAACGGGGGCTGTCCTCGCCAGCTTAACTTGTTAGCGGAGAAACTTGCCAAAACAATGGGTTTGCCGGGTGTAGCTGGAAGCGACGCCCATAGTATAGATGAACTTTGGACAGCTTACACTGAAATTCAAGCTTCAATGGATTTGGATGATGTTTTAAAGGCGATTAAGCAGAGTTTTGTGAAAGTATTTCATGCTGGAAAGTCAATACATTTTTAAAACAGCAGTTGGAATGTTTACTGCGTTAAATGGTTGAAGTGAAAATGAGCCCTTTACAGATAAAATTTCTGGGTGCAACCCAGGAAGTTGGTAGAGCAGCCATCGCCGTTAAAACTGCGAAAACGCAAGTTTTACTAGACTACGGTGTCATGTTAAATCATGAGCCAGGCTTCCCAGTCCATGTCCCGCCTAAAGAGGTGGACGCCATAATTTTGGGGCACAGCCACCTTGACCATTCCGGGGCAGTTCCCATATTTTTTATTCATGGAAAGAAGCCTGTCTACACGAACAGGCTTACAGCGGAGCTGAGCCAACTATTGATTGCAGACTTTATTCACCTTTCAAGCTACTACCTTCCATACGAGTATCTGGAACTGCGGACCATGATGAGAAACATTAAGCATTTGGATTTCGGCGTCAAAGAAACCGTGGGCGACGTAACTTTCGAGTTTCGTAACGCTGGGCACATTCCCGGAAGCGTTCAAGTGCTTGTAGAGGCGGAGGGGAAAAGACTCCTATATACGGGCGATTTTAACATGACAGACACGAGGCTTCTGGAGGGCGCCAAAATGGATTACGGAGACCTAGATGCCGTCATAATTGAGAGCACGTATGCCAACGAGGACCACCCAAACCGACCAGAACTTGAGAAAAATTTTGTTGAAGAAGTGACGGAAATCGTGGAGAGAGGCGGAACGGTTTTAGTACCAGCCTTTAGCATAGGAAGATCACAGGAAATCGCTTGCATTCTCGCCGCCCACCACTTTGAGCAGCCAGTCTATTTTGACGGAATGGCGCGAGAAGCCAGCCGTCTTATGATGAACCACACGCAGTTTTTGAGGGACCCAAAGCTGTTTATGGACGCCATCCACTCGGTTAACTGGGTGGAAGGCTGGAGGGACCGTAGAAGAGCAACTAAAACACCTTGCGTGATTATATCGCCTGCCGGAATGCTTAAAGGAGGCCCTGCAGCCTTCTACGTTTCGAAAATCGGTAAGAAACCTCAGAATGCCATTTTTCTGGTTAGTTATCAAATTCCCGGAACACCGGGTAGGGAGCTTTTAGAGAAAGGTGTTTGTGTCATTGACGGAAAACTTAGAAAGGTTAAGGCAACTGTCAGACACTTTGATTTCTCATCCCATTGCGGTGCAAAGGAGCTAAAAGAGGCTATCAGAAAAATCAATGGCAAAGCGAAAGTCTTTGTGATTCACGGCGCTGAGGGAAACTGTGAACTTTTGGCGAAGTGGGCGGAGAAGGAGATGGGGTTGGAGGCTGCAGCGCCTAAACCCGGAGACACCTTTGAGGTTTAGTGTATAAAGATGAAAATTGGAATCTTACGTGTTGGCGAAGCCCCTGCAAAGGTTTTGGAGAGATTACTGGAAAACTTGAGTGGGGTTTTTCCAGAGTCAGAGTGCCAGCTGATTTCCGTTGCTTTTGCGCTGCCTAATCAAGCCTTTGACAAAGCTAGAGGGCAGTATCGCTCAGATATAATTCTTGGGGTGGTTAGGGATTACGCATATAAAACAGAGGCTTTCAACAGGGTTTTAGGCGTCGTTAACGTCGACATTTACGTTCCAGGGTTAAACTTTGTTTTTGGAGAAGCTGAATGCCCAGGAAAAGCCGCGGTCATATCTTTATGGAGGCTTAGACCGGAGTTTTATGGCAAGCCTCCAAACTTTGAAGTTTTTGTGGAAAGAGCCACTAAGGAGGCTGTTCATGAGCTTGGTCACACTTTTGGTTTGGTGCATTGCATTAACCCTTTTTGCGTTATGTATTTTTCCAATTCTATATTCGAAACAGATAGAAAGAAAAGCTTATTCTGCAACAAATGCTACTCGAAATTTCAAATGAGCCTTGTTTAAGCTTGGCGGGAGAATCCTTGAGTGGGGATTTCAGGGCTGAGATTACTCATTTGGCGCCGATTTTTGTAAGCCTGCTTTTCAGTGTGGGCTGCGCCTATCTTCTTGCGGCTTCTCAAATAGAGCTTTTCAGCGTAACACCCTTCAAAGAGGAAAGCCCCGGGGGACCCGTTGGCAACGCGTTATATTTTGTGGTTTTGGTCAGTTTCGGCGCGTTAGCTCTATTTTTCCTCTTAAAAAAGAGAAGTTTTAGGCTTATTGCTTTTGTTACGGGTTTTGCTTTGGTCTCAGCTGTTTTTCTTCTTTCAATGGTGTATTTTTACGCGTTTTCCCTAGTTCTAGCGCCTTTGCCGACGGGGATCTTGGTCGTTGTATCAACTGTAACAACGGTTTTTGTTGGTTACGTGTTTTTTGGGACCAGAAGTAGACTTGGCGATTTCATGGTTTTGTTGTTGGGTGGAGCTTTGGGAACACTGCTGGGAGCGTGCATTCAAACCTTGAGCACCATACTTATCCTATGTTTTTTGGCGATTTACGACGCTTTCGCCGTTTTTCGTGGACCTATTGGCAAAATAGCCCGCGTTGGGCTTGAGAAGCTTAGGGGGTTAAGTTTTTCTTTTAGAGATATTCAGATGGGTTTGGGAGATTTGACGTTTTATTCCATGCTCGTGGGGCACATGCTACTTTATTTTGGCGTTTTTCCATGTTTGGCTTCCATGGTGGGTGTTCTAATCGGATGTTTTCTGGCTTTCAAGATGCTGGAGCGCGGGGGAATTTTTCCAGGACTTCCAATTCCGATTTTTGTTGGTTTAGCTTCGGGTTTTCTAACAGCATTTCTTGTTTAAGAACCGGCTAAAACTAGCCTTGTGGTGTTTACGTCTACTTCTATGATTTTGCAGTTTTTGAACTCCTTTGATTGGCCAGCCACGTCTTTGAGGATTACTTTGTTGCCTTCAACTTTTGCGTAAACAACGTCATTCCAGACCTCTTTCCCGTTTAGGATTACTTTAAACTCGCACATACTGTTTCACCAACCAGAAGTCTAGGAAAGTGATGGCGGCCGTTATAATTTTTCTGATGTGTCAAGCGGTTTTGAGAGCTTCAATCTTGATTTTAAACATAACCTATATTTGTTATTCATATTATTCGTAACCTATTATTTATTTTAATGCTGCAAAGACAAGGGGTTGGTGTACTGAGTTGACCTTGTGGCATGAAGTCGAAGACCTTCAGAAAAGAAAGGCGGGATTAGAATTTCAGCTTCGTTCTTTGGAAGAGAAGGAAAAACCCTTGAGGAAAGGGTGCGGTTTCTGGAGGAAAAACTCGCCATTAAAGAGCTTGAGCAAAAGCTTAAAATGAAAACGAAAAGCATAGAGAAGCTTGAGGCTCGCGTAAACGATTTAGAGCAGAGGCTCAACGCTTCCGGGGAATTTTCGGCGAATAGCATTTTGTCCGCCTGTTCGATAATGCAAAGTTGGGTAAAATAGTTTATTATTTAAAATAGTTTACCTGGTTAGATAGTTAACTTCGTAGATGCTAAAGTGTAAAGATGCCTTTTCAAGTGGAATGGTTAATAATCCTTGATGAATACAATAATTCTAGAACAGCGCGCAAGATGAATTAGATGGAGAAAGAAGCAAAGTTTGACGGAACAGCTTCCGCGGACATTTTTAGTTTGCTTGTTGAAACCAGCTGGAAAGAGAAGCGTAAACGTCGAGAAGAGCTTCTCGCACCGTTAGGTGTTAAGGAATTCTTTGTGGATGGGAAAATCACCATAGACAGGCTCACGTGTAAGGGTGTGGAGTGCCGGCTTTGTATTGAGGCTTGCCCTACAAAGGCCTTGTATTGGAAAAGCAGCGGCGAAGTCGGCATAGTGGAGGAAGTGTGCATATACTGCGGTGCGTGCGTGCTGAGGTGTATTGTGGACAACTGCATAAAGGTTGCGCGGAGAAGGGAGAACGGCGAAGTTGAAAGGTTCAGCACCTCTCGCGCTTTCACTGTGCTGGAGCATGGCATAAATGCCAGAAAACGTTTTGACAGAGTTAGAGCTATTTTTCCGTCAGCCGCGGACTATTTGAAATTGTATAAGCCTTCAATGGTATAGTGGCTGTTCAGGCTTCGGTCGCGTCGTCCCAACCCTTTTGGAAACTCACCTTATCCACAAAGGAGGCAATTGTGGGTTTTTCGTTGATGGCGCAAACTGGAACTTGTTCCCGCTTTCTCACCTCATTGCGTTCCTCAAAAGGTTTATAGTACAAGTTAGCAAGTCTGTCGCGGCTTCGGTTATGGCTGCTTTTATTTGCCCAGTGAACCATATGCCAAAAAGGGCATGACGGATAATAAATATTAGGACTTCCTCCTTATTCTCCGGTTGTAGAGGGCACTTGTCGGCTTTTGGCTGGTAGGCATATTCTTCTTTCAATGGATAGTATAGACAAAAGGGTTGTCTTCCACGGCTTTTTAAATCCCATTTTTAGATTTCTACTCTTAAGCCCAACTTTAAGCCCCTCTAGGATAAGTTTAAATTTAGTTCATTGGTTAATCTGCAGTTGGTGTTTTTATCTTGGAAGCTTTTAAGATTGGGAGATTTCTACTTCTCCCAGGGAGAAAGGTTTATGGCTTCTTAATCAGGTCGGAGCTTAACCCGAGGATTTTAGGGAGATTGCGAGTATAGGGCTTAGGCATGGTGTTTTGGTTCCCATGATGCAGTATAATGTGGATGACAACGGAGAGATTGTTGGGTTAGGTTTCGTTGACTTGACTTGTGCAGATATTTCAATAGATGAGCTTTCAGAAAAAATACAGAGCATTGAAGGCATCAAAAAGGTACAGATCCTCCATCCAACCGTCGAAGGCTTTGTGGCCGATTATCTTTCCTCTGAACTTGTTCTGGCTGGTGACAGAACCATCATAATGCGGAGACCGGGATATGAGGGACTTATTGTTGGAATAAAAACTCAATTTGGAGCGGCTGGCGAAACATTCCTATATCACACTGGATATGAGGCGGGCATTAGATATGGCAAGTCGCATCAAGAATTTGCGGGCAAGTTGGGTATAAAGGATCCAGTCCAAATACTGCGTAAAATATCAACGCCATTATACGCCAGCATGGGCTTGGGCATTTTAGAAGTCGTAGAAGCCAACATGAAGCCTCCGCGAGCAGTTATAAGGATATACAAGTCTTTTGAGTGCGAGTTGGGTGTGGGAGCCAAAAAACCCTATAGCAATTTTATCCGCGGAATATTTGCTGGGCTCTTAGCTCAACTGTTTAATAGAAGGATGGAAGCAAAAGAACGAAATTGCATAGCTAAAGGAGATAAATACTGTGAACTCGAAATGACGCCGGAATAAAAGTCCTTCACTATGCTATCACGATTATTGTTGTTAAAACAAATTTGAGGAAAATAGTCTACGGTTTTTGCCATTTTTCTTGTAGGAATTTTGGAATCTCTGAGGAGTCTCTGGGGCCGACTATTACTTGCCATCCGCTTAATTCTTCTATTTCTCCGCTTAGGCGGGCTGCCTTGCCCGGTATGATTATTTTTCTGTGTCTTACCTTGTTTTCTATGCCTGAAGCCTTTATTGCTTCGGCTACTTTTTCGGCTGTTAGTTTGCGTCCGGCGACGGAGCTTTCTACGGCTAAGCCTTCCGTGTCCACTACAAGCACGTAGGCGTTTGTTTTTGCGGATTCTAGATCTGAAGCCACTGTGTAGTAGGTTAGGGCGAAGTTTGTTGTGAACATGACTGGCGAGTCTTCGTTTGGAGCGCCGAACACCTTCAAGCCTGGTTCAACGGCTACGGGTTTGCGGGGGTCCGTGTAAATGTTAGCCCTTAAAACAACGTTTGGCAACAACGCCCACCCATCTAGGCTGTGCATTATGAGGATGTCGGCGAACCGCGCAATTAGCATGGCTGCCAAGTAGGCTTCCCGCCACTTCACGATTTCTGGAGCCAAGCCTACGCTGTCAAGCCAAACAGTCATGGGAATGCCCATCAGTGGAAAACCTACAAGCTCGTCGCCTTGCTTGCATGCCATCCGCCTAATCATGGTGAAATTATTCAAGGTGTCGGCTAAACCTTCGCCTGGAAAAGTTCCTGGGTCCAGCACGAGGTCTTGGACACCGTACTCAACAAGGGTTTTAGCCAAAGACTTTAGGAGTTTGAGGTTTCCAGGCGCAAAAACTGTTAGGGGACAGTCGTACATGAGGGCTAGTTCAGCCATATCCCGCCAATTATTCTTAGTCGCCGCGTAGAGTAGTGGTCTGGCTTTAGGTGCAGCCATCAAGCCGGCTTCCAAAATCGTTGGGTTCAGTGAACATAAAACCATGGGCAGCTTTGTGTTTTCAGATACTTTGCGCACCGTTGCCTTAAACTTGTCCGGGTCGTTGGATGTGGAGCGAACAGCAATCATGTCCAGCTTTAAAGTTTTTCCAATGTATTCGAAGCGGAACCCTTCTACGCGTTTTATGCGGCTTAGGATTTCGTTTTCTGGCATTTCGTCTGTGACGTCTATGGCGATGGCTGTCGGGTTAGAGTACGTGAGCTCGTGGCGGTACATGACAAGTTTTCCGCCAATCTTAACAGCCTTTTCGCCGGTGCCGATGACAATCTCTTTTATAGCTGGTTTCAGCATCTCCTTGAGCTGTTGGTAGGCTTTCTCAAACTCCTTCTTCAATAGCGGTTTGCACTTTTCAATGGTGGCTTCGCGGTTCACAAGTTTTGTGGCGAAAGCCATACAGTTTTCTTCGCCGCACTCCTTACAGTTGGTACGTGGCAGAAGCCTGTAAACGTCTATGGGGCTGAGCTCCCTAACGCCAACCCTTCCTTTGCCTTCCCTTCCACTCATTCCAAATAACCTCCATTTAGCGTTTTAAACTTTGGAAGTAACCCATTCCACGAGGCGTTCAGCGTTCCCAGACTTGCCGCCCATAAGCTGGGCTATAACATCTTTGACGGTTTTGACCGCGGCTGGATGCATCATCATAAAAAGGTCAACGCCGGCCAACAAAAGCGTCAAAGCCGTAACCGTCTCCCATAAGGGGCCTCTAAGCTCACGGGGCTCCCACTCTGGAGCCATTTTCAGCCAAGCCTCTCGGGCTGCCCAAGCGTTTGTTGTTCCAGACGACATGGGATGCGCCAGTTCAGCGTCTCCCATTAAAGCTGCCAAGCGGGCGCGCTCCATGTTTGTGAAAGCATAATCTAAACCGTAGCCCAGAGCCGCCGTTGCTAAGTCGATTACGATGTCTTCTTTTGGCAGAGAATCATATAGGCGGCGGTTCAGTTCTCTGGCGAGGTTTAAGTCCATAGGAGTAAAAGCTAAAGCCACATGCCCATTCTTCCTAATGAATTTGGCGCAACGTTCCACGTCCATGTCCCGCGTGATAGAACTTATCAAGAAGCGTTCACCAGCGAAGGTTTCGCAGACTTCTTGGAAAACGTCAGCATCCTTAACGGGATCGCCGCAGCCGCCGATAATCAGCGGCACGTCAACGGCCTGGGCAACGGCCTCAACCGTTTTAACCGCCTCTTTAGGCGAGGCATCCTTCACAAACGGGTCAACGCTGATCAGGTGAATTGTTACGAGGTCTGCGCCAAACTTGTTCACAGCCAGTTTAGCCCAAGCCGCCGGGTCGCCTAAAACATCTTTAACATGCATCTTCACGGCTTTGGCCAATGGAACCTCCACGTCGAAAACGTCTATGGATATAACCGGCGGGTTGGGTGTAGGCCTCTCAAAAGTGTAGAAGGCTGGTGTTGTTTCTCCACCAATAACAACGGACTTGCCGCGGGCGCGTCCAATCTTTACCTCGACAACCTTACCCGGATAAGTTTCCACGGGCGGAACAAACTCTGCCTCCAATATCTGTGTAGGTTTAGCTTTAACTGGCGGCGCCACAGCTTTCGGCGGCGCAACTACCGGAGCTGCCAAGGCGCCGGGTTGAAGCCAAATCTCTAGCTCGCCAGCCTCTAACTCGAAGTCTTCAAGCTCAACCTCTTGAAGCTTAGCCAAAAGCTCCAGAAGCCGCGAGTTAAGCTTTAACCCAACGACACCCTCATCTTCTTTCTCTTTCCTTTCAGCCAAACCTTTCCACCCTCGCCTTCACTTTTTCTCCGGTTTCTCGCTTTTAACTGCCCGAATGATGACTCGTTTGGCGTAGATTTTCGCGTCCTTTAGTATGATTTTATATCCGCCAGCGGTTATGGGCAAGGTTGTCGCTGTAACCACCGGCGCCATTGCTGGCACAGCTTCTTCTCTCGCTTCAGCTTCTGCCGGAACCTCCGGAACCTCCATGACTTCTTCTTTCCAGCGCTCAACAACTGGGTGGCCGCGGGCTTTGAGGAAGGCTTTTAATTCATCAATGGTTTTGGCGTCTTCTTCTGTGGCGATTTTATCCACAAGCTCCGCTGGAATGAAGTTTTTAACCCGCTCTTTCACCTCTTTCGGCATCCAAACAACCCTTTTGTAGCCGCCGTCAGCTTGCAAAAACTTTGGAGAACGCATGTACTCGATGGATATGCCGTGAAAACCGTCCACTTGCCGTCCGCCAGCCGTTGAGTCGGCAATAGTTGAAAAGGCAAGCCCATTAACCGTCACGTCCTTATAGCCTCTGTGCACTATGCCGAAGCCGTCCACCTCTGGAATGTAGAAGGCCACGCCTTCGAAGCAACCACATGAGGTATGGGGGTAGCCAAAGGCCGTGTAAAGCCAAACCCTTGTTATTTCGCCCAAAGTCCTCTTTTTCACAGCCTCGTTCACACCGGAATACTCGCCCTTCACAGGGTCGAGAAGTTCGCCTCTGTCAATCTCGAATATAGGGCCTTTCGGGTCTATGTTAGCTGAAGCCCTTGCGTCAAACCAGCTAATGGCGCCGCAGTTAGAATACCGCTGAGGCGTTATTACACAGCAGTGAGTTGGCGCAAAAGACTGGCAAAGAATACAGCCGTAAAACTTGTCCACCTCCTCGTCTTTTAAACCTCTTGCCCTTGCGTCTCTAGCCTCGTAAATCTGTAAGGCTTGGGGATAAATCTCCTTGACCTTTCCAGCGTCTGTTATGAAGGTTACTTGTATCTTCTCGATGATAGGCAATTCACTCTTAAACAGTCTATGCAAAACTTTGCCAATATATTGGAAGGAGTTTAACCCTTTCTGGAAAGATTTCTTGCTGAGTCTAAGCCAAATGTCATAGCGTTGATTCAAATGCATAAAACCTTCAATGTAGTTGCAGTAGGCGTGAATGCGCCTTTCAATAACGCCCTCTAGCTCTGGTTCAAGTTTGGCGCCCGCCACCTCGATGAGAATGCCGAACGGGTAGGTTTTTCCCTCCTCCATGTCTTTGATGTCCGGCCCAATAACAGTTATTTTTCCGTCTTCAACCTCCTCAGGCTTTTTAACTCTTGCAAGTTCAAATTTTTCTTTGACGTCGGGCCCGCCTAGCTCCACGTACATGTCTTTTCTGCGGATGCGTTCACCCTCGTAAATTACGCCTACATCGACGGGTATATCTTGGAACATGCTCATTTACAGTCTACCTCCTTTCAAACTTTTCCAACATGACCTTAAGGTTTTTCACCCACTCCTCGTGGGAAAGATTTGGGAAAGACCAGCTTGCATGGGGATGATAAACATTATCCAGCGAAATCGTCTTCAAATGCTTGGCAAAATGCTTTAGCCCAGACAAAATGGTCCATTCCATGTAATAGTAAAGCCCCACGAACAAGGCTAAGTCGTGCTGCCCCTTACCGTTCACACCAGTCCAAGAAGGGTCGACAAGCTTGTTGCCAATGTCAACAGCTGGCATGAAAGCAGCTGGCTTAAAACCCCGTTTTGCGAATTCGCCTACCATGTGGGCCGTCGCCACAACGGGTATGCCCGTTTTCCTTGAAAACTCTATGACAAAGTCTACAAGTTTTCCGCCGTCAAAGTCTATTTCAGCTGCCTTGTGGCCAACCACCAAAACCGGGCGCTGAGCCCGCTTAATCATGGCGGCAACAACTTCAGGCTTCGTTATAACCAAAGCCTTTTTTGGCCCGGGAATTTCCGCCGTTTGCCAAGGTTCAGCCGCCATGCGTACTATTCCTCCTACTCCTTCTTTTTTCTTATAAGCCTAGGCAAAAGTGTCGGATCTGGAATCACCGTTTCCTTCCAGCCTTTCTCTTCGAGGATTTTTACGATTTCATCCTTCATTGTGACGGGTACGTCGGCGATTGTGCGCACATAAAGGTGGATATCCTCTGGCATTGTTCCATAGAGGCGTTTGTGCAGGTCAACGTAGTGGGTTAGCTTTACGGCTCGGCCTTTTGTTGTATCATTGGGACGCATACACAGCTTGGCAATCATAACCATGGCTTCTTCCTTAGTTTCAGCGGCATAGAACAAGTGTTCGGGCGCTGGCCCCGCATATACCTTCTCCCCCGTCCGCGCATCATAAACATACCAGTCTTCCTCGCGGTCAGCCCTCCCCAGAAGCATACGCCGATACTTTATGCCATGAGGCCCAACAATAACTGGGACACCCAGACGCCAGAATCCAGCGGCTATCGAAGCGGCTTTTTGGGAGTAGGCGCCCCACGCAACGCCCACAGCGCCTACACGGTTAAGGATGTAGTCGGCGATCTCCTCGTAGTTAGCGCGCAAGTTTCTTTTGGCAAATATGTTGGCGATTTTTATGGCTGCGCCAGCGATGTGCGCATTAGCCACACATGAGCCAACATTTACCACGCCTCCGGCCGTAAATTCGCCGGTAAACTCTTCGTAAAGGGTTTTGCCCTCCTCGTTCTTGTACATACCAGCGGCCATGGCGGAACATCCAGAAGTCACTACGATGAAGCGTCTGTTGGCAAATTCACGGCACATCTCCACAACGTCCATTCCGCCCTTGGGGTAGTTAGAGCATCCGACAAAGGCTACCACGCCGGGAATCTCGCCGAGCACTATGGGGCTTCCAACGTTGCGGATTTCCACATCTTGTATAGGGCCTCTTCCGGATCGCGCCTTGTAGGTTTCCTCTTTAAGCTTTTTCTCGCCAGCCTTAACAATAAAACTGTGGACTTGTAAGCCCACGGGGCAGGCTTCTTCACAGCGGCCGCATCCCACGCATGGATCGTACAGGTCTGCAAGCTTCGCCAGGGAACCTTCCATGGCGGCTTTCATGGCTTCTGGAACATGCAAGTCTTGGGGGCAAGCTCTGCGGCAGTCGCCGCACTGGCGGCATTCCTTCGCCTTTTGTAGAACCTCTTCCACCTCCGGAATCGCTTTAAACTTCTTTCTTAAAGGCGCAACTTTCAAGGCGACTTTAACGGCGACTTCGCCCACTTTTTCCGGATCAAGAATTAAAACACCTGGATTTTTGCCGCTCACGAGATCTTCAACTATGGCGTCCGCCGGGTCGTTAGTGCGGTTTGACAACCCCATGCAGTTCTTTTCAGAAGTCACAATAACGGGTGCCTTAATTCGCTGGGCTTCGTGAAAGGCGTCTGTACGGATACACTGCTCGTCTAAAACAACAACGTCTGGAACGCCGCTTCTTATAAAGCGAAGCTGCCAGGAAATCGGCCCAATAATTTTGCCCCGTTTATAGTAGCGGGTGATGTCGTGGGCTGTGCAGCATAAGCCGCAAACTTCTATTTCGCCGTCCAACCCATTCTCCTTCATATAGTCAATTATACCCACTGAAGGAACAACATTATGGCCTATGCACAAAATGACTGGTTTTTCAATGTTAACTGTGCCGAAGCCCAAGTCTACAAGGGGTGCTTCCGGGTCTCCTTTTGGGAAGCCGTAGGCTGCTATTTGAGCTATGTCAGCTACTTCCATGCCGACGTGGTCCATCATGCCTACGTGGAAAACTTTTGATTCAAAGTCTAGGTTATTGCCCTCTTGTCCGGTTTGACAAACTGATAGGCAGTGAGTTATCTGAGTCTCTACGTAGTCCAATATCTCTTCTAAGTCGCCGAGGGTTTCAGGTTTAACTCCGCATACAAGCCTTGTGATGGGGGCTTCCACTTGGATGTTTAATCCACCAATATCCAGGGGTGTTCTTCTACCATACTTCTCGATTAAATGTTCAACTAAGTGGCGAGCGTGCCCAGTGTGGGTTGCCGCGCCTATGCAGCATGCCAAGAGCACTATACGGGACTGTTGGGCAGCCATGTCTATTCCGCAAGCGCCTCGCTTTCCGCCAGTTAAGTCGCATTTGCCGAAGGTGCAGAGGCAGCAGACGTCACAGAAGGGCAGATAAAACGGCTTGTAGCGCTGTAAAAGCTTCATGTCCCATTCGCGGAGGGTTGTAAGCGACGGAAAAGGCGTGGGTCCCGTGGGCTCTGCCCATGTTTCTTCAACTATTCTGCCAATGGACAATTCAAGGTTTTTAATAAGCCCAAGGTCTGATTTCAGCTCGCCAATTTTGACGTGCAATCCCTTACGGCTCAAGGTAAACACAACCAAGAGTAGAAGGTTTAATGATAACAACCAATGTTTTAAGTTTTTCTAGAAACTTTCACAATAAATTACGTAATTGGATATGCGTTTTCCAAACTTCTAGCGATTCCTTATTTAATATCCAGCGTTTTCCATAATCCGCTTAACTGAAAGGTAAGCCTGTGTGTCGGAGGGTAGCATAAGCAGAGACTTTCCGGCGAGAACGTATTCCTCAACATTTTCGTCGTAAGCTATTCTTCCTAGAAACTTGAAGGGCAACACCCTTTTAGCGTGGCTTTCCAATTCCTCGGGAAACCTAAATCCACCGATAACATAAAAGTTCTTAAACTCGATTTTGACCTCCTTTGCCACCCGATAGGCGCGTTCTACGTGATCAAAAGACTTTTTAGACGGGTCAATCACGTCGAAAACATCATCCACTTTAGACGTTATTCGCCTGTTAAGATGCTCTAAGCCGGCTGGCGAATCGATTAAAACGTAACGGTAGTTTTTGGTAAGGGATTCCAAAGCCCCTTTTAAGGCGGCGTTTGGCAGACAATAGCAGCCTTCCACCCACTTTGTTCCCAGGGCGATAAAGTCGAAGTGTTCGCCCTCGTACATGCCACGCGCCCATATACGGCTTTCAATCCGCTCGGTTGGCGGCACGCCAACTGTTGTTCCGCCCCCCTCAAGGAAGGTTTCTACAAGAAGTTCTGAAATGGACTTTTTACCAGCCTCGTGAATGTCCACGCCCACCATCTCACCCAAATTCTGGTCTGGATCGGCGTCTACCAAAAGCAGAGGAGCCTCGCCGAGCTCAATGAAGTATTTGGTCATCAAAGCTACGAAGCTGGTTTTGCCTGTTCCACCTCTCCCCATGGTAACCAGAATCTTTGTCACGCTTGCACTCTCCGGCTTTTATTTTGTATCATGGGCTTTTCAGTCTTATTAGGTGTTGCCTTGCAGAAGCTTGTCGCGTAATCTTTCAATGGCTTTTACCGCAGCTGAATCCTCGCGCGTTAGAGGCGTTGTTCCCTGCATCTCAGCCTCCACAACCTTCTGGTCGAAGGGTAAATAATCAAGAACCTTTAAGCCGTTTTTCGACGCAAACCTTTCAATAACACCTTTCTGAATTGGGCTCTCAATTTTATTGCCAACCAGAAGGATTCGTTTTATTCCGGCTTTCGCGCCCAATTCGTGGATGCGTTTTGCTGTTTCAAGCGCCTTCATGTTCGCGTTAACAACTACAAGCATAACATCCACGTGTTGGGCTGTGCCGCGTCCCATGTGTTCAACACCAGCCTCCATGTCCAATACAACAGCTTCATCACGCTCGACAACTAAATGCCTTAAAAGCAAACGAACAACGGCGTTGGCTGGACAAGTGCATCCTGCCCCGACGGAGCGAACAGTCCCCATAACAATTAAGTTTACGCCTAAAGGTGTCATAACGGCGTAATTACGGACAATATCGTCTACAGTGAATGTCAAACGGTAAACTCCCGCATAGCCTGTGCCAGTCTTCGCTTCGATGAGTTCTTTATTCTCTGATATGGGCACTATGCGGTTGGCTTCTTCAGGGGACAAACCCAAGGTTAGGGCAAGGTTTGGCGAGGGGTCTGCATCGATGGCAATAGTCTTGAAACCCTTTTTCGCTAGGGCGACAGCCAAACCGCCCGCGATGAGAGTCTTGCCAACGCCGCCCTTGCCGGAGACAGCCACCTTCATTAGGGCCCTCAGTATGACTATCAACGCTTGGGTCAGAGTCTTTCGAGCACCGCTGCATACATTAACGGTAAAGCCATTGTGGCATCTGCTTCTACGGTTATTGTTTTTGCTTTTTCTCGGATTTTTCCCCAAGATATGGCTTCGCGTGGTCTGGCGCCGGATAGGCTTCCGTCGTATTCGACGGCTGTGGTTATGTAAACGGCGTAGTCCAACCCCTTTTTGAATAGGTTCCACCAGAGGACGTGATGTTTTGATATTCCTCCGCCTATTATTAGGGCTCCAGATTTTTTGGCTTGCCAAACCATGTCGTTTAGAAGCTGCTCGTCCTTGAGCACGTTTATTTTTAGGTCTCTGTGGTCTTGACTGAAAAGCCATAGTTGGTAGCCTACGGCGCCGTCGGTTATGCCCGGCACGATTACGGGTATGCGGTTTTTCCAGCACCAATACAAGATTGAGTTTTCGTTTAGGCGTTTTCCAATCTCCCAGCAAAGCTCGTAGGTGGCAAGTTCCCGTTTGCCCTCGGCGTAAACGCTGTTCAAAAACTCCTCCATTTTCTCCTCGATTATTTCACCATAGCTTGCATTTGGCACCAGCACGTTGCCTATACGGCTTATGCCCCGCTTGTGAAGCGCTTTATCGTCCATGTAGAAGTCACCGTGGTAATAGTCACGGTAACATCTCGCTAAATCATGATCTAAAGTTCCGCAAGTCGTAACCAAAACGTGGAACCATTTTTGTTTAACCATGTCGCGGACTACGCCCCGCGTGCCAGTGGCGATGATGCATGCTGGGAAAGAAAGAAAGTTGAAAATGTCTTTCTCTTTAAGCATGGTTTTGAGGATTTCCACGGCGACGGCGAGGTTTTTAGCTGTGAAGCCTCCGCTTGCGAGCATCTGCCGCACAAGAGCGCCGGCAGAAACACCCTTCGAAAGCTCGAAGTCTCTTACTTTCTCCATAACGCTGCCCGAAGCCTCTTATTCTAAACCGTTAAACAGCCAAGACAAGTCTGGAACCTTCGCCCTTTTATCGACTTTCTCCGCTAAGGCGTGAACCACTATTGGAAAGGCTATTGTTGCATCACAATAACACTGTACATTACGTCCTCCTTTAGCTTCCTTGCCCCAGCTAATAGCTTCTTCGAAAGTGCACCCGGACAAGCCGCCCCAATGGGGTGCGTCCGTAGTGATTTGTATGGCGTATTTGTGCGGGTAAACCCGTTCGTATTTTCTGGATTCTGTGAGGCTTCTGCCAACAGTGGTTAATTGGATAAAGTCTTTTGGTACGCCGCCGCCAATGTAGATTACACCGCTTTCAGGCGCCGCCTTAGCTTTTATGTCCACAAGCTGTTCGAAATCCCGCATCTGGTCTATAGTTATGTCAAAATTGCCTTCAGTCTTTCTATTAATCAAGTAGGCAATGCCATAACCGCTGTCAACGATGGCTGGACAGAAAACTGGCACCTTGTTCTCGTAGGCTGTTGCCACTATGCTTTTAATCCCCATCCGGGAGAGCTCTTTCCCGAAAAGATGGAGAAACTCGGCTGAAGAGTATTTACGGTTCGGATCCATCCTTTTCATGAAGCTAGCGATGAGGCTTTCCATTTGGCGGTACTCAAGCTCGTCGGCGAAAACATCATAAAACCTGTCGATCTTGTATTGCAAAAGCTGATCATCGTCAACAAGATGATGACCTTGCCAGTAGGTTCCTCCCATAGCTTCTAAAATGTCTTCTGAAATGTTTGCGCCCGTGGAAACGATCACATCTATGAAGCGATTTTCAATAAGCCAGTTAACAATCTTCCACTGTCCAGTAGTGCTCATGGAGCCAGCAAACCCAAAAAAGATTACAACATCCTCTTTAAGCATTTCTTCCCAGACTTCGACGATTTCGCCGAGTTTTCTGCCTTGAAAGCCTGTTTTAGCCATTTCTGCAAGTAGTTCGGAAATTTTTTTCGGAATTCTAACTTCTATCGGCTCTAGCTTCTTTTTAAAGAAAGGAGTTTGCCTTTTCTCCCTAATCACTGCCTTTCAACTCCACAATTTTGGAATGCATATTTTTGAAACCTCGCTTTTAAATCTTTAGTTTCCACAGCAAATAACCGCCCTACGCCTGTAAGCCTAAAATGTGTAGAGGTTTCCAACGCTGTTCCAGACAAAGGCCATCGGCATGGCCTCAGCAATGGCGAAAGCAGCTCTCCAACCAGTGCAATGCATTGGTACAACAATCTCCGGGTTCAACTGTTTCAGCACATCTACAGTTTTGTCTATCCGCTTCTCGTAGTCCTTTCCAGATAAATGGAAACCGCCGACCACACCGTGAATTTTTGACACACCAGTGATTTGCTTAGCATACATAACCGTGTTGATGATTCCAGCATGGGCGCAACCAGACACAACCACAAGCCCTTTTCCTTTAACGTCCACCGCTAGAGCCCGGTCGTCCCAAACCCATGGGTCAGGTTGCCAAACACCATTTAAAAGGACGCGTTGCTGCACATAGCCCTTCTCAAAGTCTGTTTTTCGGGGAATCTCGCCAGTAACCAGTATCGTGTCCTCTGCTAGCAAATGGGGATCCTTTGTTTTCACGAAAACCGCCGGCTTTATCTGGTTTTCAGATGGGAAGTCTGGATATTTCTTTACGCTGCCATCTTTGTCGGCTACGCCGCGGGTTTTAAACATGTCCTCATGCACTATTATCGGTAAATCCTTTCTACCAATGGCTTTGACAAAGCTTTGCAAACCGCCGCAGTGGTCGTAATGCCCATGGGATAAGACTATGGCTTCAACATCTTTGAGGTTTACGCCCATGCCTTCAGCGTTTAAAACAGCACCGTTTGGGCTTATGCCCGTGTCAAAAAGAACTGTATGCAATTCGCCTTCGCAGAACAATCTGATAAGCATGGATAAGCCGTGCTCAGCTATTGGAAAACGAAAGTTTCTTTCAGCCCATTGCTTGCCCATTCGTCTTGAAACCCAACTTCTAACGTTTTGAACTTCTTCCCTTTCAATGGATGAAGTGAAGTCCACACAATTATCCATGAGGCAGATTATCTCTAATCGGTCAACCCTTCTAAGGCTAACAGCATGTCCGTTCATGACGTGATCCTCTAAATGAATAGATCTTTTTCCCTAGGTCTGACAAGCTCTGTTGCTTTGGCGTCTTCAGACTTTATATATTTGTATCCACGAATTATCGCCGCTGGAACCCCCTCATCCGCTTGTCCCATGACTAGTTCGGCTGCGGAAGCCAACTCGTCTGCGACGGCGGTCTGCTTAACCCGCAGAACATAGCCGAACAAGTCTCTCTCACCCCTCCGATCTCTTATGGGTTTTATGCCAGAAACACCCACAGCAACGTTTATCTCGCCCTCCCTTAATGGGCGGCCATGCGTGTCAGAAATTATTACAGCCACATCGCAGCCAGTTAACCGCTTAATCTCGCCCCTAATCTTTTTGGCTGAAGCATCAGGGTCTTCCGGCAAAAGTGCTACCCAGTTTTCGCCAGGCACGTTAGACTTGTCAACACCAGAATTGGCGCAAACAAAACCGTGTCTGGTTTCAGTTATTATTTTGCCGTCAGCCATCCGCCGAATGCTTTTGGCTTCCCTTAGAACCACTTCAACTAAAGCCGGGTCTTTGCCATAAAGTTCCGCAATGTTCCTTGCGAAGGCTGAAGGCACAACCTCGTCCAAGTTTACAACCCTCCCTTCAGCCCTAGACACGATGACATGGGTAATCACTATTATGTCACCGTCCTGTATGGGGGTGCCCTGCTTTTCCGCAGCTTTACATATCAACTCAGCAATGTTGTCCCCAGCCTTCACAACGGGTATGCCTTCAATTCCGATTACTTGGATAACATTCATAGCTTTAACCTTGAAAGCCATTAGTAGGTTTGAGGTTTCTAACGGTTTCGCTTTTGAAAGTTTCAGCTTGCATTAACAATCATGGTTTTTTGTAAGGTGCATGCAAAAACTTTTATTTCAAAAAATTCCTTCTCCTTAAGGCGGGATGATGATTAATGAAGATATTGCACGAGTTTGTTCCAACCCGCAAGTTTTTGAAGTTAGCTGAAGAAGTCAAAGACCTTGTCGATGGATGGAATGTTACGGACAGCGCCGCTGGCATGCCAGCGCCAAGTGGGACAGCGGTGGGCTGTGTGCTTAAAAACAAATACCCAGAAAAAATAGTGATACCAATTTTTATACTACATTATAAAGGACCTGTGGAGGTTGGAGGTTTAGCTTTAGCTGCCGACGCCGTTGGCCTTGATGGGCTCGTTTTAACAATGGGCGACATACCTAAATACGGTGAGCCAATAAAAATGTTCAAGTCCTCTGAAGAAGCCCGGGACTTTCTACGCAATACAATACGCTTAAAAACTGTTAAGCTGGGATGCTTGCTCACCGCCCGCAAAACCGTTGAAGACACCATAGCCCGCGTTAGAGAGCCCTGGGACTTCGTCTTTTTTATGAGACTTGAAGACAAAACCTTCCCAACTTTGGAGCAGGTAGCCAAGGAATGCAAGCGCCTAAATAAACCCGTATACACGTACTTCCTCATTGGAACACCGAAAAACGCTGAAATGATTAAGATGATAGGCTGGCCAACAACCACAACCATAGAACACGTTGAAGAAGTTGCCAGCAAACTTGAAGGCCTTGTGGACGGTGTCATAGCCACATGCGCCGGAGACTATGAGGGCGACAAGGAACTCTTAACAAAACTTCAAAAATTCAGAAGCTAAAATAACCTTACCTTTCTCCATTTTCATTTAAGCTGATGATTGCCAAGAATCTCGACGAAGATTGTTGATCGTTAATTGAACTCTGCGTTCCGGAAATCTGTTGGAAACACCGGAGGAAGCAGCATACCCGGATGCGCTGGTGCGCATGATTATTTGATTATAATTCGCGGATTTCGCATTTAAGCTTCTTTATAACTTCTTCAGCCTTTGAAGGTTCAACTTTTAGCGTGTAGAGCATTTTTGGTGTGCGAAGTTTCAGTTTTACAATGTCTTTTAGGCGTTTCACTGCACAGTATTCGGCTCTTTCACTAATTTCCACGAATTTGTCAACATCGAATATTTCCGTCGGCACGCAGGCATCCTCAAACTTTGCTTTTGCTTTTCTCTAAGGGGGCGCCTAACTTTTATCTGTTTTGGTCTTCCATCGGCCCTTCAGCTTGTCGCAGAATTTTATTAGCTGCTCGCGGGTGGGATGTTCTCCTTTTGGGTTTGAGATATAGTAGGCTGCTATAGCGTTTGCTAACGTCAACCTAACATCGTCTGTAAGCCCATAAGCGTCGCCGACGATGTTTCCAGCGTTCCAAGCGTCGCCCGCCCCCGTGGCTCTTAATACTGGCACTTTGAAGGTTAGGACAATAGTCTGACTTTTCCTAGTGAAAGTTGCAGAGAAGCTTGTGGTGTGCAAGTCTATTCTCGTGTTTAGGTTTCCGGCTAACGTTTTGGCTGATTCCATGGCCAGCTCTTCAAAGCTAAGCTTTCGTTGGAGGCTTTTTACTTCCGCGTTGAAATGTGAGGCGTAAAAGACTGCTTCGTTTTCGTTTAGGCTTAAAACGTCCACAATGTTTGCCTTTAAAACTTTCACTATTAAGTCTGGCACTTTTTCCTTGTTTGGGGTGGGATCGGCTGAATCGAAATAGGTTTTACCTTTACCTTTTGTTTTAACATGCCGAAAGACGGTTTGAGCAAGGGCTGTTCCAAATTTTCTCGTTCCAGCCCAGTTAAAAACACAAACATAGTCAGCTTTTCGGATAACTTCAAAGTCTCCGTCATTGAAGTTTTGAGGTCCAAAATCCGCCAATGAACCAACATCCCTTAACATAACGTTTGTTTTCCCATCCGCCACTTGAAATTCTAAGGCTGTTGTTATGGACGGCTTTTCAACAATTTTAACGTGAGATAAACTGATTTTAGATGACTTAACATAGACCCTTAGAAGGTGAAACCCAAACCTGTCAGTGCAAACTATCGGCGTAACTTTTGCGCCTAGGCGGGAGAGGGCCGAAGCAGTATTTACAGCGTTTCCGCCTCTGAAGTCTTTTTGGTTTATCCCGTCTATACTTCCGCCTTTCCGTCCTACAACCTCTGTTAGCGCTTTTACGAAAAAATCAGGCGTATGGCTTAGGCTGATAAATCTGTCTAGGAAAAAGTCTGGCATGACAACAACGTTTATTTCCCTTTTCGCCTCTAGCTCTTTCAAAAAGCCTTTAACTTCTTCTAGACGCTCGTCTAACAACCCGCCCCCTCCTCTAATGAACAATTAAGTCTTTTACGAATTAACCGTTTTGAGCTTTTCATCCTAAAAGGAAGCGCACAAAATTCCAGACTATGTCACCGTACAAAAGGGCAATGACAAGCCCAACAGTCATAAATACGAGCATTGGCAGTCCCGGGGTTGCCCAAATTTTTTCTTGGATTTCTCCGTTTTTGAAGGCTGCTTCCAGCCTTTCAACTATAGCGTTTCTACCCTCGTCTTTCGGAAAAACCACAAGTTTCCTTTTAACTCCATTTTCAGTTTTCTCCACATCCTCCAATGGGTAAAGATGCCATTTTTCCTTAACTTTGCCTATTGAAACCTTGTAGCCCGTTAAAAGCACTAAAATTTTCTTACTAACAGCCTCAGCTTTCTGTTCTCCTTCAAAAAGAGCCCTACCAGTTCTCCACCGCCGCACGAAGTTGTGGATGAGAAGGTAGACAGCGGTCAACGCGGCGAGGATTACAGCGTTGCTGAAAACCGTCAGAGGGAAGAATCTCTGCATGAAAGGTGAAATTTCTCCGGATAACGGTGTCGAAAAAAGTTCTTGCGGGTGAAAGGGCAAAGCTAAAGCTAGACACATCAAAGCCTTCGCGTCTGCGCCGCCGAAACCGCCGGCGTAGAAAAGGATTATGGCAAAGGCGGCGGTCAATCCGAAACATAGACCGAAAAAGGGTAAGGCAGATAAATTGAAAAGTAAAAGTTCAGAGAAGGTTAAAGCGAAGGCTGGCGGGGCGAAAAGAATCCAGACGCTGTTGCTAACCTCGCGGGTTTTGTAATCACTCCAAGAAGCGTAAAGGAAGGAAAAAAGTGCCGAGCCAACTCTTACTGCTTCAAGGAACGCTTGCATTGTTTTTACCGCCATTATCTTCTACGATAACACTTATGCAACTAATAAGTTCAGTTATTGAAACTTAAAAATATGTGGTGCCAATGACAGAAATTGGTTAGCAGTTTAAATGTTGTTTTTGGAAATTATGGAGCTTTTCTGCTGAATTCAAGGGGCGCCCCAGTTTTGGGAACCACTTTAAAGTAATAAGTTGTCCCACTTGTCCACGTATAATCTATTGTGATTTCCAACGCGTCAGCCCCCTCTGCAGGGACGGCCTTGTTTCTCCCGTTGTGATTTGCAGGGACAAGGTTTGCCGCTGATGTGCCTATGTACACCGCATCGATTATAGCGTTTGATGTTCCCACGTTTCTTACGTAAAGCTTTATAGTGGTGCTGTTAGGCCAGCTTACCGTATCGAGGACAAGTTGCACACCTGCCTGTTGTCCAGCGCTGCTCATATATGTCATTATCCAAGCGTAGGTTACAACGATGGCTGCCACAGCTATAACAATTAACAGGAGTGTAGCAAGGATTGGAGATATACCCCTCCTAGACTTCAACAAGGTTTTGGTGTTCATAAGCGCACCTTCCATGCTAGTTTAGGAATTTTGGTGATTGCTTATTTAACTTGTATGAACTTGAAATCCAAATTCAAAATCATCCTTCAGCAACAACTGCTATAACAGGCGGATACTCTACAAGGATCCACAAACCAGTTGGAACATTATTGACCGTTTGATATACGGGTGTAGTGTTGTCGAAAGTAACCACGGCGCCATACCAACAAATATCTAAACTAGAAGTGAAACCCGAAACTTGGAAACGTTTTACTGGAGAAAACTCGATGGATCTGCTGGAGACAGAAACGCTTAGGCATCCTGTCTTGCCGCTAGCCATTGAATCGAAGTAATAAAGCCTAAAATTGGAGTTGTCTGGAAACATTATTCCGAAACCTCTGTTAAGCGATTGGCTCCTTAGTTGGCTCCAACGGTGTTGCCAAACATTGGACATGTTATAAAAGTCCCCCGTAGC
>JANXDU010000020.1 GCA_025059195.1 Candidatus Bathyarchaeota archaeon
AAGACGATGAAAACAACAGTTAATTTTAAACGTTTAAAGCTTAAAGATTATCAACTACACGTGAGGTGGAGTAACGTGGTCAAAATTGATGGATATGAGGTTCCAGAAGGCCTTTACTATTCAAAGGATTTTGAGTGGGTGAAAATTGAGGGCGACAAGGTGCGTGTTGGTATAACAGACTACGCTCAAAAACAGCTTAGGGAAATTGTTTACGCGGAGCTACCGAGCCCCGGAACCACCACAAAACAAAACGAGCCTTATGGCACTGTTGAATCTGTAAAAGCCGTATCCGACCTAGTGGCGCCTATAAGCGGAACAATAGAAGAGGTAAACACTGAAGTTCAGTCGAGACCTGAGCTTTTAAACGAGGACCCATTTGGAAAGGGCTGGCTCCTTGTTATAAAACCTTCAAACTTGCAAGCGGAGCTAAAAAATCTCATGGATTTTAATGCGGCTGTTGAATGGCATAAGAGCCTAATTAAAGAAGGGAAGTAGCCCTTGCCTAGGCGCATAGTAATAATCGGGGCACACGCGGCTGGTGTTGACGCTGCCTCGGCGGCTAGGAAAACAGACCGCACAGCCGAAATAACTCTAATAACTGACGAGAAATATGCCGGATATTCCCGTTGTGGATTACCCTTTGTCATAGGCGGACGCATTCCAAGCTTCAGCAACCTCATAGTCTTCTCGCCAAGCTACTTCCAGATGATGAAACTAAACCTAAAAACAGAGACAAAAGTCACAAAGATAGACGTGAGCAAAAAGACTGTTTTGGTTGCTAAAAACGGAAATATAGAGGAAATTCCATACGACAGCCTAATAATCGCTACAGGCGCAAGCGCCTTCACACCACCAATAAAGGGAAGAGAAAAAAAGGGAATTCTCCCCCTTAGAACAATTGAGGATGGACAGAGGATAGATCAAGCCATCAGAGAAGGCGCAAAAACAGCAGTTGTCATGGGCGCCGGCCTCATAGGTTTGGAAACAGCCGTCGCTCTTCAGGAGAGAGGCTTGAAAGTGACTGTGGTGGAAATGCTGCCTCAAGTTCTGCCGGCTATGCTTGACGCAGACATGGCCAAAATGGTTCAAGAAATGCTGGAACAGAAAGGCATAAGAATCTTGACAAACAAGCCTGTGGAAGAGTTTCTCGGCGTAGATAAAGTCACTGGCATAGTGGCTGGAGGCGAACAGATAAACGCAGATCTTTTTATCAGCGCTTTTGGCGTCAGAGCAAACACTCAACTCGCTGTCGACGCTGGCGTAGCCTTAGGCGAAACAAAACTTATCAAAACAAATCCGAGAATGGAGACAAACGTTAAAGACGTCTACGCGGTGGGCGACTGTGCAGAATCCATCCACATAGTAACCCAAAGGCCAGTGGTCCAACAGCTTGGAACAGTAGCTGTAAGACAAGGAAAAGTGGCCGGAATAAACGCGGCTGGAGGCTACGCGGTGTTCACTGGCGTTGTAGGCTCCGCAGTTACAGAGTTATACGACATGCAGATAGGTGTAACGGGCTTAACGGAGGCTGCGGCTAAAAGGGCTGGAATAGAAACAATCACTGGAACAGTTTCCTCAAAGACGAAGGCGGAATATTACCCAGGCGCTTTGCCTATAAGGGTTAAGCTTGTGGTTGAAAAGGAGTCGCAGCGTATAATTGGCGCTCAAGTAATAGGCGGGGAGGAGGTAACCCAGCGCATAAACGCCGCATCTTTCGCAATACAGAAACAGATGACTGTGAGGGAGCTAGCTAAAGCTGATACGGCCTATGCGCCGCCGCTGAACGAGACTTGGGAGCCTCTTGTTTTGGCTGCTGAAATGGTTTTAATGAAACTTCGCTAAAATCCCATTATTTCCCTTTTATTTTCCGTCGGAAAATTAATTAAGAGAGCATGTTCCATTAAATATCCGAAATTTAACGTGAAATGGTGATTTAAATGCCAATAAGGGTAGCCATAAACGGTTTTGGAAGAATTGGACGCCTTCTATACAGAGCAGCCATCGAGAGAAAAGCCAAAATAGACTTTGTAGCTGTGAACGATGTTACAGACGCCAAAACCCTAGCACACCTCTTGAAATACGACTCAGTCCATGGACCATTCCCTGGTGAGGTTCAAGTCAAAGAAAACAGCATGATAGTTAATGGCAAAGAGTTGAAAGTGCTTACACAGAAGGATCCGGCTTTGCTGCCGTGGAAAGACTTGGACGTTTACTTGGCTGTGGAATCCACGGGCTTATTCACTGATAGAGCGAACGCATCAAAACATCTTCAAGCTGGAGCCAAGAAGGTTTTGATTTCCGCCCCCGCTGAAAACCCTGACATAACAATTGTGCTTGGTGTAAACCATGACAAATACGACCACAACAACCATCATATAATATCGAACGCCTCGTGCACAACCAACTGTGTGGCCCCTGTAGCCAAGGTGCTGCATGAAAACTTCGGTATAAAAGCTGGGCTTATGACAACAGCTCACGCTTACACCAACGACCAACGAGTTCACGACTTGGTGCACAGAGACCTCCGTAGGGCGAGAGCCGCTGCATTAAACATTATCCCGACAACTACAGGGGCTGCCCGTGCTGCTGGCCTTGTCTTAACAGAGCTTAAAGGAAAGCTTGACGGCTTAGCCCTAAGAGTCCCCGTTCCAAATGTTTCAATAACTGACCTAACTGTAGTTTTAGAGAAAAACGTTACAAAAGAAGAGGTTAATGAAGCCTTCAAGAAAGCAGCTGAGGGACCTTTGAAGGGCATTCTGGCCTACACTGAAGAGCCCATTGTTTCAAGTGACGTAAACCACACATCATATTCCGCCGTTGTTGACGGTTTATCCACAATGGTTGTGGGCGGAAACTTGGTCAAGGTGTTGGCATGGTACGACAACGAATGGGGCTTCTCCTGCAGAATGGTTGAACTCATCGAGCTCATTGGAAAGAAAGCTGGTCTCTAGCAGAGGGCAATATAAAACTTAAAAACAAATCAACCCCTATTTTTCTGTTCAAAGGAAGAGGGAGAAGCGTATGGTTAAATTCCTGACTTTAAACGACGTAGACTTGAAAAACAAAGTTGTCCTTATAAGAGTTGACTTCAACTCCCCAGTGGATCCGGAGACAAAGAAGGTTTTGGACGACACAAGGATTAGGGCGCACGGTGAAACAACCATTAGAGAGTTAGCTGAAAAAGGCGCAAAAGTAGTTGTGCTTGCCCACCAGGGCAGAAAAGGCGACCCGGACTTTATACCGCTAAAACAGCATGCGGAAATTCTGGGCCAGGTTCTCGGTAAACCAGTAAAGTTTGTGGACGACGTTTTCGGAGAGAAGGCGAAAAAAGCCATTAAAGAGCTGAAAAGCGGCGAAATCCTCGTTTTAGATAATGTTCGCAACTTTGCAGGAGAAACGAAGGAGGGAACCCCAGAAGAGCACGCAAAGTCAGAGCTTGTCCAGACGTTGGCTCCATTAGCCAACATATTTGTAAACGATGCTTTCGCTGCAGCCCACAGAGCCCACGCGTCCATTGTTGGCTTCACAGCAGTGCTGCCAAGCGTAGCCGGCCGCGTAATGGAATGCGAACTAAAATCCTTGAGCCGTGTGCTTGAAAACCCCGAAAAACCATGTGTCTACGTGCTCGGCGGCGCAAAGGCAGACGACTCCCTTGAAATCTCAAAATATGTGTTAGACAATAAGATAGCAGACTATGTGTTGACAGGCGGTGTTGTTGGGCACGTTTTTATGGTTGCGAAAGGATACGACCTAGGCAAGCCCAACATGAAGTTTTTAGAAGATAAAAAGCTGATGGGCCTCGTTCCGGGCATAAAGGAACTCATGCAGAAACATCCTGACAAGATTAAGGTTCCAGCAGACGTGGCTGTGGAATTAGAAAAGAAACGCAAAGAGGTTCCAGTTGAAAAACTGCCAGTGGACTATCCAATATTCGACATCGGAGCAAAAACTGTTGAGAATTATGCAAAGATAATTCGCAGTGCAAAGTCAATAGTTGTAAGCGGGCCTATGGGTGTTTTCGAAAACAAAGAGTTCATATTTGGAACAAAAAGGATTTTTGAAGAAATCGCCAACTCAAAGGCCTTCTCATTGGCTGGCGGAGGCCATACAATCGCCGCTCTCCAAGAGTTAGGCTTATCCAACAAAATATCCTATGTAAGCACAGCTGGTGGAGCCCTGATAGAGTTTTTGATGGGTAAAAAGCTTCCAGGCGTAGTGGCCCTTGAAAAGGCTGCTTCCCGTAAGCCCTAAACGCCTTTTTATTTTTCCTTTTATTTTTGTGTTATCTTTTCCAACAAGTCGATAACTTTTATGTCTTCGTGCTCCGTTTTATGCTGCAAAGCCTCATAAATCTGCAGGGTCTGTTCAGTGGCTTTTCGCCACGTAAAATACTGTAAAACTCTTTTCCTACCGTTTTCACCCCATTTTTTGGCCCTCTCTGGATCGCATAAGACTTCTTTTATGCCCCATGCGATGTCGGCGGGGTTTCCGCCGTTGACATGAATGCCATTCTGGTCTGGGCCAAAGGGCACAACTTGCTCTCTGAAGCCCACAACTCCTTGAGCGCCGACAACGAGCGGTTTCTCCATGGCCATCGCCTCGAGGCTGACTATGCCAAAAGGTTCGTAGGTGGATGGAAAAACGCAGACATCAGCCGCCGCGTAATGTAGAATGCGCTCCTTTTCTGGTACAAAGTCGAAACGACAACATACATGATTACTTATGCCAAGCCTGGCCGCGGTCTCAATTATGTCGTTTTGCTGTTCGCCCTTACCTAAAATGACAAGTTTAACATGGGGATACTCCTCCAAAACCATAGGCATAGCTTGAACGAGGTTAATTACGCCTTTAACCCATGTCAACCTTCCAAGAAAAAGAATCATTTTCTCATCTGGCTTTATGCCGTAACGGTTTCGGATTGCCTCGACATCGTCAGGCTTGCATTTTTTGGGGTTATAGCGTTCCGGGTCCACACCGTTCCAGACAACGCTGATTTTTGTTTTTGGCCAGCCGTGGCGGATTAAGTCTTCTTGCATGGCGTGGCTCACTGTTATTATTCTATCTGCTGTCTGCGCCATAGCCGACTCAAGGTGGGAAACAACCTCAGAGCCTTGTCCTCCACTTCGTCCCCATTCGGTACTGTGCACATGGAAAACAACGGGAACCTTTGTCTCATTCTTGATTATGATTCCAGCTATGCTGCTTAACCAGTCATGAACGCAGACCACATCGTAGATGCAGCCTTCCTTCTTCAACATGCTGTTGACGAATTTTGTGGCGCTTAAAATGTTGTAGATGAAGATGTCGTTGAACAAGCGTATGTTTGTGCCCCACTTCTTCAAATCGTCAATAACAAACATGGGAAAAACGTTGCTGGCGTTTGCGATTAACGGCCTGTGAACCTCTACGCCCTTAATGATTTCTCTTGTTTTTAGGTTTCCCGGATTAAGCGTGAAAACAGTCACGTCGTGGCCTAAAGCGACAAACTCTCGGGTAATGTACTCTGCGTAGGTGCCCAACCCGCCAACAAGGGATGGAGGATACTCCCAAACAAAAAATCCTATACGCAATTAAAAGGCCAACCAGCAGGGCTTCCCGTTTTGGCCTAGAAAAGCTTCAGCTTTCTTTTAGGCTCTTCCTTTGGTTTTTCCATTAATGGTCTTGGAGGAGCTGCCGGCGGCGGTGGTGGAGGTTTCTCTTCTTTGGGAGGCTCAGCTTTCACTGGTTCTGGTTTTGGCGGCTGCTCAGCTTTCGGTATCTCCTTGCTTTCGTGGGCTGGCGGTGGCGGAGGCGAAGGTGAAGGCGGGGGCTCCTTTTTTGGCGCTTCCTTCTTCTTTGGCGCTTTTGGCTCATGCTTTTTCTCCGGTGGTTTCTCCTCTTTCTCAGCGTGCTTCAATGCAAAAATGGGTTGGAGGCGGAGACCCTTATGGTCCCCGAGTTTAAGGTACTCCCACTCATAGAGGTCTATGCGGATTCCCTTCATGCTTTCAACAGCCCGCTTAACAGCGTCTGAGAAACTCGGCGCAATCAATATCAGCCTCGGCTTCTCCTTGTCATCAATCTTGTGTTTGTTGTACGTGGCTTTTAGGAAAGATTTGAACTTGTCAACGTAGTCAAGGCTTTGCAGACCCTGAAGTAACATAACATCATCTTCTTGAACGCTCAACTCTATGATGACAAGCTGTCCGTTGCTGTCATGGCACAAAATATCCAACGTGGTTTTATCATTAACTGGAACATTGCTGCAGATCACTGTAAGCCCTTTCTCGACGAGGTTTATCTCGTTGACAATCATTTGTTCCAACTCATGGTGACTCTCTATACTGAGTTTTTCAATTGACACTATACTTCACCCTTGTTTTAGAGAATGAAGCCATTGTAAGAAATAAATAAGTTATGAATTCAAAATCAGAATCAAATCTAAACCTTAGCAAACCACAAATAAAACATTAACAAACCTAAAACTAGAACTCTTCAAAGAGCGGTAGGACTTTGATAGACATAGTTTTCGTGTTTGAGGTGCACCAGCCCCACCGCCTTAAAAAAGACTATTTCTGGAGGAGTGAAGCCTTCAAACGCTTAAAGAAAAAGGAGCTTTTTGACTACTATTTTGACCATGCCCTGGACCGGGAAATTTTCGAAAGAGCTTCCAGAAAATGCTATTTTCCATCCAACCAAATACTCTTAAACCTTATAGACCAATACAGAAGGGAGAAAAAACAAGCCAAATTTTCCTTCAGCATTTCCGGGGTCTTTCTTGAACAGTGTGAAATGTTCAACAAAGACCTTCTGGAATCTTTTAAACAGCTTGCGGAAACGGGTTGCGTGGATTTCCTAAACCAAACGTACTATCATTCTCTGGCAAGTCTATACCCTGAAAAAGACGAATTCATTGAACAAGTGGAAATGCATCGGCAAGCAATGAAAGACTTACTGGGCTATGTACCGCAGGTTTTCGAAAACACGGAGCTAATCTATAATAACACCATAGCTAAAACAGCGGAAGAACTGGGCTTTGCTGGAATTTTCACAGAAGGTACTGAACGAATACTCCATGGAAAATCTCCCAACTATCTGTACAAGCCCAAGGGCTGCGAGAAAATCAGAATCCTTCTAAGAAACTATAAGCTAACAGATGATATAGGCTTTAGGTTTTCAGCCAGATGGTGGAGCGAGTGGCCCCTAACAGCAGACAAATATGCAAGCTGGCTGGCAGCAACACCTGGGCAATGTATAAACATTTTTCCAGACTATGAAACCTTCGGCGAACACCACTGGCCGGAAACGGGCATCCACGAATTTCTAAAACATTTGCCAAAAGAAATCTTGAAATGGGAACATCTCCGCATGGCAACCCCCTCTGAAGTCGTCAGAAGACATGAGCCAGTCGACGATATTGACGTCCCGGAGCTTGGCGGAACAGTTTCTTGGGCTGACTTGGAGCGGGACACAAGCTGCTGGCTTGGAAACACCATGCAATGGGCCTATTACACTTCGGTTAAAAAACTTAAACCCATCGTCAAAGAGACAGAAGATGAAGACTTCATAAGAGTATGGCGGTGCTTCCAAACAAGCGACCACCTATACTACATGTTCACCGGGGGCGGAGCACCTGGAGAAGTGCACTCCTATTTTAGCCCCTTCAACAATCCAGTAGACGCCTACGTAACAGCCCAAGCGGCCATACTAGATTTCGAGAACCGTGTTCGCCTGGCCACGGTAGCAGCCAACGAGCCCTTCCTATTCTACCGGGGTGTTGGGGAGAAAAACTATACTGGTGTTATGGCTTGGAGCCTTAAGGGCATGTTGAAAGCCTTGAAAAAAGTTGAGCTTAAATCACTGGAGTTCCACTGTAACCGCGGAGATTTCGAGAACTGGGCTAGACACTCGCTGCGTGATGAAGCCTTGGCTGAAGAGCTAAAGCGGATCAGACTTGCAAACTTGAAGGGGCAGAAGTTGCGTAAAACCTTAATCGAGGTTCTGCAAGCAAGGTTTAGGAAAATGCTCCACTCTATCGAAGAAGGCGCAGAATACTTTTAAGCAAACATAAGCCTTTAATAGGGAAAACGCTGTCGGCGTGTTTGCTTGGAAGGTGAAACAATGCGAGAGGAGCTTCCAATCTCCGAAAAACTCCTACAAACGCTGCATAATCTATGCGCCACTGCTCCGGACTTAGCCAGAAAAAGTGAAGAACTTGCTCAAGTGCTGCAGTTAGACGTGGCCGATGTTGAAAGAATTCTGGATGGGTATAGCTACGAGGGCTATGTTGAAAGTTTTGCAGACAGCCAAGGAAAAAAATGGTATTACTTAACTGGAAGAGGGATAATCAAGGTCTGCGCACTCTTCACGTAGTTGGCGGTGCAAATGCGCGTCATAATTTTTTCTTGGGAGTATCCTCCAAGGGTCGTGGGAAAACTCGCCAATTATGTTAAGGAACTTACATTTCAACTTGCTAAAAGCGAAGTAGAAACATTCTTAGTTACTTACCACGATTATTTAACTGGTGAGTTTGAAGAAGAAGGAGTAAAAGTTTACAGAGTAACCAACCCCGTTAAAATCCACATCAGCGTTCTCACATGGGTTTTAACTCTAAATCAAGAGGTTGAAAGAGCAGCTGCCAACATATACTATAAAAACGGAGAACAAGTAGACCTAATAGACGTGCAAGACTGGCATTTTATACCAGCGGCTGTTACTTTGAAAAAGGCGTTGAGCATCCCTTTTGTGTATTCTGTTGAAAGTTTGGAGGACCATCGCTCCCACGGGGTTAACCTCCCATTTAACATGGCTATAAAAAGCATAGAGTGGCTCGGCATGTACGAGGCAAACATCATTTTAGTAAAATCTTATTGGATGGCAAGTGAGGTAGCCAGAATATACAATGTTCCAGAAGCCAAAGTGAAAATTGTAAACCCTGAAGCTAAAAATTGGTTTAAGTGCCTTTTGAAAGTTTACCGAGGACTTAAGGAGGCCTAAAGCATGGTTGGTCCACTAAGGGTTATGATGTTGACATGGGAGTTTCCTCCGAGAATTATCGGCGGAATTTCGCCCCACGTTTATTATTTGTCAAAAAACCTTGCAAAAGACGGCGTGAAAGTTTATGTTGTGACATGTGATTTTCCCGGGGCTCCAGACCACGAAGTTATAGATGGTGTCGAAGTTTTTCGAATAGACTCTTACAAAAATCCTTCGCCGGACTTTGCAAGCTGGGTTTACTTGATGAACATGAACATGCAAAAGGAAGCAGCAGCGATCAATAAAACCTTAGGCGGGGTAGACGTTTTTCATGCCCACGACTGGCTTGTGGCAAATGCTGGAATAGGCTTAAAGCATGTTTTCAGAAGACCCCTTTTGGCAACAATTCACTCCACTGAAATTGGACGGCGGAACGGTCTCCACTCGGATTACGAAAGGATGATCCATGAAACAGAAGCATGGCTTACCTATGAAGCTTGGAGGGTTATATGCTGCAGCAAATACATGGTTTCACATGTTAAATGGGCTTTTAATCTTCCAGAGGATAAAGTCGTTATGATCCCTAATGGTGTTGATGCTGGGGAATATGAAAAAAGCACGGTGGATTTGAGCCAATTTAGGAAGCGGTTTGCGCTGCCTGAGGAAAAAATCGTTCTCTATGTTGGAAGGCTTGTCTACGAGAAGGGCATCCAAGTCTTGATAAACGCCGTTCCGAAAATCCTTGAAAAAGTTAACGCGAAATTCGTTATTGTCGGAAACGGCTACATGAAGGAACCGCTCTGGGAACACGTTAAACGCATGGGTTTAGCCCACAAAGTTTTGTTTACAGGTTTCGTGGATGAAGAAACTTTGCGGAACCTGCAAAAATGCGCTGATGTTTCCGTTGTGCCGTCGCTTTTCGAACCGTTTGGCATTGTTGCCCTCGAAGCCATGGCCGCCAAAAGCCCAGTTGTAGTTTCAGACACGGGAGGCCTATCTGAAATAGTGGAGCACGACGTAACAGGCGTTAAGGTTTACCCTGACAACATAGACTCTTTAGCGTGGGGTGTTACACGGGTTCTTCTTGACGAGGGTTATGCTAATAGGCTTCGGGAAAACGCCTACCGTGTGGTTTTGGAAAAGTTTAACTGGGCGAAAATAAGCCAGCAAACAAAAAGCGTTTACGAACGCGTGTTAAACGAGTATTCACGGACGCTTTGGGCGTAACTTATGGGTATTTAAGCCTAATCGCCTTGTTCGGGCACGCGTCAACACATTTTAGGCAGTATATGCATTCTGGATCATTGAACTTCTCCCATGGTTGCTCTAGGATACGCACCTGCATGGGGCAAGTCTTAACACATTCTCGGCACTCGCCTTTGGCGCACTTTACGGGATCTCTTTTTAAGCCGATGAAGCTAAACTTGTTTAGAACAGCCATTATGGCTCCATGAGGGCATAAGTATCTACACCACCCTCTTGGAACGTATGCGGCTAAAACCAACACGCCCATCAATATGAATAGTTGGACCCAGAAAAGGGGAGGCAACTCTAAAACTCCGGCTAAGGCGTCGAGAACAGGCTTTTCAGCTATAGCATTTGAAAAGTTCCTTACCATTTTTGGTAGTGTTGCGAACAACGTTTCAGCGGGGCTTATGGTGGTAAAGGGCGCGTAGGCAAAGATGCCCATGGCTCTTTCATAGCCCCTGTGGGCTTTCAATAATTTGGCTAAAGAAAAGGTTATGGTGATAAAAAGCGTAGTGCCTAAAACAAGATACTTCACAAGCCTCATATCCTCATGGGTTTTCGGTGAAACTTCCATCTTTTTTGCTTTAACAAATCCTACTAAGTCTTGAATGAAGCCGAAGGGGCAAACCCAGCCGCAGAGCGTCTTGCCAATCAAGATGCCCACTATAAGGAAGGCGGCTATCGCAAGCCATGGGAAGGTCTGGACAGGTTGTTGCCAACCGCTGGACATGACCTGTATAGCCGTAAAAGCATCGCCCACAACGTTTTGCTTGAGGCCCCAAGTCCAAAGGACAGGCAACAGCAAAGGAAGCGAACTAAAATTAAAAAGGCTAGCGCTAAAAAATATGAAGGATAAAAATTGCACCACTACACGGAGTGTGCCAACTTTCAGCAAACGCCTTTTTAAATATATTTTCACCATTTTTAACCACTTCTTTAGAGGTTGAGCGCCTAAGGTATTTATTTTCCAACAACTTTAATCTTTTCCACAAGCACCCATGGCGTAACTAGCGGGCCAATTTTTCGCTCGTTGTTGGCTAATGCTGAAATGTTTTTTAAGGTGGCGAAGATGTTTCCGGCAAGCATGGCGCCTTTAACTGCATGGGCAATTTTGCCCTTTTCGATTTTCCATGCCAGAGTGGCCACGACTGAGAACTCGCCGCTCGCTGGGTTACTGCTGTGGGCGCCTTGCACTGAATAGACTAAGAGGCCTTCTTTGATTTCGCTGATTAACTCTTCTGGCGACTTTTTCCCTCCGATAATGTGAAAGTTTGTGGCTTCAATGTGAGGGGTTGATAGATAGCCTGCTCTGAAGGCGTTTCCAGTGCTTTCCATATCCTCTTTCCTTGCCGTGTAATTGTCATAAAGGTAGCTCCGTAAAACCCCGTTTTCTATTATTGTTGTCTTCTGTTGTGGAATTCCTTCCCCGTCAAATTTCCATGTGCGAAGTCCTCCGTCTAAGAGTCCGTCATCATGGATTGTCACGATTTCAGAAGCTACTTTTTCGCCTACTTTGCCTTGAAGGGCTGATCGCCCTCTTTGCACGTAATCCGCTTTAACAGCATCCATTAAAGTATAATATAGGAGTTGTTGTATGGCGAAATGGGCGAAGATGACTTGCATGCTCTTTGTTTCCACTCGCTTAGCTTTTAGGGCTGAGGCTGCTTGCCTCGCAGCTTCAGCGCCCACCCATTCTGGGTCTATCTTATAAAGCCTCTCAGCTTCGAATTCAAAGCATACTGGTGTTACTTCACCGCTTTCTTGGGCGACAGTGGCTAGGCTACATTCGACGACTGTTCCCCCGTCAAAACCATTGATGCCATTAGAGTTCACTATAGACCTTGACAAGTATGAGGCGCCGACGCCACCTTCTACGGGAAAAACTCTCCTATCTGTTTTTTCAGAAGCCTCTAACATTATAGAAGCGGTTTTCACCAAATCTTCTGGGGATAGCCCGCATATTGTTTCGTCAAAGGTGTTTTTGGTTTTGGCGAAGGGTTTCTTGGATGGAAAGCCTTGCCAGTCTTTGTCTGGCTTGCTGGCTTTGGCGGATTTCAATGCTTTTGAAACTGTTTCTTCAATAGCTGCCTTGTCTTTTATGATGTTAGTGTAAGAAAAGCCTATAGCCTTTCCAACAACGGTTCTCAAGCCTAATCCCCTATCTATGATTCTAGAGCTTTTAGCGATCTGCCCTCTTTCAATGGTAACAGTTGTTGTTAGGCCTTCATAGGCGAAGGCTTCCGCCTCATTCGCCCCCTTCTTTAAAGCGTATTGGACGGCAAACTCGGCCAGGCTTACTATTTCCTCCTCTTTAAGCGCCGCCACCCACAAGAACCTCCAAAACCCTTATGTGGGGCCCACCATCGCAGACAAAGGCTGTTTGGCCCTTGCCGCATCTTCCAGGCCAAAGTTCAAAATCTTTTCCCACAGCATCCACTTTATGCAGTGTTTCAAGGGTGTTTCCACTTATTGAAGCGTTACGTATCGGTTCGCCTATATCGCCCTTAACTATTTCGTAACCCTCTTGAATGCCCACCTGAAATGTGCCATCTAAGTTGGCTTGGCCTCCTCTGAAGCTTTTGAAGTAATACCCAAACTTTATATCTTCAACAAGCTCTTCGAAGGAATAGTCTCGCGGAGCCATAAACGTGTTGCGCATGCGTATTATTGGCTCAACGCGGAAGTCTTCAGCTCGAGCGTTTCCAGTGGGCTGTGTGTTAAACTTTTTGGCCGTCTCCTTGTTGTGCATGAGCCCGACAACGAAACCATCCTTTACTAAAAGCGTTTTTTGTGTCGGAACACCTTCATCATCATATTTGAAGGAGCCAAAAGCTCCCTCAACAGTTCCGTCATCATAAATAGTGACAGATTCTGAAGCCACTTTTTTGCCGAGCTTGTCCATAAGAACAGAGCCCGACAACGTCAAGTCTGCCTCGGCTAAATGCCCAAAAGCTTCATGGACGAAAACACCCACCACGTTTGGTCCGAGAATGGCCGGGAATGTTCCACCTTTTGGAGTTTTCGCCCTTAACTGGTTCACCGCTCTTTTGGCAACCCTTTCACCTACAACTTCTGGTGTTTCAACGTCAAACACCTCGTAACCCGCTGTTGAGCCCACCTCTTCTCGGCTGAATGTAAAAATATCTTTTTCCTTTGCGGTGGCTAAGACCCTCAACCAAACGTAGAGCTTGTCCTGCTCTATGCGTGTTCCTTCGCTATTTATGAAAAAGTTCGTTCCAACAAGGTCTAAGTAATCTACTGTGCAACTTCTTACGCGGTTATCGTATCCGAGAACGTTTTCTGCGATGGATAATGTTGTTTTAATCTTGGTTTCAACGGGCACTTCAGAGGGGTTCCGCTTGGGCTTAACTGGTACATGATCCTCGATGGCTTTGCTTCCAGCAAGTTTTATGGGGTTTTTAAGTTTTAAACTGGCGGCTTTCGCCATCTTGCATGCGTGGGAAACGGCGTCCATTAATATGTCAGCGTCGAAGAAGCCCACAGACGCGAAGCCCCATGCTCCGTTAACGAGAACTCTTAGGGCGACGCCGTTTTCAATGCCTTCCTTTGCCGCTTCAACCTTTTCCTCTTTAACAGTGAGCATTGTTTTAAAAAGTCTTTGGGCACGGGCCTCCGCATATTCTGCGCCGAATCTTTGGATAGCCACCTCTATAATCTTGATTAACAAGTCTTTCAATAAATCCCTTCCTAGACGTTAAACTTCGCTTTGAAAGGATTTAATCACAGAAAGATGCTAATAAAATTACCGATAGGAAGGATTTAACTAAAACGGCCAGCTTTAGGCTCGCCGTAATAGCATTTTTATCTGATTCGCAAAATCCTCCTCGCGGGTTCTTTCCAGTTCCAGCCTGCGAAGCAACCCATAACTTGAGTAAATGTCATCCAGAATTTTCCGTTCAATGACGTAAGCCCCTGTTCTCAGAAACTCTTCAAGCCCTTTGGCGAATAAATCAATTTTGTCGGCTATCTCGTCTCGTTTCACTGCATACCGCGTCTCCAAGTAGCGGTAAATTAGGCGTGTTGCTTCATTTCCAAAAATTTGCTTCAAAACTCGGTCAATTATTTTAACGATTTTTTCATTTTCCTTGAGTGTTTGTTGGGTTAAAGTGGTCATGGCAGCCTCACGCGATATCGTGCATATTGCGACTTAATAAACTTTGTCGTGTGCGTGTGCAACACACATACAGGTAGAGAACGTATATTCATGATGTTTACATGAAGTCTGTGAGGTTTAATTGTTGAACTTTTTCTTGAAAGGCTTTTTTGTTTTCTTCGAAGATTATGGGTTGTCCGTAAACCCCGTCGTAGCCGGGTATGACCCTTATTTTTCCTTCTCTAACCTTTATTATTGCTTCCGCGATTCTTTGGTCTACTGTTTCTTTCAGCGTTTGGCTTGGAGCGTCGATAAGCACTGTGTATTCGTCGCCGAATTTTTCCACAAGCTTGTCGTATATGTTCCAGACTTGCTGTGTTGATGGGGAATCCACGCCTAGGGTTGCTGCAATGATTTCAGATAACGGTAGCAGGTGCATGTAGCCTATCGTGTTTTCTGGAACATAGCCAGCTGGGCGGTCTGCAAGTTCTTCGACACGTTGTTCAACACCCTTTGTGAGTTTTTTGCGGCAAACTGGGCAAACATTGCCTAGTTTTATGGCTTCTTTTGGTGAAAGCGAAACGCGGCAGTTTCTGTGGCCTGTCCAATGATATTTTCCGTAGGCTGGGTCTGTTTCAATGGTGAATTTGAACCGAGCTTTATCTTTGGTTCGGATGGCGTCCACAACCTCTCTGTAGCTTAACCTTTTGAGTTCGAAGACGTTGGCTTCTCTTCCCATGCGCCATGGCCAGTAGCTGTGGCTGTCGCTGTTTGAAACCAACGTGAACTTGTCCAGTTTGCTTAGCCGCCAGTTCATAGGCGGATCTGAGGAAAGTCCGGTTTCGATGGCGTGGATGTGTTTTGTCATGTCTTGGTAACAGTCTTCAACGCTGTCAAAGCCGCTGAAAGCGCCGAAAATGCTGAACCATGGGGTCCAAGCGTGGGCTGGGAAAACCATGTTCTCTTTGGAAACTTCCATAACCTCCTCAACAAGTTGGGGAGCGCTCATATCTAGGGTTGGCCTACCGTCAACTGTTAGGTCTCCGTATTTAGCCAAACGTTCGTTAATTTGAACGGCTGTTTCTATACTTGGCGTTAAAATCACGTGGTGAATTTTCTTGGCTTCTTCTTTAAAGGTGAAAACGGTGCTAACCTCGGTTGTTATCATAAAGTGTACAGGAGCCTCGGGGTTGCTAGCGACTTTGTAAAGTCCAGAGTTCTCGTCTTGCGCCAATGTTTCTTGCAGTTCTTTCAGCCATTTTGGATGGGTGAAATCCCCCGTACCGACAAGGTTTAAGCCTTTAACTTTGGCGAAGCGGGCGATTTCTCCTATGCGCATGCTTTGGCTTGTCGCCCGACTATAGCGTCCATGAATATGTAAGTCGGCTATAACCCTCAAAGTTTTCAGTCAACCCTCAACTTTTTGTTGGTTTGTTGTCTATTTACGTTTTCTGAAGTATAGTAGGCCATCTTTTTCCAACACGTATTCAAAGCCGGCTTCTAGTAGGTTTTTGATTTCTTCAGGGTTGTTTGTCACTTTTACGTGGAATTCGTTGTTGTCTCCGCTTCCAAATATGGCGTTTTCGATGTTGATGTAGGTTAATGTTGAGTCTAGGCTTTTGTGGCCTAGAAATTCTTTGACGTATAAAATGTCCTTTGTTTGGTGGTAGAGCATTGTAGCCCGCCAGTGGCGTATGGTGTGGAAATGGATTTCTGTGAGCCGTGGGTTTCCAAGCTTGTGGGCTATGCGTTTCCTTGCAGCTCTGAACCATGATATTAGGCTTCTCGGGTTGTTTGGGAAGATTCTGTCTGACTTTTTGGGAAGCATGTTTAACATGTTTATGAGTTTTGTTGAGATGTGGAATATGCGTGGTTTGCTGTTTTTCTCAGCTTGAACCCTTATGGTGTGTTGTTCGGGGTCGAAGTCGATCCACCTTATTTTAACGGCTTCTCCTATGCGGATCCCCGTTTCTTTGATTAGTTGA